>CANQTL010000035.1 GCA_947626775.1 uncultured Lachnospiraceae bacterium | reverse complement strand
AATGCCGAGTGCCACGCGGCAACCCCACATGATACAGACAGAAACAATCATCGAAAATTTCACGTCGCCTGCCGCCCGAAGTCCATATGGAAGTCCAAATGCGCCTACCCACACCAATGGTTTTATAATCGTCATTGCGACAACCAACTCAAAACACATTTGCGCTGCCGCAGCCTCCATGTCGGCAAGCCATGTTACAGGCTTTGTGATTGCGAGTACCAAAAGGCATGATATTAATGTTCCAATCCCCGCTATGCGCATTAGCTTTACGATATAATATTTTGCCTCTTCTTTCCTGTCTGCGCTGACATTGCTATCGTCCCCATTGTCGAAACTGTAGACTGAACGGCCAGCTTTCCAAACTGAAACATTCCGTTTTCGATTCCCGACGGAACGCCTATCGCCATGATCGCTAATATCAGCGGTATATCAGGGCGAATTTTTAAATAGTCTTTTACTACAATTGTCTGTCTTGGCTTTCTTAAACAGCAAAAAATCACAACTGCGCAGAAAATTCTTGATAAGAGGGTTGCATAAGCAGCCCCCGCCACGCCCCACTTAAAGCCATAGATAAACAATACGTTTCCTGCAACATTTATGATATTTGAAACAACGGATACTTTCGTCGGGAACTTTGAGTTGCCAGATGCTCTGTAAAATGCCCCCCGCACTGAACAATGCCAAAAACGGATAGGAAATAACCGTTATCATAAAATAAACCACGGAGTTTTCCATGACGGAGTCTTCAACTGTTCCGAATACCAGCCCTAAGAGCCGCTCTCCGCCCAAAAGACAAAGCGCCGCTATTGAGAGTGAAATAACAAATACCGTAAACACAACCTGTTCTGCCGCCCTGTTACTTTCTTTTTTGTTTCCGCTGCCGATATACTGTGAGCAGACGATTGTTGCTCCGGATGCCATTGCTGAAAATATCTGTATGACGAGGTTATTGATCGAATCTACAAGCGACACCGCCGATATTGCCGCACTTCCAACGGTTGAAACCATCATCGTATCCACCATTCCCATAAAGGAGTTCAAAAACTGCTCTATGATGATTGGAAAAAGCAGCCAAAACAGTGCCTTGCGGTCAAACAAAATATTGTCCCAATCAAATTTGTTCCGCCGACCTGACTCAACACCCTTCATCTGTCCGCCCCTTCCGTTGTCTCTGAGATGACGGCACTGACTTTAGCGGGGAAATCGCCCGACGGATTGCTCACATCATCCTGATACCCGTAAAACTGTACCGTACAGTCGCCCTGTGGCGTAACGGTGATCCCGTGCGCCGTCAGCCAATCTGCAGTTTCGGTTTCGCGGTTTCCGCTTCCTTCTCCTGCCGTATTGCCGCAGCCGGCAGACATCAGTGCGGTTGCCGCCGCCAGTATCAGTGCCAGAATTTTCTTTTTCATCGGTTTCCTATTTCTGCCTTCTATAAAGTATGAAGACCACAGCTATCTTGCCACGCATACAGCTTTCGGGCAAGTCACAAAACACAGCGGCGGTTCGTATTCCCGCAGGAAAGCGATGATCGGAATCTCTGCATAAATTCTAAAAGATCGCCCCGCCGCAAACGGTTAAAAGCGGTTAAAACCTCTGCGCCGAAACAAAAATAGCGGGAAGCCCGATAAACTCAGGGTTTCCCACTAAAATGAACAGAGCATGGGGTGCGATCACCCGCTTTTCCGGCTTCGCCGGTGTCTGCTGCGCAGACCTGTGCGCTGCGCACACAAAAAGCGGGTGATGGGAATCGAACCCACGTATCCAGCTTGGAAGGCTGGTGTTCTACCATTGAACTACACCCGCATATGGTACAAAATGCGTCGGGGTGACAGGATTCGAACCTGCGGCCTCCTGGTCCCAAACCAGGCGCTCTAGCCAAGCTGAGCCACACCCCGCAATCAGCTTCTGTGCCATCCCATCCGCAACGCAAGTCTCATTATATAATATCCTTTTTCCGCTGTCAAGGGCGATCCTCCGACATTTTCACAGATAATTTACCGTGTAGTGCGCCTCTCCGTCCCGGTCCAGCTCCATCAGGATATAGCTGGGCCTGCGGTTCTCCTGTCTGGGATAACTGATGCTGCCCGGATTGATCAGAGTCAGATCACTCCCTATATCCACCATGGGCTTGTGCGTGTGTCCGCACATGACGATATCCGCCTCTCTGTCGCGGGCCTCCTGCTTGATCATCTCGGTATTCATGGAAATGTAATAGTTGTGCCCGTGGGTCAGCCATACCCGATAGCGCCCGATCATAAATTCCTTCTCCTTTGGCAGCTCGGAGAAAAAATCATTGTTGCCCTGCACCATCTCCACCGGGCAGCCCGCCGCCTCGCTGATGACGAGTTCGCTCCCCTCCACGTCCCCGCAGTGAACCAGCATATCGACAGGCCCTGCCTTTTCAAGAAGTTTCAGCAGATTGGTATTGTTGCGATGCGTATCGCTCACGACCAGTATCTTCATCATATCACTCTATCCTTTTCTTCAGTTCCTCTCTCATCGCCCGCAGCGCCCTGCCGCGGTGGCTGATCCTGTTTTTTTCTTCCTCGGTGAGCTGTGCCGTCGTGCAGCCGTATTCCGGCACATAGAAAATCGGATCGTAGCCGAAGCCGTTGTCGCCCAGTTCCTCATAGCCGATCCTGCCCTCGACCACGCCCCGGGTGACGACTGTGTCTCCCGACGGAAGCACCGCTGCGATGGCGCACACAAACCTAGCCGTCCGCCGCTCATCCGGCACGCCGGCAAGCCGTTCGATCAGGCTGCCGCTCTTGACGCTGTAGGGCGTATCTTCCCCCATGTAGCGGGCGGAATAGATTCCCGGCTCCCCGCCCAGCGCGTCGATCTCCAGCCCGGAGTCGTCCGCCATCACGATCACGTCTCCGCAGGCCGGATCGTTTCGCTCCGCCAGCGTCCGCGCCACGGCCTTCGCCTTGATCATGGCGTTTGCCTCAAAGCTGTCTCCGTCCTCCACAATATCCGTCTCCGCGCCCGCCTCTTTCATGGAGAGAATTTTCAGGCCAGTATCGCCCAGTATCTCTCTGATCTCCCGCATCTTGCCCGCATTGCCCGTGGCAAATATGATCGTACCTTTCATGTCCGTCTCCGCTCTCCGGCAGTCTGCCGCCTCGTTTCGCTTTTCCCTGTTCTCCGTCCGCGGCTCTCTGTCACTTCCGTGCCGCCATATCCCTACTGCTCATAGGCCTTCACGACCGTCTGATAGATGCCCTCCGCAATGCGCTGGATGTAGTCCTCGCGCTGCAGCAGGATCGCCTCCTGCCCGTTGGTCAGATAGCCGACTCTGATCGCGGCGGCGGGAACCGTAGCCGCGCAGATGACCTCGTCGTCCTCGTCCGCTTCCAGCAGCCCGTTCGCCTTGCCGCTGATGGCGGTTACGACCTCGCGCTCCATCAGATCGGCCAGCTCTACGCTGCCAAAGCCCGGAATGAAGAATCTGCTGTTGTAAACCGACTCCGTACCGTACCGCTTACTGTCCTCCGCGCCGTTTACCTCAATGCGTATCAGCATATCCGCCTTGGTCTCCGCCGCAAGGCGCACGCGGCTCTCCGCATCCGGGTTGCTGTCATCCATTCTTGTATAATACACCTTGATATCCGTTTCGTCCAGCTTCGCCTTGAGCGCTTTGGCGATCTCCAGCGTGATCTCCTTGGCGCTGATCTCCGGCGTAGCGACGCCCGTGTCCTCCAGCCCGTATGCCGGATCGATCACAATGATCTTATCGTAAGCCTCCTTGGGCGCCATAAACTCCACATACAGCGTGTTGTCCTCGAAGATACTGTGATATTCGTACACGCCGTTCAGCTTGAAGCGCAGACAGACTCTCTGCTTTTCCACATCGTAGTGCCCGTCCCGCACGCTCTCACAGTTGCCGTAAACGCCGCTGTTCTCATAGAAATCGGCGATTCCTTCCATATCTTTCGGCGTGATGCTGACCCAGAGTTCCCGGTCCATGTAATGGTTTTCTACCGTCACTTCCTCGGCGCGCACCGTTTCCGGCAGCGGGATACAAAAATAATTTGTATTTTGACTCTCTCGGTCAATCTCTATGTGGTTTTTATCCTCCACAGCCGCCTGTGTGTCGCCGGAAGACGACTGCGCCACCTCGTCCTGCGCCACATCCGCCACCACAATGATCTTATTGGCGCTGTAATACAGCATCGCCGCCATGGCCGTCGCCACGAAGACTGCGCAGTATACCGCCATTCTCACCATGAACTTATTCTGCCGCGTCATTTATCTCCTGCTCCCGCCCGGTTTCGGTCCCATAAACTGATAAAAATAGGTTTTCATCATACCGTTATAAATCTTGCGGTTCCTGTCCGCTTTCCTGCCGATCGCCTGTTCCGCCTGCTCATAGGCCGTGATCAGATACAGCGACCAGCTGTCCAGCTGCCTGTACCGCTCGCCGAGGATCCCGTAGAGTCCCGCCAGATTCCGCTTCTCCTCGATCCGCTCTCCGTAGGGCGGATTGGTGATAAGGAATCCGTATTTTCTGGGATGGCTCAGCGCGGCGACGTCGCGCTGCTGGAAATGAATCATGTGATCCACGCCCGCCAGCTTTGCGTTCTCCCTGGCCGCCGCCACAATTTTCTCGTCAATATCGTAGCCTTGGATATCCGTGTCCGCCTGCCTGTCAATCAGCGATTCCGCCTCGTCCACAGCGCGGTACCAGCTCTTTCTGTCCGCGAGATGCGTCCAGTTTTCCGCCGTAAAATTCCGGTTCATACCCGGCGCGATATGCGCCGCCATCAGTGCCGCCTCAATCGGGATCGTCCCGCAGCCGCAAAACGGATCTACCAGAATCCTGTCGCCCCGCCACGGGGTCAGCATAATCAGCGCCGCAGCCAGATTTTCCGCGATAGGCGCCTTGGCCGTCAGCTTTCTGTAACCGCGCTTATGCAGCGATTCGCCCGTGGTATCCAGCCCGACCGTCACCTCGTCCTTCATCAGAAAGACGCGGACCGGATATGCGTCGCCGCTCTCCGAGAACCAGTCGGCAGGATAGGTTCGCTTCATGCTCTCCACCATGGCCCGTTTCATCACCGACTGGATGTCGGACGGACTGAACAGCCTGCTCTTGACGCTCGCCGCCTTCGCCACCCAGAATTTCGCGTCTTTCGGCAGATATTCGCCCCAAGGCAGCGCCTTGGTACCCTGGAAAAGTTCCTCAAAGGTCTCCGCATGAAAACTGCCCACCTTCAGCAGCACGCGCTCCGCGGTGCGCAGAAAAATATTGGCGCGGCACATGTCCGCCGCGGTCCCCGCAAAAGTAACCCGGCCGTCCTCCACGGACACGATCTCACAGCCAAGATCCGTCACTTCTCTTTTTAAGACCGATTCCAGGCCGAAATGGCACGGAACGATATACTCCAATCTCTCCATACTGTCCCCGCTACTGCTGCTTTGTCATGGCATACATGGCAAACGTGGAGGTGTTGATCATCTGATAAGAACCGTCCGCCTGCTGCTCCAGCGAAATGGCGTAGTCGTACTTCGCGCTGGCGGTTTGGCCCTCCTTGCCGTCCGTGTAGAGTACCTCCGGGAAAAGCACCAGATAGACGCCCTCCCCCTCCGTGAAGCCCAGGGCCTCATTCGACACGTCGCCGGCATAGGTGCCCTTGTGCACGTTCTTCTCATCCTTGCTTTCATCCATGTACCAGGCGTAGGTGCCATCCTCATTTAAGACCAGATAACCCGACTCGCCCAGATTCCACTCACCCACAAGGAACCCGGCCGCTTTCTGTTCGCCCTCGTCATTGCCGGGCACGCTCATCACCGCAGAATTCATCACCTTCAGCGCCTCGGTCCTGTCCGCCTCGTAAGCCTGTTTCTCGGCGATATAGGACATGGTGTAAGCATAATAGTTCTTGCCGTAAAAGCGCTGCAGCGCCACCGTCTCCACACCGTTTTCCTCATATTGGTAAATCCACTCGTACCATTCCTCGCCCTGCACCGTAACGGGCGTGGGTGCCTCGATCTCCTCGAAGTTCTCGTAAGCCGTGTTGAGCTGCGAGGAAATCTGAATCATATCCAGCGGATGCTGATAGAAAGACTCCTTCGAGCAGGACAGCCCCAGCAGCGAACCGTCCTCCATCGTGAAAGCCATACTCGAATCGCTTCCCTGCGTCTCATCGTAGGTCCAGACAGAATCGTCATACAGGATCGCCATGGCTCCCAACCCTGCCTGTTTCAGCGTATCGCCCTCACCGTACTGTGCGGCCGCGTCCGTCGTACTTTCCGCGCCTTTCTCACCGCTCTCCTGAGCGCCGCAGCCGGCTGCCGACAGCGTCAGGGCGCACAGGATGACTGCCAATCGAATTTTTTTCATAATCTTCTCCGTCTGCGGCGCCTGTGATATTGCGCTCCCGCCTCCTGCGGACAGCGCCGTAGACTTTCGTCCGCGCTTCGCGCCACACTAGACATTGTATACCAAAGTCTCCAAAATAACAATACGAAAAGCGGTACTGCCTGATGACAGTACCGCTCCCTGACTTCGCCGCTGATCAATGACTCATGGACATCTTAGTAGTTGCTGTTCTTCTGGTTGTCCTGCGTGCTGCTGCCGGAGCTGTTCTTGGATCCGGAACTGTTCTTCTGACTGTTCTGGCTCTGGCTGCCCGCCTTGTCCTGCTGCTTGTTGTCGCTCTGTGAATTCTGGTTATAATCATTCTTAGACATCTCAATACCTCCTGCTTGGTTTTTTGTTACAGAAATAGTATGACATGATAACAGATAGAATATTCAGACGTCATATAGTTCTTTAGTACTAGATTTTTATATAAAAGTACCAAAATATAGCGTAGGACTTTAGTACTATTTCCAGTTGCGTTTTCGACAGGAATGTATATAATATAATTTGTAAATAGAAAAACCCTTCACTTTCTATTTACGGACCCTTATATAATATTTATATACTCCCCTCAAACGGACGCTGCAAAGCGTCCGTTTCTGTTTGCACCGGCAATGAGCGAAACTCGCAGAGCGTGTTTTATCCCGTCTGCGCAGACAGCCGGAAGCTACCGGCTCTGAAAAAGTTTGACAAGCAGGATCACCGCCAGCACCGCGATGATCACGGGCGCAAAGAAACTGAAAAGAGCGGTGGCCAGCCCGATCAGCACCACAACGATCACCGTGACGATCAGCATGATCAGCCAGCCCGGCAGCATCACGACATGCCCGTCCGACCGGCGATCCTCCGCATCATACTCCACCGTGTCGCCGAACACTTCCTCATCGTACTCCCGATTGGATCCGTAGCTTGCTCCCGCGTGCTTATTCGCCTCGATGATGCTCTTCGCCAGCAGGCGCGGGTCGCCCAGCGACGCCAGCACCTCCGCCTCGCTTCTCCCTTTTCTGATCTCAGAATCGATATATTCCCGATAGTACCGCACGTTCTCCGCAACCAGTCCGCTGCCCAGACCTCCCGCGAGAGCGCGCTGCAGTCTCTCAATAAACTCTTCTCTGCTCATCTCGTTCTCCGTATCACGCCGCTACATCCGATCCATGCCGAAGCCGTCCTGCCATCTGCGCGACGGCTGCCCGGACTTCTTACGCAGCTTCGCCATGGCGGCAAAAGCCTCAAGCACCATCTCTTCCTTATTACATGCCGCCGTATTCTTGCCGGCGTCCTGCCGGATGTTGTAGCTGTCTATCTGCTGTACATACAGATCCGTCATGGAATAGCCGCCGGCCTTCACCCTGTCCGGAAAGGCATGGCAGCGCAGATAATCGGCGAACTCCGCCATCAGTTCCTGATCCTCGAGCATACAGCCCCACAGCTCGTCGCGCCAGCGCGCATCTTTTCCGGCATACTCGCACAGCTTACACAGTCCGTCGTAGTACGTCACCCGGTTTCCGTCGTAAATCACCCATGGTTTCATGACAAACTCCGTTCCGGAGCGTTTCTCCGGCGCTCCTCTGCCCTATCATAACATATATTTTTTCTTTTGACCACTGACGAGATGAAACGCGCTTCGCTAATTTCCTATTATATAAAAAAGACAGCCGGCGAAACCGGCTGTCCCATCATCTCATCTCTTATCCTGCCAAATCCGTATCTTACTCCTTCACGCCGCCCAGAGCCACGCCGGCAATGATGTACTTCGAGAGAATGAAGTATACGATGAAGATCGGCATGATCGTCACCGCCAGACCCGCATAAATCATACCGTGGTCGGAACGGAAACGCTCGCCCCGCATCTGCTGTACGAACATCGGCAGCGTGAACTTCACCTGAGACGTCAGCAGCATGGAAGGCGTATAGAAGTTGTTCCATGAGCCGATGAATGCGAAGATGCACTGTGTCGCCACCGCGGGCTTCATCAGCGGCATCGCGATCGTGTTGAACGTCCTGAACTCGCCCGAGCCGTCGATTCTCGCGGAATCCAGAATCTCCAGCGGCAGCGCGCTGATCATGTACTGTCTCATAAAGAATACCGTCGCCGGAGCTGCGATCGCCGGAATGATCAGCGGCAGATAGTTGTTGCCCCAGCCGATCGCATACATGAAGCGGAAGAAACCGATCGAGGATACCTGTACCGGGATCATCATGATCGCCATAATGAACGCCCACGCGAAGTTCGCTCCCTTAAACTTATAGGCCGTCACGCCGTAAGCCGTCATCGTCGAGAAATACACCGACAGCACCGTAGAGCTTACCGCGATGAGCAGGCTGTTGCCCATATATCTCCACAGGGAAGCCTGTGTAGCCGCCTGCTTTAACAGATTGTTCCAGTTCTCCATAAAGTGTGTGGACGGAATCATCGAGAAGCTCGACTGGATCGCCACACTGGTTCTCGTCGCGTTGACGATCATAATCCAGAAAGGGATCAAACTCAAAAGGCAGAGGAAAATGCAGATCGCGTTGCGGATGATCTGCTGGATCATAATACTTGCATGCAGTCCGCCGTCTTTTTCTTTATTCATATCAGTTAGCCCCCTTTCTTGCCTTCTGTGCCGCCTTGATGGCTTTCTTCTCCTTGATCGCGTCCTTATCACGCATGATATAGAACAGGACGAGCGAGAAGAACAAGGTTACCACAAACAGTACGAGGGAAGCCGCGCCGGCCTTGCCCATCTGTCTGGCTCCCGTGAACGCCAGTTCTCGGATATACATTGTGATCGTTCTCGTCGTAAAGTCCGGGTCGCCGCGTCCGCTCGTGGTGAGCAGTTTCGGGATATCGTACATCTGCAGGCCGCCGATCGCGGAGTTTACCAGCGTAAACAGCATGATCGGACGAAGCAGAGGAAGCGTCACATTCTTAAAGATTTCCCAGCTCGTAGCGCCGTCCACTCTGGCCGCCTCGAACAGGGAGGGGCTGATGCCCAGCACGCCTGCCGTCAGGACGATCATCGTATTGCCGTACCACATCCAGAAGTTGATGAAGGAAATGATACTTCTCGTCGCCCACTTGGTTGCCAGGAACTGATAGGGCTGCTCCCAGATGCCCGCATTGACCAAAAGCTGGTTGATCGGGCCGTTCGGGTAATCGAACAGTTTATAGAACAGGACGGAGATCGTCGCCGCCGTGATGATGTTCGGCATGAAAACCAGAACCTTGTACGCGCCCTGCGCCTTGATCTTCACCCGCGTGTCGGTGAACCACACCGCCAGAAGCAGGGCCAGCAGAATCTGCGGCGCGAAATTCATGAACCACATGATCAGCGTGTTGCCCAGCGCGCGGAACGTGTAGGTATCGAAGTATGTACCTTCGGTACTCTTGAAAATCGTTGCAAAGTTCGCAAGACCGTTAAAATACGGTCCGACTTCCGCGTTCCACATGGTGTCGTAGTAATTTTCGCAGAATGCCAGACCGATCGTATAGATCAGCGGCCACAACTGGAAAATCGCAAAGACAATAAAAAACGGTGCTATGAAATAGTATCCGTAGCGGCCGTATTCGACTGTCTTGTGCTTGCTAGTGTTACTTTTCGCCATCTCTCCACATCCTTCTCTCTTTATTTTTTGCGCCGGTTGCCCGGCTTCTGCCGCAGACCGCGCCGCAGGCATTTGAGAATGCTCCGCAGAACATCCTCAAACGACCACGTCACCGCGGAGTAATATGATAATCTGTACCGGCTGTAGCCAGCCGGTACAGAATTGTCATTGCTTATTGATTGCTTCTCACTGTCGATTACTCGATCGTCAGGCTCGGATAAGCCTCCGCTACAGCAGCCTTGAAGTCTGCGATAGCCGTCTCCTTGTCCTTGTTGCCAAGGGAGTACTCGGTGATCTGCGTACCAAGCAGATCGTTGATCGTCTGGTCGTAAGCGCTCATGAAGGATACGTCTACATCCTCAGCCAGAGGAGCGAATACTGCGATGAAGTCCTGACCGCCCAAGAAGTCGTATGCGCCCTCGCCCGCGTCGGAGAGAGTCTTCATAGCCGTCTTGTTGTTTACGTAGTCAAGCGTCTGACGGGATACCTCTGTCAGTACATCCGTATCGCAGCAAAGGATCTTCATGATCTCGCCTGCCGCTGCAGGATCAGAGCATCCAGCCGTTGCGCCGAGCCATGTGCCGCCCCAGTAGTAAGGCATCGGGCCCTGGCACATATTCCACAGGCCGTAAGTACCCTCGCCCGGCTTCTCGCCGCCGCAGTTAGCCTTGATCGTCCAGTGCAGGAACCATGTGCATCCGAAGTAACCGAATACAGCGTCCGTGGACGGGCCTGCGTTCCACTCGTCAGACCATGTGGTCGTATGGCAGCTCAGATCTTCCTGCTCGAAAGTCTTAACCATGTCCATATACTGTTCCATGATAGGATCCATACGGAATACGCCGTTGTCGTCTACCCAGGGATTGGACATGTTGGAACGGAATACCTCAGCGAGGTCGCCGTTGGAAGAGAGCATCTTGGTCTCGCCGTTGGACTTCTCCTTGATCTCCTTAGCGGTCGCTACGAAATCATCCCAGGTGCTGATCTTCGCCTGCATCTCCTCGGGGCTCTTTACGCCCAGAAGGCTCTCTGCAAGGTCGGTTCTGTACATGAACGCACCGGGAGCAGCCTGCCAGGAAAGGCCCTTGATGGAACCGTTTCTCTTATCGGTCGGGATCGTCAGGGTGTAAGGATACATTTCTGCAAGATCCGCATCCGTGATGCCCAGATCCGTGATCGGCAGGGTCTGATCGGAGTTGGTGTACTTCATGATGTAAGCCGCCTCGAAAGCGATGATGTCAGGATAGTCCTCTGCATCGGGCGCCTGAAGAAGCTGGTCGATTCTCTCCTGGTAGATACCGGAGTCGCCGACGTTTACATACTCGATTCTGTCCCAGAGATCCTGTCTGTTCGCCAGACTAAGCGCAAGCTCCAGTCTCTCGCCCAGCTCCGTGTTCCAGGAATAAACGTAGAGTTTGTCGCCTGACGCCGCCGCATCGTCTGCAGGAGCCTCCGCCTCTGCATCTGCCGCAGGAGCTTCCGTCTCTGCGTCCGCCGCAGGCGCTTCCGTCGCCGCGTTGTCTGCCGCGGGTGCCTGAGCTGCTCCGTCGCCGCCGCCGCAGCCTACAAGTACGCTTGCAAGCATCGCCGAGGAGAGCAGTACGCTAAGTAACTTTTTTTTCATTACTCAAATCCTCCCTTTGAAAAATAATAATGTAATGAGTTACATGCATTTATTTTCACGCCGGCTGCCCGGCATAAATGCCTTCGCAAATCCTCCCTTTATCAAGGGAGCTCTGGCTGAATCTTCCCAACCGAATTGCCTACGTAAACCTCTCCCTCGACGACGATCTGTTCGATCAGCGTCGTCTTCGGCTGTTCGATCAGGCTGATGACCTTTTCCGCCGCCCGTCTGCCGAGCAGTTCCGTGTCCTGTTTCAGCGTCGTCAGCTTGGGCTCGATATGTCGCGCAATACGGATCCCGTCGAAGCCCGCCACCGAGACGTCGTCAGGCACGCGCATCCCGCGTTCGCTGATCGCGTTGATTCCGCCATAGCAGGCGAAATCGTCCGGATACAGAATACAGGTTGGTCTTTGCTTCAGATTAAGAAGTTTCTCGGTTGCGGCATACGCCGCTTTCGTATCGCGGTACGCCGCCGGCAGGATATACTCGTCCGGAATGTCCAGCCCCAGCTCCGCCACCGTCTTATAAAAGGAAGCCAGCCTGCGCTGCGCAACCGAAGAGTCGGTGCCGTGGATATAGGCGATCCTGCGGTGCCCCATGTCGTATATGTAGTGCAGCAGATCGCGCATCCCCTTCACATTGTCCGACATGATCGCGCATGTGTTGTTGAACAGATGATCGATCGTGACCGTAGGGATATCGCTGTTGACCAGTTCCAGCACCTCCGGATCCAGAAAATTGACGCACACGATAATCACGCCGTCAAAACCTCTGTATCTGCAGTGTTCCAGAAAAGACATCCTGTTGGGTCTGGTGCGGCAGCTGTTGATGAAGGTGATATCATATCCCCTCTCCTCCGCAGCGCTCTTCAGGCTGTCGAGCACGCACGCAAAATAGTCATGTGTCAGGCCGCTGTGGTCGTCTTCCTCAAAAAGCACTCCCAGATTCTGCGTTCGGTTCGTCTTCAGCGCCTTCGCCGCCGAGTTGGGAAAGTACCCCATCTGCTTGGCAACCTCACGGATACGCCTCTTCGTCTCCGCTCCGACGTCTTCATGGTTATTCAGTGCTTTGCTTACAGTTGCAACGGAAACGCCACACGCCGACGAAATATCCTTCATCGATACCATATTGTACTGTAAGCTCCCCTAGATTGATTCCTGCATCTTCGACCGCTATACCGACAGAGGCAGAGCGGTCCGCACTTCTTAATCGTTTTCGTGTTTTCAGTCTACATCAAAATCAATATTTTTGCAAGGAAAATTTCATTTTCTTTGTTCAAAATATCTATTTTTGTCTAATTTTCACAGAAGGCAACGCTCCTTTTTCACTGTTTCTTACAAATTTATTTACAGTTTATTCATATTTTGGCCTCAATACGTTTAAACGTTTTCGTATTATTTTACATTTATCTAAACATCCGCGGCGCCTTTGTTATTTTTTTGGATTTTACCGTATTTTTCATTGCATTTGCGCCTTTTATTCTGTATAATTGCATTATCATTATGCGTGACTTCACAGCGTATGACTCTGCATTTCACTTAATCGTTTTCGCTTTACCTGTCGTTTTTGTTTTTCAATTATCTTATGAGCAAAGGAGAATAGGACTATGAAATTCGGTTACTTTGATGACGCCAACCGCGAGTATGTCATCACCACCCCCAAGACGCCCCTGCCGTGGATCAACTATCTGGGCTGTAACGAGTTCTTCACGCTGATCTCGAACACCTGCGGCGGCTACACTTTCTACAAGGACGCCAAGCTGCTGCGCATGACCCGCTACCGCTACAACGACGTCCCGAACGATATCAACGGCAAATACTTCTATATTAAAGAAGGAAACACTGTATGGAATCCCGGCTGGAAACCCACTCAGACAGAGCTCGACTCCTATGAGTGCCGCCACGGCATCGGCTACAGCCGCTTCACAGGCGAGAAAAGCGGACTGCAGGCTTCCGTACTCACCTTCGTCCCCATGAACGACAACTGCGAGATCAGCCAGGTGAAGCTGACCAACAAGAGCGGCGCGGCCAAGACGGTATCCCTGTTCTCCTACGTGGAGTGGTGCCTCTGGAACGCGGACGACGATTCCCGCAACTTCCAGCGCAACCTGAGCACCGGCGAAGTGGAAGTGATCGGCTCCACCATCTACCATAAGACCGAGTACAGGGAGCGCCGCAACCACTACGCGATCTACTCCGTCAACACCCCGGTGGACGGTTTCGACACGAGCCGGGACGCCTTCCTCGGCGCGTACCGCTATGCGGCGAATCCGGAGGTCGTGGAGAGAGGGCAGGCGACGAATTCCATCGCCAGCGGCTGGTCGCCCATCGCCTCCCATCAGATCAACGTGACGCTCGCTCCCGGCGAGATGAAATCCTACGTCTTTGTGCTGGGCTACATCGAGAATCCCGAGGACGACAAGTGGGAAGCTCCCGGCGTCATCAACAAGAAACCGGCCAACGCGATGCTGGCAAAGTATCAGACCGACGCCGACGTGGAGAAGGCTTTCGCGGAGTTAAATACATACTGGAACGAACTGCTGTCCAAGTACACGGTAAAATCTTCCAATGAAAAAGTGGACCGCATGGTGAATATCTGGAACCAGTACCAGTGCATGGTGACTTTCAACATGTCCCGCTCCGCCTCTTACTACGAATCGGGCATTGGCCGCGGCATGGGCTTCCGCGATTCCTGCCAGGATCTCCTGGGTTTCGTGCATCTGATCCCTGACCGTGCGAGACAGCGTATCATCGACATCGCCTCCACACAGTTCGAGGACGGCAGCGCCTACCATCAATACCAGCCTCTCACCAAGAAAGGCAACTCCGACATCGGCAGCGGCTTCAACGACGATCCGCTGTGGCTGATCGCCGGCACCTCCGCCTATGTGCGCGAGAGCGGCGACGTCTCCATTCTGACGGAAGCGGTTCCTTTCGACAACGACATGGACAAGGCGGCGCCTCTGATGAACCACCTGAAGCGCTCTTTCGACTACATCGTAAACCACAGGGGCCCTCACAATCTGCCGCTGATCGGGCGCGCAGACTGGAACGACTGTCTGAACCTGAACTGCTTCTCGGAGCATCCCGGCGAATCCTTCCAGACTTTCGGACCATCCGAGGGGCCGGTCGCAGAATCCGTGTTCATCGCCGGCATGTTCGTCAAGTACGGTGAAGAGTACGCGCAGCTGTGCGAGCTGACGGGCGATCAGGCGGAAGCGGATTATGCCCGCGCCGAAGTACAGAAAATGTACGACGCAGTCTTAAAAGACGGCTGGGACGGCGAGTGGTTTGTCCGCGCCTACGACGCTTACGGCAAGAAGATCGGCTCTAAAGAGTGCGACGAAGGACAGATCTACATCGAATCCAACGGCTTCTGCCCTCTGGCGGGCATCGGCGTGAAGGAGGGACTGGCCGAAAAGGCGCTCGATTCCGTCAAGGAGCGGCTGGACACCAAGTACGGCGTGATGATCCTGCAGCCCGCTTACACCAGGTACCATCTGGAACTTGGCGAGATTTCTTCCTACCCGCCGGGATACAAGGAGAACGCGGGTATCTTCTGTCACAACAACCCCTGGGTTTCCATCGCGGAGACCGTGATCGGCCGCGGTGACAGAGCCTTCGAGATCTACCAGAAGACATGCCCCGCCTATGTGGAAGAGTTCAGCGAGATTCACAGGACAGAGCCTTACGTATATTCTCAGATGGTGGCCGGACGCGACGCGAAGTTCCACGGCGAGGCGAAGAACAGCTGGCTCACCGGCACGGCGGCCTGGACTTTCGTCAACGTGTCCCAGCACATCCTGGGCGTATATCCGACGCACAAGGGCCTGAGCATCGATCCCTGCGTACCGAAAGGCTTCGGCGACTTCGAGCTGACGAGGAAATTCCGCGAGGGCACCTACAATATCAAGGTCGTCAATCCCGACAACGTGGAGAAGGGCGTCAAGTCCATCACTGTGGACGGCAAAACGCTCTCCGGCTGCGTGGTGCCCTATGAGAAGGGCAAAACGCACTACGACGTCGTAGTGACGATGGGCTAAACACACCAAAACGTACCGCAAACGTACTTTTCCACATCCTTTCTTTTTTGTATAATGTTGCAAAAAGAAAGGATGTGTTTTTTATGCCGGTATACAAATGCAAGAACCGTGACAGCTGGTACTGCAGCTTCTATTACACGGATTGGACAGGCAAAAGAAAACGAAAGAAAAAAGAGGGATTTCCCTCCAAAAAAGAAGCCAGAAACTACGAAACCACATTTCTCATGCAGCGGGAAGGCCGCTGCGACATGACTTTCCAGACGCTGGCAGAGCTCTATCTGGACGATTGCAGGAACCGCTGCAAACCCACTTCTCTCTATGCGAAAAGCTATCTGATCGAAACCAAGATTCTTCCTTATTTCAAGGCAATCCCCGTCAATGAAATCAAAGTATCGACCGTAAGATTCTGGCAGAACGAGCTGCTCGCCCATCACGATGCAAAAGGGCGTCCCTATTCCGGCGCCTATGTGAAATCTATCCATGTGCAGCTTTCGGCTATTTTCAACTATGGCATGCGCTATTATGATCTGCCCTCCAATCCTGCGGCGCTGTGCGGCAGTATCGGGCAGAAGAAGTCTTCTTCAATCGGCTTCTGGACAATCGATGAATTTCGCAGATTCCTCTCCTACGTGCAGGAACATCTTTTCCGCACCGCATTTCAGCTCCTCTTCTGGACGGGCATCCGTTCCGGGGAACTGCTGGCCCTGACGGCGGAAGATTTCGACTTTGATCGGGGACTCATGCACATCTCACGCAATTACTGCCGCATTCACGGACAGGATGTTTTTCTCACGCCCAAGACGGCAAAAAGCGTCAGAGCCGTTACGCTTCCGCCTTTCCTGTGCCATGACGTCAGAAATTATATCTCCGCATCTGCCGGACAGGCGGAGACGTGCGGACGCCTTTTTGCCATAAGCAGATATCAGCTTACCAAGGCGTTGAAAGCCGGCGTCAAAGCGGCCGGCGTCAAGGCGATCCGGCTCCACGATCTCAGACATTCTCACGCCAGTCTCCTCATCGAGCTGGGCTATTCTCCGCTTCTGATTGCGGAACGGCTCGGCCATGAGAAGATCGAGACTACCCTGCAGACCTACTCCCATCTGTACCCGGACAAACAGTCCGGCCTGGCCCGGCATCTGGAAGATATCCACAGCGGTACGTTTTAGGTACGCTGCATTTTCTGCCGCGCTCTCCGGCCCGTCTTACAGCGCGCCGTTTCCTGCCTGAAATGTTTTCAGCGTCTGTCTGCCGCCCCTTTCTTTTCTTAAAGGGAGGATTTAATAAAAATGCGCATACAGCATCTTGTATGCGGATTTTTTGTTGCCACTAATTTCCCGGAAAGCCTTGTTTTTGATCTGGAATTGTGACAAAATATGAGTTACCGAACTCTTACCATAGGTGATAGTTTTAACCAGCCTTATTGCTTTTACAGGCACAAGATATTGTGTCATAGACTTTACGCAACCACCAGAAACAGCAGAGGAGCCCGCCCCATGAGCCAGTATATGTCCATCGGGAAAGTCTCAAAACTGAAGAACGTCAGCATCAAATCTCTGCGCTACTACGACCAGATCGGGATCCTGAAGCCCGCCTTCGTCAACACGGAGACAAACTACCGCTACTACACGAAAGATCAGCTCTATCTGCTGGACGCCATCACCGTGTGCATCAAGCTGGGCATCCCCCTGAAAGACTTAAACAACTATGTCGAAAACGGCTCGATCAATCTGCAGAAGCTGCTCTACGACGGCAAGATTCTCGCGGAACAGAAGATCCTGGAGATCCACAACTGTCTCGGCGCCCTGCAGGAAACCCTGCAGAATATCGGCAGCCTGGCCACGGGACTTGCCAAAATTCCGGAGAGCAAAAGCGGCATCCTGCTGCCGGACGGCTTCTACCACAGCGTGATCGACGCGCGCAGGCTGCTCACCGTGCCCCTGGACGAGATGGACACGCCGAAATATTACGGCCAGCATATTCTGAAGCTGTTCGTCACCGCACAGCAGCACGGGCTCACAGCCTCCTACCCTTCCGGCATCCTGCACGAATATCAAAACGGCGTCTACACCCGTCATATGTTCCTGACAGTCACGGGCGGCGCGCCGCAGAGTACGCAGTCCCCGGAAGAATCCGAACTGTTTCGCACGCTTCCGCAGGGCGATTACGCCTGCCGCAGAATCTCTACCCATGTGTCAAACTTCAGTACTGTCCGTGACGAAATGAAAGAAGTGCTGAAAGA
Source organism: uncultured Lachnospiraceae bacterium (assembly GCA_947626775.1). GTDB lineage: Bacteria > Bacillota > Clostridia > Lachnospirales > Lachnospiraceae > UBA3282. The sequence goes on along the minus strand of CANQTL010000035.1, from coordinate 13,105 downwards.
AGCGGATTTTCTCGTTGTCGAGACGGATACCCTGTCCGAGCAGAACAAGAAGGACGGCTATCCGTTCGAGCTGGAGTACGCCATCGTAAAAGCCTGACTGTTTGATACGGCCAGGCTCTTTCTATGCCGTCTTATATGTTTTGTTCGTCATCCCCGTCGTCTTCGTTCTGCTCTTGGCCGTCCTCGGCGGCCTCGACGTCCTCCGCCGACTTAACCGGTTCATTTTTGGCGTTGTCCAGTTCTCTCTCCGCGTCCCGCGCCTGCTTTACCTCCGTGATCTTGCGCAGAATCGCGTTGATGTCCTCGGGCGAAAACATATCCAGACATTTCATCAGTCCGGTCGTATCGTTCAGATCAAAAATCACTACCCCTACGGAAGTGTTTACAGAGATCAGGTCGCCGTTTGGGTTACAGGCGCTGATCCTGATGGTATTGCCGCGCACCGCGTCCTTCGTCACGGACACCAGGACTCCGTTGTGGCGCACCTCCTTCGTCACGGACTGTTCGCCCTCCCGCGGCTCGCCCATCTCCCGCAGGATAATGCCGATGGAATCCGTCGGCCCGTCATAGGGTTTTCCGGCCTTCTCGAACTCGTCCGCCTGACGCAGCTTCGCAGCGAAACTGTCCGGGTCCACGCTGTCCGCGGGCAGACCCAGGCGCTCCCTGCGCGCCACCGTCTCGCTGTACTGTTTTAACTGCCGCGCGGTACTGTTATACGCCATACCCGCGCCGTAAAATTGTCTGAACATATCGTGTCCAAGCACTTGCCCTTCCTCCTTTTGTCACCCGTTCACGCCGTCCGCCGTCTCCAGGGCGAACCGCTCGATTCTATGCGTCGTCTCCACACTCACCATGGACGTGTCCACGCGGTACGCTTCCAGTCTGCCGTCCTCGTATTTCGCCTCCACATAGACCCGGTCGCCGTCCATTCTGCCCTTCAGCGTATAGCCCTCCGTCACCGCGATCTCTACATTGTCGCTCTCCTCATAGCTCATATGCCTCACCTCCGCGGGCTGCACCGCCTCCCGCTGCATTGCCGCGCTTACCCTGACGCCCGACAATACGCCCAGAAGCGCCGCGTTCGTCTCCCTGTCGTTCCGGCCAAGCTGACCTTCCGCCCGCACGGCGCCCGCCTCTTCGCTCTGCCGCTGCTTAGACGCAAGATTCTGCATCAGGCTCTCCTGAAACCCTTCCGCCTGCCCCGTGCGTTTCCTGCTCGGGTACTCCGGTATGCCTCCTTTTCCTTTAACCTCCTGTATGCTCATAACGTTACGGCCTCCTTTCCGTAAGCATCTTTTTCACGGCCTCCCTGCCCCGCCGCAGTCTCGTCTTGACGGTCCCTTCCTTTTCGTTCAGGATCTCTGCGATTTCCTGTATGGAATAGTCTTCATAGTAAAACAGATAGATTGGATTCCGATAGTGGATCGGCAGCTTCAGCACCGCCTCCAGCGTCTCGTCGTCCTTCACCTGATAAGGCAGAAACACGCCTCCGCCGCCTGCCGTCACGGCCTCGTTGAGCGCCACTGTCCTGCGGCGCCAGCTGCTCTTCAGAATATCCGTACACACGTGCAGGAGCGCGCGGATCAGCCACGCCTTCTCATGCTCTCTGTCCGCAATCGGCTTCTCCGACCTGAGATAGCGCAGAAAAGTCTCCTGCACCGCATCCTCGGCGTCCGCGCGGTTTCGCAGATTGGAGAAAGCGATCCGATACAGCATCGTCCGATATTCTTCTGTCAGATAGCTCCACCTTTCCTTGTCTTCGGGCTGCCGCTCCATCTTTCCGTCCCCTGTCTCATCGCGTATCGATCCGCTTCTGCCTATAACACGAATCAAGGGCGGAAAAAGTTTCATTTTCTGAAAAATTTTCCGCCTTTTTTCAAAATCAGTAATCCCGCCGCCGCATCGCACGCGCGCACAGACAAACGGCCCCGCAGAGCAGTATAAGCGAAAGCAGAGCGCCGTACCCCGCGGTCCGCTGCAGGATCCCGACGATCTCCCCGGAGAATAAGAGCGCTCCGTCCGCCCCTCTCGGCAGCGCCTCGGTCGCCTCCATTCCTCCAAAGAAAAAGCACATGGCCGGAACAACCTTGATGATATTGAGCACATAGGGTCCCCGCACCTCGCCGATCAGATAGAGGACCGTGTATTCCAGCGCTACGAGGATCACCGCGGCCTCCAGCACCAGCAGACTGAGCGCCATATCCGCCGCGGCAAAGCCGACCCCAAGAAGATTCCGGCACACCGCCGCGATCACAGCCGCAAACACAAGCGATATGCCGAGCAGCGATAGCCCGTACAAGAAGCGTCCGGCAACCCTGCTCACCGCATTCGCCGGCAGCGTCATCAGGAAACGGACGTCTATGCTGCGTCCGGCCCCGAAGGGCGTCGTGGAAATCGTGACCGCGGCAAACAGCATATAGATCAGCCCCAGTATCACAATCGAACCGACGTCCGCTCCCCTGCTCTTCCCGATCAGCAGCGCCGCAAAACACAGCGCGAGAATCGGAAAAATCTTCATCTGCGCCCTGGTGCTGAGATAATCGATTCTGGTAAAATACAACGCTTTCATACTGCCTTCTCCTTTCCGCTCTGCGTCTTATCCTGAATATAGTGGAGCACGATCGCGTCTATCGTGGGCTTCTCGCACAGGAAATCCCGCGTCAGAAGTTCCGCCCGGCTGCTCTCCATCAGCGCCTCGAAGCCGTAGGCCTGATCGATGACGCCGATCATCTCCTCCGCCAGAGCGGGCGTCACGGACCGCCGCTCGCCCTTCACCAGCACGTAACTCTCCAGCAGCTCGTCCTTGGCGTCGTAGAGCACCTTCCGCCCCTCGTCGATAAAGAAGATATAGTCCGCGATCTGCTCCAGATCGCTTAATATGTGCGTGGAAAAAAGCACGCTGTGCTCCCCGTCCGCGATGTAGTCCTGCAGGAGCTTCAGCACTTCCGCCCGCGCCACCGGATCCAGCCCGTTGGTCGCCTCGTCCAGGATGAGCAGTTTCGTCTCCCTGGCAAGCACCGACGCGAACATCAGCTTGACCCGCATTCCCCGCGAGAAATCCTTGAACTTCATCTTCTCCGGCAGCTGCCACTGCGCGGTCAGCGCATCAAACCTGTCCCCGTCGAAAGTCGGATAAAAATTGCGCAGGATCCGTCTGATATCCCTGAGAGTAAAGTTCACCGGATAGTAAAATTCATCCCCGATGTAGCCGATCTGCTCCTTGTAGCGCGCCTCGTCCTCTTCGCAGGAGAGCCCGTCTACCCGGATACTGCCCGCCGTACATTTGCACAGGCTCATGATCAGATTGAGCGTGGTGCTCTTGCCCGCGCCGTTACGCCCCACATATCCCATAATATAGCCTTTCGGCAGCACGAAATCGATATCTTCCAGCTGAAAATTCCGATAACGCTTCGATACGCCGTGTACCTCCAAAAGTTCCATAGACCGTCATTCCTTTCCCATATGTCCCCGCCGCACACTGTACAGCCTGTTTCCGTCTACGTTATTTCAGCCCGGAAGCATGCAGCAGATTCTCAAAAATCTCCGTCAGTTTCTCCCCGGGCAGTCCGATCACGCGCGCCGTCTCGATGACAGTTGCAAGCCCTTCCTCGATGCGCTTCAGATATTGTTCCCGCACCACGCCGTTGTCTTTCGGCAGCACCACGCTGCCCTTGCCCTGCATGGTGGCGATGAACCCTTCCGCCTCCAGATCACTGTACGCTCTGGTGGTGGTGATCACACTGACGCCCGCTTCCCTCGCGAGCTGCCTGATGGACGGCAGCGTAGTGCCCTCCTCGATCTGCCCGTTCAGGATCTGTTCCTTGAGCTGCTCTCTGATCTGCGCATAAATCGGCAGCTCCGATTGATTGGATATAATGATTCTCATTGGCCGGCCTCCTCGCGGCAGACTGTCGTCACAGTCCGCCGCGGTCTATCGTATATACTGTTTATATATCATTATATACAGTATGGACAGTTTGTCAAGCGGGAAATGACAGTTGATAATATATCTGACACAGTATATACTAAATATATGTTTTATCATTGAGGAGAAAAACATGCAGGCTCAGATCAAAGAATGGGGTAACAGTCGGGAAATACGGCTGTCAAAAGAAATTCTGCAAAGCGCCGGTCTCACCCTGAATGATATTGTAGAGGTGACGGCAGCAAACGGCACCATCACTTTAGCCAGGACATTCCGACACAGAACACTGGAAGAAAGAGCCTCGGAATTTGAAGGCCGCCTGGCGTTTGACGGCGAATACGATTGGGGTAAACCCGTCGGCAGAGAGGTGTGGTGATGAATATCTCCGACGCCATCTAGGGAATCTTTGAGTATATCTGACCGCGAAAATGCCGACGTGGACCCACACACGAAAAATTCCCGCAAATACTTGACATTTGCACGGAAACTCTATATAATTACCATTGTTGCCGATAAGGCGGCGGGTGCGTTTAGCTCAGCTGGATAGAGCGTTTGGCTACGGACCAAAAGGTCGGGGGTTCGAATCCTCTAACGCACGCTTATTTTTTTGCGAGAAAGCCCGTAAAATTGGGCTTTCTTATTTTTTGTCAAACTGCTTTTTCTGTCCCATTTTGTTCCATTTTTCCGGAAAGCCTTTCTAAAGCCACTATCAAGCTGTTATCATCATATAAATTGACCTTGTAGTTGAAATTGCGGTAGATATGTGATAATATTCTGAACAAGGAGCAGTCGTGTTGCAGGGTGGGCTGACCTTTCATTCTCGCAGAATGGAGGTGATGCCTATGGGAAATCTCTTGGATTTCAAGGATATGCTGACTTTTGGCATATTTCTTCTGGCGTTGCTTACATTCGTTTTTACGTTTTGTAAGTAAGTCTACATAGAAAAACCACCCCTAAACTTTGACCGGTAACGGGGTGGATTTTCTACTCAATGTGCGGGGCAGCCCACCCTTGCGGGCGGCTGTTCCTTTTTTGTGCCTTTATTATATCGCGCCTGCTGTAAGAATGCAAGTCTATAAAAACCACAATCATTTCTACCCCAGAAACGCCTGCGTGAGCATCATGAGTCCGAAACAGACGATACACAGGATCATCCCGGCGTTTCCGAAAACGATCCGGGTTCTCTCCTTCTTCTCCAGCGTAATCTCGCCCGCCTCCGTCTTCAGTCTGGAACGGTTGATCATAAGCAGCACGAAACCGGCGATCAGGATCGCGTAGATTAACAGAATATAGAGCGCCAGCAGGATAATGGACGGCCCCGTCAATGTCTCCAGCGACAGATTCTGCAGATCAATCTTCTTCAAGAGCAGTGCGCCCGGCACGCTGCCTATAAAATTGATCATCATATGAATCCCGATCGTATACTTGACATTTCCTGTTTTCACATAGATAAAGGCCAGAAAACCGCCGATAAAACACGCGTAGAAAAACTGGTTAAAGTTGCCGTGAAAAAGTCCGAACAGCAGCGCCGACAGCAGGATCGCCGTCCCCTGACCGTACTTGATCACCCTGTCGCAGAGCATCTTGCGCAGAAACAGCTCTTCAAAAACCGGGCCGATCAGCACCGCGTAAACCACAAGGAGTCTTATATCCACCTCGCTGATCAGCATATTCAGATCGTTGCTCACCGGCGCCCCTTTCAGGGTCCCGATGCCCGCAGTCACCACTAACCCGATCAGATTGCCCGCCCACAGGAACACATAACTGATCAGAAACGCAACCAAAAACTGCAGCGGCCCCATGTGCTTTTTTTCGATCGTTCGCCTGTCGCCGCCGCTTTTCATAATAAGAAATGCGATCGGGAATCCTATCACATACATCGGCAGAACAATGCCGAACGCCAGCCAGAAATTTATATTCTCAATCCATGCCTGGGGAAGCGGCAGATTCATCAGCAAATACTGCGCCGCTATCTGCGCGCCATAGATCGCAATCCCGCCAAGCAGTACGCGCAGCCCGATGCCCGAAAATTCTTTCCTGCAGACGGTTTCTTTCCGCATTCCGACAGCTGTCGCCCCTGCCCCCGCCATATTCATCTGTTCTTCCGCGGCGCCCGCCGCCGGTTCTGTCTGCTGCGCCACATGCAGATATTCTCTCCGCGCCTCTACAGGCTCCGTTCTTCTCCCGCTCTCCTGCGCAGCGCTCTGCTCCGCCTCCTGCACCCACTCCAGTTCCCTGGCCGGCACGGTGATATAATTGTCCGCGCCTTCGCCAACTCTCAGACAGACATTCCGGATGCCCGCCTGAATAATCGTCCTCGCACAGATCGGACAGGGTTTCGCGCCATGGATCGAGTTGTCCGCCGGGTTAATACCTGTCAGGTAAAGGTCTGCGCCAATCGTCTGCTGTCTCGAACAGTTGAGCAGCGCGTTCGCCTCGGCGTGAATAGCCCGGCACATGCCATAGCCTTCCCCCTGATGCAACCCCAGCGCCATGCGCGGACATTTCCCCGCATCGCAGCAATTCTCGAATCCCCGCGGCGAGCCGTTGTAGCCCGTCGATATCACCACGTCATCCTTCACGATAACCGCGCCGTACTTCCGCTTAATACAGGTGCTTCTGTATGCAAAAACTTCCGCACAGTTCAGATATGTGTCTGCCTTGGATATCCTCTGTCCATTTTCCGGTTTTACCATAATACGCCTCCCGGTTATCGTTTCCCATTTTGCGCCGTCTCTATACGATTGACATCGAAATTGACAGGCAGGCTTGTCAGCCTGGCTCATTGCCCGCGTAAATAAAATTAAGAGAATGCCATATCAGCATTCTCTCAATCTGCCTAAAATGCCGGCGACCGGGATCGAACCGGTATGGGAGATTAGTCCCGCAGGATTTTAAGTCCTGTGCGTCTGCCAGTTCCGCCACGCCGGCAGATAACGCCTCCAACGACCCGAATGGGACTCGAACCCACGACCTCCGCCGTGACAGGGCGGCGCTCTAACCAACTGAGCCATCGGGCCAGCTTCTTGTATCACTCAAATGGACCTTCGGGGACTCGAACCCAGGACCGACCGGTTATGAGCCGGTTGCTCTAACCAACTGAGCTAAAGGTCCGTGAACCCTTATAGGGTCAATGCCCACATGGCACAAAGCCGATAAACGGACTCGAACCGTTAACCTGCTGATTACAAATCAGCTGCTCTGCCAATTGAGCCATATCGGCACAGTGACTCCAACGGGAATCGAACCCGTGTTACCGCCGTGAAAGGGCGATGTCTTAACCGCTTGACCATGGAGCCAATTATCATTTCCGGGGCTTTAACCGCCAACCCCAGCGTGTATTATCATAACATACCTTGCAGTATCTGACAAGTAGAAAAATCCATTTTTCACTTTGTTCCGCACTGTTCCAGAACCCATGCGATTCCCTTCGCCAGCCGATCATCCGCATCTTTGTAATGATTGCCGGGATTCAGCTCAAATACAGAGCAAATCGCCTCGTCCTGATAGGCGGAATACAATTCTCTCATACAGTTTTCCGTCTGTCTGAGATAGGGATTTCCGGCGCGGCTCTCCCGATCTCCGAGAGAAAGATAGACCGCGTCCGGTTTGTTCAGAAAACGATGTGATTTCACATAGGACAGGAATTCCGGATACCAAACCGAACCGGACGCTGATACCATCGCGGAAAACGCCTCTGTCACATACGGCGCATACAGCGCGAACAGACCGCCCAGCGAATATCCGGCTATGATACGGCGGCACGGCGGTTTGATTTGATCTTCAATATACGGAATAATCTGTTGCTCCATACAGTGAATATAGCGATCCGCCCCGCCGGTAAAATGGTCGTCTTTGGAAACGACCGGCTCGTGCGCCCATGGGGTAAGCTCCTCGTCCCAGCGGATATTCGTAATCGAAACAAAGTGGAACGGCTTACAGCCAAGCCGTTCGCACTGCTCCAAAACCGCTTTCCCCGTCTCCGCATACATATTGGCGTAAACAACAGGCGCGCCGTCTTCTCCGCTTCTGAAAAAATGTATCTTCTTACCGTCAATTTCCGTCTGAATCAGTTCCTGCACGACAATTCCTCCCTCATCAACACGACACGACAGGGGTTCAGCAGCCTGCCATCCATGCAATACGCCGTCTTCTCACAGTCGATCACCTCAAGCCTTTCAGAAAATGATGCGGGCCAGAGTCCTCAGTGCCAGTAAATCTCATACGGATATCGGTATCTCCGTTCATCCTCCAGCGTTTCCCGCGCAGTCAGATAGAAAGTGAACCGGACGGGAGATGTCTGCAGCAGTCTCCGATCCAGATACGTCTCAAAGCGAATCGCATGCCCTCCCTCAGTCCGTTCCGCTCTCTCTGCGGTGAAGAAACGGCTCGCCCGCCCGTTTCCGTCCACAGCCGAAACGGTAAGCATATACGGATCCAAAACAGCGGATCTGACCCGGCATATCCCCCTGAGCGTGATATATACTTCATTTGCTTTCAACTCTTCCAGCCGGACTTTCATGCCGATCCGCCGCACCCGCTTCTCTGCCGGAGCGGCAGTCCACACGAACCCGCTCGCCCTGCGTCTGTACTGACGCAGCAGGATATCCCCGTAAAAGGCCGCCGGATCCCGGCTGTCCGGAAGCGGAAATGTCTCTCCGGTAATGTTCATACTGCAGACGCCGGATGCAGAGATGCGCATAAACAAAAATTCCCGTTCCCGACAGATACGCAGTTCTTCCAGCTCCGAATCCGTCCGTGCCCTCCGTTCATCCGGCTGCCCCTGAGACGATTCCGTCTTCACAGGCTCAGCCTCCCGAACGCTTTCCCGTTCCGCATCCTCCACCGTGACCAGTTCCGCTCTCGGATGGATCGACGCCACATACCTGATCGCAAGCGCTTTCAGCTCCGCTTCAAAACTGCGGCACTCTTCCGCGTTCATGAGCTGTCCCCGATTCCACTCCATATTTTCATAGGTGCTGATAAACGGCGTCCTAAGCTCATGCTCATAGGCATGCAGCTCTTCCGAACAAAATTTCATGATCGGAATGATCTCGTCACGATTGCAGTTCAGCACCATCGTGATAAAGCGCAGCTGCGGTTTCGGTTCTGCCGCTTCGGGATACAACTTCGCCAGAAGCTGAAGATTCCCCATAAAACTATCAAAGTGTACGGACGAACAGATCTCGCGATAGCGTTCCTCCCGCAGAGTTTCGATCGAGATATTGATATGGTGCAGATTGGCCCGCAGCATGCGCCTGATCTGCTCCTCTTCCAGTGTGCGGCTGAAATTCGAGGTGAAGAAAACCTTCCGTCTCCCTTCCGGCGGAAGCATATCCAGAAAATCAAAGAAGTCCCGCGACAGCGTCGGCTCATAAAGGCAGGAAAGATAGACGCCGGTTCCTTCCGGCGTGATATCGCGCACCAACGGTATAATCGGAAGCACGCTCTCATACATCTCTCTGGTCATATGGTAATGGCGGTCTTCAAAAGTGTTGAAGCAGAAACGGCAGCGAAGATTACAGATATTGTTGATATCAATATTCACAGCGTCGTATAAAATCCTGTCATGATCCGCCATCATGCTCAGCCGACCGTGGCGAAACAGCGACACAAACCCCTTTTTGTAGGCAAACGAGGCCAGGAAACGGCATACATACCATCTCCGTAACGCTATTTTGCTCTTCCATCGCTCTGTCATTTTCAATAACATGGTCTCTCCTGATGCGGGGCCTGCCCGGCCCCATGGTCAACAGCCGCATACTCCGCCGCCTGATATGATCGCAACCGTAAATCAGTGTACCACGAATACGCCCTTCCGCCAAGCGAAAACTTATGTTGTGACACCCATAAAACCCATATTGTGATGTTTGCATCCGTTTTTCCTCGTTTTTTCCTCGTTTGCGGACGGCGCTAATTGAAATCGCGGCGCAGCGTGTGTTATACTCATATACGGTTTGTTGCGGAAACAAACGAGACAGAACGACATCACACGGAAAAGAGGAAAGCCACTATGTTTGGTCTGGGAACGTTGATCAATACCGCCGGTGTCATCGCCGGCAGCGCTATCGGGATCCTGCTGCGCAAAGGAATGAAACAGCATCTGCAGGACGCGCTTATGGCGGGCTGCGGCGTCGCGACGATCTTTATCGGCACGGCCGGGGTGCTGCAGGGCATGATCACGGTCGTAGACGGGAGTATCCAGACGAAGGGCAGCATGCTCCTGATCTTTTCTCTCGTACTCGGCGGGCTGTTCGGGGAATTTGTGGATATCGAGAAACACATGAACGCGGTGGGAGAAAAGCTGAAGCGTATGTTCCATGCAGAAAAAGACGGCCGCTTCGTGGAAGGCTTCGTGAACACGTCTCTGATCATCTGCATCGGGGCAATGGCGATCGTCGGCTCGATCCAAGACGGCTTAAGCGGCGACGCGACTATGCTCACGGCCAAGGCCGTGCTCGACTTCGCGATCGTGATTGTGCTTGCGTCCACTTACGGCATCGGCGTGATGTGTTCGGCGCTCGCGATCCTGCTCTACGAGGGCGCGCTGACGCTGATCGCCCACTTTGTCGGCAGCTTCATCAGCGACGCGCTGATCGCCAATCTTTCTTTCATAGGCTCCGCGCTGATCTTCTGCGTCGGCGTAAACGTCGCTTTCGGAAAAAAATTTCGGGTCGGCAACATGCTGCCGGCACTGCTGGGGCCGGTCGTGTACGCGCTGCTTTGGTAGTTGATTTCTCATCTATTTGATCGGCAGCCGGATGACTGTCCTCAGCTTCTTGGGCGCACATCTTCTCGCATCGCTCAGATAAATCTCATGATGAAATCTCCGATCTGTGGTATCCAGCTCATATCCCTGCTCTTCCATATACCGATGCATGGCATCTACTGTCCCCGGCTCCTCATCGTACGGCCCAATGTGCATACACTGCACGCACAGACCCTCATCGTAGGTTAGGAACTCCACGCCGGAAAAATCCTGTTTTTTCTTAGCCGACGCTTCAAAAACCGCCCAGGTAAACTCTTCCCTTGTGACAAACTCCGGCAGACGTATGAGCGATATCCACTGAAAGTTCTCTTTATGCGCATAGTCGATACCCTGAACACCGTCCTGCCACCAAAAGCCTTCCAGCGGCGGCACCACATAATCAAAGTATCCGTCGATCTGATGACTGCTCTTCTTACTCATCTTAATCGTGAAAGCAATCCCACACAACAGCCCGATAGAAGCCTGATACTCTCCGCCTTCCAAATTCGGATCTCCCTGGCCCCGAACTGCGATATAATTCATCTCCGGAACCGTAACGATGCCCGGCACAGCCTTCGGCAGATAAAATTCCTTGTATTCTTTCTTATAATCAAACGCCATCTTTATCGCCCTTTTAACCGCTTTACTCTGTCAGACACCGTCCGCATAAATTCTTCTTCGGACAGTTGCGGATCCCTCGTCTCCAGAAGCTCCCTCTGTCTTTTCTTACTCAGGCTTCCCAGTACGAGCCGATAAGACTTATCCAATAGGTCTTTTAAGAGATCGTCCGGCACATTCCCGTCCGCTTTCACCGAGTTCCAGTGCGTCTTGTTCATATAGTAGCCGGGAATGATGTCCTCATACTGCTTTCGCAGAACGTCTCCCTCCAGCGGCTCCAGTTTCAGCGTAATGTAATAAGGCCGGCCATCCCAGTTCATGCATACCGCGGCAAACATTTTTCCGCCGATCTGGTACCGCATCCAGTTCCAATCCTTTTGCAGATCCCTGGTCACTCCCGCTTTTTTCATCAGATACTCATCCAGCCATTCATACTTCATAGAATCGCCCTCCCGCAGGCTCTGTTCATTGGTTTCTTTCCCTGCTTCTTTGCACAGGTTCCCGGTAGATTTTTCTCATAGCTTCCGCTGTATGGAAGATCCTCTCCCGCGCTTCCGCCGGTTCCAGCACCTCCGCTTTTTCCCCGAAAGTCAGGAGCCATGCGATAAGATTTTCCATGTCCGTATAATCTGCGCAAAACAGCAGCCGCCCGTCGTCCGTCTCGGTAAAGCAGCGCGGGCCGAACTCTTCCACCAGACGCCACTTCACTTCCGAATCAAAAAGGACTTTCACCCGGATGCCTCCCGGAAATATCCTTTCATTGGACAGATCCGGCATCGGCGCCTCCCGGCACACAAAGGTTGTATCGGAGACAGACACCTGATCCATACGGTTCAGTTTAAACAGGCGGAAATCTCTGCGCTTCCTGCACCACGCCCACACATACCAGCCTGCCCACTTGAACACCACGTAATATGGTTCGACCGTTCTGGCGCTCTCCCCTGACGGCGCATAATACCTGAAAGCAAGCAGCCGCCTGTTCTCGATCGCATCCTGTATCATCTCTATCTTCGGTGCAAGAGATCCTTTATACCATGAGGACAGATCGATCAGCATGGAATCCCTGCCGCTTACAAACTCCGAAGAACCGGTCTGCAGCTTTTCCATCAGCCGGCTGTAATATCTGCTTCCGCTCACGCTGTCAAGGCTCCGGAGACCGGCAAGGATCATCTGCATATCCTTTGACGTCAGGAGCGTCCTGTCTATTCGGTATCCGTCCATGATGCAGATACCGCCGCCTGTTCCCTGCATCGTTCTGATCGGAATTCCCGCTTTGCCAAGATCCTCAATATCCCGGTTTATCGTTCTTCTGGAAACCTCAAATTTCTCCGCAAGTTCAGGCGCTGTCGTCTTCTCTTCCTGCAGTAAAACCGACAAAATCCCGATCAGCCTGTCTATCTTCATCTCTCTTCCCGCTCCATTCTTAGTATAGCAAGCCTAACACGACATCTGTATGTCATGTTTATGATACCAGTTTTCTTTTTTTCCGTAAATACAAAAAGAACCGCGTTACCTATCGCCATCTGCATACCGATAAGAACGCGATTCCTCTTTTTTTCTTGCTTTTGGATCAGAATAAATCAGTGCGTCACAAAGAACATGACGGCAAAGAGCGACGCGATCACCCATGTTCCCGCTTTTACGTCCCTCGCCTTTCCGTTAAACACGCTGATCAGCACATGAGAGATCACGCCGAAGGCAATGCCGTAAGAGATATTGTAGGTCATAGGCATCATCGCCAAAGTCAGAAACGCCGGAACCGCCTCCTCTGTTTTCAGCCAGTCTATATTTCTGGCGCAGTTCATCATCATGAT
>CANQTL010000034.1 GCA_947626775.1 uncultured Lachnospiraceae bacterium | reverse complement strand
GCATAAGCAGTATACTTCTTGGCATTTCACACAGAAAAATCCCGCACAGATGTGCGGGACTTTGTCGACAGTCTGAGAGATGGCCCGAGGCCATCTCTTTTTGTCTACTCACAGCCGTCCCAGCAGTAGGTACACAGCCTGCACCTGTCGATGCCGACGGACGCGATCATATCGTCCAGACGGTGATAGCGAAGGGACGTGAAATTCAGCTTCTCCCTTATCTTTTCCAGCATTTCCCGATACTCCGTACTGTCAGGATCCGCATAGACATGCAGATTCGGATACTTGTTGTCCTCCTCCATCTCCCGGATCACGCGCCTAGCGATCAGCTCCATCTCCGAGGTGGAGCGAGAGAAATTCAGGTACTTGCAACCGAACAGCAACGGCGGACAGGCCGGTCTGATATGTACCTCTCTGGCCCCGCTCTGGTAGAGAAACTCCGTCGTCTCCCTGAGCTGTGTGCCGCGCACGATGGAATCGTCTATGAGCAGCAGGCTCCTGTCCTTGATCAGATCATGCACCGGAAGCAGCTTCATCCTGGCGATCAGGTTCCGCTGGCTCTGCATCGTCGGCATAAACGACCTCGGCCACGTGGGCGTATACTTGATAAAAGGTCTTGAGAAGGGAATCCCCGACTCGTTGGCATAGCCGATGGCGTGCGCCGTCCCCGAATCGGGAACCCCCGCCACAATGTCAGGGCGCACGTCGTCCCGCTTAGCCAGCATCGCGCCGCAGTTGTAACGCATCTGTTCCACGCTGATTCCCTCGTAGGAGGACGACGGATAGCCGTAGTAAATCCACAGGAACGTACAGATCTTCATCTCCCTGCCCGGCTCAGCCAGGGACTGCACCGCCTCGGGCGTGACGACCGCGATCTCCCCGGGCCCCAGTTCCCGCACCGGCTGATATCCCAGGTTCAGATAGGCAAAGCTCTCGAAAGAAACACAGTAAGCATCCTCCTTCTTCCCGACCGTCACGGGCGTGCGCCCGTATCTGTCCCTCGCCGCATAGATTCCCTTAGGCGTCATGATGAGCATCGTCATGGAACCGTCGATCAGTTCCTGCGCATACCGGATCCCCTCGATCAGGTTATCGCGCTGGTTGATGACCGCCGCCACCAGCTCCGTGGCGTTGATGTCCCCGCCGCTCATCTCCAGGAAATGGCCGTGGCCGCTGTGGAAAAGCTCCTCCACGATCCCGTCCTTGTTGTTGATCCTTCCCACCGTCGTGATCGCGTAGGTGCCGTGGTGCGAACGGACAATCAGAGGCTGCGGCTCATAGTCGGAGATGCAGCCGATGCCGAGACTGCCGTGCATGGTGTTCGCGTCCTTGTCAAATTTGGTCCGAAAAGGAGCGTTCTCGATATTGTGGATCGCCCGGTCAAACCCCTGTTCTTCGCTGTAAACCGCCATGCCCGCGCGGCGCGTCCCAAGATGGGAATGATAATCCGTTCCGAAAAAAAGATCAAACACACAATCGCCCTTTGATGCCACTCCAAAAAAACCGCCCATAGATGTCCCTCCGTATTATCCTTTCGCGCGACAGGCTACATCGCCGCCTCAAAACCGCAGTTTCCGTTGTCCTTGACCAGCCGGAGCGCCTGGTACGCTCTTCTGCTGATGCTCCCGCCGTCATCGTCCGCTCTGCCGAACGCCGCGCCTGCGCTGATCGTCACCGGCGGCAGCTCGCCTGCCGGATGCAGGAGTCTGTCGTTGACAATCCCAATCCCTCTGCGGATCCCGCCCACGCGTTCCGCAGACACCGTCGGCAGCCACAGAGCGTACTTGCCCCCTCCGAAACTGCCGGCGCAGATATGTTCCCCGAACACGTCGCGAAGCACCTCTCCCGCATACGCAAGCACGGCGTCCCCGGTCTCCCTGCCATAGATCGAGTTGATCTCCCTGCACCGGTCCACGTCGCACAGGAGCAGACAGCCGCCGGCTCGTCCGCCCCGCAGACTTTCCTCGACCACGCCGTCGAAAGCGCGTCTGTCAAGCGCGCGGAAACGCTCCTTTGCGGTCCCCCCGCTCTGTGTCTTTCGGGCCGCCGCTTCTTCGTTCCGCGGCTTTCCCGCCGCAGCGTACGGCGCGCTGCCCGCCTGTTCGGCTATTCGTCTTTTTCTTCCTGTGATACGGCAATGCCATCGCCGCAGAATACTCTCGCTCATCACACTCTTACTTTGCCGGAAGCACGCCCTGTCTCAGACGAGCTTCACGTCGATCCGCTCTACGGCACCGTCCCGCACATCCAGCGCTGCCTGTCCCGTGACCTCCGCCCCGCTCACGACCGTCTCCCTGCCGCCGCGGTACTGCAGCCTGTACTCCGCAACGCAGTATTCTCCGGGAATATAATCTTTCTTTTCGCCCATATGATACACAACGGCCGTCCCGCCCAGAAGCACCGCCTCCACCGTGCCTTCTTCCTCCAGCAGATAGGCGGGCAGCGCCGGCTCGAGCCGCAGGGCCAGACCGCCCTCCCGCACCTGGAAAGGCTGCCTGCCGAACATCATAAAAATCCACATGTTCAGGAATTCCACCGTAGAACCGCTCAGCCGAGCCACGAAACCCTTGCCGTGCAGCTTTTCGTTCGGGTTCCTGCTGCTGGCGATAAAGGAGGAATTCTCATAGATGCTTCTCCCGTATACCTCCCTGTCGAGGAACGGAACCGCCGCCCTGTGAAAATCTTCAAAAAATTCCCGATACATCTCGGATTTCAGCAGTTCCAGAAGATACTTGTACTCCATGTGCAGCCAGATCGATTCGTTTTCCAGCCAGCCTGGCGTGAACGCCCTGGCGCGCCCCAGCTCATAAGAAGCCTGCTCCAGGGAGGCGTTGACCTTGTACATGGACAGTTTGGCGTCATAGAGATCGCTCCCTTTGACCTGTTCATACAGCCTGCGCTTCTTCGACATAGACTGATCCAGCTTCAGATACCGCACGGGTCCTTCCAAGAAAAGCGGAATCTCACGCACCTCGAAGTCGAGCGGCATGACACCGTCCTCACGCTCCTCATACTCCGTCACTTCATAGCTGAAATAAGTGGGGCAGATGCCTCCGCTCATGGCGCACGCCTTCTCAATACCGCGCAGCACAATCCCGTGCCACTCTTCCAGTATACCGGCAAGTTCCCCGGACGAAAAGACAGCCGTCTCGCCGCTTACACCCGCATAGATCCGCTCTCTGTACGCCTCCTTGGCGTCGTTGATCCTGTTCCAGAAAGGCAGAACCTTCTGCTGCGTCATCAGCGCCTTCTTCTCCTGCGCAGTGATCTGCGCGGCTTCCCTGATAAAGCCGGCCAGTTCCGCGAGCACCTCCACCTTACCCGGATACTTCTTCAGGGCGCGTATTGTATACTCCAGATTCCGGGCCAGCTCGCAGCTCTCCGCCATGGAGGAGCCGAAAAGCCCCGGCAATCCGTTCAGCGCGTCATACCAGCCGGGTTTGCCGCCCTCCATTTCCACGCCCATGCCGTAAGCGTCCAGCGCAGCGAATTTTGTGACGGACAGAAGCAGAAGTTTCTCCATCAGCGTGACATAGACGACGTCCCCCTGTGCGCTGCAAAGCAGGCTGCCGTCCGGCACATCGAGTTCCTCGATGGCCCCGTACTGGCGGATCCCCTTGCCGGTCTTCACGCAGCGCGCCGCCCGCTTCTTCACCTTCGCCTGCGGCCTGTAATAGCTGTAGGCCTTCTCGTAGAGCAGCTCCTCCTCTTTCTCCGGATAGACGGCAAGGTAACTCTCCAGAAGATCCAGATTGTAGGTCCAGTGATCCGACCAGTAACCCTCGCCGAATCTGCCGTTCACAACGCCCCCGGCGGCCTCCATGATCTGTGCAAACAGCCGCTCCGTCTCCTCCTCTTTCCTGTCGGCCACGTCCAGCTTCCTGTAGAGTTCACCCGGCGTGAAAGGTTTCGTCAGCTCCCTGCGCAGACGCTCTCTCGTCTCCGCGCCTTCCCCAGCCAGGATGGCGTCCGCTTTCTCTTCCTCCAGGCGGTAGGTAACCTTCTCTACCCCGAGCGGATTGTAGCCGTCGGGCTGGATCAGACTGTAGAACGTCCTGAGATTCTCCCGGTCCGTAAAGGGCGCGAAAAAGACGTCGCAGCGGCGGTTCTGGTTCACGTCGCGGAAATTGCCGTTGCCCTGGGAATAGAATTCCGGCAGCATGCTGAAATAGTTGTAATCCCGTTCCAGATCACCGTGTTTTCTGGAATAGACATAGAAAACCTTGTCCCCCGGCAGCCTGATCGGATAGCCGCCCCGCAGCACATTGTCCATGTAGGTGTACTCGCAGTAGGCGTCGAAATCCCGATTGGCCGTCCTGGTGCGGATATGACGGCACAGGTCATGCACCAGTTCGTCGGCGCGCGCTTTCTTCTGCTCAAAATAGGCGGCGTCGAGCTTTCTGCCCGCAAAGACAGACAACAGCTCTTTCCTCTCCACCTGACCGATCAGTTCGCAGATCGTCACGCTCTCTCCCGCCTGCAGGGACGCCTCCGTCCCATAGAAACTGCATGGGAAGACGTTCTGGCGCACCTGCGTCATCTGCTCCAGTTCCCGCAGTCCGTGTTCCATAAAGCCCACGGGACGCTCCAGCGATAAGTCGTAGGAAAATACCACTTCCGGATCGGTGACGGCGTACAGCGCCGTACCGTCCTCCAGCACACCGATGGAAAAATTGCCTCCCGTGACCTCCGTCACGGCGGCGGAGTCCACCGTGCTCGCCCTCACGCGCATAAAGGGATGTCCGTCCACATCCTCCACCTGCATCCAGGCCTTCATGGTCTGCCCCATCATCTTGATGCTCCACTGATCGATTCCGTAGGGAATGCAGGCCGGCATCCCGTCCAGAATCTCAAGGCTGACCGGCTCTTCTCTCGTATTCGTGACGCGCACTCTGCGCACCAGCGCGCCGATCTTCTCCTCCGGCAGCGTATAGTAATCGACAGACGTGCGGATCCCCTCGACCCCGTTGTCCTCCTCGATAGCCAGCCCGTTCATCGAAATCTCCATGCTGTGCGGAATCTCCTCGTCCCGGAAGGGTTCAAACACCCTGCCGTCCTTCTTGATGAATGTTCGGAATCCCGTCTTTTTCACAGTCTGATACGCCTGATGCGCCGCGGAAAACTCCATGATCGCGTGATCTTTGTTCTCCACGCCGAAGCAGGAAACGCACTGCCCACGGTTTACATAATAGCACCAGATCGGAATGCCCCGCACTCCGCTGATTCCCGGCAGAAAACTGGCGAACGCCGATTTCCTGCCATAATCCTCCAGACGGTACACTGTCTCTTTCTCTCCCATGCCAACCTCCACTTTTTGATAAATCCGTTTCCGCAAATTCTCCGCGTCCTATCGGGCGCGCCGTCTTCTCTCTATCCCAGCGTCACCCTGACTTCATGCGCGGCGTCTTCCCGCAGCGCGCCGATGCGCTCCAGCGGAATTCGCACGCACGTCTCCTCCGTCTCCAGCGCCTCTCCGTCCAGAGACGCGCTCTCCAGCCGGTATGCGCCGTACTCCTTATTCTGCGCGTTGACGTACTCGACGCGCCAGCTGCGCCCGCCGAAACGCAGGGCCAGCCCTGCCCTGCCGTCCCGAAACTGCTCCCGCAGAAGGCGCGGCGCCAGCACCAGATCGCCGCAGGCTCCCCGGACGCCGAACATTTCCGTAATCACCGTCAGCATCAGCCAGCTGGCCGCACCCGTCAGATAGTGGTACATACCTCTGCCGCGGTCGTTGAAATACTCCGGAATGCCCGGATAGATCCGGCTGACCTCAAAGTTCACCGCCTGCTCGTACAGCGTCCTAAGCGCCCGCCAGCCCTCCTTCACAAATCCCCGCCTGTACAGCGCGTTGCCGTACATCGTAGTCATGTGGGAAAATACCGCTCCGTTCTCCTTGTGGCCGAAAGCGAAGCCGAACATCCTGCCCAGATCCGTTTTCAGCTCTCCGAAATCCGTGTTCAACCGGTAGCCGCCGATTTCCTGTTCATACAGGTATTTGTCCGCGGCTTTGACAATCTGTGCCGTCTGCTCATCGGTAGCCGTACCGGACATCACGGCAAACACCTGTCCCGTGAGCATCATGCGCGCTCCGTCCGCCGTCACGCCCTCGCACTGACGTCCGCTGTTGTCGTAGTAGCTGTTGAACCAGCCGCAGTCTCCGCCGTCGATCCACTCCGTCCTGCGGATGTGTTCTCTGATCCACGCCGCCTTCTCCCGCAGGCTCTCCTGCGCCTTCCCGCTGTCAAGGCGCACCTTCCTGCCCGAAACTCTGTGAAAGCAGCTCTCACAATATCCTGCCAGAAGTTCCTTTTTCTCTTCTATATTCTCATACAGCGCCGTGCCCGTCGCAAACAGCGGTTCCATCTCCGCGAGGATCTCCACTTCATCCATCTGCTCCCGCTCGCGCAAAAGCCCGATCAGCTCTGCAAGAACCTCCAGATTATCCGCATAGGCCGCGGTGAACGCCACACTCTCGCCTCTCTCCGCCGCCATGTCCAGCGCGTCGTTCCAGTCCGCACCCCGCAGCCGCATATGGTTGTGCTCGCCCACCTCATAAAACACCGTCAGATTCTGCACGAGCATATGCTCCAGAATCGTCCCGCTGTATCGCGCGCCGTCCGCCGTCTTCAGGACGGGTTCGCCGTCAGGTTCCCAGCCTTCGTCGACGCGCGTGCCCCGCGCCTCCTGCTTATCTTTAAAATAAGTGTTTTCTTTTAAGAGCACCGACAGATCCCCCGTCTGGTCGATGTACAGCCGGGTTGTCATGAGCGGCCAGAGTCCGTGATCCATCCAGACTCTGGTGATATTGTTTCTGTCAGCGATGAACTCGCCCTGCCTGCTGCCGATGATCGTCGCGTTGCTGCCGTCGATGCGCACTCCGCCGTAATTGTCGATCAGCATCTGCCGGACATTGCCGGGATCCATGATCAGCAGCGCCAGGCAGTCCTGCCACAGATCCCGCCAGCCCCGGCCTCCCTTGCCGTAATCGTGGTGGGGCAGGAAGGAACAGCCATAGATTCTGCGCAGCATCGGCTGAAAACTCACCCAGTACATGAAATTGTCAAACCGGGCGTCCGCCGTCTGACAGGAAACATTGATTCTGTCCGTCCAGTACCGCTTCGTAACGTCGAGCGCCCGAAGCACCGCAGCGTCGTCCGCGTACCGTGCGAGCATGGCGCTGATCTGCTCCCTCTCATCCGCCAGGCCGATGAATACCGTATAGCTCCTGCTCTCCTGCGGCTGCAGGGTCGCCTCCGCAAAGCGCATCGCGCCCACAATCTCATATCCGTCGTAACACTTCCCGGCGGCGTCATAGGGAAGATTTGCAAGGACGCTCTCCGGCTGCTCGAAACTGCCGCCCTCACCGATATAGTCTTCGACCACGGGCAGGAACCCAGCCGGCGCCGAGCCGTCCTGCTCCATACCGCACACATAGTAAGTGATATGATTGCGCTGGTGCCCGCGCTCATCGAAGGACAGCGTCGGCGTGACCAGAATCCCTTTTTCTATCGTCTGCGCCCTGTGCAGCAGAGACGTCACATGCCTGTGATCCCGCAGATTATCCGCGCTCCTGCCGTACAGCGGCACCGCCGCCGTGGGCGTCAGCGTGATCGATCCCCGGTTCTCGTTCTTCAGTTCCACATGCATGATCTCCACGGCATCCCCGGAGGCAGGCACAAAAGAAGTCACGCGCGCAAGCACGCCGCAGGCTTCCTCCCGGCGCTCGATCTGCTGCCACATCGGCCCCGCCGTGAGTACGCTCTGCGTCTGTCTGTCCGTGAACCGCAGGGCTTCCGCCTGCGCCGAAACGCCCGTGGCCGAATAGCAGTCGCCGTTCCTGAGCCTGTACCAGAAATTTCTCGTAGATTTATTGTTGTGCAGCTCCTCCGCGCTGACCGGCTGCAGGACGAACTCGTTCTGCCCGCGCTTTAAGTCGCCGCCCAGTCTCGGCGTGACCGCTCCCTTCAGGCCCTGCTCGCCCGCGATGGGAAAATACAGATAACTCACATTGTCCGGCTGCTCCAGCCGGAACGTACCCTTGTCGTCCAGAAATTCATAGGATTTTGCTTTTTCCGTGTGCATGTGCCGCCTCCTTGCGTTCGTTGTCTACGCTGCATACAATTAAGTCCGACAGTCTCAATAGATCTTCACGATCTCCCGCACGCCGTACTCGGACTTGAACCGCTGCAGATCCGCCTCGCCGCGGATCAGCATAACCTCCTCGAACTGTCCCGTGCGGATATCCTGAAAGCCCGCCACCTGCTCGCCCGTGCATATGCTGCACCGCAGCGCGGCCCTCTGGCGGGTCGGGTCGAATGCGGTCGATCGCCCGTTTTGCTTTTTTGCTCTGCCGAATCCGAACATCATCGTTTTCCTCTGCGCAGCCCGCCGTACCAACGCCTGCTTTTCACCAAATGCCCCCTGTTCTTGTAGTATCTCATAAAACGCCCGTTTTCACAAGCCGGTTTTGTGTTCCTGCCGACCCGGTTACAAATGCGGTCTATTGAATATCAAATGAATCGGCACAACTTAAAGATGACAACGAACTTTACACCACAGGCGGAAATTTAACAAAAAATTAAGATTGCCCGACACCTTTTGTTAAAGTTTGCCGTCTAATATATAGGCACAACCAAAGAAAACTCATACGGGGGACGATAACATGCAGCAGGACAGACGAAAGAGACAGCGCCCCGACGCTTCATCCAAGATCGTACAGTATCCGGGGCGACCAACACAGTCAATTAAACGGCGGCGTGCAAGAAGACGGCGCGCCCTGTTTTATCGCGGTCTGGCGGTTGTCATATTTATCTTATTTCTTATAGGCGTATTTGTGTTGACCGGATTAGTCTATAGAAGGGTCCGTTCCTGGGTGAAGAACAGAGAAGTCAATTCTGTGTGGTCAGAAAGCGACACGGAAGTACAAGCGGCGGAAAATCCCTGCAAAAAGCCTGACATAACCGTCAGTCTTCTGGATGTCAACCGCTACTCCCGCCCCGGCAGGAAACTGAAGAAAGTCAAAAATGTCTTCGTGCACTACACAGCCAATCCCGGCACCTCCGCAGAGCAGAACCGCAGCTACTTCGCCAACCTCGCAGAGACAGGCGAGCGCTCCGCCAGCGCGCATTATATCATCGGCTACGACGGGGAGATTATCCAGTGCATCCCACTGGAGGAGGAAGCCTATGCCGTGAAGGGCAGAAACGACGATTCCGTCTCGATCGAGTGCTGCTATCTGTCCGAGGACGGAGAGTTTACCCCGTCCACCCGCAGTTCCCTCGTGGAACTGCTTGCATGGCTCTGCGGAGAATACGGCCTGGCTCCGGAAGATATCCTGCGCCATTACGATGCCGGCGGCAAGAAATGTCCGCTCTACTATGTGGAACACGAGGATGCCTGGCACGGACTGTTAGACGACGTGTCTCAATCTCTGGAGGCGGCAGCCGCCTCAGAATAGCCGGACATTCCCGCTTTCAGACGGCGCAGACCGTCCTCAAGAACCCTGCGCGGACACGCCGTATTCAGCCGCAGAAAATCTTCTCCGCCGCTGCCGAACTGTCCGCCCTCCGACAGATACAGGCCCGTCCTGCTTCTGACATAGGCCGCGGCGTCCGCCGCCGTCCCTTTTTCCGTCAGGCAGCGCAGCCACATGAGATAAGTCGCCTGCGAAGGCACCGCGCGAAGCTGCGGGATCTCGCTTTCAATATAGTCCGCCGCCAGCTTCTTGTTGCGTGAAATATACTCCCGCAATTCGTCAAGCCATGCCCCGCCCTGCGTGAAAGCCGCCACCGCCGCCGTCACCGCGAAGGCGTTTGGCTCCGCGATCTCATCCGTGTTCAGCCCCCGCCACACCTTATGGCGCAGCGTGCGGTCAGGCACCGCCACCGCCGCCGTCTGGATCCCTGCCAGATTGAACGCCTTGGTCGGCGCGATACAGGTAACGCTGTTGTCCCTGCATACATCCGACACGGACGCAAAGGGGATATAGCCGCAGCCCGGCTCCGTCAGGTCGCAGTGGATCTCGTCGGAGAGCACGAGCACATGATACTTTGCGCACAGTTCGCCGATCCGCTCCAGTTCGCTCCTGCTCCATATTTTCCCGACGGGATTGTGCGGATTGCAGAGAATCATCAACGACGTCTGCGGGTCGGCGAGCTTGCGCTCCAGATCGTCAAAATCAATCTCATAGCGCTCCCCGCCGCACAGAAGCGGACTTTCGAGCGCCTGTCTGCCGTTGTTGAGAATAGAATTGTAGAAGATATTGTAGACGGGCGGCTGGACGAGCACCTTCTCCGCAGGCGTCGTCAGCTTGCGCACGATGCTGGAGATTGCCGGGACAACGCCTGTACAGAAAATCAGCCAGTCTCTCTCCATGGAAAAGCCATGCCGCCTCTCCCACCAGTCCGTATACGCCTCATACCACTCATCGGGGATCACACAGTAGCCGAACACGCCGTGGGCCGCCCTCTCCCGAATCGCCTCCTGCACCTCCGGCGCGGTGGGAAAATCCATGTCGGCAACCCACATGGGGAGCTCGCCCTCCGCCACGTCCCATTTCAGGGAATCCGTATTTCTTCTGTCTACGCATGTGTCAAAATCATATTTCATGCCTGCCGCTCCTGTACTGTCCGCGCGTTATTCTCAGGCCCTCGCGCCCCTGCCCGCCCGGATGCCGGGCGCCTTCCCCGTCTATCTGCATATAATTTTCGTCTTCGCAGGATCGACCTTGTCCTTCTCGATGATCAGCTCGTCGATGTGCTCCGCCCGGATCACGCCGCCGGAGGGGTTGATCACGCTGTCTATCTTCGTGACAATATCCGCGTCCACCGTAGAATACTCAAAGGCCAGCGTGGTGTTGATCAGCTTGCAGTTCTTCATCACAAGATTGTCGATGTAGCACATGCCCTGCAGGCTCTCGACGGTACAGTTGACAAGCGTCAAATTCTTCGCGTTCCATCCCAGATACTCGCCGGAGATAAAGGAATCGTACACCGTCACCTGGTCGCCGTTCCAGAACGCATCTTTCGAGAGCAGATGGGAATGATGGATCTCCACATGCTCCGCTCCGTCGAAAGAGTAGTTGCCGTAGAGCGTCAGATCATGCACCTCCATATTCCGGCTGTTCATCGCAAAGTAATCGCCGTGCGCAACCACGCGCTCCAGCTTCACCCCGTCACAGTGCCACAGCGTCTCGGCCGCATTGGGAAAAGACACGTTCTTTAGCATCAGGTCACGGCATCTGCGGAAGTTTTTCGGCGCCTCGATGGCGCAGTCCTCCGCCAGCATGTGATCCGTATACCAGACGCCGGCGCGGGCCATATCGAACCAGGTACAGTTCTTCGCCACAATATTGCGGGAGTACCAGAGCGGATATTTCCACTTGAACATACTGCCCTCCAGCTCGATATCGTGACACTCCTTCAGCGGTGATTCGCCGTCCGTAAAGATCGTATCGATCACCCGCAGATGATCCCTGTTAAAAAGCGGGCGTTCCCCCACGTAGAACCCCTGCCGGATCTCTTCATAACCGTCCGCGCCCTCAGGCGCCTGCGCTTCTGTTTTGTCGTTTGCGCTCATTTTTCTTCCCTTTCTTTCCGCTTCTGTCTTCCCGCATAAGCAGAAAGAGTTGACCCGATAAGTCAACTCACTTTTGTTCCGCACACATACGTTATTTACTGTTAGTATATTACTGAACGTTCCCGTTCTTGTCAAGTGACCGCCGTGTTATTTCATAAT
The DNA here is from genome assembly GCA_947626775.1 of uncultured Lachnospiraceae bacterium. GTDB lineage: Bacteria > Bacillota > Clostridia > Lachnospirales > Lachnospiraceae > UBA3282. The sequence continues at coordinate 21,755 of CANQTL010000034.1, read as the reverse complement.
ATTTTAACAGTTGCCGTCCGGCTTCAGCCGGTCTTCTCCAGCCCCGTCCTGATAATCTCATGCCACCGCTTTGAAAAGACATAATAGCCCAGCATCATGACCATGCCGAAACTGAAGCTGATCGGGAAACACAGCATCAGGTAGGTGCCGTCGAAATAGCGGTCGATCAGGTAGGCGCTGGGAATCCGCACCGCCCAGAGCATGAGCAGATTCACCACCGTTGTGTAACGGATCAGCCCGACGCCGTTCACGATGCAGATAATACCGTTGAAAATCGCATAGAACCAGTACGACAGAAGCATCACCCTGACATACCGCTCGGCGTACAGAAGCACCGCCGCGTCCCGCGTGAAAATGCGCAGAACCGGCATGCGGAAGGACATCACGCACAGCCCTGCCGTCAGCGTCACCGCGCCGGAGATCACGGGAATCTTGATATAGCCCTGCCTGAGCCGGTCGAAATTCTTCGCCCCGTAATTCTGCCCGGAAAAAGTCGTCGCCGCCGAGGACAGAGCCGTGACCGCAATGTTGGCCATTCCCGTCACCCGCCCCGCCACCGAGTTGCCCGCCATAAATGTGGAACCCTGCGCGTTCACCAGCGTCTGGATCGCCACATGGCCGAGGGAGTAGAGCGAGTTATTCAGCCCCAGGGGAAGACCGAGTCTGACAAACTGTTTGAGCTGCGCCGCGTCGAAGCTGTGCGGCAGCCACGTCAGGCGAAGCTCCGGGAATTTTCGTCTGATATATAGGATGCTGATGACCCAGGACAGGTACATGGCCAGCGTCGTCGAGAGCGCCGCGCCGCCCGCGTCCATGCCGAAGCCTGCGACGAACAGAAGATCCAGCACGATATTGGCGATGCAGGACACCACCAGAAACCACAGGGACGCCTTGCTGTCTCCCAAACCGCGCAGAATCCCCGCGTTCATGTTATAGCCGATATTGCCGAGCGCCCCCATAAAGACGATTCTGGTATAAGAGACGGCCGCATCCCAGGTGTCCGCGGGCACGCCCATACCGCGCAGGATAAGCGGCGTCACGAACCAGCCGAGCGCGCACAGCGGCAGGCCGCACGCATAGACAAAAAAGGTTGCCGTGTCCGTCGCTCTGCGCAGCCGCTCCGCATCCTTCGCCCCGACATACTGAGAGACCAGGATGGAGACGCCCGTCCCGATCCCGAGAAAGACGCACAGCAGCACCTCCACAGGCTGGGCGCTCGTCCCCACCGCCGCCAGCGAAGTCTTGCCGCAGTAATTGCCGATCACCAGCGTGTCCACCGTCGTGTACAGATATTGCAGTACGTTGCCCAGTATCATGGGAATGGCAAAGAGAAAAACATTCTTCATGATCGGGCCTTTTGTCATATCGATTTTCTTTCGTTCCATCCGTCAGCGCTCCTGAGGAAACAACTTGCTTTTTTGCCGCATCCATGATATATACTATATAAAATATTCATGTTTTTCTTATCTGTATTTACTTTTTTTTGTCTGAAATTTATGATGATATGACATTTTATGAAAACAAACGTTTCCGAAAGGCCTCAGACGGCCATGAAAGGAGATTCCCATGGCTCTGCCTCTCCCCGAAGGACAGCTTTTTCAGATCACGCACAGAATGCTTCCCGCAGACTATGAAATGCCCTCTCTCGAGATCGCCTACGACCACTATTCCATCAACTACCACATACAGGGCGACCGCACTACCATCACGCCGAGCTTTACTTTCACACAGCACCCCGGCAGCGTCAGCACCCTGGCCCCCTATATCTACCATCGAACGGTCCCGGCCTCCGACAAGGTCTACGAGAGCATTCTGATCAAATTTTCTCCGCTCTTTGTGAAACCCCTTACCGACCGGTTCGGGGAACAGCTCCTGGACCGAATCTATGCGCATCCGACCAACAGGTTCGCCGCCGACATGCAGGCCGTCGTCTACGGCTATTTCACGAGACTTTTGGAAATATATGACAATGCTTCCCCTTACCGCGATTTCCGGCTGCAGTGCGTCCTGTGCGAGCTTCTGCTTGCGATCGACGAGTACCGTCTTCCCGAGGACGGTTCCTCCTCCCACGCCACGCCGCTGACGCTCCCCATCATGGAAGCGGTCTACTACATGGAGAGCCACTATGCCGAACAGCTCACCATCGAGGAAGTCGCCGAGGCGGCCGGCTACTCCGCCGCTTACTTCTCACGGCTCTTCCAGAGCCAGCTCGGCAAATCCTACTCAGAATATCTGAGCTATATCCGGATCAAAAACGTCTCCCGCCTGCTTCTCAACACCGACAAGTCCGTCACGGAGATCGCGATTGAGACCGGCTATCAGTATCCCGGCAATCTCTCCGCCTCCTTCCGGCAGAAAACCGGACTTACGCCCAAGCAGTACCGCAGACAGCGCAAAAATCCGGTTCAGGATCCCTCCTGACCCGGCTGCCGATCACTGTCCGGCATGTTTCCCGGCATCCGGCTGATACGCTCCCAGGGCATTGAGAAACAGAATCTTTAACAGTCCGCCGTTCCCCTTCAGGAAGCTGATCTTGGTTGGCGTCTTTCCGCTCTTCGGATACGCTCTGGTCACCGGGATCTCGCATGTCCGCATCCCGAGCTGCGACGCCCGGACCGACAGATACGCCAGCAGCTCATAAGTCACGAAGATTTCCCGCAGAGGCTGCACCCGATCGTCCCGCAGATATTTCGCGGAATATGCCCGGTACGCGTTGGTAGTGTCGGTGAATCTGCGGCGGGCCGTCAGGGAGATGACCGGCGCATGGATACAGCGGACCGACAGCAGCCTGAGAAACGGCGTGCGGATCGCTCTGCCGCCCTCTATAAATCTGGAACCCTGCACGAAATCATACCCTTCCTCCAGCTTTTCGATAAAACGCGGCACATCTTCAATACTGTCCTTATTGTTCCCGTCGATGGTGATAACGCCCCGATAACCCCTCTCCAGCGCCCACCAGATCCCCATACGCAGCTGCGCGCCCTGCCTGCCGGTATCCTGTTTGACGAGAAGCGTATTGACGCCCAGCTTCCGCAGCCGCGCTTCCTCTGTACAACCATCCGTCGATCCGCCGTCACAGATGACGATGTCCGCATAATCGGCCACCCTGTGCCGATAAGCGCGTTTCAGTTCCCTGATAATTCTGTCCCCCTCGTTGATAATCGGGATCAGAACGACATAGTCTCTGGTTTTTTCCCTGTACTCGGTGCACGTAAACCGCGGCACGCCGTCCTGTCTCTCATAAACCATTACATAACGCCTCCTTCCGTCTGTCTTCCGCTCAGCGCCGCTTTGTCTGCCGCGCCCTATCCGAAAATCTCCCGCGTATACTGCAGCACACCCTCTATCACGCGAAGATCCTCCTGTTTTCCCATCTCGACGGAGACGAAACCCTCATATCCCTCCGCCTCCAAAAGCTCCCGCAGCCGCCGGTGCAGTTCTCTTCTCTCAATCGGCTTCAGCCCCGGCTCGCTGATATGCACGTGACTGATCAGTCCTACCCTGCCCGCCAGCTCCTCCGCCGATTCTCCGTTACAGAGCATCGCTCCAACATCCAGATTCAGGCGGAACCCCGATGACGCGACTTCTCCGATCAGCGCAAGCGCCGCCGACGTGTCGTTAATGTAATTCGTATGATAGATCGGCGGGTTGGCCTCCATTCCGACCGCCGTATTGCGGGCGGCGGCATACGCGCCGAGTTCCCGGAAAAAAGCGTCCGCAATCCCGGAAACCGTTTCCGCGTCTGTCCCTTCCGGCACATTCCTGCACCCCGGGCAGCCGAACACCAGATTTTTACAGCCTGTCGCCGCCGCAAAATCGATCGCCTTTTTCGTATAGGCGATCAGGATCCGCCGTTCCTCCTCCGTCCCGAAGACGCGCTCTTTTCGCCCAAACCAGATAGACTGTATGGACGGGATGACAAAACCGTAGTTCTCCCGCAGATCCCGCGCCCACGCAGCCGCCGCTTCCACTCTCTCGTACGGAGCTTCCGGGAAAATTCTGGTGGGGGCGATCTCAAGCCCCGCAAACCCGTATTCTCTCATCAGGGAATACACCGCCTCATCCTGTTCGGACGTCCATGCTATGTTTGATATGGCAAGTTTCATGTTGACTGCTCCTCTCCAACCCCTTTGTCTGCTCCCGTCGCCGTCAACATGATCATAATCCATGCCATGTTTAAGAGATTCATCGGCCAGAAGTAGCGAAAATCAGACCATCCCGTTGACAGCAGCAGACTCATGATCTGCCCTGCCATCGGCGCAAGCATTACCAGATATTTCCCCTGTCCGCGCTTAAACCCAGCAAACAGCAGAACCGTCAAGCCAAGCAGAATAAACAACCCGCAGCGCCACTCAATCGCATCGATCCACTGCGTGGACACAGTATAATCCGTAGCCGCAGCCATATCAGTGTATAGACTGACATAATGTCTCTCCGGGTAATATTCATTCCACGAGTATCGGGTATCCTCATCCTCTGTTCCGATATAATTGCAGCAATACAGCCATGAATCTTCTCCTATAAATATATCCCAGAGAGCATCCTCTCTGTCTATGACAGCCCTTGCCATGAGAACGGGATTTTTCAAAAATGTATCAAGATACCGCCTGATAAATTCCATTGGCGTCACGTCAATTTTATAGGCTGCATAGGACCATGTAGGCGTATAAGAATATCCGTCATTATTGCCACCCGTCATCTCGGTTATCATGGCAAGCGTATCCTCGGAAACCTCTCCGCCCGCATAATATGCCCCCAAAATATCCTGTCCAAGTCCAATATAAATGCCATTCTGTCCAGAATCAACCACTCTGAAATAATCATAGACCGGCCCTTTAATCACGAGAACCGCTGTCACAGCCGCCGCAGCCGCGATCAATACCTTAAAATTCTTTCGGAGTACAAGCACCGCCGCTATCATGATCAGCACAAAAGTAACGGTTCCATTTTTTCGATACAGGCAGACTCCCGTCATCGCAACAATAAACTCCAGATATACATACCATTTTTTCCGGTATTCTTCAAAATCCAGCGATAACTTTGCCAAAATCACAAACACCCAAAACAGCGAAAGCGTGTAGGGAATATCCTTCCATATGGTATTCATATGCAGCAAATTCGCCGCATTGAATCCGGAAAAACATGCCAGTCCGATCAGAACATTCTCCCGCATTCCTCTTTTCCTCAGATAAAAAAGCAGTTCATTCATCACATAAGCCCAGAAAAAATACTGTACGGCGATGACCGCATATGTGGTATCGGAAACTTTCTGGATCACTCTGAGCACCATACAGTAAAAGGCCGGATGCCAGTCGTACATACCATACAGATGTTTTGCGTTTTCAATCATAGACGAAACTGTGTCTGGCGAAGACATCCCCGGATTGTTGGCAAGGAGATTATAGAATGCCGGCAGAAGAAGCAGGCCTGTGCAAAGCAGCATAAACTGCAGATTTTTTAATCTGCCCCCCCCCAGAAGCATTCCGCCCCGCCATCTCCAAAACATACAACAGGGTGTCGATCACCGGAACGAACCAGAACACAGTGACCAAAAATACAAAAAGACCGGCCATGGTAATCTTTGCGTTCAGCGGATAGATCCATATTCTCTGTCCTGTCAGCGCGAACGCGGCATACGCATAGAGCAGATATAAAAATACCCTTTTTATCGGCATATCCGCCATTTCGTTCACATATCGCTTTTTGCCCTCTCTCTTCACAACCGCAAGGAGGGAAACGATATATATGAGAATCTTCGTTGGCCTTTGGAATTCGATACCGCTGCTGTTGACAATGATCATTCCACCCAGAACTTCCAGAACCGCGGTCAACACATCCGGGCGAACCGTCTCGGCGAGACACTCCCAAATTTTCCTGAAAGATTCAATCAGTCTTTCAAAATATGCGAAGAAAAAATATACCCCGGCTATAAAGAGCATCCAGAGCGAAATACTGATCGCGCAGTCAAAATATCCCGGCGATTGCAGATAGCCGAAATTCACGGCAACCGTCCCTGCAATCTTCTCTTCCGCCCGACAGGAACGCACAATCTCCTCCGCCCCTCTCTCTACCACCAGCATCATGGGCGCCTGACCATACGCGTCCTCGGCATTCATGGACAGCATGTATTCCGCTCCCGCCTCCGGCTTCATGTTGACATATATTTTCTTCCATTCCCAGTTGTCGGCATCCGTCAAAGAGGCATTCGTCTGGTAGATGATTCTTCCATCTTTTTGTACAACAAGCGTCAAGTCGTATTCTCTGTCCCCGGCCATATTGGTAAACATCAGTTCCAGACTGTCCAGTTTGTCCCGGCCGCCTACAAAGGTCAGCTCTACATCCCGGCAGGGCACTTTCGTAAATTCACTGAAATCATACTCCATAGAAGTATAGTATTCCTTGTTCAGTTCTCCATATATCCCGATATACAATATTCGCACAAATACCGCAATCACGATCATAGAAAAAATGATTTTCTTCCATTTCTTCCAATCACACATTTTTGTCATTCCTGTTCCCTCCGTTCAAAATACTCCCTCCTCCGTCACCTGAAATACCCGGGCATCCGTATTTCGGACCGCAGCGTCCGTATATACCCGCAAATATCCCTCATCCTCCGCAACATCTGTGATCCGATAGACGTTTCCCTCGCCGTCTTCTATCGTTTTGCCGATCAGGAGATAGTGATATACGCCGATCTCGCTGGTCAGGAAACAGTTCTCCGCATCGCTGTACCCCCGCGTCCATCCATCGCCGCTATGCTCCGATACATACAGCGTCTCCGGACAGCTCATGAAATTCAGGACGGGGATCTGCTCCGCCGCCCAGAGTTCCGTCTCCCCATAATACTGTCCGAACCTGACCGCCCCGATCGGCTGATCCGCCATGATATCCTCCACCGCTATATCGGCCTTCCAAAATGATGTGGCAAGCTCACTGTCACGAAACGAAAAGTCTTTGTCCAGTCTGTCCCCGTCCACGGAATAAAAGTACAAAAAGTACGGGTATTCCATATCCGCCCCGATGTCTGCAATAAAATATAATTTTCCATCCCGGAAATAGACATGGTGCTTCTCGTCTTCATATACCAGCGTCCCCTGTTTTGCACAGTTTCGCAGGGCTTCGTCGCCATCCCTCGTATATGTTCCGTACGTTCCCGCGGCGCACACGAGCGCCATAAGAGAAAATACCGCAAATACTGTCTTTCTGCGCCCTGAATCGCCAAGCAGCATGTCGCCGGTCACGGAAATCACAATCATCACCAGCAGCAGCCACGACGGGAAAAAGTACCGGAACTCAAAAGACTGCGTATCCAGCATATAAGCCCCGTAATAGAAACAGGCCACGCCAAACGCCGCCTCATACAGATTGACGGGCTCTTTTCGTCCGTAAAACTTAAATCTCCATATCAGGATCAGCAGAAAAGCCGTCAGGAACAGGAGCCAGGGCATTCGGAAAACTTTCATATAGTCCATATAGGCCAGGAACAGGTTGACGGCGTTTTGTCTCTGAAGACTGTCGTTAAATCCATACTGTCCCATTCTGCCTTCCGTGTTATAGTCGTATACAAGCATCTCCAGCGGCCGGCTTATGCCAAGCGTACGCGATATAAACTCCCATTTTACCTTCAAGTACGTCCGGGGTTCCCGCAGCATTAATCCGAAATACCTGTTCAGAACCACTTTCGTATTTTCGGTATCGGATACGACTGCCGACGCGAACGGATAGCCCCACCAGATATCATTGATGCTGGAGGTGTCCTCCAGATAGGTATTGCGCCGTAAAGCCTCCGCGGTCGTGCCCTCGCCAAAAACATCGTCCAGATAATCTGTATAGTCCTGCCGCTTATCTTCCTCCATCGTCTGTATGACAGAAACCGTCTCCCAGACCAGTCCCCCGGCATAGGAAGCCATCGTGTCTATATTCATCAGTCTGGGAACCAGCGCCGTAAATACGAACCCCAGCAATACAGACGCCGCCAGCGCCATGCGGCCCAGCGCCTTCTTCTCCCGCAGAACAATGATCAGCAGCAGAGCCGGAAGGATGGTAAAAGCATTCGCCCGGTATCCAAAACACAGAAAAGAGGCAACAGCCAGAAGAATCGCGGTAAGCGCCCGGTCAAATCTGCCGGTAAGTCCATCCCATTTCCACACAAGCAGCAGAATACACATGATCGCAGCCGCACAGCCTACGCCTGCCTCATAATATATGCCATAAGCCCACAGCACAGGCGACAGCGTGATCCATACCGCATTCCATCTCCGGTGTCCGCGTCCGGTTATGGCCGTCCCAAACGCATAGGAAGTCAAAAACAGCAGAAAACACTGGGCAAAGGTGTACAGCGCGACACTGCCCGTCATCTTCTGCGACAACAGAATCAAAAAAGACGGAACGATTGTGATCCATGAGCTGACCGTTTTCAGCTTCGCGTCACCCGCAAAAAAAGCATGAAGGGACAGTCCGAGATTCCGGGTCAGATTGATACGGGTGTAAGAATCCGAATACATGATCCCGGGATATGTCAAAACGCACATAAATACCGAAATCAGCGCACAGAAGAGCAGCAGTCCTCTGTTTTCGGACAGCCAGTTCAGATAAACCGATCCTCTGCCCCCCCCCTCTACTGCTCTGACCATCCTGTTCCATACGTTCTTTACACGATACATCTCAGTAAACTCCTATATCCGCCGCGGTATCCGGCTGCGCCGACCGGTCAGCCCGCCCGTCTGCCGCTTTCGTTTCTCATAATCACGCCCGCCGCTTTGTCCACAATCGTATACAGACAAATCTGCACATAGCCGAAATACCACAGCACATAGTTGAGGTGCGTATGCTCATACGAGTGCGCCTTCGCCAGGCAGAACCAGGACAGCGATGCGACGAAAAACACCGCATACAGAACCGCGGACTCCGGTATATGCCTCTTCGCCCTGAACTCATGGCAGAAGATACACAGCGGCGTCAGGACAAGCAGCGGGAACAGATTCCCGGCGATTCCCGGCAGCACCTCCGTCCCGAAGCGGAAGTATCGGCACACCGTTTCCCAGACGGAGGCGTTGAGCGTGGGCCACAGACTCTGCTCGATCACGTTCAGATCGCCGCCGGCGGTTCTTCTCAGAACGTCCTGCTCAAAGATGCTCCTGACGCCCGCGGCGATACTTCCCTCTCCCCTGATCAGCGCATGGACGCAGACCGCCGCGAAGAAACCGGCCAGGGAGACGCAGCCGAACACGATCACGGTCCTGAACAGCAGTTTTCCCCTATGGCTGTCCTTCCCGGCGCAGGCGCAGAACAGATCCGCCAGAAGAAAAGCGACGCCGCCCAGCATAATCGTCGTGATATATTCATAGCCGCACAGACATTTCCCGAAGATTGCGCAAAATAGCAGCACATAGCTGAACAGCCGGCACTTCCTGTCATGGACGCGCCATGCGCAGAACAGGCCGATCGCCATCGGAAGGAACCAGGTAAATTCCACCCAGTACAGATTCCTGGCGAAATTTACGATCCACGGGGACAGCCAGAAGGTCACGAAGAAGCACCCCGCCATCAGTCTGTTATACCGCGCGGCGACCAACAGCGTAATCAGCACAAAAACCGCCGCCGCGGCAAGGCTGCACAGCAGACGCAGATCGTCTATCGCCTGCTCTTCGTCCAGACCGCGGGCCAGCTTTCTGAACACTCTCCCCTGCAGACCGTACTGGCTCTTATAGGCCTCGATCCTGCAGGAATCCAGCGGCCTGAGCCCGGCGTCACAGAACCTGATCTCTCCCAGGCTGCCGTATTTAGCCGGCGTCAGAATCTGTTCCGTATCCAGATGAACGATGAGCTTGCCGCCGCTCTCCTGCACGCCGGTGATCTGAAATCTCTCCCCATTCTCAAACTCCACATAATTTCCCTCGACGGCGGCGCTGTAGCTGGCCGCATTGCTGCCGACGATCAGGGCCGGCTCCGTCCTGGAATATCCCTCCACCCACTCTTCGTCCGTGGTATAGCCGATGTCTTCCAGATCGTAGGTGTCGAACTTGCCCCGCAGATCATAAAACACTCCCAGGCCGTATCCCTGCTCGTCCTCTCCCACAAAGGAAACGCCGGCCCGCTCGGCATAGATCATCCCGGAGACCAGAGTCTCGCTGTCCGCCTGGAAACCGTCAAAGGCGGTGTTCTGCACATCCATGGAATTGTACATATAGTTCCATGACAGCACGGAAATCATAAAAATCACGGCTGCCACCGAGCGCAGAACTTTTCTGCGGGCCGCGCCGAAAAACGCCGCGCCGGCAAACATCCATATCACAATCAGAAACATGGAGAGAAGAATTTTCTCCTGAAACGTAAAAACAGACTGCGCGTACGCATACGACAGCAGAATATCGCCGGAAACCGTCTCGTCGGGCAGATAGTCTGCGGCCACTCTCTGCAGGCCGGGAACCACGATGCAGTTTTCCGCCTCAAAACGCAGGGTATACAGTTCTCCCCGATTCAAGCCGGTGTTCAGATACACCTTGTACCATTTCGCTTCCCGAACCCCGTTCAAGTCCACGCGCATCCTGTCAACCGTATCGCCCCGCGCATCCAGAACGGTCAGACACAGAGTGCCGATATTGTGGTCCGGCTGTCCCGTCAGATAGATCTCAAACCCGTTCATATGCGGGCGCTGCGGCGAAAAGGTCATCTCGTACGCGCCGCCGGACAGATCCGCCGTACCGAGATAATCCTGCCCGGCAATCTGCCCGCAGTCGATCTCGTCACAGTAAAACCCATGTGTGAACGCGTCCACAGGACCGATGACAACGATCGCCATCACCATGATAAGCGTGCCTGCGAGCAAACCGATTTTCCGTCTAATCTCCATTGTGTTCCACAAACTCCTTAATATCCGCCAATATCCGTTCCCTGCCGGCTATATATCCGTCCCGTCCGCCAAACAGAGCGGCGTGGACCGTTCTGTAATCGTAATCTGCGGGGACGCCTTCCAGCTCATTCACAAACTCCTCCCCGGTCAGATACCGGTATACTTCCCCCGCCGACACCGGCTCCGTAGCCGGATGCCACAACCGGATATCCGCCTCCAACGCCGTATTGATATCCCGCCACAGACCGGCCAGGTTATAGAACTGGTAGACGCTCCTGCTGTCCGTAAAATACAGCGCGGAAAAGCCGAGCCGCTGAAATTTTTCCTTCAAAAGGCGCCGGTCCGCGTCCGCAGCTCTCAGTCTGTAGAACCCATTGTCCTGCCGCTCATAGTAATCCCTGAGCTGAGGATCCCGCGCCGCCAGCTCGTCCATCTTGGCTTCCTTCAGCATAAACGGGATCACATTGAGATAATCGTAGATAAAATTTTTCTTGATATTTCTGCCGAACAGCCCGGGGAGCCTCACAATCAGCGCGTCGGGATAATGCTCCCTCACCCAGAGTTCCAGCCGATACCTGTTGTACCCGTACGCGTGCAGTCCCTCCGTATCGATCGCCGCCGTCTCATCCACGCCCTTAGGCGTCTTAAACACATCGATTGTCGAGATCAGAACGAGACGTTTCGGGTTGATCGCCGCAATGTTATTCTCGGCCTGCAGGATCAGTTCCATATCTTTTTCCGGCGCATGGTTGGCCAGATATTTTTCCGCGCGCAGCCCGGCATAGATCAGAAGTTCCGGCCTGGTCCCGTAAGCCTCCTCTATATTGCTGGAATGATAGACGGCGTCTATTGCGCTCCCCGCCGCCGCGTAGAGATTGCTCCCCACAAATCCGGTATAACCGACCAGAGCTGTCATCTGTCTTCCCCCGCCTCCCCTGTCTTCGTAAGTTTCTCAATTCCCTCAAAACTGTAGTGTTTTCTCCTGAACACGAGATGGACGAGAAGCTGCAGATACTTGATCACGATCGTCAGAATGCCGAACAGCCCGAAAAACGCCACCGACAAAAACAGAATCGTCGTGGTCCAGCCAGCGACCGGATTCGCTGTCGCAAAGACCACGACCGAATAGGCGATCATAAAAGCGGACATCGCCATCATGAGCACCGTCATGGTCACGGAAAATCTGTAGCCCACCTCGGTGAACAGCAGAAGCGAATCGACCGCCAGTCCCGCCCGGTATTTCCGCTCCTGCCTGTCCTGGCTGACCGTCGCGCCGCCGACCGTCCTATAGCGGATGGAATCCGTCCTGAGCCCCTGCTTCGCATAGACCGCCTTGCGGTACGGAACCGTCCTGTTCATCGAGTCGACGCGGTTGATGACCCGTCTGCTGAGTATGCGGAAACTCTCCGTGTGCATCCGATACGCCGTGTCCGCAAATCTGTCAAATACGCGATAGAACAATTTCGAAGACAGCCTCTCCCTGCGGTCCGGAACAGCGCTGACGATGTCGTATCCCCCCCCAGAGCTCGGCGGTAAACCGCCATAATCTCGCTCCTGTCAAAGTCCGCGACCGTATTGTCAAACTCGAAGACGTAATCCCCTATGGAGAGATCGACCCCCGCGTTCATCGCGACCTCCAGCCCGTGGAAACAGCTCATATTGACCACCGAGACACTGACGGCGGCAGATGATTGGCCGATCTTTCTGATCACATCGAGACTGCCGTCCTCAGAGCTGTCATTGACGCAGATTATCTCCGCGTACTCGAAATTTTCCTCAAGCACTTCCATGACCAGCCGCAGAAACTGACCAATCCTGTTCTCCGCATTATGAACATAAATCACCGCCGAAGCAAAATTTTTCTCTTTATTCGCCATCTTCGAGAACCTCGTCAAGATCGTATACTGTGTTTATCTTGCCGGAAAGAACGCCGACAAATGTAGGATTTTTGGAGTAAGTTCTGATCACCGTGGGTCTGGAATCATCTATCTCCGAACTCTTCAGGATCGGCTTCATGGAGAACAGCGACCTCCTGTACGAGAAATCAAATTCCTCCCTCAGATATTTCTTCGCCAGATTCGCCATATACGGATAGGCCGTATCCGGCTTTGCCGGACAGTCGTTGCAGTTCCCGAGTCTCGCCGGCGAACAGTACCCGCCGCTCCTCTCCTGACAGGCGAAAGTCGGCACATCGGCGAAACTCGTCGTGTGCGGCGTAAACGTAACCGAGGTAAGAGAATGCAGCCCCGTCCTGCCAAACGGCATAATAGAGAAGAAAGGCCCGTCCATCACAGTAAAGCCGTAGGGCTTCAGCTTCTCGCCCGCATCGCAGAGTATAATCTCGCACAGCTCGTACTTGATTCCGAACTTCTCATATCCCGCCATGTCCAGAATCTGATTGGTCCCCGCATACGCCGCGTTGAGAAGGAACCCGGTTCTGTATACGCTCTCCCCGGCGTACACCTCATACGCGTCCTGCTGCTTCTCAATGCGGCTGACGGCTGCGCCGTACCGGATCACGGCATTCTGACAGGCGGCCAGCCGTTCCAGAAAATAATCTCTGAGCAGCATCGCATCATACGTATATTCTCTCGTCAGGAACGCGCCGTCGCACATGCGGCCCTTAAAGAACCTGGACGGCTGCAGCTCCTCACACGGAATGGAGGCCGCCCTGCAGAACTCCTGAAACTGCTCGCCGCTCGACCAGGAATAGCTCTCGGACGTGGCGTAGATCTGTTCAAACTCTCTGTTGATGCAAAAATCATAATCCCTGTTAAATCTCTCAAAATAACCAGCCGACCTCATCGCGGTCGAGATGGATCTGGGATAATGATAGCCCTGATGAACGCGCGCCTGATTGATGTAAGTCGCGCGCCGAAACGGCGCAGGATCGCACTCCAGCACGAGTACGCTCTGCCCTCTTATACTGCAAAAAAGAGCCGCATACAACCCGTACAGTCCCGCGCCTATAATGATCCTGTCATAACGTTCCATCGCCACAGCCTCGTCTGTAAACCAATTCTCCCATAAACGCATTATAGCCAATTCGCCCTCAAAAGTCCATAGGATGTTCTGATTTCACGCATATCCCATGAGGACCGGTTTGATTTCCCTCTCATTTGTTTTGCGCCTTACAAACCGGCATATCCTGTGTTATACTGGACAAAAGGAGGATCTCCATGACAGACACGGAACTGGATCAATACATGCAATCTCTCAGGGAAAGCGCCGCCTCCGCCGGGAAGTCCTGCCCCGAGGGAAGTCCCGGCTATTTTAAACGCCTTCTAAACGCGCTTTCCGGCAATCCCTGCCGGCAGGCGCTCTATGAGAAGGCGCTTGCGCAGGCCGTAAAGGAAGAAGATCACGCCGGATTACAGCGCATTTTCTATCATATCGCCAAAATTACGCTCCTGCCGTCGAGAAGCGGCTATGACCACTGCGACCGCCTGTGGCCGCTGCTCGATCTCCTGGCCTGCGCGGATGCGGACAATCTCTACCGGGTCCTGCCGGAAGGACTGCCGCCTGCCGCAAACGGCTATCCGATGTACATACACGGCGCCAACGTTCTGCTGTGTCTGCTGTACAATACCGGGGACAAAACAGTCTATGCGCAGGAACAGATCACGGCGAAGGCGGAAAAATTCACGACGTCCAAAAAAGCCGTCTGGGAGCGCGCGGTCGTCTCCTGCCTGTTAGCTATCCTGTACCATGACAGCGACCGCCTCTCGGAAAGCCTGAAGAATCTGTGCACCGGCTTTCACAGGGCCGATATCGCACCATATAGGAAAATGCAGTGCCAGAACGCCTACGGACTGCTGATGCTGGCCAGACGCTTCTGGACAGCGGAGGAATTCGCCGCCGTCACCTGGCCGGACGACAAGAATTTTTCCCAAGGCTATGCCAGGTGGCTGCTTGCGCAGGAGCAGCTGCCGGACGAGCTGTGCGTCTCCTATGAAGCGCCTCTTACCGAACTCAATGCCATCCTGAAAAAGCCCGTGCCGGTCACGCGCATCTATCAAAAATATCTGGGGTCGGACAACCCTCATCTGTCCAATGCCGAGAAGAAAGCGTGGTATCTGGACGTCGACGGGATGATGGAAGAACTGCTGGGCGCCGCGCCCGGCACACTCCGCGAACAGGAGGACGCACCGGAAAACAGTACCGCCTCAAGCGGCCTGTCCGAGGACGAACTGAAAAAGCTGCAGCGCTATATCGGCCACAATACGGACGAACTGTCCGCGGAACAAATCATTGCCCACATAGAAAAAATAAATACCGAAACGCCGCTCACCCGGGAAAACTGGGAAAAACTTCTGATCCCCGCCTGCGGCAATCAGAATATCGAAGTGCTCGTATATGCGCTCGACCGCGCGGGAGAGATTGCGGATATCGGGCCATATATGAAGCATGCGGTCATGGGGCAGGAAAAGCGGCCGGAATATCTGGCGAAACGGATCGAAATCCTGCAGAAGCTCATACCGTATATCCCGGAAAAAGAAAAGACCAGGGTGCTGTCGGAAACCCTGTCGTCAGCGGCGTGGTACGGGGAGACGGAAGTCGTCCGTTTCCTGATTGGGAGCGGTGCGGACGTTCATTATCGGGACGAACAGGGACGGGACGCTCTGGAACATGCCAAAGCGTTCCGGGAAAAATTCGGAGACGATACTCTGTATCAATACCTCTCTTCTCTGGACACGAACCAAGAAGCGCCGGGAAATCAGGGCGCCCAAACAAGGGTCGGAAAAACGGAACAGTCGGCAGAAACTGTCTTCGGCCGGCTGAAAAACCTGTTTTCAGGAAAAGGAAAACATTGACAGAGAAACAGGGTAAATGTAAAATCCTTCTGCACAATATCAAGAGAGAGATCCGGCGCAGGATCAGGCGCTTGCGGGAGAACCGGGTCGAGGCGTATTATCATCCGAAGCAGGGATACCTCATCATCGCGAGCGCCGTACAGAAGGATTCGGCGGCGTGGCTTTCCGTTCCACCCCTGGAGACGGCTGCGGCAGAAACTTCGCCCAAAGAACTGGGTGCAAAGGCGGCCGCGTATCTGCAGAAGCAGAAAAAGGTAACGTAAAAGTTTTTGAAGACTATTTTTCGCAGCTGCAGGCCGATATGACGGAAGTCTGCCTTGTATATACGGAGAACAGCAGCCATGAGTCCTGCCGTATCCCCGCAGGACTTGAGAAAACCTGGAGGAAGGTCTCGTAATGATGGGAATGTAGTACTGACGACGCGCGGAAACTCACCATTCCCGCAGCAGCCTCCCTTCGCCGGATCGGCGGATTCCGATTTCTCCAAGCTCGGAGCATTCCGGCGCATTGTGATTGTATACGTAGACAGAAGATGTGTTCTTGTCTAAAAGCCCCCGCTCGTATTCCCATTCCTCCGGGTAATCGCTGACGTAAAGGTAGGAGTCAATTTTTCCGATTTCCGTATATGAGCGGATAACCACATAGACCAGCGCATTATAATCCGCCTCAAAATTTCTGACATGCTGCAAATCCTCGCCTTCAGCCCAGTAAAACGCGCCGGCCGGCGGCTCGCTGATGTTTATGTAACCGTCCTGTTCAAACTGCCTGACTATCTCCGGGGAAATTCCCAGCCGTTTCATGCGGGAAACCGCTTCTTCTTTTTTTGTCTCGATACTCTTATTCATGATTTGCTCCTCCCTTGTCATTGATTTTAATACATTTTTCCTTTCCTGTATGCAATTTTCAGGGAATCTTATAGACACAGTTTAACATAGGGCTGTCCCAATGAAGGACATCGTTCCTGCATCCGTATTTTTGTTTTCACTCATATCGGATTTTTCGCCGCAGTTCTTCCCTGATATTCAGGTGTTCCAGCTCCTTCGCATTTTCCGTATGGATCGGATAAATGCTTTCTGTCGGATTCACCGTATTGATTACCTCGGCGATCAGCTCTGCCGTCGCATGTCCGCTTGTATGCATATACCGCACATGGTCGCACGAATCAAGAAACGCCTTATATTTTGCGTTATATGCCTTGTGTTCCGGGTTCAGGTATCCTTCCCACATGGAATAGACCACGATCGGATCCAGATCCCTGAATCGTTCCATCCACTTTTTATATGGTTCGTCCGCCTTGATGACAATGCAAAAACCCTCGCTGCGCATAATTTCTTCCTGTGTAACGTCTTTTTTCGAGCTGCCGTAAGCAGGAATAACCTTCTCGGGGGCATAAGGATATACGTACTTGAAATTGTATGTCCCAAGATAATTCCCCGCCGTTTTTTGGTCTCTGTTTCTGCGCTCCCAGTGCCCGGCCGCCGCTTCTCTGAAATGATCGATCTGCTCACAGACATAAGGGTTGGCAAACATTTTGATGCCATTTCGGCGCGCCGCCTGATAAAAGGTTGCCAGCGTATCCGCATTTGTCGAGGAACAGATTAAAAACACATACCTGTGTTTTTCGAAAAGCCGTATGCAGTCCCGCATCATATCCGCTTCAGAATAGACTTTTTCCGTCAATCGGCTCAGCATGGTGCCTTCTGTGAGCAGCACATCCACCTTCCGTTTTCCGCGACGGCAGATGTATGTGTCTATCATTGTAACCAGTTTGCGTCCGCGATGCCCATGCCCTCTGAAATCGCCCGTGTGCAGGATCGTCTTATCCGGCGTTTCCAACAGATACATACAGGCGTCATAAGCGGAATGGTCCACCATATAAGGTGTGATACGGATATCTTTAACCGCAAAGGATTCCGCCGCCCTGATCTCATGTACTCTCGTATCATCCTGCAGGATTTGAAACGCTTCCGTATCTTTTGTGTATTTTGCAATGGTCGTCATGACCTGTCTGGTTACCCTGCCCATATAGATAGATACGCTGTGCGGTATTTCTTTAAACCTTCCGATATGGTCGCCGTGGTAATGCGTAAAAAGAACTGCGTCTACATGCTCTGCCTCCCAGTCAAACACAAGATCCGCCCCTTCCGCACCGGGCAGATTCGCTCCAAAGTCGATTATGACCTTTCCCTCTAAAGAGGCTATCACCGTGATACACCCGCCGATTTGATTCCCGTTATAAATTTTGATATCCGTCACGACTTTCGGTTCCTTTCTCTTTTTCTGTATTTATTATCACAGCCATTGTCAGACCGGCGTTTCTTCTGCTGTCAAAAGGATTTTCTTCTGGGCTTCCTGCACATCACACCTGCGCACAGGACCCATATATTCTATTTCATCCTGTACTCTATATCTTATTCTTAACGGCATATTCCGAAAGAAACACGCAGAAACCTCTTTGGCTTCCCCTTTTAATGCCAGCGCTATCGTCTGTACGTCCAGTTCTGCGATCAGCGTCTGCATTTCCTCATCGCTTCTTTGCAGAAACCCGGATAAGATGCTCTTATCTTCCGGCTTTGTGCGCATTTCGCTGATCAGCAGTTTTAACTTCTCATGACATTGACAGATTTCCTGCTCCTCAATAGCCTTTATGGACCGCAGGATGACGTAATATCTGCTCTCATTCACATGGGACTGCACTAACGTCTGCGTTTTCTCATCCAGATACGGGACCACCCCGTCTATTGCATAAAAAGCCTTTGTCGACAGTATGTCTTTCCATTCCTCTTCCGTCAGGCTGAACAGATCTTCGGATATGCTTTGCAGATACGCTTTTTCCCGCTCCGACAACGCGGCTTTAATCTCCTCCGCCATTTTCATTTTTTGATCGATGCCGGTATGCTGCCAATTGTCAAAAGGCAAAAGATCCTGCGGAATCACTGCCTGAAAAAATTCCTCTATCCTGTATGTGCTCTCGTCCGCCTGAATCATGAGGATTCCTCTCGCATACAGAAAGTACAGAAGCGCTTCCAAACCCTGATAATTTTCGCTCAAAAATCTAAGCGTCATCCATTCCGCCACAAATTCAGGATTGGCCCCGTCTGCTACAAGCCTTACCATATTTCCGATTTCCCGGCAAAACGGCATATCCTTCGGGAGCCTCCCCACCTCATACTCCATGGCAAGCAGGCCCTCAGACCTTGCCTGACACGAAAGCCTCATGACCAGTTCATAGGTCTCGTTAATCTTATTTCTATTTTCTCTGACAATCGTTCTGATATCATTATCTGCGAATACCCGTTTCCGAATTTCTTTCAATTTGTTCATAAAGCGCCTCTCCCTCGTTTTTCCAGCAAATGGTTTCCTTACAGATTGTCGAAAATCTTATTGTTATAATCTATCAGCATTTTGATCGAAATGCTCCCATCTTCAGGAAGACACGATTCTTGCCCGCCTCTTTCACTCCGCCTGAAATTGACGATCCGCGACTGCCCCGCGTTCATTTTCTCTGACACATTTATATACTTCTGACCATTGCGCTCATTCAAATATCCGCATATAAATTCTGCAATATGATATTGTGCTTCACTTTGTGACAGAGAATCATATCTGCCTTCAGAAGATTCAAACTTACATTCTATAAATAAAAGGTATCTTTGACCGTTCTTTTTATATATGACTGCTATGTCGGGTTTTGAATTCATCATAGCTCTGAGTTTTTCTCTTATTGCCTCTGCTTTTTTTGCTCCTGTTTTGCTCAGGATTTTACAGTCTTTTGGAATATTTCTTCCCAAATTGTATCTCAGATACGCATCCTCCGTATCATCACTCTCCATATTCATTTTGGGCGGATCTTCGCCTTCACACCGAAATACATACTCGATCAGCCTGCGGTTAAAGTCTGTTTTTGTTTTCTCTTCCTTTTCATATTTTTTCTGTAACAGCACATCGGCAAGGGAACCGTTATTTTCTGTCACGGCATAATACCGCCGCTCCCTCTTAAAAAAATCTCTCATAAACGTAACTTCATAAAAGACATACTCTATGTCGCTATCCGCCTCGATTCCACAGGCTTCAAATATCTCGAGGATATGATCCTTTTCCTCGCCGGCCAGTTTTGCACGGGACTGCTTCTTTCCATATTTTCGCAGGATATTATAGAGAAATACCGCATACTGCCGTTCCTCCCTGCATATGGAATATTCATCCAGAACAAAATTTTCTATGGAACAATGATACCGATAGTTATCTGCATCCATTTTGTACATTTGCGCACCCTCTTCATCCTAAGACTTCTAAACTTAACTTGCAGAATGCTTCAATGACCGCACATATGCCAGCCTCTGCAATGCCAAATCATCTTTGCACCCTGACTGTCTGTCGTACAGCATTTTATTCAGGATCGTCTTGTCTTCGCGCACCATTTGACTTAACTGCGCGAGCCACTGCTCCTTATCGTCCAATCTGCCTTCATAGGCGGACAATAGCTGTTTATACGGCAAATTACAGTCAGCCGTATCGGAAAACGGATTATAATAATCGGTCAGATTGACGATGCAGATCCCGTTCCGTGCTGTCCGTCCCTGCGTCTGCGGACAGATCAGCCACTGTCCGTAATCGTTTTCTGCAAAATTATTTTCCTCCGGTTCTGCCTGATTGACAAGCACTCCTTTGATCGGCGGCAGAAAAGGCGAGAACCCACTTGACAGGATCGTGCCTGACGGATAAGGGAGCCTCTGACAACTAAAATCATCGCCGGTCGTCTCCCTGCTGCAGATAATCTCTCCGTCAAACCTTACCAGAAACTGTTCTAAACATTGATACTGCTGTTTTGTTGTTTCCAGCGCCAGTATGCTGACCACCGCATAGTACAGAGCAGCCGTATCCTCCTTTTCCCTGACATTCTCTTTTATGTACTCTAAAAAAGCCTCTGCTGCCGCTTTCTGCGTATGAAAGAACATATCCGGCATTAATTCCTCCTTCTGCCCCATATAATAAATTTCTATGCGAAAGAGCTTCTCCTGCCCGAACGCCTCAGCAGAATCCGCAGACAATACCGCTTCCATGCGTTTTATTCTGTTCTTCAACAGCCCTTTACAGACAACATCCTCTGTATTTTTATACAGCCTTTTTAATTCTTTCTGTTTTTCATGCATTGTCCTGTGCGGCGCAATGCAGACGCAGTCCACCAGTTTTGCCGCGTCCAGTGTGACACTGTCCTGAATCCATTCCGCCATCCGTTCTGAATAAATCCATTTTTTTACATCTATCCTCTCTGTCATTTTCTTTCCCCTTTCGGCTTTTATCTATTGCCATGATAGCATAATGCTTTGAGGATACAAGGTCATCTAGTTGGCATAGGATTTCTCACAGGCCGCTAAAATCATCAAAACCATCCCGATAGATATCATCATACAGATGCCCTGTGGCGCGATACTCTTCAAACACATCATCCCATTCGATACTGTATCCTATTTCTTTCAGCGTTTTATAGTCCCTCATTCTTGTGCGCTCTGACACATCCGGAAACATTTCAAAATAGTGCCTCCCTGGGCTGTAATTTTTTCTGGTAAGATCACTTACGTCCTCCATGTCAGACAGCTCAATCATAAAACAGACCAGCCTCCTGAGTTTTTTCAGGTGCATATATCTCAGTGTATCTTTCGGTTCATTGATCCCGGCAGCGGCTATGTCAGTCCCTTCTCTCTTTATATAAGCATTGCCCTTTCTTGTGTATTCCAGTTTGACCAGTCCCGCATCGGTAAGATCGTCTATATCGCGCTGAATCGTCTTCCTGCTCGCCGACAGACGTTTCATCACCTCCGGCATCATAATTTCCTGACTTTTAAAAATGATCTCAAACAGCAGAAGCTGGCGTTGCGTTTTATCATATCTCACAGCCACAGGATTACACCTTCCTCTGAACTTTTCCAAATTTACTTTTAACTCTTTTTTCTTTCCGATTTTATTCAGTATAACATATATGCCAGATATACATAAGGCGTATAATTTTATTACTCAAACTTCGCACATAGAATTTAGCTATGCACCTTGAAAATCCAATATCTGGCAGTTATTCAGTTGTGCAA
>CANQTL010000033.1 GCA_947626775.1 uncultured Lachnospiraceae bacterium | reverse complement strand
CAACAGCTAAACCTGTTTGAACACTTTAAAATAGAGGATGCCGGGGCATTCGTGTTCTAAAAATGGGGAAACTCAAAGGTCAAAAAGGTCTTGTATTTTGTTGTTTGGATTGATATTATGGGGGGGGGAGAGAGGTGACTTGGAAGTGAACGCAGAACGTTCCCCGAACGGGGTTGCTAATGGTTCTGCTAATGATAGACGATTCAAGAAGGGATATTTGATGTCCCTATCGGATACGTCGGGAAATTTGGATTGCTCAAATACCTTGATTTCTCGGGATTTCCGGGCATTATATGAAAACGGCAATGCACCACGGGATATTGAGCTGACCAAACTCCTAAGCGGTAGGTCGGGTGTTCGAGTCACCTCGCGGACGCTGAGAGGGCCGTCAACTCAGGATTTTGAGTTTATGGCCCTTTTTATTAAACGGCGGGAAAGTACCATGAATTATATTATTATGGATCTGGAGTGGAACCAGAGCAGTACGGGACGCGAGGAAGTATCCAGGGTTCTGCCCTTTGAGATCATTGAAATCGGAGCGATTAAACTGAACAGCGAGAGAAAGATGGTGGATGAGTTCAGCGAATTGATCAGGCCGAAGGTATATCATTCCATGCATCATGTCACCAGAAAACTGATTCATCTGCAGATGGAACAGCTGGAGCATGGGCGCCCTTTTCCGGAAGTCATGGAACAGTTTCGCGCCTGGTGCGGCGACGACTATATTTTCTGTACCTGGGGGCCGCTTGATCTGACGGAACTTCAGCGGAATATCCGATATTATGAACTGGAACCGCTGGCGGACGGGCCGATCCGCTTTCTCGATGTGCAGAAGTTGTTCAGCATTGCTTACGAGGACAGGAAGTCGCGGCGGACGCTGGAGTATGCCATTGATTTTCTGTCGGTTGAGAAAGACATTCCCTTTCACCGCGCTTTCAGCGACGCCTACTATACCGCCAAGATTCTGTCCTGTATGGAGGAAAGCGTGCTGGGAAATTATTCCTTTGACGTTTTTCATCTCCCGCGGGACGAAGCGTCCGAGATCTATGTGACGTTCGATACTTACGCGAAGTATATTTCGCGCGCTTTTGGTGACAAGGCGGAAGCGCTGGAAGATAAGAAGGTCATGTCTACGAAGTGTTATCTGTGCGACAGGAAGCTTCGCAGAAAAATCGACTGGTTCACGCCTAACGGGAAACACTATTACAGCGTTTCGTACTGCGACAGACATGGGTTTATGAAAGCGAAAATCCGTATCCGCAAGGCGGAAGACGGATCGGTCTATATCGTCAAGACGGAAAAATTTATCACGGAGGCGGAGCTCGAAGCGATCCGCGGCAAGCAGGATAAGGCCAGACTGCAGCGGAAGGGAAAGAGAATCTCTAAAAATCGAAATCGTCAAGCTCGGAACGAAGCCGCTCCCGCCGACGCTGCTTCCTCCTGATATGGTTTTGTCTTCTGCGGACTTTATCACGGTTTGCGAGCAGGGCCCGCAGGATAAACAGGACGATCAGCGCGCCTGCGGACAGAAGAACGCCGAGCAGCACTTTTTTCACATTGACGAAGATGGTCGTCGAGGAATCCGGATCGTCCTGTGTCCGCTCCACGGCGATATCGATTGTCTCGGCGGAGCCAGTATCAAACTCGTATGTCGCAGCCGTCTCGGTGGCAGCGTTCAGGTAAGCGCTTCCCAGATAGGTGCCGTGACAGCTGTAATTGATCCTGGCGATATGGTTTCCCTCGGATACGCCGTAGTCGATGTCGGATTCCAGCTCATCGAAGGAGAGCGTGTTGGGGATGATTACATAGCTGTCGGGATCTATGGACAGGATCGGTTTGGAACTCCCGAAGATATCGCTGCCGGTCTGCAGGAAGCCGGATGATTCTATCTGGTATTTCTCTTCATTTTCCGAGACATTCACCGTTTGAAAATTGTTGAAGCCATAGTCGAACAGCTCGACGGTATCCGTGAACTGGGCGGGGGATTCTTCCTTGAAAACGACGCAGACAAGCTTCATGCCGTTTCGCTCGGCACAGGTGACGAGCGTCTGTCTCGCCAGATCGGTATAGCCGGTTTTGCCGCCGAGGATACCCTCGTAGGGAATTTCTCCCGTGATCAGCAGATGTTTGTTTTTTTCAAAGAAGTCGTCCGGCTGCGTCGCTGTAGGCTCGAAGTGATAGCGCGCCGTGTTGCCGATCTTGCAGAGCATTTCATTCTGAAAGAAAGCGCAGGAGATCAGCGCCAGATCGTAGGCGGTCGTATAGTGGTTGTCGTCCGGCAGGCCGTTGGTGTTGGCAAAGTGGCTGTCGGTGCAGCCGAGTTCGGCGGCCCGCTCGTTCATGAGGGCGACGAAATCCTCGATTGATCCGGAGACGTATTCGCCCACCGCGTTGGCCACTTCGTTGGCGGAGCCGACCAGAATACCGTAGAGACACTGTTCCAGAGTCAGGGATTCGCCTGCGTCTATCCCCATATTGGAGCCTCCGGCGGGCACGCTGAATACCGCGTCGCGGGAAAATGTGACCATGTCGTCCAGATTGCCGCGTTCCATGGCGATCAGACAGGTCAGCAGTTTGGTGGTGCTTGCGGGATAACATTTCTCGTGAATGTTCTTGGCATACAGAATTACGCCGGTATCGACGTCCATTAAGATCGCGGATTCCGCGCCGATGGAAGGACCGACGGGCCAGTCTTCGATATCGTTTGACTGAACGGGAAGCGACTTGCGCGCTTCGGCCTCCGCCTGCAGATCTTCCGCGGTCGCGCGCACGGTGAGAATGGGCGTGGAGAGACACAGAAAGCCGAGAAGAACACAGACGGCCGCCGTGATTTTCCTGTGGACAGCTGTGGAGCGGATCCGAAGCGCGGATCCGCGCAGATTTTTATATAAAAAAAACATATTGGAAAGCCTTTCCGTCATTCTATAATAGAGCAGTATATGTCAATTAGCTGCGTTCTATAACGGCGTCCGCCGGATTGCGCCGCTATCTAACATCATACACTATTTCCGTTCAAAACTGTAGTATTTTCATAAAAAATACACAATCCGGGAAGAAACAAGCTATCCATATAAGGGAAAAAGTGGTAAACTGAATAGAAAGATTACAGGAAAGGTATGGGCGGATGAGACTGCGCAATATCAGCGGTTCGAGAGAGCTGATCGCGGCCAGCGATTATGTGATTCACGAGCCGCAGGAGCATAGAGGAAAGTGGAAGGAAGTCTTCGGCAGCGACAACCCAATCCGAATAGAGATCGGCATGGGAAAAGGGAGATTTATCATGGATCTGGCGAGAAGCCATCCCGATATCAACTATGTGGGAATCGAGAAATATTCCAGCGTTCTTCTGCGCGGGATCCAGAAGCTGGAGGCGGAGCCTCTGACGAATTTATATTTTATCCGCATGGAAGCCGAAGAGATCACATCTGTATTTGCGCCGGGGGAGGTGGATCGAATCTATCTGAATTTTTCCGACCCATGGCCGAAAGACAGGCACGCAAAACGGAGACTTCCTTCCCGTGAATTTCTGCACCGCTATGATGAGATACTAAAAAAGGACGGTGTGATAGAGTTCAAAACGGACAACCGCGAACTGTTCCGCTTCGCGCTGGACGAGCTGGAGCCGGCGGGCTGGCATCTGGAACAGATGACGGAAGATCTGCACCGGGACGCAGAGATGATGCGGGACAATGTGATGACGGAGTATGAAGAGCGGTTTTCCTCAATGGGAAATCCGATCTACAAATACATTATTGCAAGGTAAGAAAGGAGACACGGATGGAATACAAATTTACGACGGAGAACTTTGACAGGGAAGTGTTGGAAGCGGATGTGCCGGTGCTGGTCGATTTCTATGCGGACTGGTGCGGCCCGTGCAAGATGATGGCGCCGCTTGTGGAGCAGCTTGCCGGAGAGTACGAAGGCAGGGTGAAGATTGGAAAGTGCAACATCGACGAGGAGGAGACGATCCGGGCCAGATACGGCGTCATGTCGATCCCGACGATGAAGATTTTCGTAAAGGGCGAGGAGAAAGCGTCCCTCGTCGGCGCAATGACCAAGGATGCGCTGGAAGACCAGTTAAAAGCGGTTCTGTAGTTTCTGTGGAAAACGGCGGCGGCGCCGCAGACAGATGGAACTATCAGCGGGAAGTCAGGCGGTAGCGCCTGACTTCCTGTCGTCTCTTGCATAGAGCAGCTTCAATACGATCGGCGTCGCGATCGAGGAGACCAGGATAAGGAGAATAACCGCCGCGAAGTAGTCCGCCGTCAGCAGTCCCGCCGCCAGTCCTTTCTGCGAGACGATCAGCGCCACCTCGCCCCGCGTCATCATGCCGACGCCGATTTTGAGGGAATCGGACATGGAGTAGCGGCAGAGTTTGCTGATCAGGCCGCAGCCGATAATCTTGGCGGTTAAAGCCACCAGGACGAAACAGATACAGAATGCAAACAGTCTGCTGTCCATCGCGTCAAAAGAGGTTTTCAGGCCGATGTTCGCGAAGAAAATCGGGCCGAAGAACATATAGGAGATCACGTCGCTCTTGCGCTCGATGTACTCGTTGTCGCTCAGGCTGCACAGTACGACGCCCGCGATGTATGCGCCTGTGATGTCCGCGATCCCGAAATATTTTTCCGCCACGTAGGACAGCATAAAGCAGAACGCCAGGCTGACGATCGGGATGCGTCTCGTGTGCGGATAGCGCTTATCCAGCGTTGAAAATACCTTGAATACAATGTAGCCTCCGATAACCGCCACGATGAAGAAAGCGACGGTCTGCAGAAGGACGGTGACGGGCCGCGACGCGGGATTCTTGAGACCGATTACAAAGGTGAGTACAAGAATGCCGATCACATCGTCGATGATCGCCGCGCTGACGATGGTTGTGCCCACCTTGCTCTTGATCTTGCCGAGTTCCTGCAGGGAGGCGACAGTGATGCTGACGCTGGTGGCCGTCATGATCGTGCCGATAAAGACGGCTTTGTAGAAATTCTCGCTGCCCCACGGCGCGGCGCCGTAGAAGCCCATATACAGAAGCGCGCCCAGAACCAGGGGGACGAAGACGCCCGCGCACGCGATCAGGAAAGCTACGGGACCGGTCTTGATCAGTTCCTTCAAATCCGTCTCGATTCCGACTTCAAACATCAGAATGATGACGCCGATCTCCGCGAGCTTGGAGATAAATTCCGTCTGATTGGGACTGATCAGATTGAGTACGCAGGGGCCGATGAGCAGGCCGGCGATGATCTGTCCGACAACCTGCGGCGCTTTAAACTTTCTGGCGAGCACACCGAAGAATTTGGCAGTAAACAGAATGATCGCCAGATCTTTCAACACTTCATATGATTCCATAACTCCACCCTCACAGATTGTTTTGTTTTGATTCCAAAATCAGTTATACTCGCCCGAAACGGCAGTGTCAACACCCGTGTTGTCAAAATCTCTGTAATCTTTACAAAAGCGGGTAACATGGCGTATGATAAATATAAATATGAACCAGGAGGAGTTTACGATGAAGAAAAAATTAGCGGCGCTGACACTCTGCATGTGCGCAGGTCTGGCGACGACCGCCTGCGGCGCCGCCGGGGAGGCGGCGGACGTTCAGCAGACACAGGAGGAAACTCAGGCGGAGGAGACGACAGCGTCCGATGCGGAGCAGGAAGCGATAGAAGCTGAAGGGCCGGAGATGAAGCAGTCTGAGTCTGAATCCGGGACAGAGGCGGACGGTGCGGAGACGAGTACCGGGGCGGAGGAGGCCGAAGCGGACCCCAAAGTCATGGCATTTGCGAATCAGGTGAAGGAAGCCGTTGCAGCGAAGGATCTGGACGCGCTCAGCGCGCTGATCGCTTACCCCGTCTATGTGGGGATTGAGGAAGGCGCGGTGATTGAGGACGCGGACGCGCTTGCGGAACTTGGAGCGGAAGCGGTTTTTGACGAGAGCCTTGTGAGCGCCATCGATGCTTTTGACAATGCGACGCTGGTGGAAGTCGGCGCGGGTTATGTGATGGGAGACGGTAAGCCGAATATTATATTTGACAGGCAGGAAGACGGGAGTTTCGGCATTACCGGGATCAACTATTAGGCGGTAAATCTTCCTATTAAAAATATTCTTGCGGAAACATTGACAAAAGACCATGAAGTATTGTATTATCTTAGTTGTCCGCAAGTATCGAAGCGTGGCTCAGCTTGGTAGAGCGCTGCGTTCGGGACGCAGAGGTCGCAGGTTCAAATCCTGTCGCTTCGACTGATAGATGAAATGGGAATGCCGATCCTTCGACGTTCCCATTTTTTTACAGGACGACAGGCGGTACGCAGCTGAAAACGGAGGAAGAGAGATGGGAGATTTAAAACTGATCAGGAAATTTGAGGCGGCGGGCGGCTTTTGGGAGCGGTATGTCCGGCTCGTGCGGGAGGTTGTTCTCCCCTATCAGGAGGACGCCCTGAACGACCGCAT
Organism: uncultured Lachnospiraceae bacterium; assembly: GCA_947626775.1. GTDB lineage: Bacteria > Bacillota > Clostridia > Lachnospirales > Lachnospiraceae > UBA3282. The sequence continues at coordinate 27,534 of CANQTL010000033.1, read as the reverse complement.
CGAAGGGGCGGAGAAGAGCCACTGCATTGAGAATTTCCGTATGGCTGCCGAGAAGCTGCGCACAGGAAAGTGCGAAGGCGAGTTTTACGGCATGGTCTTCCAGGACAGCGACGTGGCGAAATGGCTGGAGGGCGCGGCTTATTCGCTGGCGCGGCACAAAGACGCGGCGCTGGAGCGAAGGTGCGACGAGATGATCGATCTGATCGGACAGGCGCAGCACGAGGACGGATATCTGAACACTTACTTTACGGTGAAGGAACCGGACAGACGCTGGACGAATCTTCATGAGGCGCACGAGCTGTACTGCGCGGGGCATATGATCGAGGCGGCGGTTGCCTATGCGGAGTGCACGGGAAAAACCAGACTGCTGGACATTATGTGCGGCATGGCGGATCATATTTACAGACATTTCGTGGAAGAGGGAGCGGAGGGCTATCCCGGGCACCCTGAGATCGAGCTGGCGCTCATGCGGCTGTACCGCGCCACGGGCGAAGAGCGGTATAAGGAGCTGGCGCTGCACTTTATCGATGTGCGGGGCGTCAACAGCGACTATTTTATTCAGGAGAAACAGAAGTACAACTGGTCTGTCTGGGGCGGGCATCCGACGGATAAGGAGTATGCCCAGAATGCGGAACCCGTCAGAATGCAGCGCAAAGCCGTCGGACATGCGGTCAGGGCGGTGTACCTGTACACGGGCATGGCGGACGCGGCGCTGGAGACGGGAGATGAGAGTCTGGCGGAGGCGTGCAGGGCGCTCTGGAATAATATTACCCAGTGCAGAATGTATGTGACGGGAGCGATCGGTTCCGCCTATGAGGGGGAGGCTTTTACAAAAGACTACCATCTGCCGAATGACACGGCCTATGCCGAGACTTGCGCGGCGATCGGACTGATCTTTTTTTCCAACAAGATGCTGTACCTGGACAGGGACGGCAGATATGCGGACGTGATGGAACGCGCGCTGTACAACTGTGTGCTGGCGGGCATGCAGCTGGACGGCAGGAGGTTCTTCTATGTAAATCCGCTGGAAGCGTTGCCGGGGATCTCCGGGGAGGCGCAGACGCATAAGCACGCGCTGCCGGTCAGGCCGAAATGGTTCGCCTGCGCCTGCTGCCCGCCGAATGTGGCGAGACTTCTGTCCTCCCTGTCGGAATACGCGTGGCATATCGATGGGGACACGCTGTATTCCAATCTCTTCGTGGGCGGCGCGCTGGACGTGAGCGAAGAGTTTGGCGGCGTCGTTACTCTGGAGACGGCTTATCCCTATGACGGCAGGATCACGTACCGTTTCACGCCGCTGCAGGAGACGATGTATGTGCCGCTGGCGATCCGTATTCCCGCGTGGAGCGGACATACCGGGATCTGCGTCAACGGCAGTCCGGCACAGTATGAGATGAAAAACGGCTATGCCTGTCTGCGGGGGACTTTCAGCGCGCAGGATGAGGTGACGGTGGAACTCGATATGTCTGTGCGGAAGGTATATACTAACAGCAGAGTGGCCGCGAATACCGGCAGGGCGGCGGTGGAGAGGGGTCCCCTGATCTACTGTGCGGAAGGCGTGGACAACGGAGACGACGTGCTTTCTCTCTTCTACAAGAGAGGCGGCAGCGTTACCGCCGGGGAATATACGGATAAGCTGTGCGGGATATGCGAACTGTACGCGGAGGGGTATCGCGAGAAGGGCGGCGACAGCCTGTACAGTTATGAAACGCCCGCCGCAGAGCCGTGCACCATCACGCTGATCCCTTACTATGCATGGGGCAACCGCGGACTGAATCAGATGCGGGTCTGGATTCCCGAGAAATAAACCAAAAACGAACGGAGCATGTATGATATGAGAACAGAGACAGAGAGAGCCGCCAAAAAGACGGAAAAAGAAATTGAAAAGCTGCTTGACAAGATGACGCTTGATGAAAAGATTGCCATGATCCACGGCGCGGGACTGTTTCGGTCCGGCGGCGTAGAGCGGCTGGGAATCCCGGGGCTTGTGACTTCCGACGGGCCGATGGGCGTGCGCGCGGAGTTTATGAACGACAGATGGATTCCGGCGGGGAATAACGACGACAACGTCTCCTATCTTCCCAGCAACAGCGCGCTTGCCTCCACATGGAACCCGTACCGGGCGTATGAAATGGGCCGGGTTCTGGGCGCGGAGGCGCGAGGCCGCGGCAAGGATGTGATCCTGGCGCCGGGCATCAATATCAAGCGCAGCCCGCTGTGCGGACGGAATTTTGAATATATGAGCGAAGATCCGAAACTGACCGCTACGCTGGCCGTCCCTTTTGTCAAAGGCGTGCAGCACAACGACGTGGCGGCATGCGTGAAACATTTTGCGGCCAATGTACAGGAGACGGACCGCCTGATGGTGGATGAGAAGATCGACGAGAGGACGCTGTACGAGCTGTATTTCCCGGCGTTCAGGGCGGCGGTGCAGGAGGGAAACGCCTATTCCGTCATGGGCGCATATAATAAAGTCAACGGCGTTCACTGCTGTGAGAACAGAGAGCTGCTGGACCGCGTGCTGCGCGGCGAGTGGGGCTTCGACGGCGCGGTGATCAGCGACTGGGGCGGCATTCACAAGACCAGGGAAGCCGCGGAGTGCTCTATCGATCTGGAAATGTCGGTATATCCCGATTTCGACGAGTATAAGCTGGCGAACCCGCTGAAAGAAGCCATCCAGAAAGGCGAGATATCCGAGGAGACAGTCGACCGGAAAGTGCGCAATCTGCTGCGGCTGATGTTCCGTCTGAAGATGCTCGGCAAACACAGGGAGGAGCGCCGGACCGGGACATACAATTCGCCGGATCACCGGCAGATGATCCTGAAGACCGCGGAGGAATCCATGATTCTGCTGAAGAACGAGGGGCGTCTTCTGCCGCTCAACGCGGCTAAGATCAAGAAGCTGGTCGTCATCGGACAGAACGCGGACAGGATCCATTCCGACGGCGGCGGCAGCGCGGAGATCAAGGCGCTGTATGAGATCAGCCCGCTTATGGGATTGAAGTGCTATCTGGGCGGCAATGTACAGGTGGAATATTATAAGGGATACCATGTGCCCGAGAAGCCGAAGATGTTCGATCATAACTGGCAGGCGGACAGCCTGGACGATCTGAAAGATACCAATATCGGGCAGCTTGCAAGGGACGAGGAGCATATGCAGGAGATGCACCGCAGACAGGCAGAAGAGCGTCTTGCGCAGCTTGGGAAAGAGAAGGAGGAGATCCACGAAAAGAACAGGGAACTCTTCGCGCAGGCGATAGAGGCGGCCAGAGATGCGGACGCCGTCATCTTCGTGGGCGGACTGGATCACAACAGCGACAGCGAGGGGATCGACAGACTGGATATGAAGCTGCCTTACGAGCAGGATGAGCTGATCGGGGAGCTTCTGAAGGTCAGAAAGGATCTGATTGTCACCTTCATCGGCGGCTCGCCGGTAGAGATGCCCTGGAGAGACGGGGCGCAGGCGATTCTGTGGAGCTACTATGCGGGCATGGAGACGGGAACCGCTTTCGCGAAGATTCTTTTCGGCGACGTCGATCCGTCAGGCAGACTGGCGGAGACCTTTCCGGAGCGATATGAGGACTGTGCCGACGCGAAGAACGGACAATTCGGTCTCTGGGGCGGCATCGGACTGGAGGAAGGGCTGTATTGCGGCTACCGCCATTTTGACAGACAGCACATTCCGCCCGCGTTCTGTTTCGGACACGGCCTTTCCTATACGGAGTTTACGTACGGCGGGCTGACGCTGAAAGCGGAGAAAAACAGAGAGATCAAGGTGAATTTTACGGTTAAGAATACGGGCAAGCGGATCGGCTCTGAGGTCGCGCAGATCTATGTCGCGCCGATTGGATCCAGAGTGGACAGACCGGACAAGGAGCTGAAAGCGTATACGAAGGTAGAGCTTGCGCCGGGGAGATCCAGGAAGGTGACGGTTACCTTAAAAGAGGAAGATTTCGCGTATTTTGACGAAGCCGCGCACGGTTTTGTTGCCGATGCGGGGGACTATGAGATCCTGGTCGGCGCGTCGAGCAGGGACATACGCCTGAAAGGGATCGCGACGCTGGCGTAAGCGGTATATTTTCCATACTTTCCGTACATACTTACAGACAGAGAAACCGGAACTGACAAGTAGGTAAGACAGGAGGATCAGGAGAGTATGGATTACAATGAAATGCCTTTGGGACTGGGAGTCGCCCTCACCTCAAACCGCGCGGCGATGGATCGCTTCGTGGATATGACGGATGAGGAGAAAAAAGATTTTATCGAGAGAAGCCGCAGCGCGATGTCGGAGAAAGAGATTGACCAAATGGTGGATTCTCTTGCAGAAGAGGACGAGAATCCGCGGTTTGACCTCGATAAAGTCAAAGATTTGTTTGACGGGCCGAGTATCGGCTGAGCTTGAGCGGAAATGGGGACGGTATGCAGATCAGGCTGCCCGACAGGGTAAACAGGATTATAGGGATACTGGCGGCAGCAGGCTATGAGGCGTATGCCGTGGGCGGCTGTGTGCGGGACTGTGTCCTGGGGCGGACTCCCAGCGACTGGGATATCACCACGTCGGCCAGACCGGAAGAGATCAAGAGACTTTTTGCCAGAACGGTGGATACCGGGATCAAACACGGTACGGTGACGGTTCTTATGGGCAAAGAGGGCTTTGAGGTGACGACCTATCGGATCGACGGGACGTACGAAGACGGCAGGCACCCGAAAAGCGTCACCTTTACAGCCAGTCTGGAAGAAGATCTGAGACGGCGCGATTTTACGATCAACGCCATGGCGTATAACGACGGGAGCGGTCTGATCGATTGTTTCGGCGGCATGCAGGATATCGAGCGGGGCGTGATACGCTGCGTGGGCGACGCCGGAGAGCGCTTTACGGAGGATGCGCTCCGGATGCTTCGGGCGGTCCGCTTCTCGGCGCAGCTGGGATATGAGATTGCGGAGGATACGAGAGAAGCGATCCGCAGGCTGGCGCCGAATCTGCAGAAGATCAGCGCGGAGCGCGTACAGGCGGAGCTGGTCAAGCTGGTGACGTCGCCCCATCCCGATTATCTGCGTATCGCCTATGAGACGGGCATCACGGCGCAGATTCTGCCGGAGTTTGATCTCTGTATGCAGACGGCCCAGAACAATCCGCATCACTGTTACAATGTGGGGGAACATATTCTGCACGCGATGCTGGCTGTTCCGCCGGACAAAATGCTGCGGCTCGGGATGCTTTTTCACGATATCGGCAAACCGCAGACGAGGACCGTAGACGCGCAGGGCGTCACGCACAACAAGGGACACGCCGCGGTCGGAGAGAAGATGACGCGGGAGATCCTGAGGCGGCTTAAATTCGATAATGACACGGTCGACACGGTGACGAAGATTGTGCGGTACCATGATCAGGAGATCGCGCTCACGGACAGCGGCGTCCGGCGGGCCGTCAACCGTATGGGAGAGGATATCTTTCCGCTGCTGTTTTACGTCAAGCGCGCGGACGTCAGCGCGCAGAGCGGGTATCACAGGGAGGAGAAACTTCAGAAAATCGACTACATAGAAGAACTTTATCGGGGCGTCCGGCAGCGGAAAGAATGTCTGAACCTGAGAGATCTGGCGGTGTCCGGCAGCGATCTGATCGCGCTTGGCATACCCGCAGGCAGACAGATCGGCGCGCTTCTTGGGGAACTCCTGGATCTGGTGCTGGAGGATCCCGGGCGCAACACCCGGGAGGAACTGCTCGCCATATGCCGGGCCAGGATGGCGGAGAGCCCGGAACCGGCGGGGCGCCCGTAGAAAACACATTCATACTTTTCCTCGGCTTCACATAAGATAGGATAGACGATCAAGCGGAGGATACTTGTGTGAATGACAGAGCGGTGAGTTTATTTGAGCAGTATGAGATAGAGGTGAACCGCACGTGGAAAGGCCGGGGCGCGATTCTGTGCGACTCGGACAGAGGGCTGCTGATCTTAAAGGAGTACTGCGGGCCGGCGGATAAAGTAAAATTTCAGGATCTGCTGCTGAGGCATCTGCAGGAGAGCGGCGCGGTCCGCGCGGAGTCAATTCTGCGGACAAGAGAGGACGAGATGATCGTGTACGATCAGGACCGGACGCCGTACATAGTCAAGACGTATTTTGACGGGAGAGAGTGCAGCCACCGGGACGCGCAGGAATGCCGCCGGGCGGCGGCGGCCCTGGCGAAACTGCACAAAGCCTCGGATCTGTCGGCATATGAAGAGCTGCGCGGACAGCCGGTATTGACAGTCGAAAAGGAATATGAAAAGCATAACCGCGAGCTGAGGAAGGTGCGGAAATTTCTGTGGGAGAAAAGCCAGAAGACGGATTTTGAGATATATTTGATGAAACATTACGACTATTTCATGAATAATGCCTTGCAAATCACCGAGGAATTGCGTTATGATGCCTATGAGGACGATCCCTGCGAAGGTTTCGTCGTATGCCACGGCGACTATCAGTACCACAATATACTGCTAACGGAAGGCGGAGAGGCGCTGATCAATTTTGAGAAGTGCGCGCGCGACTGCCCGGCGCGGGATCTGTGTCTGTTCCTGCGCAAGCTCCTGGAAAAAAATAACTGGTCGCAGACGCTTGGTGATATGCTCATAGAGAGTTATAATAGAGTGAGGAATCTGACCAAACGGGAATACCGGCAGCTCTATTACCGGCTGGCGTACCCGGAGAAGTTCTGGAAGATAGCAAACTTTTACTACAACAGCGGTAAGGCGTGGATTCCCGGAAGAAATATGGAGAAGATCGAGAAGCTGTTTGCGCAGGAGAGAGATAAACAGCTTTTTCTGGAAAATATATTTCAGTTGTAGAAAGGATAAGGACCGGAATGCACAGAAGAGTTTCACAGGCGGCGACGGTTGTCACAGTGCTGGCGCTCCTGATTACAGGCTGCACTTCGCAGGCAAGCAATATCGGCATGGCGAAGGATAAGGACGCCGGCGCGCTGGATACCGGATTCAGCGTCAGCACGGTGGGGAGTTATGACTCTGCGGACACCGCGGTGGTCGTAGCCCTCGATCCGGATAACAGCGCCGTGACATTCATGAATATGGACGCCGAGAGACAGTATACGCTGTACTATGACGGCACTACATACGTGAAGGATAAGTACGGCGGACCGATGACGATTTCCCAGCTCAGAGCCGGCGATGTGGTCGACGTCAATTTCCTGAAGGGGAAGCGGCAGATTGCCAGCGTACAGCAGTCCCCGGAGGCCTGGACTTATGACAGTGTTACGAACTATGATCTGGGCGGTGTGAACAAGACGGCGAGTATCGGATCTTCCACCTATTCTCTGCCGGATAATGTGGTGGTCTTTTCGGACGGAGCCCGCGCCGAGATGATGGATATCGTGTCGCAGGATGTGATCTCCGTGCGGGGGATCGATCATAAGATATACAGCATCAACGTGGAGAGGGGACACGGATATCTCCGGTTAAAAAATGACCAGGCGCTGATCGGCGGCTGGATCGAAGTCGGAAATGCCGTGATCCGGGAGATCACGGAGGACATGCTGCTGGTAGTGCCGGAGGGCAGTTATCAGGTGCTTCTGTCCAACGACGGCGTCAGCAGTACAAAAGACGTCACCGTGGAGAGAAATAAGGAAGTCGTACTGGATGTTGGCGACCTGGAAGTTGCGCAGGACAAGACCGGGCGGATTCTCATCTCCGTTACGCCCGCGGCGGCGACAGTGGAGATCGACGGGGAGGAAGTCGATATCAGCAAGGCGGTCGAGCTGTCTTACGGGATCCATCAGGTTCATCTCGAAGCGGAGGGATACGACTCTCTGACCAAATATATTCAGGTCGGCTCCGAGTACGCCAAAATATCGTTCACTCTCGAGAAGGAAAAGGAGAAGGAAGAGTCTTCTGTCAGCGACAATACTCTGCCGGAACAGACGCCGCAGCAGGGCGATTACACGGAGGTAAAACCTTCCGTCAGCGAGAATACAATCACCGCCGCGGAGGGCAACAAGGTATATATCGACGCGCCCAAGAATGTGGAAGTGTATCTGGACAGCAATTATCTGGGGATCTCTCCGATCAGTTTCAAGAAGACCGTCGGGAGTCATACCGTTACGCTGCGCAAGAGCGGCTATAAGACGAAGAGCTATACGATCTATCTGTACAACGACGGGGAGGATATCACCTACTCCTTCACAGATCTCGAAAAGGAGGAAAGCACCGTCAGCGGCAATAATAGCGCGGCGGAAAAGGGCAGCGTCAGTCAGGAAACGACGACCTGTAAGCTGTATATCACCTCGCCGAAGGACGCGGTGGTCTATCTGGATGGGAACTTCGTAGGGCCCGTTCCGATCAGCTTCTCCACAGATGTGGGCAGCCATCAGATCAGGCTGTGCAGAGACGGGTTTGAGCCCGTGACTTACACCGTGTTCCCCAAGGGAGATTACACCTACAATTTCCCGGAACTGGTAGAAGCATCTGTCAGCGACAACGACGTCTCCGAGCCGGGTGACGGAGGAAGCAGCGGCGGCGGAAGCGATAGCAGCGACAGCAGTGACAGCAGCGACAGCGACGGAGACGGAGACGGCGGTGACGCCGCCGGTGATGATCGGGAAGAAAGCGAAGACGACAGTGCGGACAAGTCTCAGAAGCCGGGGTCTTCGTCGGAATCTCAGCAGGAGAGCGCTCCTCAGAGCGCCGCTGAAGCGAGAGAGTCCAGGCAGGAAGGCGAATCTCGGGAATCGGAGCAGTCAGCCGGATCTCAGCCGGAAGAACCGCCCCAGAATACGACCGGAGAAACCGGTCCCGGCATCGGGTGACGATCGAGCCGTCGGGAGACAGGGCGGCCAGGAGGCAGTCAGTGGACAAAAAATATACATATGAAGAATTTCTGGAGATCATAGCGACGCTGCGCGGCGAGAACGGCTGTCCCTGGGACAGGGTGCAGACGCACGAGAGTCTGAAGCCGTGTATGACGGAGGAGGCCGCGGAGCTTCTCGCGTCCATCCGCATCTATGAGCAGACGGGGAATCCGGAAAATATGATCGAAGAGCTGGGCGACGTGCTTCTGCAGGTCGTGATGCACGCGCAGATCGCGTCCGAAGAAGGGCTGTTTTCCATGGAGGACGTCGTGGACGCGGTCAGCCGCAAGATGGTGCGCCGGCATCCTCATGTGTTCGGCGCCGGCAGCGCGGATACGCCGGACGAAGTGCTCGCGAACTGGGAAGAGATCAAGAAGGAAGAGAAAAAGGACAAGGATTGGGTTCCGTCGCCGCTCAGGGAGATACCGAGAGAACTTCCCGCCCTTACCAGAGCGGCTAAGGTTCTGAAGAAGACGGCGAAGTACTATGGGCAGAGCGCTACTTATGAACAGGACGTCGCAGCGCTGCGTGCGTCTGCGGAGGCGCTCGGACAGTGCAGCCCGGAGGCGTACAGCAAGGAGCTGGAGCAGATCCTCGCGGACATGCTCATGCGGCTGTCCGATATTGCCAGAATCGGTAAGATTTCCCATGAACAGGCGCTTACAGATCGGATCGAGGATCTGATTGAGGAATATGAAAAAACGGAGAATTGAAAAATAGCGTAAAAAGGGCACTTTTTTGCTTGATTTTGCTTGACAAGCATAGGAAAAACGTTTATAAATGTATGTAGGCTTAGGCGTTTCAAAAGAGAAACATCTAAGAACAAAATGATAACTCATTTATATTAAGAGGAGGAGTTCAAGATGAACAAGACAGAATTGGTTGCAGCTATGGCTGATCAGGCAGGATTATCCAAGAAAGATGCGGAGAAGGCATTAAAGGCATTTACAGACGTTGTTGCAGGCGAGCTCAAGAAGGACGGCAAGGTACAGCTGGTTGGCTTCGGTACTTTCGAGGTTTCCAAGAGAGCGGCAAGAACGGGCAGAAATCCTCAGACCGGCAAGGAGATGAAGATTGCGGCTTCCAAGGCGCCCAAGTTCAAGGCCGGCAAGGCACTGAAGGATATGATTAACTAATTATAAGGGTCATCGATAAAAGCCTGTATGCGATTGCATATAGGCTTTTATTTATGCGGACAATGAGCAATGAGCCGTATTTTATCTCGTTTATGCCCGGAAAGGAGAAGGACATGCGGTTGGACAAATATCTGAAAGTTTCCCGTCTGATCAAACGCCGCACAGTGGCGAACGAAGCATGCGACGCGGGCCGGGTGCTGATCAACGACAGACCGGCGAAGGCGTCGGCGAACGTCAAGGCGGGAGACGTCATCACGATCCGGTTCGGCAATAAGGAAGTCAGGGTAGAAGTGCTGGACGTACAGGAGACGGTTCGGAAAGAGAACGCCGGGGATCTGTTCCGCTATCTGACGTAGCGCGCCTTCCCGGGGCGGAAGCATATTACAGAGGGGTCCTGCATATCTTTAAAAGGGAAAACAACTTCGCGGTACAGTTCTGAGTCCGCAGTTGGGGGAGGTATGTATGGAAGACCTTAACAAAGCAAACAGAAAACCTCATAAGCTGATGCTTACCGACAGACGGACATGTACCGTGAGCGGCGTCAACGATGTGCTCTCCTTTGACGTCAATGAAATTTTGCTTGAGACGGAGCAGGGAATGCTGATGATTAAGGGAGGCGAACTGCATGTGAGCCGGCTTTCTCTCGACAAAGGCGAAGTGGATGTGGACGGGAGGATCGACAGCTTCACATACTCCGAAGGCAGCGGATACGGCGGCAGGGGCGAGTCGCTTCTGGCGAGGCTGTTTAAATGATTTTCGGGGGAATGACGGCTTATGAGTCATGATATTGTGCAGGAAGTCACTTTTTTGCTGCATTCCATTCTGCTGGGGATTGTCATCACGTTTGCCTACGACTGGATACTGATCCTCAGAAAACTGTTTCGACACGGCGGTTTTTTGACGTCCCTGGAAGATTTTCTGTACTGGCTTGTCTGCGGGCTGGTCGTTTTCTATGTGCTTTACCGGGAGAACAGCGGCGTTCTGAGGTGGTTTGCCGTAGCTGGGGCGGCCCTTGGGATGCTTTTTTATAAAGCTGTGGTAAAAAACCGGTTTACAAACGTTATGTCAACGTATATCCACAAGATGATGTGTTTCATATTTCGTCTCATACAAATTGTGCTAAAACCCGTAAAATCCCTGTTTTTCGCGGCTCGAAGGTTTGTTCGATTCTGGCTTTCAAAATTAAAAAAAGTCAGAGAATTTATTAAAAAACGGTTGACGGTTTTCATAAAAACCCTTAGAATGGTTTTATGTAAACAATAGGCGGCACAGAAAGAAAGAGGTAGCGGCGGCGGCATGACGGGGAAAGCAGCATATCAAAAGAAGCGCCAGAACAGAACCGGCATGCTTTTGATCACTACAGTCGTTCTGCTGATGCTGGTGGTGGTCGCGGTGAAGAGCGTAGAGCTCCGCGAGAAACGATCGTTCTACGCGGCGAAGGAAGAGGCTCTGATGCAGGAGATTGCGGAGGAGGAGGCGCGCACGGAGAAGATCGCGGAATTCGAGAAATACACGCAGACGAAGAAGTATGTGGAAGAAGTCGCCAAAGAAAAGCTGGGTCTGGTTTATGAAGGCGAAATCATATTTAAAGACGGTAACTAAGCGGATTTTGGACGTCGTTCCGGAATCTGCTTTTTATCTTTTATAGTAATAATTCGGACAAGCCCCTCATATATTGTGTATTGACTAAAAAAAAATTGTCCGCAGCCGCGGGCAGCAGGCGTACCGGAGGGGACAGTATGAGAAGACAGGCAGGCGTTAAAGACGAAAACAGAGTTGCGGTCATACCTGAGTACGGGCGGCACAGACTGATGAGCTGTGCGGAATCCTTCAGAGATCTGGCGGATCTCTTTGAGGCGGAGGAACCGGAGGAGGCAGCCGCCGGGCGGGCGGGCAGCAGACAGGATTACCTGTGGCAGCACAGGCTGCAGGAGAATCGGGAACTTCTGGCGGAGCATTTCAAGGAGACGGCGCATATTATGACGGAGATGGCGCGGACAACCTATGCGTATCGGCCCGTGGGCGAGAGAAAGCACAGGCGGCTGGCGAGGCTGTTGAAGGAATCAGGTATTCTGCTGGGCAATTTTTTCGAGCTGGAGCATGAGGACGGACACAGGGAGATCAGCCTGACGATGCGGATGGCTTCCGAGAAATATGCGCGGTTCGGCGAGCAGGAGAGCATCTTAGTGGAGGATGTGGCGGATTTTCTGTCTGTCGCGATGAATGTCCGGCTGCGTGCGGCCGGGAATGCGCCGCTGTATCTGACGCCGGAGTGGGCCTCGTACTATTTTCTGCAGGAACCGAGGTTCCAGTTTCTGACGGGAACGGCGAAGGCAGTCAAGGAGACGGAGAAGATCTCGGGGGACAACTATTCTTTCTACGAGGGGGACGGCGGCAGAATGACGGTCATCCTCTCGGATGGGATGGGTTCCGGCGAGAAGGCGAACCGGGATTCGGAGCGGGTTGTCGAGCTGACAGAACGGCTTCTGGAGGCAGGGTTCCGCAAGGAGGCCGCCGTGCAGATGATTAACGGGGCGCTGGCGTCGTCCGGGCAGGAGGAAAATATGTCCACGCTGGACGTCTGCGATATGAATCTGTATACGGGCGAGTGCGAATTCATCAAGGTGGGAGCGGCGTGTACCTATATCAAGCGGGGCCGGCTGGTGGACAGGCTCTCTGCGCAGAGTTTTCCGCTGGGCGTGTTCGGGCAGATGGAGCCGGAAGTGATGTACAGGACGCTGGAGAACGGCGATTATGTGATTATGCTGTCGGACGGCGTGCTGGATGCGCTCTCGCAGGGAATCGGGGAGGATGTGCTGCCGGAGATCATAGGCCGGATGGACTGCAGCGGCCCCGGGGAGATAGCGAATCAGATTCTGGCATACTCTCTCGCGCAGAGCAAGGGACAGATCCGGGACGACATGACGGTGCTGGTGCTGGGCGCATGGGAGCAGGATAGCGCTGCGGATGGGACATACAGGTGACGGTGCAGAGATGACGGCGGAAAATACATATGATAAGGTGATTCGATATATCAGGAAGTACCGCATGGTGGAAGCGGGCGATTTTGTGGCGGCAGGCGTGTCCGGCGGGGCGGATTCCGTGTGTCTTCTGCACATTCTGCACAGACTGTCCGGGACGCTTGGATTCCGGCTTGCGGCGGTGCATGTGGACCATGGCGTACGCGCGGATTCGGCCAGGGATGCGGCGTATGTGGAGCGGCTGTGCCGCGGGCTGTCGGTTCCGTTCTGTCTGAAGAGAGCGGACATGAACGGGTACGCTGCGGAACACGGGATGTCTGCGGAGGAGGCGGGCAGAACGCTTCGCTATGCGGCGTTTGAGGAAGTGCTAAAGGAGCGGTCCGAGGGGGCGCGCGGCAGGATCGCGGTGGCGCACAACGCCAATGACCGGGCGGAAACGATGCTTTTCCATATGTTCCGGGGAAGCGGCGTGCGGGGACTGAGTTCGATTCAGCCTGTCAGGGAGCGTGTGATCAGGCCGCTTCTGTGTCTGGAGCGGGAGGAGATAGAACGCTATCTGAACGCGTGCGGGCTGGAATACTGTCTGGACGCCACCAATGAGGAAGACAGGTATACCCGCAACAGGATCCGTCATCATATCCTGCCTTACGCCGAGCGGGAGATCTGTTCGGGAGCGGTGGCGCACATGAATGAGCTGGCGGATATTCTGTCCGAGACGGAGAAATATCTGGAAGGACAGGCCGGGCGGCTGTACGACGTCTATGTGGAAGAGAGCGGCCCGGAGGGGGAGCGCTGCCTGAAGGTCCGCTGCGCTCTGCTGTCGGAGGATCCCGCGATGTACAGGCGGGTGCTGCTGATGTGCATGGAGCGGCTTACGCCGTACAGAAAGGACGTCACCGGACAGCATATAGCGGATCTGGCGGCCCTGATGACAAGGCCGGGCAGCAGGGAGCTGTCGCTTCCCTATGGAATCAGGGCGCGCAGGGAGTATGATGTGCTGACGCTGTGCGGATGCGGAGCGGCGGGGGTTTCCGGGGACGGGGACGTCTCGCCGGGCAGGGAATATCCCGTCGTGCCGCCTGCAGAAATCACGGTTCCCGGCGAAGGGACATATGACTTTCTGATGCTGGAGAGAGAACAGGCGGGGGTGGATTGGCAAAATATTCCGCAAAATAGATATACGAAATGGTTCGATTATGATAAAATAACTAAGGCTTTGGTGCTGCGTACGAGAAAACCGGGCGACTATCTGACAATAGACGCGGCGCTGCACAGAAAGTCGGTCAGACGGTATATGATCGACGAAAAGATTCCGAAATCGCAGCGCGACAGTATGTACATACTGGCTGACGGGCAGCATATTCTGTGGGCGCCCGGGTATCGGATCAGCCAGTATTACAAAGTAGGACAAAGTACGAAGCGTATCTTACAGGTACGTCTAAGAGGAGGCTATTATGGCGGAACGGATCGAGGTACTGTTGAGTGAGGAGGAGGTAAACCGGCGGATTCGGGAGATCGGAGAACAGATTTCCCGGGATTATGCGGACCGGAAGGTGCATCTGGTGTGCGTGCTCAAAGGCGCGAGTTTCTTTATGTGCGAGCTCGCCAAGCGGATCACCGTGCCGGTCACAATGGATTTTATGTCGGTGTCCAGTTATGGCGGGGATACGAAATCCAGCGGCGTTGTGAAGATCGTGAAAGATCTGGACGAGCCGCTTACGGATCGGCATGTCATTGTGGTGGAGGATATCGTTGATTCCGGACGGACATTGAGTTATCTGCAGGAAATGTTCAAGAACAGAGGCGCCGCGGACGTGAAACTCTGCACGCTGCTTGATAAGCCGGACAGAAGGGCCGTGGACGTCAGGGTGGATTACACTGGGTTCCAGATCCCGGATGCGTTCGTCGTCGGCTATGGTCTGGACTATGATCAAAAGTACCGCAATCTGCCGTATATCGGCGTTGTAAATTTTGACGAGTAGATGAGAGAGGTATACTTTGAGCAGAAATAATAGAAGTTTCTATCTGTATTTTGTAATTATCATCGGGCTGCTGCTGTTTACGGTATGGATCGGTACTCTGCGGGTACAGAACAGCGGCTACACGAGGGGACAGTTTGTGAGCCAGCTGGACAACAATGAAGTTGCGGCGGTCAACATCTGTCCTAACAGGGATATGCCTACGGGTTCGCTGGAGATCACGCTGAAGAACGGCGAGGAGCGGACGCTGTACGTCACGGATGTGACCGAGATGGAAGAACTGGTGAGGAGCTACGGGCTGGATCCGCGGGTGGAGAATGTTCCCGAGGAGAGCTGGTTCTTAAACAGCGTGTTCCCGGTGCTGATCGTGGTGATAGTCTGCGTCTTTTTCTTCGTGATGATGAACTCGCAGAACGCCGGCGGAGGCGGCGGCAAGATGATGAACTTCGGCCGCAGCCGCGCCAGACTGACGCTGGGCGGTGAAAATACCATCAAGCTGGACGGCGTGGCCGGGCTGAAGGAGGAGAAGGAGGAACTTCAGGAGATCGTGGAGTTTCTGAAAGAGCCGGGAAGATTTACTCAGGTGGGCGCCCGGATCCCCAAGGGCATTCTCCTGGAGGGCGCGCCCGGCACGGGTAAGACGCTGTTGGCCAAGGCGATCGCGGGCGAGGCGAACGTGCCGTTCTTCAGCATTTCCGGCTCGGATTTCGTGGAAATGTTCGTGGGCGTCGGCGCTTCCCGCGTGCGGGATATGTTCGCGGAGGCGAAACGACATGCGCCGTGCATCATCTTCATCGATGAGATCGACGCCGTGGCGAGACGGCGCGGCACCGGTATGGGCGGCGGTCACGACGAGCGCGAACAGACGCTGAACCAGCTGCTGGTGGAAATGGACGGTTTCGGCGTCAACGAGGGCATTATCGTGATGGCGGCGACCAACCGTGTGGATATTCTGGATCCCGCGATCATGAGGCCGGGGCGGTTCGACCGCAAGATTGCGGTGGCGCGGCCCGACGTGAGAGGCAGGGAAGATATTCTCAGGGTGCACGCGCAGAACAAGCCGCTGGGGGACGACGTGGATCTGGAACAGGTCGCGCGGACCACGCCGGGCTTTACCGGCGCGGATCTGGAGAATCTGCTGAACGAGGCGGCGATCAACGCTGCGATGGATCGCCGGGTATTTGTCAAACAGGACGACATCAAGAAAGCGTTCGTCAAGGTCGGGATCGGCACGGAGAAGAAGAGCCGCCTGATCTCCGACAAGGAGAGGCGCATCACGGCCTACCACGAGGCGGGACATGCGATTCTGTACCATGTGCTTCCCGATGTGGGGCCGGTCTACACGGTGTCCATCATTCCTACGGGCGCCACTGCGGCGGGCTACACCATGCCGCTGCCGGGAAATGACGATGAATTCCTGACGAAAGGCAAGATGCTGCAGGATATCATGGTATCGCTGGGAGGCCGTATCGCGGAGGAAATCATATTCGGCGACGTGACGACAGGAGCCCAGAGCGATATCAAGAAGGCGACCAAGACGGCGCGCAGCATGGTGACGCGCTACGGCATGTCGGAGAAACTCGGCATTATCAACTATGAGGACGACGAGGACGAGGTGTTCATCGGCAGGGATCTGGCACATGCCAAGAACCACAGCGAGGAAGTCTCGGGACAGATCGACAGGGAAGTCAAGGCGATCATCGACGACTGTTACGGGAAGGCGAAGGCGATCATCCTGGAGCAGGAAGGCGTTCTGCATAAATGCGCCGAACTTCTCCTGGAGAAAGAGAAGATCGGGCGCGCCGAGTTCGAGGCGCTTTTTGACCGGGAGTACCCGCAGCCGGACGATCCGGCGTCCATGATGCTATAAATTGTGCATATCGCACAAAAATGAACATCTAAAATTGTAATATTTGTGAAACCTTGGTATTGTGGCTATGTGGGGGCTATGCTAATATACACTTGTAACCCCCAAT
Source organism: uncultured Lachnospiraceae bacterium (assembly GCA_947626775.1). Taxonomy (GTDB): domain Bacteria; phylum Bacillota; class Clostridia; order Lachnospirales; family Lachnospiraceae; genus UBA3282. The sequence goes on along the minus strand of CANQTL010000033.1, from coordinate 10,623 downwards.
ACATTATATAGTTTTTTGCTATACCCCATAAGAAAGAAATACCTTCTCTAAAAGAGGCAGTTTGTATAAACTGTCTCTTTTACCGTTTAGGGGCCTTTTCCTCTCTGCCGCCGGGTCAAGCGGAAAATCCTTGAATAAACACAATATATAGTATAAAATAGTTATATATATTGTTTTTTGGAGGAAGGCACAAGACATGGATCTCAGTCAGTTTCAAAAGGCAGAACGAAATCAGCAGTACTTATCGTCCATGCGTCCGGTATTCAGCAGGAAGGCTTTGTTTTCCGATATGACGGAGGACTACGTATATCCGCCGGAACCGAGTGCTTACGGGGAGGTCAGTATTCACTTCCGCACGAAGCGGAATAATATCGACAAGGTATTTCTGGTGTGTAAAGGGGAGAAACACCTGATGCTCAAGGCGGAGACGGACAATTACTTCGACTATTATGAGCATTCCATACAATTGGACAATGAGACGGTCACCTATTATTTTGAAGTGTGCGTAGGCAGGATTGTCTGCTACTACGATACGCGGGGCGTCTGCAAGGACATCAACGAGTATTACCATTTTCGCCTGATTCCCGGCTTCAAGACGCCGGACTGGGCGAAAGGCGCGGTCTTCTATCAGATCTATGTGGACCGCTTCTATAACGGCGATCCCTCCAACGACGTGCTGACGAACGAGTACCAGTACATCGGCGACAAGACCATCAGGGTGGAAGACTGGAATAAATACCCTGCGGCCATGGGCGTCAGGGAGTTCTACGGCGGCGATCTGCAGGGTGTGCTTGACAAGATGGATTATCTGCAGGATCTGGGGGTGGATGTGATTTATTTCAATCCGCTCTTCGTCTCGCCCTCGAATCACAAATACGACATTCAGGATTATGATTATATCGACCCCCATTTTGGCAAGATCGTGCACGATGAGGGGGAGCTTCTGGGGCCCGATCAGCAGGAGAACCGCTTTGCTACGAGATATATCGACCGCGTGACCAACAGGGAGAATCTGGAGGCGAGCAACGGCCTCTTCGCAAAAGTGGTAAAAGAGGCGCACAGACGCGGCATGAAAGTCATTCTGGACGGCGTGTTCAATCACTGCGGCTCCTTCAATAAGTGGATGGACAGAGAGCGCATCTACGAGAATGCGGACGGTTACGAGAAGGGCGCCTATATCTCGGCGGACAGCGTGTACCATGATTATTTTAAGTTCCACGACGATCACAGGTGGCCGTACAACGGCACTTACGACGGATGGTGGGGACATGACACGCTCCCCAAGCTCAACTATGAAAATTCCAAGCATCTGACGGATTACATCTTGTATATCGCGCGCAAGTGGGTGTCCCCGCCCTACAACGCGGACGGCTGGCGGCTGGACGTGGCGGCGGATCTGGGACATTCGCCGGAGTTCAACCACAATTTCTGGAAAGAATTCCGCAGAACAGTTAAGATGGCGAATCCGGACGCGATCATTCTGGCGGAGCATTACGGCAGTCCCAGAGACTGGCTGCAGGGTGACGAGTGGGATACCGTCATGAACTATGACGCTTTCATGGAACCTGTGACCTGGTTCCTCACCGGTATGCAGAAACACAGCGACGACTACAGGGAAGATCTGCTTGGCAATGTAGACAGTTTCTGGGGCGCGATGCAGCACCACGGCGCTGATTTTACGACCTCTTCCCTGCAGGTGGCGATGAACGAGCTGTCCAATCATGACCATTCCCGTTTCCTGACGAGGACGAACCACAAGGTCGGCAGAACGAATACCCTGGGGCCGGAGGCGGCCAACACGGGCATCAACAAAGCAGTCATGCGGGAGGCCGTGGTGATCCAGATGACCTGGCCCGGCGCGCCCACGGTCTACTACGGCGACGAGGCGGGCGTGTGCGGGTTCACCGATCCCGACAACCGGCGGACTTATCCCTGGGGGCATGAGGATCAGGAACTGATCGCTTTTCACAGAGATATCATCCGCATCCACAAATCGCATAAAGAATTTCTGACCGGTTCGCTGAAGCATATGGAGGGCGACTACAACGTGCTCAGCTACGGCAGATTCACCAAGCAGGGGCAGTCGCTGGTCGTCGTCAACAACAACGACTACGAGATCACGAAGGAATTCACGGTGTGGTACCTCGGCGTGCCGATGGACTGCATGATGAAGCGGCTCCTGCTGACCACGGCGGACGGCTACACGACGCAGGAGACGGAATATCCCGTGATCTCCGGCAACGTCACGGTGACGCTCGGGCCGACCTCCGCGGTCATCCTGCGGTACGAGAACCCGATCCTTCGGAATTTCCTGCAGTTTCAATAGGTACAGAGGTTAATATGTACTGGAAAATTTCAGGAAGATTTAGAATTGGTCCGCTATCTCCTTAACGATTAAAAATTAATGGTTAAGGAGATTTTTTATGTTAAGAATAAAAAAGCAAATCATCAAATTATACACATCTTCCGCGCTCGGCAGTCTGTCGCTGACAGGCGCGTGGGTCGCGATACTCGCGGCAAGAGGCTACAGTCTGGCAGAGATCGGACTGTCGCCGCTTGCGGGAATAGTGTTTACATGGTGGTAGGATGATGTTTCGTACCGATCAGCGCGGCATGGGCTGTCATGTGCGCCAAGTTCTCATTTGACTGACCGCTCATGACAAAAACATAGCGTTTCGTGACGAAAACGCCACATTTTATGGGGAAGTGAAACTTTTTCGCTTCCCCGTTCGTGTTTATAGCAGAGAGCGAAGTGTCTGTAAAGCGTTTTTTGGAGGGAGGCGGCTCATGAGCGGGATTTTTTTGGACGCGACGACAAGGTTTTATTTGAATATGCTCCGCGCGGCGCGGGGGATGGCCGGAAATGCCGGCGGGTCTGAGAGCGGTGAGGAAGCAACGTTCCGGCAGGCGATAGAAGCGGCAGGGCGGAAAGCCGGCCGGACGTCTGCGAGCGAGGCGGCAGCAGGACAGAGAGAGGCAGGCGGCGGACAGGCGGCGGAAGAGGCTGAGACGATTAGTAAACAGACAGACGGAAAAATCGCAGCAACAGCGGGCGTAGGGCGCATCTACTCCACGGCGGATATGACAATGGAAGAGTATAAACAGTACATCTACGATAAGATTCTTCGGATGCCTGTCGATCCCTCGCAGATACAGGACGCCGTGTCAATACAGATCTCCGAGGAGGGATTCGCGGCGATGAAAGCCGATTCGGAGTATGAGAAGTGGGTGCTCGACACGATCAGGCGCGACCTGGGCGCTTACAATCCGTGGGGCAGACTGGGGGAAAGCACCTACCGCTCCCACTACTTCGGCGCGACGAAGAAAGAGTACCGCGGCTACTGTTTCGCCAAGGAGAACCGCAGCAGACGGCTGGCCGAGCAGCGGCGGCAGCAGATCGCGGAGCAGGAGAAACGCAAAAAGAAGCGAAGGGAGTATCTGGAACTGTGCGAGAAACTCTGGCTCAAACGGGAGCGGGAGCAGGACTATCTGGACGAGATCGCCAGGTGCAGGAGCCAGATCCGCAGCCGCATGCTTCAGTGCTATGCGATCGAGCGCGCCACGGGCGAGAAACAGGAGCTGGACGTCAACCTGTCGGTACTGTCCCATGCGGCCGCGGAGTTCGCGATGGATTTTATCTTCCTGAAACTGCCGTTTTCGGGCGTCGGGAAGAAGGTATAATTCCGTATTCCGAAACAATTTAGTTGGAAGTATCCGATACATTCTCCTGATCCGTGATATAATTGATCACCGCGTCGGGATCTTCCTTATCGGTGATCCACAGGCGTACCGTGCCGTCCGGATACTCCTCTTTTACGTCGTACAGTTCCTGTATGGTCTTGATTTTGCGCACGCCCGCAAGCGCCTCGATCTTGGCGCGGACTTCCTCCGTGTTTGCGGTGAAGCGGACGGAGACGCGGTAATTGTCGGAATCTTTCAGCGGGTTGTCCGCGAAAGCGTCGGCCAGCTTCTCGACCTCTTCATCGCCGGTCAGAAAGCGCGCCTTAAAATCTTCCCATGCCACGCTGCCGCTGATGTAATAGCAGGCGGAGAGTTCCGGCATCTGTGTGAGCTGTTCGCCGAGGGCGGCTTTTTCTTCCGTCGTCATATCCGGTTCCATGAAGATGGCGAGCTGCTTCTCCTGATAGGCGTTATATGTCGCATAGGAGGTAGAGCCGATGGCGGCGATGCAGAGCAGGGCGGTCAGCGCCGCGCACACGGCGGAATAGCGGCTATAACGGAAATGTTTTCTGCGGGTTTTGGCGCAGCTCTGCAATAGAGCGGCTTCCGTCTCGGACGGCATGGTGATGGACTCTTTCAGACTTAACAATTCTTTTTCGTTCATAAGACAGGCTCCTTTCAAAAGCGGTTTATTTTCAGGTAAGTTCTTTTTTCAATGCTTCTCTGGCTCGCTGCAGCCGCTTTTTCACGGCGTTTTCGGAAAGGCCAAGAATCTGCGCGATCTCTTTCGCGGAATAGCCCTCGAAGTAAAAGAGGATCAGCACGGTCTTGTATCTGGCGGGCAGAGCGTACAGTTCCCGTACGAGCTGCTGCTTGTCCGGCGCGGGTAAAAGTTCCCGCAGTGATTCCAAATCGATGTAGGTGTGCCGCATGCGAAAGCGCAGGCAGTCCTTACAGCAGTTTGAGGTCACGCGCAGCAGCCAGGCTTTTTCGTGGTCGGGCGACTGAAAATCGGGCGCTTTTTCCATATAGCGCAGCAATACCTCCTGCAGCGCGTCCTGTGCGTCGTGCGGATTGCCCAGGAGCAGATACGCGGTGCGGTAGAGCATGTCGCCGTAGGCGCGCAGCACGCGGGCGACGTCCGTCTCGGTTTTCGTGTTCACGGCAGATCCCCTCCTTTCTTAGGTTGTGGCCGCCTGATTTATTATAGCAGACGGACCGGCTTATCAGTATCTTTTGGAGGCCTCTCACCATATATACGGGCGCACCCTGTGAAAAGTGACAGAAAATTTTATAATTTAGGCATTTTAGCGCTGGCATTTTGCAGAAAGGTATGTTATGCTGAAAATGAATCAGTTTGAATTGACGGATAGATGCGGAAAATCATTGATAACTGCAGGCCGCAGTAAACTGAGCGGCAGCCGGGAGGTGGTTGTATGACGTCAAATATAGGCGATTACAGGAGCAGCGCGCTCCTCTCTTCTCCGAATACGGCGGCGGATCGTCGGCAGAATCAGGTTTCCAGGTTTTTCGGCAGCAGGGACGACGAGGCCAAAGTTTCCGGCGGAGCCGTTTACGGTAAGGGAAACAAATCGTTCTCGCGTTTTTATACCGAAAAGGGAACCTATATCGGAACGCGGCTCAAGGAGCAGCTTGCCAGCTTCGACAAGAGGACGCCCGTGCAGAAAGTGCTGGATAAGATCAATAAAGAAGCGTACATGGATTGGAAAGACACCGCGCTGTACAACAAGATGTCGCTGGTATCTCAGCTTTTTGTCAGGGAAGACGCCGAGGAGGAGTCCCAGGACGAAGCGCTCTACAACAAGGAGCTCAACGAGGCTTCCAAACCCTACCCCGCAAGGGATATGCTGATGGGAGATAAGACGGAGAATCAGATGAACGCCGGCAATCAGTTTGCCGGTATGGACGGAACGGGACTCTATTTTTAGGGTGATCGAACGGGACAGAGGCTGTCGCTTTGGAAAGCGGCAGCTTTCTTTTCGGTTTCGGGGAGGAGCGGAAAACATGGAAAAGAGAATTTTGACATATCGGAAATATATCGACGGACTGCTTGCGAAGGAGGGACTGGACTGGGCGGCGCTCGTGAGAGAGCATCTGATTCAGATTTCTTTTTTTCAGCATGAGCGGCTGATCCACCTGATCGTGACGGTGACTTTCGCGCTGCTGGAGGTGATTGTGATCGGGCTGTGTGTGACGGCGTTTTCGCCGGGCGTCGGTCTGCTGGCGATCGCGATTCTGGTTCTGCTCGTCCCATACATACGGCACTACTATATTCTGGAAAACGAAGTGCAGCGGATGTACCGGCAGTACGATCAGATGGTGCAGAAGAGAGACGGTACGGCGGACTGGCAGGAAAAGGCGTAAGGCAGACTGCCGCCGGCCCGCAACCTTTTTGTTTTTTCACAGGTATTCTTGATAGGGGATTTCCACATGCCGAAAGAAGAAAAAATAACGACAGAGGAGGCCGTTGATCGATACGCCGACATGGTGTACCGCCTGGCGCTGTCGCAGATGAAAAATACAGCGGACGCGGACGATCTGTTTCAGGAGGTGTTTCTGCGGCTGGTGAGCCATATACAGGATCTGGAATCGTGGGAGCATGTGAAAGCGTGGTTGATACGGGTGACAATCAACTGTGCAAAAAAGCACTTCGGGCAGTACTGGAACAGGAATGTGGACTATATGGAGGAGCCGGAGCGTGTGGCGGACGAGAAGGGCGGCTATGAGCTGCCGGAGGAACATCCGGTGCGCGCCGCGGTGCAGAAGCTGCCGCCCAAGTACCGGCTGGCGATCCATCTGTATTACTTTGAGGAAAAAACGGTAGCCGAGATCGCGCGGCTCACGGAGCAGAAGGAGACTACCGTGAAGTCGCAGATGCACAGGGCCAGAGAGATGTTAAAGGACCTGATACAGGAGCAGTAGGAAGGCCAGGGCGTTCGGGCCAGGAGCCCTGCGCGGCGGAGCGTGAGAGGAGCAGGCCTGCGGGCAGAAGGAAGCATAGAGTATGGGCGACAATCATACAGAGCGGCAGACGGCAGATCAATCTGTCAGAGAGCAGTATCAAAGAGAAACCGGGCAGATCCATGCGCCTGCGGATCTGATCTGCAGAACGAAGGATGCGGTGCGGGAAGAGGAGCGGCGGATCGCACGGGAGCGGACCGCGCAGCCGGCGTCCGGACAGCGGGGCAGCGGCAGCAGGACACGGACAGGGCATATTTACAGCGTGGTACAGCGCTGGGCGCTTCCGGCGGCAGCGGCAGTTCTGGTGCTGCTCGTCGGCACATCGGGACTTTTCTTCGGGCGTGGTAAAGGGGCTGAGGAATCTGCGGCAGACACGGCGGCACAGGAGACGGGGGCGGCTGCGGAGGATTATGATTACGAAATTGCGCCGTCCGCGGCGACGGAGGATTATAATCTGGATGAAGCTGTCTCGGGCGTGACGACGGAGGCAGAGAAGCAGACGCAGTTTGAGAGGCACCTGCAGAACATGGAAGCAGCGACAGCGGAAAGCGCAGAGGCAGATACGGCGGCGGACAGCGGAGGGGCGGCTGCCGATATGGCCGGGAAGAAAAAGGCGGCAGCGGATTCGGCCGTCGCTGCCGTTCCGGCGCTGAAAAGCGTAGTGTTCTACGACAAGGATGAAAATATTGTGGAGGCCGAAGCTCTGTGGTACAATGCCGCCCGGATAGAGAGCATTCTGCTCCAATGGGAAGGAGGAACGCCGTCCAATGTCAAGGTCTTTCGGACTCCCGCAGGCTCGGAGACGATGGAGCAGACGGAATTGCTGCTGACGCAGAGCATAGCGGACGGGGATGAGTCCGTCCTTCTGGATGCGGACGTCCTGCATGATATCGGGACGAACAGCCATCTCTTCTTTGAGCTGGATTTTGGCACGCAGATCGTGAAATCGGAGGAATACAATCTTCTATATGATGAAACCGAGTAAGCAGGAGGAGGACCGTCATGTACGAACTGATACAGATTACGGACAGGAGTTATTACATTCAGAGTCCCGCGAAAATCGGACTGGTAAAGCTGAGCGATCAGGAAGTCTGTCTGATAGACAGCGGCAACGACAAGGACGCCGGGCGCAAGGTGCGTCAGATTCTGGACGCCAACGGCTGGAAGCTCACAGCCATCTTCAACACGCATTCCAACGCGGATCACATCGGCGGGAACAGGTATCTGCAGACGCAGACGGGCTGTCGCGTCTATGCGCCGGGGATGGAATGTGACTTTACCCGGCATCCGATTTTGGAGCCGGCCTTTCTGTACGGCGGCTATCCGTGCAGAGATCTGCGGCATAAATTTCTGCTGGCGCAGGAGAGCGGCGCGGAGCTTCTGACAGAGGATGTTCTGCCGCCCGGTTTTGAGATGATCGCGCTGCCGGGACATTTCCTTGACATGGCGGGTTTTCGGACGCCGGACGACGTGGTCTATCTTGCCGACTGTCTGTCGAGCCGCGAGACGATAGATAAGTACCGGATCGGTTTTATCTACGATGTGGCCGCCTATTTACAGACGCTGGAGACGGTGAAGACGCTGCGCGCCAGAATGTTCGTCCCGGCGCACGCGGAGGCCGCGGAAGAGATCTCTGACCTGGCGCAGTACAATATCGATAAGGTATGGGAGATCGCGGAAGACATTCAGGAACTCTGTAGAGAACCGCTCTGTTTTGAGACGATTCTGCAGCGGCTGTTTACCAAATATTCCCTGGCTATGAATTTCGAGCAGTACGTTCTCGTCGGCAGCACCGTCCGCTCCTATCTGGCATGGCTGAAAGACTCCGGCAGGCTGGACGCGCGGTTTGAAGACAACAGGCTCCTGTGGGAGCGGATATAGAAGGAGAAGCAAAAATGGCAATCGAAGCGGTAAAAGAGTATTTCAGAAAATACGGCATGGAGGACAGAGTGTTGGAATTTGACGTTTCCAGCGCGACCGTGGAGCTGGCGGCGGAGGCGCTTCACTGCGAGCCGGGGCGGATCGCGAAGACGCTGTCTTTTCTGGTTGACGGCGCGCCGGTTCTGGTCGTGGCCGCCGGGGATGCGAGGATCGACAACCACAAATACAAGGAGCAGTTTCATACAAAGGCAAAGATGCTCACGCCGCAGGAGGCGGAGACGTTAGTCGGCCACGCGGTGGGCGGCGTCTGTCCTTTTGCGGTCCGGGAGGGCGTCAGGGTATACCTGGATGAGTCCCTGAAGCGGTTTGAGACGGTCTTTCCCGCCTGCGGGAGCAGCAACAGCGCCATCGAACTGACGATTGCGGAGATGGAAAAATATTCCGGATATGACGCGTGGGTGGATGTGTGCAGGGATACGGCGGTATAGTTTGAAGCCGCAGTCTGCGATAGCAAAAAGCCGGACGGTTTGACCCGCCCGGCTTTTGGGGAGTAGAAAAATGAACTTACTGCTTTACTTCACTTCAATCTTTTTGACTTCTTCTTTGGCCGCCAGCTCTTTCTTCGGGAACCTGACTTCCAGGATACCGTTGTTGTAGGAGGCGTCGATGTCGCTTGCCTCAATGTCGTTCACGCGGAAACTTCTCGAGTAGGAACTGTAGTAACGCTCCTTGCGGATGTATTTGTGTTTTTCTTTCTCGTCCTTCTCCTCCTTGTGCGTGGCGGAGATGGTGAGAAGATCATCTTTCAGGTCGATGTTGATATCGGACTTGTCGAAACCGGGCAGCTCCGCCTGCAGCAGATAGCTGTCGCCCTGATCGATCACGTCCGTCTTGAACGCGTCGAAGGTGGCGAGTTCGTTGTTGCCCCAGAAGTTCTTGAAGGCATTGTCGAACATCTCATCGAAAGAGTCGTCGAAAAACATGGGACTGTAGGTACGGTTGTTGAATAATGCTGGTCTTAACATAATAATCACTCCTTTTTCTTCTATGCTATCAGTATGACCGAATTGGGAGATCCAATTCATCGCTGGTAGTTGTTTTTTTGTTTATACTTGTTATACATCATCTATAACAGGCAGTCAATTATAGAATTATTAAGAGTAATTATGGATTTGTGAAGGATTTCTAAACAAAAAATAAACCGCACTCCCATGAGAATGCGGTTGCGGTTATGGAAGATTCACTTGATACTGTGTACCCTGTGAATCCGCAATGTACAGAAAGCCGTCGGAGACGTAGTATGTCTGCGGTTCGCCGAGATCTTCCGGCACAAAGCTGCCGATCTTTTCCCATGCCGCCGGGTCATCGGAGTGTCTGCACAGCACGTAAGTGCTCGTGTCTGTGGCCGAGTCCGTGTATTCCAGGAGAGCGTATAAAACATGGTCGTCCGCGCTCACCGGCAGCACATATCCATATCGGTAATATTCGTCGTCTATCGTGACGGGATTCCACTGTCCGCCGCCGTCGGTGGTCTCAAACAGATAGCCGTTGCTTCGCATCTGCGTTCCGATATAGATATGATCCGTGGACAATGCGGACAGGCTGGTCGGATAGCCGTCTATGAGTGAGCTGAGATCTTTTTCTTCATAGGCAGCCCACCGATCTTCTGTGATATACAGATGTTTCATCATGATGCCGGCGGCGGGAGAACTGCAGTACAGCAGGCAGCCGTGGCTGTCGTCCGTCATGCTGAGGAACAGTGCGTACTCGTCTTCGGACAAAGGTATTTCGCTCAGGATATCGCCGCTGTTTTCGTCTGAAACCGCAATATTGCCGTCTTGGAAGGACGCCGTTAATCCATAGAGATTTTCCGGCTGCACGTTATCGGCTGCCGTAACGGCGAGTATGGCGCTGCCCCGTTCATCGACAGCAGAACCGCAGCCGCCGAGCAGGAGCAGGGTACAGAGGGAAAGTGCCAGACGGAAATATCTCATAATTTATTCTCCTCGTATTATAGAGTCATACCCACTCTTTACCAATTCTTTGGTATCGGGTATGCTGTTTAAGATGCTGTGGATT
>CANQTL010000032.1 GCA_947626775.1 uncultured Lachnospiraceae bacterium | reverse complement strand
TCATCCGATCAGATGTACTGCAGCCGCATATACAAAAATACTGCCGCTACCTGCAGCGAAGTCGGCGTGAGAAAGACTTACAAGGAAAAGCTGTTCCAGCATCCCATCCATCAGGAATTTACCAAAGCCTATAACAAACTCTATGGGCGCATCCGCCGGGGAAAAGTTCCCAGCGATACGCCGCTGATGGATGAATTGAAAAGGCTGCATGATGAATATACCGAAAAATATGAGAACACACACCAGAAAGACCGAGAAGCGGTTTGGAAAGAATATATTCAGAAGAATAAGGAATTGCTTGGATAATCCGTTCAATCACTCGCGGATGGCTCAATGTCACAAAGCCATCCGCGCCTTATTTTTCTGCCGCTTTCTCTAACGCCTTAAAATCACAGCAGAACTTAGCCACTTTCCCGGTTAGCATCTGCTTATCATATAGCTTATTAGCTCTTCTGATCACTTCATCAATCATCTTTAGGCAAAAAGAATATTCCTTATTCAACAGATCCTTATATTTTTTGACATCATCTGTATCACCGTCACTGGGATTCATATCTACTTTGCTATACACGCCGTCAACAATCGGGATCATCTTTTTGATATCCAGAATAGAAAGAATATGTTTTACATTGTCATTTTCCGCTGGCACCCATATATCATTCTTGCCCATGCTGGACCTTTTCGCCATTTCATATACTAAAAAACATTCTTTATCAACATTTTTCCATGTCTTATGCTTCTCTTTGGCGGATGACAAGGGAATAACATATTTCCGATTATCTTTATTTATCATAATTCCTATGTATGGCTTATTCTCGTATCCACTTGGTCTATAATATACTTCTGAACATGCCTCATGCAGTTTTTGAAGATAGTTCTGGTCGATATTCACAAATATCAACTTTCCCTCCAGTGTAAACATAATACTACTCCTCTGTATTTTAGACTAAAAAATGTGGGAAGACATCGCTTCCCACTCTTTAATGTTCATCTCTTTACGGATTGGTTACCGAAGGTTAATGGAGACCTTCTTTAATATTCATCTCTTCTATGGTTCAAGACCATAAGGTTAATGGAGACCTTTCTATAATTATAATATGACAATTAACAGATTGTGTCAACTGCATATTACAGAGGCTATTATTTCTATTCTGCACTTTTTTATTCCTTGGATGCACAATTCCCAAATTTTTAGAAGCATTTTAGAAGCACGAGCAGCCTACGCCACTACTCACCATTCAAAAAGGCTCCCGAGCATACACTCGGAAGCCTTGATTTTACTGCATTTTTTCAATTACTCAATGATAGTAGCAACCCTACCAGATCCAACCGTTCTACCACCCTCACGGATCGCGAACGTAAGACCCTGCTCCATAGCGATCGGATGGATCAGCTCGATGGTCATCTCTACGTTATCGCCAGGCATGCACATCTCCGTGCCTGCAGGAAGGTTGCAGACGCCCGTGATATCCGTTGTTCTGAAGTAGAACTGCGGTCTGTAGTTGTTGAAGAAAGGTGTATGACGACCACCCTCGTCCTTGGTCAGAACGTATACCTGAGCGGTGAATTTCTTATGGCATGTTACCGTGCCGGGCTTTGCGAGAACCTGTCCTCTCTCGATATCGGTTCTCTGGATACCACGAAGCAGTACGCCGATGTTATCGCCGGCCTGTGCCTCGTCAAGCAGCTTACGGAACATCTCGATACCGGTTACAACGGACTTCTGCGTCTCCTCCTTGACACCGATGATCTCAACTTCATCGGACATATGCAGGACACCGCGCTCTACTCTACCGGTAGCAACGGTACCGCGGCCCGTGATGGAGAAGACGTCCTCAATAGGCATCAGGAAAGGCTTATCCGTATCACGCTGAGGATCCGGGATATAGGAATCAACGGTATCCATCAGCTCCATGATCTTATCGCCCCACTCGCCCTTAGGATCCTCCAGAGCCTTCAGAGCGGAACCCTTGATGATCGGGCAATCCTTGAACTCATACTCCTCCAGCTGCTCTGTGATCTCCATCTCAACCAGCTCCAGCAGCTCGGGATCGTCTACCATATCGCACTTGTTCATGAACACTACGATATAGGGAACGCCTACCTGACGGGACAGAAGGATATGCTCCTTGGTCTGTGCCATAACGCCGTCGGTAGCCGCTACTACGAGGATTGCGCCATCCATCTGCGCCGCGCCGGTGATCATGTTCTTTACATAGTCGGCATGGCCAGGGCAGTCAACGTGTGCATAGTGTCTCTTCTCCGTCTCGTACTCAACGTGAGCGGTAGAGATCGTGATACCTCTCTCTCTCTCCTCGGGAGCCTTATCGATGTTCTCGAAATCCGTTGCGACGTTACCCGCAACTCTCTCGGCCAGCACCTTGGTGATCGCAGCGGTCAGAGTCGTCTTACCGTGATCGACGTGACCAATGGTACCAATATTACAATGGGGTTTGGTTCTTTCAAACTTAGCTTTAGCCATTTCTAAAGTCCTCCTTACAAAATAGATAAATTTTTAATAGTTTCTGCACAATCAGCTATCTTTGATTATATTAAAGATTGCCAATATTTTCAAGTATTATCTCAAATTTACTTTGCTTTTGCTGCCAAAACCTTTTCCTGTACGTTCTTAGGCACCTGCTCGTACTTCTCGAAGAACATGGAGTAATTGCCTCGTCCCTGTGTTCTGGAGCGCAGATCTGTGGAATAACCGAACATCTCCGCAAGCGGCACATAACCCTTGACCATCTTGCCGCCGCCGATATCTTCCATACCTTCGATACGTCCGCGGCGCGCGTTGATGTCGCCGATCACGTCGCCCATATACTCTTCCGGCATCGTCACTTCGACCTTCATGATGGGCTCGAGCAGCACGGGGTTGGCCTTTTTCATGGCCTCCTTGAAGCACATGGAACCCGCAATGTGGAACGCCATCTCGGAAGAATCGACTTCGTGATAGGAACCGTCGTACACATTGGCGGAAACGCCCAGTACCGGGAAGCCTCCCAAGATGCCGGCTTTCGCCGCCTCTTCGATACCTTCGCCGATCGCGGGGATATACTCCTTGGGGATCGCGCCGCCGACTACGCTGGACTCATACTTAAAGGTCTCTTCGCCGTTCGGATCCATAGGCTCGAACTTAACTTTACAGTGACCATACTGTCCGCGTCCGCCGGACTGCTTGGCGTACTTGTACTCCTGATCGACAGGCTTGGTAAACGTCTCCTTGTATGCGACCTGGGGAGCGCCCACATTCGCCTCTACCTTGTACTCGCGAAGCAGACGGTCCACGATAATCTCCAGATGCAGCTCGCCCATGCCCGCGATGATGGTCTGTCCCGTCTCGGGATCGGTGTGTGCGCGGAAAGTAGGATCCTCCTCCGCCAGCTTTGCAAGAGCCTCGCCCATCTTGCCCTGACCGGCCTTGGTCTTGGGCTCGATCGCCAGCTCGATAACCGGCTCTGGGAACTCCATGGACTCCAGGATAACCGGATGCTGTTCGTCGCAGATCGTATCGCCCGTGGTGGTGAGCTTGAAACCTACCGCCGCGGCGATATCGCCGGAATACACCTTGTCAAGCTCCGCTCTCTTGTTGGCGTGCATCTGCAGGATACGCCCTACGCGCTCCTTCTTGTCCTTCGTCGCGTTCAGCACGTAGGAACCGGAGTTCAGCGTGCCGGAATATACGCGGAAGAACGCCAGCTTGCCGACAAACGGATCTGCCATGATCTTGAACGCCAGCGCCGCAAAAGGCTCGTCATCGGAAGAATGTCTCTCGACTTCGTTGCCCTGCGGATCGACGCCTTTGATCGCGGGGATGTCCGTAGGCGCCGGCATATACTCCAGAATTGCATCCAGGAGTTTCTGTACGCCCTTGTTTCTGTAAGCGGAACCGCAGCATACGGGAACAGCCGTACACTCGCATGTCCCTCTGCGCAGCGCTTTTTTCATATCTTCTACGGAAGGCTCCTCGCCCTCCAGATACATCATGGTGAGATCATCGTCCAGCTCGCAGACCTTCTCGATCAGCTCGTCACGGTACTTGTTGGCCTCGTCCACCATATCGGCGGGGATGTCCGTCACCGTGATGTCCTCGCCCTTCTCATCATTATAGATGTAGGCTTTCATCTCGAATAAGTCGATGATCCCCTTGAAATCGTCCTCCTTGCCGATCGGCAGCTGCAGAACGATCGCGTTTTTACCTAATCTTGTTCTGATCTGATCTACCGCACCGTAGAAATTGGCGCCCAGGATATCCATCTTATTGATGAACGCCATTCTCGGTACATTGTAGGTATCAGCCTGTCTCCAGACATTCTCTGACTGTGGCTCGACGCCACCCTTCGCACAAAATACGCCTACGGCGCCGTCGAGTACACGGAGTGAACGCTCAACTTCTACCGTAAAGTCAACGTGCCCGGGAGTATCTATGATGTTGATTCGATGCTCCAGCGCACCCGGCTTGGGCTTGCAGTTCTCTTCCAGAGTCCAGTGGCATGTGGTAGCGGCTGATGTGATCGTGATGCCTCTCTCCTGCTCCTGCTCCATCCAGTCCATGGTAGCCGTGCCTTCATGAGTATCACCGATCTTGTAGTTAACACCGGTATAATACAGGATACGCTCTGTCAATGTCGTCTTGCCGGCGTCGATATGAGCCATAATACCTATATTCCTGGTTCTCTCCAGCGGATATTCTCTTCCAGCCAAGGTTTTCTCCTCCTTTATTTACTCTAAAAGCGGTAGTGCGCAAACGCCTTGTTTGCCTCTGCCATTTTGTGCATATCTTCTTTTCTCTTCACTGCTGCTCCCGTATTGTTCGCAGCGTCCAGAATTTCGTTGGCAAGTCTCTCCTGCATGGTCTTCTCGCCTCTCTTGCGAGAAAACATAACCAGCCAGCGGAGTCCGAGCGCCTGGCGTCTGTCAGGACGCACCTCGATAGGCACCTGATAAGTCGCACCGCCGATACGTCTCGCCTTGACTTCGAGAACGGGCATGATGTTGTTCATCGCCTCCTCGAATACGTCGATCGCCGGCTTGCCGGACTTCTCCTCTACTCGCTCAAATGCTCCGTATACAATCTTCTGCGCCACACCTTTCTTGCCGTCCAACATCACGTTGTTGATCAGCTTGGTGACAACCTTGTTATTGTATAAAGGATCTGCCAATACGTCTCTCTTTGCAATATGTCCTTTACGCGGCACGGTTCTTCCCTCCTTATTATAGTTTCCCGCGGATCAGTCTATACTCCGCGGCAATAGATCATCGGTACTCACATGTGTCCTCTAATTCAATGTGTTCGTGCGGTCTCTATAACCAAGAATACCAACACTAAATTAGTTCTGTTTGTGGTCGAAAATCTTACTCCTTTAAATGCATTTTTGCCTGTAAGTTTGCGAAGCAAACTTATGAAGTTAATTCACGAAGTGAATTTACTTCGCCTACTTTTTCGGTCTCTTAGCGCCGTACTTGGAGCGGGCCTGCTTTCTGTTGGCAACGCCTGCGGTGTCCAGCGTACCTCTGATAATGTGGTATCTTGTACCGGGCAGATCTTTTACCCTGCCGCCACGGATCAGGACAACGCTGTGCTCCTGCAGATTGTGACCCTCGCCGGGGATGTAGCTCGTCACTTCGATCCCGTTGGAAAGACGTACTCTGGCAATCTTTCTGAGCGCTGAGTTAGGCTTTTTAGGAGTTGCTGTCTTGACAGCGGTGCAGACACCTCTCTTCTGCGGGGAAGCCGTGTCGATCGCCGTCTTGTGAAGGGAATTGTACCCTTTCAGCAATGCAGGCGCCGTGGACTTCTTGGCGGATGTCTGACGTCCTTTTCTGACTAACTGGTTAAATGTTGGCATTCTTTTCACCTCCTATAATATAAAGTAGAAATCTGCGCAGCGTAAAAAACGCATTCACGTGCACACTAAATTAGTATACTTGCACGTGAATGCGTTGTCAATACATTTTTTCAGAATGCGAAGATACTACAGGCGCCCTTAATCCGCCTGTACGGGTTCCAGCTCTTCGCTCTCTTCCGTCTCTGCGGTTTCGGCCTCCTCATAATCGATCTCCTCTTCGGTCTCCAGGATTTCCCCGTCCTCCTCCATGTCGATCTCCAGGGCTTCGTCGGCGGGTTCCGGCTCTTCTTCGCCGAATCCCTCGTCAAAATCCAATTCATCCTCCGCCGCCAGCCTGCTGAGCAGATTCTCGTCCGTGCTGAGACGCGTGTCGCGGTAGCGCTTCATACCCGTTCCGGCAGGGATCAGCTTACCGATGATCACATTCTCCTTCAGACCGATCAGGGAGTCAACCTTCCCCTTGATCGCAGCCTCGGTGAGCACCTTGGTCGTCTCCTGGAAGGACGCCGCCGACAGGAAGGAATCTGTCGCCAGAGCCGCTTTGGTAATGCCGAGCAGGATCTGTTTGCCTTCCGCGGGTTCTTTGCCCTCGCTAATCAGCCTCTCATTCAGATCCTCGTAGTCCAGCACATCCACCAGCGTACCCGGCAGGAACTCCGTGTCCCCGCTGTTCTCGATGCGCACTTTCTTGAGCATCTGGCGCACGATGACTTCGATGTGCTTGTCGGCGATGTCAACGCCCTGCAGCCGGTATACGCGCTGCACCTCGCGCAGCATGTAATCCTGCACTGCGCGGATACCCTTGATCTTCAGAAGATCGTGGGGGTTCACGCTTCCCTCCGTCAGCTCGTCGCCCGCTTCCAGCACCGCGCCGTCCGTGATCTTGATTCTGGATCCGTAGGAGATCAGGTACGTCTTGGATTCGCCCGTCTCATTGTTGGTGATGACAACTTCTCTCTTCTTCTTCGTATCCTTGATCGTGGCCACGCCGCCAAACTCTGCAATAATTGCAAGTCCCTTAGGCTTACGCGCCTCGAAAAGCTCCTCTACACGGGGCAGACCCTGTGTGATATCGTCGCCGGCAACGCCGCCCGCATGGAAGGTACGCATCGTAAGCTGTGTGCCGGGCTCGCCGATAGACTGTGCGGCGATGATACCTACCGCTTCGCCGACCTGTACCGCCTCGCCTGTCGCCATATTCGCGCCGTAGCATTTCGCGCAGATACCCACATGGGAACGGCAGGTCAGGATCGTCCGGATCTTTACGCCGGCTCCGGTCTGCTCGCCGTCCTCGTTGACCTCCCAGACCGCTTTCCCTTCCTCATTGACGCCCGCTTCCATGATCTTCGCCGCGCGGGCCGGCGTGATCATATGATTTTTCCTGACGATAATATTGCCTTTTTTGTCTTTGATATCCTCGCAGGAGAAACGTCCCGTGATCCTGTCTTTCAGGCTCTCTATCGTCTCCTTGCCGTCCATGAACGCCTTTACGGTCATGCCCGGGATCTCGTCTCTGCCCTCGCAGCAGTCCGTCTCTCGGATAATCAGTTCCTGTGAGACGTCCACCATACGTCTGGTCAGATAACCGGAGTCCGCCGTGCGCAGCGCCGTATCGGACAGACCCTTGCGGGCGCCGTGCGCCGACATGAAATACTCCAGCACATCCAGGCCCTCTCGGAAATTGGATTTGATCGGCAGCTCGATGGTTCTTCCCATCGTATCCGCCATCAGTCCTCTCATACCCGCCAGCTGTTTGATCTGCTGATTGGAACCGCGGGCGCCGGAATCCGCCATCATATAGATATTGTTGTACTTATCCAGACCGTTCAGCAGAACCTCGGTCAGTTCCTTATCCGTCTCGTTCCAGGTATCCACGACTGCACGATATCTCTCTTCCTCCGTGATCCTGCCTCGTCTGAAGTCTCTGGAAATCTTGTCTACCGTGGCCTGCGCCGCCTCCAGCATTTCTTCTTTCTTAGCCGGCACGGTCATATCCGAGATGGATACGGTCATCGCCGCTCTGGTAGAATACTTATATCCGGTCGATTTGATCAGGTCGAGCACCTCCGCCGTCTTGACGGCGCCGTGGATGTTGATGACCTTTTCCAAAATCTGTTTTAACTCTTTCTTGCCGACATGGAAATCCACCTCCAGCTTCAGCAGATCTTCCGGTTTTTCCCTGTCCACATAACCCAGATCCTGCGGCAGGATCTCATTGAACAGAAATCTTCCCAGCGTGGACTCCACGACGCCGCTCACCTCGCCGCCGTCGGGCGTCTTCTTGGTGACTCTCACCTTGATTTTGGAGTGCAGCGTACATGCGCCGTTCTCATAAGCCAGAATTGCCTCGTTCACGTTCTTGAAGAACTTGCCCTCTCCGACTGCGCCGGGTCTCTCCTGTGTCAGATAGTAGATGCCGAGCACCATATCCTGGGACGGCACCGCCACCGGTCCGCCGTCAGACGGCTTCAGCAGATTGTTCGGGGACAGCAGCAGGAAACGGCACTCTGCCTGCGCCTCCACCGACAGCGGCAGATGCACCGCCATCTGGTCGCCGTCGAAATCGGCGTTGAACGCCGTACATACGAGCGGATGCAGCTTGATCGCCTTGCCCTCTACCAGAATCGGCTCGAACGCCTGGATACCAAGCCTGTGCAGCGTAGGCGCGCGGTTCAGCATCACAGGATGCTCCGTGATAACCTCCTCCAGAACGTCCCACACCTGAGCGTCCAGCCTCTCCACCAGTTTCTTGGCATGCTTGATATTCTGCGAGATGCCTCTCGACACCAGTTCCTTCATGACAAAAGGCTTGAACAGTTCGATCGCCATCTCTTTCGGCAGGCCGCACTGATAAATCTTTAACTCCGGTCCCACCACGATAACGGAACGTCCCGAGTAATCGACGCGCTTGCCGAGCAGATTCTGACGGAAACGTCCGGATTTACCCTTCAGCATATCGGACAGGGATTTGAGCGCTCTGTTGCCGGGGCCGGTCACAGGGCGTCCTCTTCTGCCGTTGTCGATCAGGGCGTCCACAGCCTCCTGCAGCATTCTCTTCTCGTTGCGCACGATGATATCCGGCGCGCCCAGCTCCAGCAGTCTCTTCAGACGGTTGTTCCTGTTGATGATTCTCCTGTACAGATCGTTCAGATCGCTGGTCGCAAAACGACCGCCGTCCAGCTGCACCATAGGGCGCAGATCGGGCGGGATCACGGGAATCGCGTCCATAATCATCCACTCGGGCTGATTGCCGGACTCCCTGAACGCCTCTACCACTTCCAGTCTCTTGATGATGCGGGCGCGCTTCTGTCCCATCGACTCGCGCAGCTCTTCCTTCAGCTGAGCCGCCTCCGTCTCCAGGTCGATCGCCTGCAGAAGCTCCTTGATCGCCTCCGCGCCCATGCCTACCCGGAACCTGTTTCCCCATGTCTCTCTGGCGTCCTGGTACTCCTTCTCGGTGAGCACCTGCTTGTATTCCAGATCGCTCTCGCCGCCGTCCAGCACGATATAGGAGGCAAAGTACAGCACCTTCTCAAGCACTCTCGGCGACAGGTCCAGGATCAGGCCCATGCGGCTGGGAATCCCCTTGAAATACCATATATGGGAAACCGGCGCCGCCAGTTCAATATGTCCCATGCGCTCCCTGCGGACGCTCGCTTTCGTGACCTCAACGCCGCATCGGTCGCAGACAACGCCCTTATATCTGATCTTCTTATACTTGCCGCAGTGGCACTCCCAGTCCTTGCTCGGCCCGAAGATCTTCTCGCAGAACAGGCCCTCTTTCTCGGGCTTTAACGTTCTATAGTTAATGGTTTCCGGCTTGGTAACTTCGCCTCTGGACCACTCTCTGATTTTTTCGGGCGATGCCAAACCGATCTTGATGGCATCAAATGTCATAGGTTGGTAGGTTTCTTGTCTTAAATCTGACATCTTCAATCACCATGCTCCTTCCAGATTATTTTAGAACATCTCTTGATCCTGTTCCTCGAAATCAGCGTCCATCTCCAGGTCGTCCTCAGCAAACTCTTCCTCTTCGTCGCTGCTTACAAGCTCTCCGCTGTCTTCGTCAAATTCCTGCTTCTGGTATCCCATAGAGCCGAGAGAATTCTTCTCGTAGTCGTAATTTCTGGAATCTCCTTCGATCTCGTAGCGGTAGTCGCTCTCGCCGTAATCGACCGTCTCCATGATCTCCACTTCCGTGTTGTCGTCGCGGAGCACTCTCACGTCCAGGCCGAGGGACTGCAGCTCCTTGAGCAGAACCTTAAAGGATTCCGGAATGCCGGGTTCAGGGATATTGTCGCCCTTGATGATCGCCTCGTAGGTCTTGACACGCCCGATCACATCGTCGGACTTCACTGTCAGGATCTCCTGCAGCGTATAGGCCGCGCCGTAAGCCTCCAGCGCCCAGACCTCCATCTCTCCGAAACGCTGTCCGCCGAACTGCGCCTTGCCGCCCAGAGGCTGCTGCGTTACCAGCGAGTAAGGGCCGGTGGAACGCGCATGGATCTTATCGTCCACCAGATGATGCAGCTTCAGGTAATGCATGTGCCCGATCGTGACCGGAGAGTCGAAGTATTCGCCTGTCCGTCCGTCGCGCAGCCGCACCTTGCCGTCTCTGGAAATCTCCACGCCCTTCCACACCTCGCGGTGGTCCCTGTTCTCATACAGATACTTCATGATGTCGGCGGGGAGTTCCTTTTTATGCTTTTTCTCAAACGCTTCCCACTCGAGATTGACATAGTCGTTCGCAAGCTCCAGCGTGTCGGCGATATCGCCCTCCTTCGCGCCGTCGAATACCGGCGTGGCCACATTGAAGCCCAGCGCCTTCGCCGCCAGGGACAGATGGATCTCAAGCACCTGGCCGATGTTCATACGCGAGGGCACGCCCAGCGGGTTCAGCACGATATCCAGGGGTCTTCCGTTCGGCAGATAAGGCATATCTTCCACCGGAAGCACACGGGAGACAACGCCCTTGTTGCCGTGACGGCCCGCCATCTTGTCGCCCACGGAAATCTTTCTCTTCTGTGCAATATAAATTCTGACCGCCTGGTTGACGCCGGGAGACAGCTCGTCGCCGTTCTCTCTCGTGAACACCTTGGCGTCCACAACGATACCGTACTCGCCGTGCGGCACTTTCAGGGAAGTGTCGCGCACTTCTCTGGCCTTCTCGCCGAAAATCGCGCGAAGCAGCCTCTCCTCCGCCGTCAGCTCCGTCTCGCCCTTGGGCGTGACTTTGCCGACCAGGATATCGCCGGCACGAACCTCCGCGCCGATGCGGATGATGCCTCTGTCGTCCAGATCCTTCAGCGCGTCGTCGCCCACGCCCGGGACGTCTCGCGTGATCTCCTCGGGCCCCAGCTTGGTATCGCGCGCCTCGGCCTCATATTCCTCAATGTGCACGGAGGTGTATACGTCCTCCTGCACCAGTCTTTCGCTCAAAAGGACCGCGTCCTCGTAGTTGTAGCCTTCCCAGGTCATAAAACCGATCAGCGGATTCTTGCCGAGCGCCAGCTCGCCGCCCGCGGTGGAAGGACCGTCCGCAATCACCTCGCCCTGCTCCACATGGTCGCCCTTGAATACGATAGGCTTCTGATTGTAGCAGTTGGACTGGTTGCTGCGGGAAAATTTCGTCAGATGGTACTCGTCCTTCTCCCCGTCGTCACAGGTCATCCTGATCAGATCGGAGGCCACATAGTCGATCGTTCCCGACTTTCTCGCGATCACGCACACGCCCGAATCGACGGCGGCCTTGGGCTCCATGCCCGTACCTACCGTAGGCGCTTCCGTGAAGAGCAGAGGAACGGCCTGCCTCTGCATGTTGGATCCCATCAGCGCACGGTTCGCATCGTCGTTCTGCAGAAACGGGATCAGCGCCGTCGCCACGGAGAATACCATCTTGGGCGACACATCCATGTAATCAAACATCGTCTTGGGATATTCCTGCGTCTCATCCTTGAAACGTCCCGACACATTGTTGCGCTTGAAATATCCGTTCTCATCCAGCGGCGCGGAAGCCTGCGCCACATGATAATTGTCCTCCTCGTCGGCGGTCATGTAGACTACCTTGTCCGTGACGCGGGGATTCTCCGGATCGGACTTGTCGATCTCGCGGTAAGGCGCCTCCACAAATCCGTACTCATTGATCCTCGCATAAGACGCAAGAGAGTTGATCAGACCGATGTTCGGTCCCTCAGGCGTCTCGATGGGGCACATTCTGCCATAGTGCGTATAGTGCACGTCGCGGACCTCAAATCCCGCTCTGTCTCTGGACAGACCGCCCGGGCCCAGCGCCGAGAGACGTCTCTTGTGCGTCAGCTCGCCCAGAGGATTGTTCTGATCCATGAACTGGGACAGCTGGGAGGAGCCGAAGAACTCCTTAACCGCAGCCTGCACCGGCTTAATATTGATCAGTACCTGCGGGGAGATCTCCTCCGCGTCGTGGGTCGTCATCCTCTCGCGCACCACTCTCTCCAGTCTGGACAGACCGATGCGGTACTGGTTCTGAAGAAGCTCGCCCACCGCGCGGATACGCCTGTTGCCCAGGTGATCGATATCGTCGTCGTTGCCGATGCCGTACTCCAGATGAATATTATAGTTGATGGACGCAAGGATATCTTCCTTTGTAATGTGTTTCGGAATCAGCTCATGGACGTTTTTGCGGATCGCGTTCGCAAGCGCCTCGGGATCGCCGCTGTACTCCTGCAGAATCTGCTGCAGCACAGGGAAGTACACGAGTTCCGTGACGCCCAGCTCCCTGGGATTGCACTCGACGAAATTGGTGATATCCACCATCATATTGGAGAGAACCTTGACATTCTTCTCCTCCGTCTGGATCCACACATAGGGAATCGCCGCGTTCTGGATCGCGTCGGCCATCTCGGCCGTCACCTTGTCTCCGGCTTTTGCAAGCACCTCGCCCGTCAGGGTATCCACCGCGTCCTCCGCCAGGATATGGTGCCTGATCCTGTTGCGGAACATCAGTTTCTTGTTGAATTTATATCTGCCGACTTTCGCCAGATCATACCGCCTGGGGTCAAAAAACATGGACGTGATCAGGCTCTCCGCGCTCTCCACGCTCAGCGGCTCGCCGGGGCGGATCTTCTTGTACAGCTCCAGAAGACCTTCCTGATAGTTCTCGGCGGTATCCTTCGCAAAGCTCGCCTCGATCTTCGGCTCATCTCCATACAGCTCTCTGATCTCCTCGTTGGTGCCCACGCCCAGCGCGCGGATCAGCACCGTGATCGGAACCTTCCTCGTCCTGTCCACGCGCGCGTAAAATACGTCGTTGGAGTCCGTCTCGTACTCCAGCCACGCACCGCGGTTCGGGATCACCGTGGAAGAAAACAGTCTCTTGCCGATCTTATCGTGTCCGATCGCATAGTAAATGCCGGGAGAACGCACAAGCTGACTGACGATAACGCGCTCCGCGCCGTTGATGACAAACGTGCCCGTCTCCGTCATGAGCGGCAGATCGCCCATAAAAATCTCATGCACCGTGATCTCGTCCTTCTCTTTGTTGATCAGACGGACCTTTACTTTCAGGGGCGCCGCATAGGTAGCATCTCTCTCCTTGCACTTCTCAATAGAATACTTGACGTCGTTCTCGCACAGCTCGAAATCCACAAATTCCAGACTCAGATGTCCGCTGTAATCTGTAATAGGAGAGATGTCGTCGAACACTTCTTTCAGCCCTTCCTCAAGGAACCACCGATAGGAGTCCTTCTGAACCTCGATCAGGTTCGGCATCTCGAGAACCTCTTTCTGTCGTGCATAAGTCATACGCGTATTCCTGCCGGCGGCAGTCATACGGATCCTGTTCTTTTCCATCGACAATTTCACCCCGTTCTTTATGATTTATGGCTTATCCGTCGGAGCATATCGCTCAAATAAGCATACCACACCACAATAGTGCATCTTATATTGTACTACAAGTTCTTCGGGAGAGTCAATCATTAATTTCAGAAAATGAGATAGAATTTACAGAAGAAAAAAATCGTTCCTGCAGACAAGCACAAAACCGCTCATGCCGATCGCATACGCTTTCGGCCATGAACGGTTCCTTCTGTCTGTTTGCCTGGTATTACTTCAGGGTAACCTTAGCGCCCTCGGCCTCCAGCTTAGCCTTGATGTCGTCGGCCTCCTCCTTGGAAGCGCCCTCCTTGACTACCTTGGGAGCGGAGTCAACCAGATCCTTCGCCTCCTTCAGGCCCAGACCGGTAGCCTCACGTACGACTTTGATGACCTTAACCTTGTTCGGGCCAACGTCCGTCAGCTCTACGTCAAACTCTGTCTTCTCCTCAGCCGCCGCTGCACCCGCGTCGCCTGCCGCCGCCGCGACAACAACGCCCGCCGCTGCGGACACGCCGAACTCTTCCTCACATACCTTTACCAGATCGTTCAGCTCCAATACTGTCAGCTCTTTGATCGCATCAATGATTTCCTGCGTAGATAATTTTGCCATGATTGTTTACCTCCGTTTAATTTCTTACATAAAAATTCTCTGTTATCGGTTTGTTGGTTCTCATTCCGCCGCGGGTGCTTCCGCTTCGGCGCTGACCTCGGCTTCTGCCGCAGGCGCTTCCGCCTCTGCGGGCGCCTCTGTCTCTGCCGGCGCTTCCTCGGCTGCAGGCGCAGCCGCGCTCTCTGACGCGCCGCCCTTGTCCGCCAGCTGCTTCATCACGCGGGCAAAGTTGGTGATCGGAGACTGGATGCTGCCGAGCAGCTTGGAGAGCAGTTCCTCTCTGGACGGGATCTTGGAAATATTCTCGATCCCCTTGGCGTCATATGTCGTGCCTTCCACAACGCCGCCCTTGATCTCCAGCGCTTCCGCCGTCTTCGCGAATTTGCACAGCACTCTCGCAGGAGCCGTGGCGTCGTCCTTGGAGACAGCCATCGCGCTCGGGCCCGCAAGATACTCGGTCAGGGGCTCGCAGTCCGTGCCCTTGAATGCAAAATTCATCATCGTGTTCTTGTAAACCTTGTAGGTGATCCCCGCTTCGCGAAGCTGTCTGCGAAGTTCCGTATCCTGTTCCACCGTGAGTCCGCGGTGATCGACCAGAACGACAGACTGCGCGTCCTTGATGGCCGCCGAGATCTCGTCTACGACAGGTTTTTTCAGTTCGACCTTTGCCATTACATTTACCTCCTTATAGATTTTGCGCCGAAAGGAGTTCTCTATCAAGAAAAAGGAAAATCCCTCCTGAAGACAGGAAGGATCTACTCTGCAAACAAAGTAACTCGTCTCCTCGGTAGGCGATACGCTTACGCCGCGCTGCGGCACCTACTGTCTTCGGCATGGTTTTACAACCTTGAACACTATAGCACACTCTGCGGCAGAATGTCAACCGCTTTTTTCCCGCCGGAGCGCAGCGCCTCTTCCTGCGCCTCTTCCTCCGCGATCTGTTTCGCCTCGGCCTGCTCTTTCAGCTTCTCGATTTCCTCCCTGATCTGTTCCTGCAGCTCTTCCTCGGCGTCGTCGAACTTCTCCAGCAGTTTCTTCCACTCCTCCTGGGTATACTCCTGCGCGCCGATCGCAATCTTAGGCTGAATCGTGCCGTGCCTGATGCGGTCGATCATCTCCTCCATGTGCTCCTGGATCTGTCTGCGGTAATCCCCGTCCGCCGCCTTTTCCGCGCTTTCCGGTTTCTCCTGCGCGCCCCTGTTCTCCTGTGACTTCAGGACGTCGCCGAAGCCCGCGCCCGCCTTCGCGCTTTTTCCATTTGCGGTATATCCGGCCGCCGCCGGGCGGTTGTTCGTAATCTGTGCATAATCTGACATGTGTGTCGTCTCCTTTTCCATTTTGATTTTTCTCACGGTTCCCGGCCTCACCACGTGATATACCCGTCTCCGTCGATCTGTACGCCGCCCGATATGCTACGCATATGGTCCAGCACTCGTTCTTTCTCTTCGCCGGTCAGAAGCGTGGTCCTGCAGTCGCTCTGCAGGCAGGGGACGAAGCGACAGTCCCGCAGTCCGTTCTCGTCCAGCGTAATTTCGATCATCCCCGTGTCGAGGGTCTTGGAATTAAACCAGAAATTTCCCAGGCTGTATGCGACCGGCACGCCGTTCACGACGTCGATCCGCTGCAGGCAGTGCGTGTGGCCGCCGATGATCAGATCCGCGCCGGCCTCCGCCAGCGCTACGGCCTGCTCCTCCTGCGCCCAGTCCGTCGCCTCCTCGTTCTCGGTGCCCCAGTGGATATAGGCGATCACGAAATCATTGTCCGCCGCGGCCTGCCTGACCGTCTCGATCAGATTGTCCCCATTCCAGCAGCGGAACACGCCGGGCGCCGTGTCTGTGGCGCCCTTGGTGTCCGGATTGTCCAGTCGCTCAATCTGCGTCGCGGACACGACGGCCACCTTGATATTGTTGATGATATAGCAGACGGGACGGCGCGCCTCGGCCAGATCGCGCCCCGCTCCGACATAGACGATTCCCTCGTCCGCCAGCGCCGTCATCGTGTCGAGAAAAGCCGTCTCCCCGTAATCGTAAGCGTGATTGTTGGCCAACGACACCAGATCGACGCCCAGCGTATTCAGATACCCCGCCGCGGAGACGGGCGCGCGGAACGTAAACTGCTTGCCCTCCAGCGGCTCCCCGCGGTCGGAATAGGGAAATTCGTTGTTCAACATCATGACGTCCGCGCGCTTCATCTCCTCAATCAGCGCGGGATCGATTCCCTTCGTGATGTCGCCGCCGTTCTGCGCGACCCTCGCCATCACCGCATAGTGATCGTCGAACAGGATATCCCCCGCAAAAGCAAACGTCACCTCGTCGGGGCTCGCCGCGTCCCTGGCATAGATATTGTTTTCCACCATGTATTCGGGATCGTTCAGAATATCGGCATACCTGTCGTTGGCGGTCTTAATCTCCTCAATCTGGGACTCCTCCGCCTCCTGCCCCCGCTCCACCACTTCCTTCGTGAGCTGAAAATGGCGGTCAGCCGCCGGCGCGGCGGGCGCTATGACCCAGAGATAAGCCGCCATGCCGGCGATCCCCGCAGCCGTCACCAGGCCGAACGTCCACAGGAAAGGCTTCATGAAATGTCTGCCGAAATAGGTCTTTTTCTGTTTCCCGCGTTTCCTTTTCCGATTACCCATAAACTGATTGTACCATATCCCGGCCCCGGCCCGCAAGCCTGCGCGCAAGCAGGCCGTCGCCTTCGTCCGCTTTCCGGCTCTGCTGATTCGCGTAAAAAACGGCGCTCCCTTCCGGGTGCGCCGTCCTTCGTCCGCATTTTATGATTCTGAGACGTTTCTCAATATTTCGCCGTGCTCACTCTCACGCCGGGGCCCATCGTGGTCGCAAGCGTGATGCTCTTCAGATACTGACCCTTCAACGCGGAAGGCTTCGCCTTGACGATCGCCTCCATCAGCGCGTCGAAGTTCTCCTGCAGCTTCGCCTCGTCGAAAGAGACCTTGCCGACCGGCACGTGGATAATGTTCGCCTTGTCCAGTCTGTACTCAATCTTACCGGCCTTGATATCGTTGACCGCCTTCGTGACGTCCATCGTCACCGTTCCGGCCTTAGGGTTCGGCATCAGGCCTTTCGGTCCAAGCACCTTACCGAGGCGTCCCACAACGCCCATCATATCGGGGGTAGCAACGACCACGTCGAAATCAAGCCAGCCCTCGTTCTGAATCCTGGGAATCAGCTCCTCGCCGCCCACATAGTCGGCGCCCGCGGCCTCCGCCTCAGACAGCTTCTCACCCTTGGCGAATACCAGCACCTTTACGCTCTTGCCCGTTCCGTTGGGAAGTACGACCGCGCCGCGGATCTGCTGCTCCGCATGACGTCCGTCGCAACCGGTTTTGATATGGGCCTCCACAGTCTCGTCAAATTTTGCCGTCGCAGTCTTCTTGACCAGAGCGATCGCCTCCGCAGTGTCATACTGAACGGTGCGGTCTACCAGTTTGACCGCCTCTGCATATTTCTTACCATGTTTCATGTCAAACCCTCCATTACTCTTCTACTGTGATACCCATGCTTCGCGCGGTTCCGGCGATCATGCTCATGGCCGCCTCCACGCTCGCCGCGTTCAGATCGGGCATCTTCGTCTCTGCGATCTCGCGGAGCTTATCCTTGGAGATCGTGGCAACCTTCGCCTTGTTCGGAGTCGCGGACCCCGACTTGATGTTGCACGCTTTCTTCAGAAGAACCGCGGCAGGGGGAGTCTTGGTGATGAAACTGAAACTTCTGTCCGCATAGACCGTAATGACAACGGGAATGATCACGTCGCCCTTATCGGCTGTCTTGGCGTTGAACTGTTTGGTAAATTCAACGATGTTTACGCCGTGCTGTCCAAGCGCGGGACCGACCGGCGGCGCCGGCGTCGCTTTGCCGGCAGGGATCTGTAACTTGATGTAGCCTTCTACTTTCTTTGCCATAATGGCACCTCCTAAAATAATGTGGTACGGGCGTGCCGTGCTCCGTACGGCCGCGGCACTCCCACAATATATTTAACCCGCATGGGGATAAATACCGAAATCACAGTCTTCTCACTTCGGCGAAGCTGATCTCCACGGGCGTCTCTCTGCCGAACAGTTCGACGTTGATGGTCGCCGTCTGCTTGCCGTAGTCGATCTTCTGCACAACGCCGATCGTGTCTTTCCACACGCCGGCGACTACCGCGATCGTATCGCCCTCCGCAAAATCCACGGTCATATTTTCCACCTTGATGCCGAGCGGCTTCATCTCCGCCTCCGTGAGCGGCACAGGCTTGCTTCCCGGCCCGACGAATCCCGTCACGCCTCTGGTATTTCTGACGACATACCAAGTGTCGTCGTTCATGATCATATTGATCAGGACATAACCCGGGAACATCTTCTTCTGTACGGTTCTGCGGGCGCCGTTCTTCAGCTCCATGACTTCCTGCATCGGCACCCTGACCTCCAGAATCTCTTCCTCCAGATGTCTGTTCTCTATCGTCTTCTCAATATTGGCCTTTACCTTGTTCTCATACCCGGAATAGGTATGGACAACATACCAGTTTGCTTCTGCCATACTACTAATACCACGCCTTTCCCAGTCAATGTTTCAAAACTGCTAGAATGAGAGCGTCGTGAGGAAATCCACGCCGTACTGTAAACCGAAGTCCAGTATCGTGATGATCGCTCCGACCACAACGGAAATAACGACAACTGCGACGGATTGTTTGATAAGGGCGTCCCTGTCCGGCCATGTGATCTTTTTGAACTCGGCTTTGACGCCGTTCCAGAACTTCGTGATCTTCGATGTTCCGCCCGACTTAGCAGAATCTCCCATGTCATACTCCTTTCCCGGGACTATTTCGTCTCCTTGTGCAAGGTATGTGTCTTGCAGAATCTGCAGTATTTCTTCGTCTCCATCCTGTCGGGATGGGTTTTCTTGTCTTTGGTCGTATTGTAGTTACGCTGCTTGCACTCCGTGCATGCCAATGTGATCCTTGTACGCATATTCATACCTCCGTTTGTATTCGCAGATCATATATCTGTCTGTTATTTTTGAGCATAAAAAAAAGACCTGAATCTTATCTTGCCCAAACAATATATCACACGGCGTTTGTGAAGTCAACCGTATTTTAGGATTCTTCCCATATAAATTTTTTGCGCGCCCTCTAAACTTTCCACCGCTCCGGCCGATATAGAGAGTAAGAAACGTTTATTTTTTCTGTCATAAATTATGTATTTTCTGTTGCATTACAGAGGATTTTGGTGTTACAATAGAGTTACCGAATCTCCGCATATAGTAATATAGTAGAGATCGGTCTGTTGGACACACCCGCCGACGACGGTTACAGGCTAAGGAAAGCCTGCGGATATCTGTCGTCGCCCGAAATGTTTTTCGGGATACATTCACGGAAGAAAGGAGGGGGAATATGTCTTACGGCGTCAGCAATCTAACCAACGTCTATAATTTCTATATGACTACCTACGCGCCCAAGTCGAGCACGCCTTATGATTCCCATAAGAAGAGCGAGCTCCGCAGCGTGTATAATTCCATTGTGAAATTAAACAAGGAGTCCCCTCTGTACATTCTGGACACGAGCCGGAGCTCCCGTGAGTTTGCCGTCGATATGAAAGAGAACGCCCGGGAACTGCGCAACACGATCGCGTCCCTCGGCGGGCTGGACGAGGAGGAACTGCTGAATAAGAAGGTGGCTTACTCCAGCAATCCCGATATCGCGACGGCTGATTTCATCGGCACGCTGCAGGAGGGAGACGATCTTCCGTCCTACGATATCGAAGTGGACAGTCTGGCAACCCCGCAGGTCAATTCCAGCAAGTATCTGCCGAACGACGAACCTGTCGCGCTGCCTCCCGACACCTACTCTTTCGATATCAACATAGACGATTTAAATTATGAATTTCAGTTCAGCATCAAGCCGACCGACACGAACCGGGACGTACAGGATCGTCTCGCGCGCCTGATCACCAACGCCAACATCGGCATCCGGGCACAGGTGGTTCCCGGCGAGGACAATACGTCCTATCTCAGAATGGAGTCCAACTCCACGGGACAGAAAGACGGCCGCGATTACATCTACCGGGTGTCCGACCACAGGACCAGCAAAACTTCCGGCACAGTGGATTACTTCGGGCTGAACCATGTGACCACGCAGGCGTCGAACGCTTCCTACAGCGTAAACGGCGAGGCGCGCACCTCGGCTTCCAACCGCATCCATCTTGACCGGATCTATGAGATCGAGCTGACCGGCGTGAGCAGCGAGGAAGGCGAAACCGCTTCCATCGGCCTGAAGACCGACGTGGAATCGCTGACGGAGAATGTGAATACGCTGGTGAGGGGATTCAATTCCTTCTTACAGGCGGTCGCGGAATACACGGACAATCAGCCTAAGAGCCATCAGCTCTTCAACGAGATGAGCGGCGTGGCGAGGGTATTTGCCAAACAGCTCACCTCGGTGGGTCTGAACCTGAATCTGGACGGCACCCTCGAGGTGGACGACGAGACGCTCAGGCAGAGCGCCATGAGCGAGGACGCGGCGGAGGCTTTCTCCCCGCTCAAGAGCTTTACGAACGCGGTGCTGCGCAAGTCCAATCAGGTATCGCTGAATCCGATGAACTATGTCAACAACATCATCGTGGCGTACAAGAATCCCGGCAAGAACTTCGCGAGTCCGTACATCACGAGCGCGTACAGCGGCATGATGTTCAACAGCTACTGCTAGGCGCGCCCACAGATACAGAAGAATCCAGGATTGAGTTAAAAAGAGTTGACCGGCGATCGGCCAACTCTTTTTTGCCAATTCTTTTTTCTTATGTTACAGCGGAATATTGCCGTGCTTCTTCGCCGGGTTCTCCACGCGCTTGTTTTTGAGTCCGCGCAGCGCTTTCACCAGCGCCTCTCTCGTCTCCTCCGGCTTGATGACCTCGTTCACATAGCCTCTCGCGGCGGCCACGTACGGATTCAGGAAACGCTCTTCGTACTCCGCCTTGCACTGCGCGCGCATGGCCTCCGGGTCCTCCGCGGCCTTGATCTTGCGCTTAAACGCGATGTTGACCGCGCCGTCGGCCCCCATGACCGCGATCTCCGCGATCGGCCACGCAAAGACGATATCCGCTCCCATCTCCTTGGAATTCATGGCGATATAGGCCCCGCCGTAGGCCTTGCGCATGATGAGCGAGATCTTGGGGACGGTCGCCTCGGAGTAAGCGTAGAGGATCTTCGCGCCATGGCGGATGATGCCGTTGTGCTCCTGCGCCGTACCCGGCAGGAACGCGGGCACGTCGATCAGCGTGACGAGCGGAATGTTAAAGCAGTCGCAGAAACGTATGAACCGCGCGATCTTGTCGGACGCATGGTAATCCAGCGACCCGCCCATGGAATTCGGCTGATTCGCTACAATCCCCGTCACCTTGCCTTCCATGCGGCAGAAACCGACCACCGCGTTGGTGGCGAACTCCTTCTGCACCTCGAAGAAGCTGCCCTCGTCCACGATGCAGTCGATCACCTCCAGCACGTCGTAGGCATGGCGCGAATTGTCCGGCACGATATCTCTGATCTTGGCCGCCTTGGCCTTCTGCGAGGACGCGACCCTGCCGTTGTCCACCTTGCCGAACACCTTGCCCACGCGGGGGAGGATACTCTGTCTCTCCTGGTTGTTGATCGTGGGCGGCTTCTCCTGCCAGTTGCCGGGCAGATAGGACAGCAGCTTGCGCACGCCCATCAGACATTCTTTCTCCGTATCGTAAGTGAAGTGGGAGACGCCGCTCTTCTTCGCATGAACCTCCGCGCCGCCGAGCTCCTCCACCGACACTTCCTCGTTGATCACCGTCTTGACCACGTTCGGCCCGGTGATGAACATTTTGGAGATATCGCGCACCATAAAGATAAAGTCGCAGATCGCCGGCGCATAGCACGCGCCGCCGGAGCAGGGCCCCAGAATCACCGCGATCTGCGGAATCACGCCGGACGCTTTCGTGTGGCGCAGGAACATGCCGCTGTACCCGCTCAGAGAGGAGATCCCCTCCTCGATCCTCGCCCCGCCGCTGTCGTTGATGCAGATTAACGGCGCTTTCATCTCCATCGCCATATCCTGAATCCTGCAGATCTTGAACGAGTGGTACTCGCCCAGCGTCCCGCCGATCACCGTAAAATCCTCGCTGGACACGAACACCAGCCTGCCGTCGATCTCTCCGTATCCCGTCACGACGCCGTCCCCCGGCACTCTTCTCTTGTCCAGATCGAAATCGTCTATGCGGGATTCGATGAACCCGTCCACCTCCACGAAAGTACCCGGGTCAAGCAGCACCTCGATGCGCTCTCTCGCCGTCATCTTGCCGCTCGCATGCTGCTTGTCGATCCTTCCCTGTCCGCCTCCCATAAGCGCTTTCTGCCGCCTGTTCTCCAGCTCCTTCACCGCGTCATCCCAGTTCATAGTCCGCCGTTTCCTCCTGCAAAAACTTTTCCGCAAAGCATCCGACAGGTCCAATCTTTTGAATATCGAATACTTTGATCTTCAAACTATCTTTCTGTATTATAGGCGGAGCACCGTCCTTTGTCAATACTCCGCCCGCATCTTCTTTCACGGTATTTTCGTCCGCCCTCCGCGCCGTCTACTCCGCTTCCGCCGCCTCGAGCGCAGCGCCGATCACCTTGTCCATATCGTAGTACCTGTACTGCCCGAGACGCCCGCCGAAAATAACATACGGCTTCGTCTTCGCCAGCTCGCGGTAGCGTTCAAACAGCGCGTTGTTCCGCTCGTCGTTGAGCGGATAGTAGGGTTCGTCGCCCTCGTGCCACTCGGCGGGGTACTCTCTGGTGATCACGGTCCCCCGCTGCGTGCCGAACGCGAAGTGCTTGTGCTCTATGACGCGCGTATAGGGGACTTCCCGCTCCGTGTAGTTGACCACGGCATTGCCTTGATAGTTGTCGCAGCCGGGAAGTTCCTCCGTCTCGAAGCGAAGCGAGCGGTACTCCAGATGCCCCAGCCGGTAATCGAAATATTCGTCGAGCATTCCGGTGTAGACCACTCTGCGGTAAGTATTGCCCGCCGCGTCCGCGACCGCCACGCCGTCCGCATTTTCCGGCTCCCTGGCGAACTCGCGGTAGGAGACGCCGGTGCGCACTTCCACGCCCTCGAGCATCTTCTCCACCATCGCGGTATAACCGCCGATCGGAATGCCCTGGTACCGATCGTTAAAATAATTGTTGTCGTAAGTGAAGCGAAGCGGGAGCCGCTTGATGATAAAGGCCGGAAGCTCCTTACAGTCCCTGCCCCACTGTTTCTCGGTGTAGCCTTTCACCAGCTTCTCATAGACGTCCGTTCCCACCAGGGACAACGCCTGCTCCTCCAGGTTCTTCGGCTCCATGATGCCGAGACTCGCGATCTGCGACGCGATCCTGGCCTTCGCCTCGTCCGGCGTCACCACGCCCCACATCCGGTTGAAGGTATTCATATTAAAAGGGAGATTGTACAACTCTCCCTTATAATATGCAATCGGTGAATTTATGTAGTGGTTGAACTCCGCGAATCCGTTCACATAGTCCCATATTTTCCTGTCGGAAGTGTGAAAGATGTGCGCGCCGTACTCGTGCACCTGAATATCCATCACGGGCTTTGTGTAAATATTGCCGGCCACATGTTCTCTCTTGTCGATCACCAGCACGCTGCGGCCCTTCTTCTTCATCTCGTGGGCGAAAACCGCGCCGAACAGGCCGCTCCCCACTACCAGATAATCGTATTGCATCAGTCTTCCTCTACCGCTCTGTACTTATCCAGCTGCGCGTAATCTTCCATAAGTTCAAGCGATTTCTTCCTTCCGACCTTATTCAGCTTCACATAGTACTGCATCACACGGTTTTCCATGATCTTGCCGCCCAGGATACTCTTCTGGTTCAGCGGCGTAAAATCAACCGGATTCAGGTTCAGCTTGTCGCACATTTTGATCACAGTGCCGTATGCCATGCCCTCGATGCCTCTGTCCAGCGCGGTAACTAACGTCGAGTAGGGAATCGACATCTCGATCGCAAACTGCCGGACGCTCTTGTACTGTTTCAAAATCTCCACTTTAAGAATTTCTGCCTTCGTCATATGAGCCCTCCATTTGTGTTCCAGTGCTGCTGATTTCATGGTATCTTAGTCGCAGTATACCATAGAAATGCAGGAAAAGAAAACACAAAAAATTCACTTTTAACGAAATATCGATATTATTGGCAATTTACCCTTATTTTGCCATGCATTTTTGTGGAAAAAGTCTAGTACTATAGTACCGCTTCCGCCGTGTCCGAACTCCGCCGCAAAGAGAATATTTTATTGTCCTCTCGGTGAGAAAATGCTAATATAGAGATATACCATTATTCCAAAATACCGAGGTACAAAACGCTATGCTTCCCATATCTGTATGTATGATCGCCAAGAACGAGGATAACCACATAGAGGAATGCCTGAAACGGCTGCGCCCCTGCAAGTTTGAAGTCATTGTGGTCGATACCGGCTCGGTGGACAGGACCGTCGAAATCGCGCAGCGCTATGCCGACAGGGTGTTCCACTTCGCATGGTGCAACGATTTCTCCGCGGCCAGAAATTTCTCCGTCCAGCAGGCTTCCAACGACTGGGTGCTGATCATCGACTGCGACGAATATCTGGAGAACGTCAATCTGGCCCAGCTGGAGGAGGCGATCAGCCTGAACAGCCGCGCCGTCGGCATGATCGTGCGCAACAATCCCTACAGCGTGCAGGGCGTCCGCTCCGTCATGTCGGAGCGCATCGGCAGACTGTTCAACAGGCGGTACTGCCATTTCGAGGGCATCATACACGAACAGGTCTGCTCTCTGGACGGGCGCGAGACGGAGGTTTTTCAGATCCCTCTCACCTTCTACCATGAGGGCTACGTCTCCGAGTCCGGCAAGCGTATGCGCGCGACCCGCAATCTGGAGCTGCTGCTCCACGACCTGGAGGCCAAGGGGCCGAGCCCCTACATCTACTATCAGCTGGGGCAGAACTACGTCTTCCTGAACGATCTGGAGAAGGCCGCCCAGTACTATCAGAAAGGACTGGAGATGAACGCCGACCCGGCGGCCGCCTTCGTACAGAGCATGGCGGAGACTTACGGCTACTGCCTGATCGAGCTGGCGAGATACGACGACGCGATGACGCTTCTGAAACAGTACGAACAGCTCTCCGACCGCGCCGATTTCGTCTATCTGTCCGGCATGGTCTACATGAAAAAAGGCGTCTGGGACAAGGCGATCGAGGAATTCAAGAAGGCCTCGTCCTTCCCGACCTGCTCCCGCAAGGGCGTCAACAGCTATCAGGCCAACTACAATATCGCCTCCGTCTACGAGACGCTGGGGCAGCTTGACGACGCCCGCTCCTACTATAGGAAATGCGGCGATTACGCGCCGGCGCTGAGGCGGCTCAAGGAGCTCTCCGCGTCCTGACCGCGCCGTAAGCGGCGCAGAAATGAGGTGTGCCGTGCAGCCCATATCCGTCTGCATCATATCCAAAAATGAAGAAAAACATATCGAAGAGTGCTGTAAGCGCCTTGCGCCCTGCGGGTTCGAGATCGTTCTCGCCGACACCGGCTCCACGGACCGCACGCTGGAGCTGGCCGAACGCTACACGGACAGGATTTTTCACTTCGACTGGTGCGATGATTTCGCCGCCGCCAAAAATTTTGCCATGGAGAAAGCCTCCCATGATTGGATACTTTCTCTGGACTGCGACGAATATCTGGAGACTCTGGATCAGAGAGCCCTGGACAGATGTATGCGGGCGCAGCCCCAGGCCGCCGGGCGTATCCTGATCCGGAACCGCTTCAGCGAGAACGGAAAGATCTCCTATGAACAGGCGCGGGTCAGCCGTTTCGTGAACAGGCAGTTCTTTCACTTCGAGGGCGCGGTTCACGAACAGCTCGTGCCGCGTATGCCGTCGCCGGACGGCGCACCGGCGGCCAAATACGTCTACGACGCGCCCGTCACGGTACTGCATGTGGGCTACGACGGCACCGAGGAGGAGATGAGCGCCAAATCCAGGCGCAATATCGCCCTGCTGGAACGGGAGCTGGACGCGCACGGTCCGGATCCCTACATTTACTATCAGCTCGGACAGTGCTGCCGCAAGATCCACGACTATGAGCGGGCCCGTCAATACTTCGATCTCGGGCTTGCCATGGACGTGGACCCGGCGCTCGACTATGTACAGACGATGGTGGAATCCTACGGATACACGCTGTTAGACCTGAAGCGCGAACGGGAGGCCCTGAATCTGCTCGGCGTGTACGACGTGTTCTCGAAGAGAGCCGATTTCGTGTTCCTGATGGGTCTGATCTACATGAACAACGGCCTGTTCGATCAGGCCATTCTCGAGTTTACCAAGGCTGCCACTATAGAAGAGTTTGCGGTAGAGGGCGTGAACAGTTACAAGGCCCACTACAATATCGGGGTGATCTGCGAGTGCAGCGGACGCACGCGGGAAGCGCGGGACGCCTACCGCAGATGCGGCGGCTATCCGCCGGCCCTGGAGAGACTGAAACTGTTGTCATAGAGTATCACAGCGGAAAGATCCCGCGCCGGGTCTTTTCGGAACGGAGAGCGTCATGAGCATACACGAATCCGCAGAAGATTATCTGGAGACGATTCTGATCTTAAAGGAACGCATCGGCCAGGTGCGCTCCATCGACATCGCCACGGAGATGAACTACAGCAAGCCGAGCATCAGCGTGGCGATGAAGAAGCTGCGCGAAAACGGCTATATACAGGTCGACGGGGAAGGGTTCATCGAGCTGACAGACGCCGGCTATGCGATCGCGTCCGACATCTATAACCGTCACCAGGTATTGACGGATTTCTTCGTGTCGCTCGGCGTAGACGAGAATACCGCAGCGGAGGACGCCTGCAAGATCGAACATGATCTGAGCGCGCAGACGTTTGAAAAAATCATGGAGCACGCCGCCCGTTTCACGCGCAAGGAGACCTCATGAAAATACTGTTTATCGAATGGAAGAGCTTCGGAAACGAAGATATCAAAGAGGCTTTTGCGGCGGAAGGCCATGAGGTCGTGTGCTTTCCTTTCGCCGACAAAAACGCCAGACGCGACGAGGAACTGGAGCGGGACCTGACCGCCGCCCTGCGCAGGGACGTGCCCGACGCCGTCTTTTCCTTTAATTATTTTCCGGTCGTCTCCAACGTGTGCCGGAAAGAAGACGTGCGCTATCTTGCCTGGATTTACGACAGCCCCTATGTGATGCTCTATTCCTACACCGTCGCCAATCCCTGCAACACCATCTATATCTTCGACAGAGAACTCTATCTGGAATTCCACAACGAGGGAATCGAAACCGTCCGCTATCTGCCGATGGCGGCCAACACCGGACGACTGGACAGACTGTGCGGCGAACTATCGGACACAGCCCCATATCCGTACCATGTCTCCTTTGTCGGTTCTCTCTACACCGAAGAGCACAACTTCTTTGACCGCATGACAGATCTGTCAGATTATGCGCGGGGCTATCTGGACGCCATCATGACGGCGCAGATGCAAATACAGGGCTACAATTTCATCCAGGAGTCATTGTCTCCCATTATGGACGAGCTTTACCGGGCGCTGCCGATGGATCCGAATCCCGACGGCGTGGAGTCCAGGGAATACCTCTACGCGCAGTATGTGATCAACCGCAAGATCACCGGACTGGAACGCGCCGAGCTGATCCGCGCCGCGGCAGAGCGTTTCCCCTTCGACCTCTTCACACCCAACCGCAGTTTCACTCTGCCGAACCTCACGAACCACGGGACGGCAGACTACTACACCCAGATGCCGCTTGTGTTCCGGCAAAGCAGGATCAACCTCAACATCTCTCTCAGGAGCATCAGGAGCGGCATTCCGCTGCGCGCCTTTGACATCATGGGCAGCGGCGGTTTCCTGCTGAGCAATTTTCAGGCGGATTTTCTGGACGACTTCGTGCCGGGAGAAGACTTCGATTACTACGAAAGCAGAGAAGACCTTCTGGACAAGATCGGCTACTATCTGTCGCACGAAAAGGAGCGGGCCGCCATCGCCAGAAACGGCCATGACAAAGTCGCGGCGCGCCACACCTTCCGGCACAGAGTGCGGGAGATGCTGTCGCAGACCTGACGCCCGCCGCCGGCTTTCCATGGATTTATTTCATGAAATATGATAAACTGGACTTCAGAATCCGTCTGCCGCGCAGCCGCCGTGCCGCGCACGCAGGGGTTCTGTCGTCGCCATACATACTATCATCAACACGGAAGCGAGAACTATGCACCCGATATCTGTCTGTATCATAGCCAAAAACGAAGAGCGCCGCATTGAGAAATGTCTGGCCTCCGTCAAGCCCTGCGGCTTCGAGATCATCGTCGTGGACACCGGCTCCACCGACCGCACGAAGGAGATCGCGGCCCGGTACGCCGACAAAGTGCTCGACTTCGCCTGGTGCGACGATTTCTCCGCGGCGCGGAACTACTCTCTGCAGGCGGCGTCCAACAACTGGATCTTCATGCTGGACTGCGACGAGTGGATCGAACACATCGACGTGGAGGAACTGAACTACTTCCGCAAGCGCCACGCGGACAGCGTGGGCGCCGTCACACGCAAGAATCTGGTCACGCAGGATGGCCGGTATGTCCTGAACAACACGGACAATACGGAGCGCTTCTTCAACAGAAAGCTCTATCGCTATGCGGGCATCATCCACGAACAGCTTGTGCCGATCAGGGGCCGGGAGTTCCCCTGCCTGCTGCTGCACACCGAGATCCTGCACACCGGCTACGACATGACGCCCGAGGAGCAGATCGCCAAGGGCCGCCGGAACCTGACCCTGCTGCACAGGCAGCTGGAGCAGGAACCCGAAAATCCCTACGTATACTATCAGCTCGGCAAGGGTTACGAGATTGTCGAGGACTACCAGGCCGCCTGCGACTGGTACGGCAAGGGGCTTTATTTCGACGTGGATCCGTCCCTCGCCTACGTACAGGCGATGGTCGTCTCCTACGGCAACGCCCTGCTGCGCACGGGACAGGCGCAGACGGCGCTGGGCTTTGAACAGATCTACGACGAGTTTGCCGTGTCCCCGGATTTCGTCTATCTGATGGGCTGCATCTATGAGGCCAACACCCTCTATCCCCAGGCAATCGAACAGTATCACAGGGCGCTCTCCATGCCGGAAGGAAAACTTCACGGCGTCAACAGCTTCCTGAGCCGCTACCGGATCGCCTCTGTCTGCGAGCGGTGCGGCGATCTGGACAACGCGCTTGCCTACTACCGCATGTGCGGCGATTTTCCGCCAGCCGCCGAACGTCTGACACAGCTGTCACAAACAGCGCGGGGACAGACGCCCCTGAGGATCGCGCTCTTCGGAAGCGACCTCTACATCCTGCAATACATCATGGAACAGTACGAGCGGGCCTTTCGCGATATGGGCTGCGAGACGTTCGTCTTCCCTCCCGCGGCGACGCAGGAGACTTTCGCCGCATACGCGGAAAAGCTCTTCCTGTTCCGCGAGCAGGGTCTTGACGCGGTCGTCACCTTCAACAACCGCGGTTTCCGTATGCCGTTTTCCGACCAGGGTTCTCTGTGGGACCTCTGGAACGTCCCCTGTTTCAACGTGCTGGTAGATCATCCCATGTACTACTATGACACGCTGGACGAATGCCCCGGCCAGGGAATCGTCGTGTGCTCCGACAGGAACCATGTAAAGTACGTGGAACGCTTCTGTCCCGCCGTGCACAGGGCGCTGTTTCTCCCGACGGGCGGCGCCGAGCTGCCCCGCGCCCAGGGCAGAAAACCGATCGCGGAACGCTCCATCGACGTGCTTTTCATCGGCAGTTACAAATATCACGCGGACTACGCCTACGACGCCCTGGACGAAGCGGTCATGGACGATCTGATCCTGCGTCCCGGCCGGACATACGAAGCCG
The DNA here is from genome assembly GCA_947626775.1 of uncultured Lachnospiraceae bacterium. Classification (GTDB taxonomy): domain Bacteria; phylum Bacillota; class Clostridia; order Lachnospirales; family Lachnospiraceae; genus UBA3282. Next base: position 5,017 of record CANQTL010000032.1, on the reverse strand, counting down.
CGCTGGAGGCCCGTCTGCGGCTGGCGCAGCCGGACGTATCGGAGGACGCGCTCAGGCGCACGATCGAGGCGCACCGCTTCGTCGAGACGAACCTGTGCGCCATGTACCGCGCAGAGATCCTCCGCGCGCTGACGCAGGCGGGGATCCGGGTGACGGTGTACGGCGAGGGCTGGGAGCATACCGATCTGCCCGGACAGCCCGGCTTCGACTGCCATGCGCCCGTATCCTTCGAGGACGGGCTGGCGCTGATGGCCGACAGCCGGATCGTCCTGAACCAGATGGCGTGGTTCAAGGACGGCGGCAGCGAGCGGATCTTCAACGCCATGCTGCAGGGCGCGGTCAGTCTCACGGACGACAGCCTCTGGCTGCGGGAGCAGTTCACAGACGGGGAGGAACTTGTCTTCTATACGCTGACAGCGCTGGAAGAACTGCCGCGGACCGCCGCCGCTCTGTTAGACGATCCCGGCCTCATGCAGCGCATCGCGGACAACGGCTATGCCGCGGCCGCGGCCTGCCACACCTGGGCGCACCGCGCCGCCGAACTGGCACAGTCACTACAGAACCGTTCCTAAGGAGAACCGATCGTATATGGACAAACTGATCAGTATTATCATCCCCTGCTACAACGTCGAGAACTATATCGACCGATGCTTCGCCTCCCTGCTTGCGCAGACTGTCGGCTTCGACAGACTGGAAGTCATTCTGGTGGACGACTGTTCCGCGGATCATACCTGGGACAGGCTCACCGCCATCGAGGCCGCGCATCCCGACTCCGTCATGATCGTCCACTGCGACGAGAACGGCAGGCAGGGCCGCGCCCGGAACATCGGCCTGCAGTACGCCTCCGCGCCCTATGTGAGCTATGTGGACGCCGACGACTGGGTGGAGCCCGACATGTATGAGAAGCTGTACGACAAGATGACCGCCCATGACTGCGATATCGTCATGGGCCAGCTCTGGCGGGACAGCGGACAGCCCGGGCAGTCTCTTCCTCCCAAACTGACCGGCCAGGCGGACCGCCTGTTTGAGATCGACGCCGCAGAGAAGCGCAGGACTTTTATCGCCTGCGCCTCGATGGGCTATATCGTGTGCAACAAGCTCTTTCGCCGGGACTTCCTGCTGCATAACGACATCTTCTTCCCGGAACAGCTCGCCTACGAGGATCACTTCTTCCTCGTGTTGATGTACTTCTACGCCAGACGGGTCTATGTCATGGAGGAGCGCTTCTACCACTACTTTGTCAATCCCGCCTCCACCGTGCTCTCCCCAGACGCCAGCCACCACCGCGACGTGCTGACCGTCAACAAGATGATCTGGGCGGAGTGCGAAGCGCGCGGCTTTCTGACGGACTACCGCCAGATCATGGAATACCTGTTTCTGACGCTGGGCTATCTGGTCGCCATGAAAATGCTCAGTCTCAGGATGACGCGCGTTCCCTACGACTTCTTCCTGGAGCTGAAAGAAGAGACGCTGCGGCGCGTGCCGGACTACCGCGCCAACCCCTATGTCGGGGAGTATGTGACGGAGTTCGACCGGATCCAGCTGTCGCTTCTGGAGCTGCCCGTCAGCGAGGCCGACCTGAACAGCGTCTGCGACGCGGTCCGCACGAAGTACAGCAGGGGAACGCTGCGCATCTACATCATGACGCACGTGCCCTTCCGGGCGCCGCAGGATCCGATCTACCGCCCTCTCCACGTAGGCCGCGCGCTGAAGGAGGATCTGGGCTACCAGGGCGACGATACCGGCGACAACATCTCCGCCCTGAACCCTTACTACAGTGAGCTGACCGGCCTGTACTGGGTCTGGAAAAACGTGCGGGACGCAGAGTATGTCGGCCTGTGCCACTACCGCAGATATTTCCTGAACGGGCAGAATCAGCTGATGACCCGGGCCGATTTTCTCCCGCTTCTGGAGCGGTACGACGTGATCGTGTCGGAACATGTGGAGTCGGAGCGCTGTTACCGGGACGTCTACGCCGAGGCGCACAACATCCATGACCTGGACGCGGTGGGCGACGCCATCGCAGAGCTCTACCCCGGCTGCCTGCCCTTTTTCCGGGAAGCGCTGGAAGGGAAGAAGGTCTACTGCGGCAATCTGTTCGTCACGAAGAAGACGCTTTTCGACGAGTACGCCGCCTGGCTGTTCTCCGTCTTCGACAGGGCCTCCGAACAGATCGACGTAAGCTCCTACGACGCTTACCACAAGCGGGTCTACGGCTTTCTCTCCGAACAGCTCATCTACGTGTGGATACGCTGGCGCGGCCTGAGCTGGCACGAGGCGCACATAGGCTTCACCCAGGAAAAGGCCGAGACGCTCGCGCTGAAAGAACGGCTCACCGCCCTTCTGAATGAGCGAAACGCCGCGGAGGCGTATCTGCTTATCAGAGACAGTCTGAAGACGCGGCCCGACCTGATACAGCCCACCTCCGATTTCAGCCAGGAACTCAGGGCGATTCTGCTTCTGACCACCGACTGTCTGTCGGCGGGAATGCGCGGCGAACCTTCCCCGCTCGGCCCGGACACGGACTTAAACGAGCTGCTTGAACGCTATGAGGCCAGGATCCATTCGGAAAAGGAGAACTAGAGATGCGTTTTGTACTTTTTTATGAGTCAACTGAATCCTTCAACTACTTCACAGACGAGATCGCGCGCGAGCTGACCGCGCGGGGACATGAGACTTTCACGCTGGATCTGCTGGATCCCGCCCGCCCGGAACACTCGATGGAGGAATTTATGACCTTCTGCGAAAAGAAGCCGGACGCGATCGTCTGCTTCAACCGCGCGGGCATCCACAACGACACCTTCATCAATCTGTGGGACACGCTGGACGTGTGCACGCTCCACATCCTGATGGATCACCCCCTGCGCCTGCACCCGACGATGGAACACCACCCGCGCAGATACATCCAGTTCTGCCCCGACGAGGAACACGTCGCCTATGTGAAGCGCTACTTCCCGAACGTGGAGCATGTCGAATTCCTGGCGCATGCGGGAACGCCGGACGATCAGCCGCCGATCCCCTATACGGACAGGCGGTACGATATCGTCTTCTCCGCCACCTACTATACGCCGGAGAGTATGCTGCCGCAGCTGGAGGCGTTCTTCCCGGCGGACTCCCCCATGTACGGGATCTACATGCAGATCGACCGGGACCTGACCGACCACACGGAGAAATCCCTGATCCGCTCGGTGCTGGACGTGCTGGAGGCCAACCATATGTCCCTGAGCGACGGCGCGGTCAAAACCATCATGCGCAACATGACGCCCATCGACTGGAAGGTGCGCATGCACTATCGCGGCAAGGCCGTGGAAGCGCTGGTAAACGCCGGCCTGCCCGTCCATGTGCTCGGGCGCGGCTGGGAGAACCACCCCTGCGCCGGCGCTCCCAATCTGCATATCCTGAGCGACCGCATCGGTCTGGCGGAGACCTTCGATTACATGCGCGACGCCCGCATCAACCTGAACGTGATGCCCTGGTTCAAGGAGGGGACGCACGACCGCATCTTCAACACGATGCTGCGCCGTTCGGTCTGCCTGACCGACTCCAGCGCCTGGATCGACAGCCACTATACGGACGGGGAGGATATCGCGCTGTACGACTTAAACGCCCTGGACAGACTGCCGGAAATCGCGTCCTACTGGCTGGAGCACCCCGCCGAAGCCCAGGCGCTGACCGACAGAGCCTGCGCCAAGACCGCCGCCAATTACACCTGGACCAACTGCGTGGATTCCCTGCTGGAATCCATGAAGCGCTGCTACGGCGTCGGCTGACCGAACCCATCTACCCACCGCACGGAGGCAGATATGATCCCGATCTCAGTATGTATCATCACGAAAAACGAAGAAGCGAATCTCGAGAACTGCCTGCGGCTCCTGCGGGCCTACGACTGGGAAATCCTCGTCGTCGATACGGGCTCCACGGACGGCACGCGCGGGATCGCGGAGCGCTATGCCGACCGGGTGCTGGATTTCGCCTGGTGCGACGACTTCTCAGCCGCCAGGAACTATTCTCTCAGCCAGGCGTCCCACGACACGGTCCTGATTATCGACAGCGACGAATATATTCTGGAGGCGGACGTCCCGGAGATCCTGCGGCTGGCGGGGGCACATCCCGACGCAGTCGGTCTGCTCTCGCGCGAGAACCACTATCAGATGAACGGCACGGACAGCGTCTACACCGATCTGGTCGAAAGGCTCTTCTGCCGGAAGCGCTATCACTATGAGGGACGCATCCATGAACAGGTCAGACGGCTTACCGGAAGCGGCGACTATCCCTCCTACCGGCTCCCCCTGCGCGTCGACCACTCCGGCTACAGCGGCAGCGGGGAAGCGCTGCGCGCCAAGGCCACGCGGAACATCGATCTTCTTCTGCGGGACCTGGAGGAACACCCGGACGATCCCTATCTCTACTTCCAGATCGGCCAGTCCTACAATATGATCCACGACGACTCAAACGCCTGCCTCTACTATGGCAGGGGACTTGCCTACGACGTGGACCCCGCCGCGGAATACGTACAGATGATGGTCATCGGATACGGCTACGCGCTGCTGCACCTGAACCGCGCCGAAGAGGCGCTGGGACTCGCCGGGGTATACGACGCTTTCTCGTCGTCGGCGGACTTCCTCGACCTGATGGGCCTGATCTACCTGAGAAACGGCCAGTATATGAAAGCGCTCCTGGAGTTCGTCAAGGCGCTGTCCTGCCAGACCGCCCATGTGACGGGCGCCAACACCTTCATTCCCTCCTACAATATCGGCCTGATCAACGAGATGATGGGCGACCGGGAGGCGGCGCTTACGCATTACCGCAGATGCGGCGACTTCCCGATGGCGCTGCAGAAGATCGCGGAACTGACCGGCGAAGACGCCGGATAGAATGCAGAGACGCGCGCCCTGGCGCGCTACAGATAGCAGAAAAACGCCACCCGAAACCGGGTGGCGTTTCAGACTGTCGACAAAGTGGTTCTGGGATGTGCATCCCAGAACCATTTTTCTGTTATTGATTGAATTGTGAGCAA
>CANQTL010000031.1 GCA_947626775.1 uncultured Lachnospiraceae bacterium | reverse complement strand
GTAGCCGGACGCATTTCAGACGAGCGTTTCACGGAATTGTCGGCAGACTACGAAGCCGAGCAAAAGGAACTGAAAGACCGCGCCGCCCTGCTCCGGGCAGAGCTTTCCAAAGAGCAGGAAGCCACGGTGAACGCCGAGAAGTTTATGGGCATCGTGAAGAAGCACACCAGCTTTGAGGAACTCACCCCCACCCTGCTGCGGGAATTTGTGGAGAAGATCGTCGTGCATGAGTGCAGCTACGACGAGAACAAGAACCGCAGGCAGGAAATCGAAATCTATTATTCTTTTGTCGGCAAGGTGGACTTGCCCGAATGACCGCCCGACCTGTCCGGCGCTGGGGAACGCCGGACGGGAACGGCAAAATTTTTTACACTTCTATTGCTTCTTTATCTCACACAAGCTAATACGGAAGGGTTCTTCATGCTCAAACTTATCTCTTCAGGTTTACAAGTTCCTCGAGCATCGTGTCGGAAACCGTGATGATACGGCTGTTTGCCTGGAAACCACGCTGGGTAGTGATCATCGTGGTAAACTCCGAGGACAGATCGACGTTGCTCATCTCGAGTACGCCGGAGGTCATCTGGCCGCCGCTTGCGGTGATGTCCACGCCCACGCCGTCGAACTCGCCGGAGTTCTGGGTCGCGGAGTAGAGGTTGTTGCCCGCCTTCGCCAGACCGGACGCATTGGCGAACTCCGCCACCGCGATCTTGCAGAGGGTCTTGGTCAGGCCATTGTCGTAGGAAGCGGTGATCGTGCCGTCCTGGCCGATCTCGATGCTGCTCAGCTCGCCCACCTTGCGGCCGGAGCCGATAGCGCTGTTCTCCTTGGAGCCGTTCGTCATCTCCAGGGTGCACTTGCCGCCCTTGCCCCAGTTGATGACGGAGGAGAAGTCGATCTCCACGTCGCTGAACTGGGAGAGGTCAACCGTTCCGCCCGACAGACTGGAAGCCGAATCGCTGAAAGTCAGCATCGCGGTGTCGCTGCCCTGGCTGCCGATATAGGAGAAAGCGCCCGTATCGTGATCGAAGTAGATATGGTTGCCCTTGTTGGTCTCCGTCGTTGTGATCTGAGCGGAACCGTCTGGCGCAATGTAATCAATGCTGTAAGTCTTGCCGTCGCCATTCTCCATCTGAAATACATCTCTCAAAACAGCCTCATTATCCGTCGGAACCGTCAAAGTCACGCCAAAATTTCCATTTGTATTACTATACTTGGATGCCTGCTTAGCCTTGCACTCTGCAGTAAACGCGATTTCCAAGCTGCCATTGGCGTTAACCTTAGGCAGTGTTGTAGGCGCTGCGGCATCCGGATCCTGGCTTAAAAGCGTTACATTCTGATCTTTAAACTTATCTCCCATCAGAGTTGCCCAATCCGCATCTTGAATCTCTGCACCCAGTGCACCCGCTGTAGTACCTTGCTGATACCATTTACCGCCAGAATAAATCAGATTATACGGTTCTGCCTGTAACTGATCTACCGTCAATGTTACGGTGCCTTTTACAAATACCGATGCGCCTTCCGCATAATCCGCATCTGCAGTCAACGCCTTTCCGGTTCCATCTGCAACCACCTTAACATTGCTGCCAGCAGCCACCAACAAATCATTGTCGCTGTACCCTTCCAGCATTTGCTCCAGCGTTTTGGTAAGAGTATAAGTATTTTTGTCAGGATCAAAGACAGCTATATCTTTACTGGGCGCAGGGTAATAATTTGTCGTCTCCTTATCTTTCGTCTCACCAAACTGCGCGATCTGCTCGATATTCTCCAGCCCGTACTTCTCCACCAAGGACACGCCGTTCTCGTCCTGGATGTCGTCGAGCTGGATGCGGAAGTCGTCGTCGCTGCCCGTGCCGTGCACGCTGAATTTCACCGTGTACTTGTAGCCCTGCGCGTCGTAGATCGTCATGGTGCGCACCGCGCCCGCCGTGCTGTTGATGGAGGTGTCGGTCTTGTCGAGGATGCCGTCCATGTAGGCCATCGTCGTCGCCTCGGGTTCCGCCCTCATGTTCTCAGGGCTCATAACGCGCAGCGCCGATACCACGTCGGATCTGATCTCGCCCGTCTCGGGGTCTACCTGCCAGCCCATAACCGTGAAGCCCGTGCTGGACATAACCAAATTGCCCGCGCCGTCCACGGTGAAGGAGCCGTCTCTCGTGAAGAAGTTCTGGGAGCCGTCGCTGACGACGAAGAAAGACTCGCCCTCAATCATGACGTCCCACGGGTTGTTCGTGGACTGTGCGGAACCCTGCTGCGTGATCGCCGTGGAGATCGCGCCCGTCTTGGCGCCCAGACCGATCTGTCTGGGGTTGATGCCGCCGCGGCCCGTGGTCGCGTTCGCGCCGGACGCCGCCTGCGTCTGCTGATAGAGCAGATCGTTGAAGACCATGCTCTGGGATTTGTACGCCGTCGTGTTGACGTTGGCGATGTTGTTACCGATAACGTCCATTCTGGTCTGGTGGGTCTTCAGTCCTGCCACACCAGAGAAAAGTGATCTCATCATAATGAAATGACCTCCTTACATCTTCGTATCGAAACCGTTCGATAACCCCGTCTGTCATTCGGGGGTTTAAGCCTCCTGGAAGGTCCGGCTTATATAATTACGGCTCCGTCAATATTGGTAAATACATTTTCGTCCGTCTCCGTCTGATCCATGGCCGTGATGACCGTCTGATTCGGCACGTTCACGATAAACGCCAGAGAGTCGACGATGACTAACGACTCGTTGATTCCTTTCGCTCCGGCTTTGGCCGCTCCCAGGTTCAGGCGTTCCACCTGTTCTCTGGTCAGCTCGATATTTCTGTCGATCAGCCGATTCGCCGCGTGCTTGGAAAACCTGACCTCGCTGTCCGCCGTGATGTCCTGCGTCTTGCCGCTCAGGATATCCTGGAAGCTCGGCCCGTTTGCTTTCGGCGTCCCTGCCTGTCTGTTCGCCGCATTCAGGTACTGATCCTGCAGCTGTTCGATGGAAAGGAATTGATTGCCCTGAATCTTCATAGCCCGTTCCTCCGATCCTTACACTCCATCTGTCCCGTCCGCATCCTTGCTTTCCGTGCCTTCCGTCTCGCCCGTCTTGCTGTCTTCCGCGCTGCCTGCGCCGCCGGCCCCTTCGGTCTTATCCTCGTCCTCGCCGTCCGCGTCCTCGGTCTTATCCGTATCGGGCTTCTCCTCTGTGGGGGTGATGTCCTTCATCTTCTGGATGTACTCGTCCGCTTTCTCGAAGTCCTCGTCCGTCAGGAAACTCCTCTCGTACTCGGACATGTTCGTGACGATCTCTTCCAGTCGGTCGATCTGATCCTTGTACTCCGTCGTCAGCAGCCCGATCTCAGGCAGCTTGTTCAGGATGTTCAGCACTTCCGCGCCCAGCTTGTATGCCGACAGATATTTCTCGTCCGCCACGGTGTCCAGATCGTCCAGCGAATATTTCTCGCCGCCGATGGAGAGATAAACCTTGCCGTTCTCGTAGATCACATAGTCCACGTTGCCCTGTACGGTGGTCTCCCTGCCCGAACTGTCGGTCACGCTCATCAGCACCGTCTTGCCGACCAGAGACGTTCCTCTGGAGAGTTCCAGCGTCGCGCTCATGTTCTGCATCTGCTCCAGTTCCGAGAAGGTCGCGAACTGTGAGATATACTCCGTGTTGGAGGTAGGCTCCAGCGGATCCTGGTACTTCATCTGCGCCACGAGAAGCTGTAAGAACGCTTCCTTGCCGAGACTGTCGTTGCCGGTTTTCTTCTTCTCTTCTTCCTTGGCGGTCGCCTGCGCCGTACTGTCTACGAACTTACCGTCCTGTACCTGTTGTACCGCTCCCATATAATCACTCCTTTCTTCCTGTAGATATTGTCCTATGCCGTGTAATCCACGGTGTTGCCGTTTGCCTGCATCATCTCCACCGCGATGCGCTCCGACTCTTCCATCTCTTCCAAGCCTTCCTCTTCGTCCAGCTCGTCGAGATTGATCCGTCTTGTGCCTCTCGCGGATCCGCGCGTCTGTCCGTCTGCGTTCTCATGGTTCTGCGAAAACTGCTCTCCGTACGGATGTTCCGCCACCGTGACTTCCACCGCGTCCACTTTGATGCCCTGTTCCTCGAACTGCTGCTTCAGCTGGATCAGCTGTGTCTCGACCACCGCGCGCACCGTCTCGTTCTGTGTGGTAAACTGCGCCGTGACAGCGCCGTCCTTCGCCGCGATCTGCACGTTGACCGTCCCCAGGCTCGCCGGGTGCAGCTGCATCTGCAGTTCCTGTGTGTCGGCTTTCAGATTGATCTTCATGTAGTCCAGAATCTGGTCCATGATCTCCTGCGTCTGTACCGACTGATAGCCTGCGCTCACGGGCGCCGGCGTCTCCGGAAGCTGTTCCGCTCTGTCCATGCCCTGCCAAAAAGCGCCTGTGCCGTTTGTCTGGCCGCCCTCTCCTCTGCCGCTGTCCGCGGACGCCTCCCGCTCTCTTGTCCTCTGACCGGTCTGCGCCTCCTCTTTCGGCGCGTCGGTCACTTCCTCCTGAACGCTCTTGCCGCCGCTCTCATCGTTCACGGTCACTTTCATCTGCACCGTCTCGCCGTCCCTCTGCACCGTCACCGTGTAGTCCTTCATTCCTTCCAGACTCTTCTCCGGCTCCTTCGCGGGATCGAACGCCGCGGCTCCGTCCTCCGGCTGCGTCTGCACAGGTTCCGGCGCGGCCTCAGCCTGTTCCTCCTCCGCCGCCTGCTCGAGCAGCGCGTCCAGTTCCTCGTCGGTCAGTCCCAGCTTCTCCTGCAGCCCGGAAAGGGTATCCTCCGCCGCCGCGAAGAGGTTCTGCATACTGCCGTAGAGTTTCTCGTCGGTCACAAGCGTCAGTTCGTCCCCGCTGCCCTCTATGGCCAGCAGAAGTTTCTTGAGGTTATCCACGTCGAAAAGCTCCGCGGGTACAAGCCCCAGCGCCGCCATCGCCGCTTCCACATCCTCCGTGGTCACATCCGTCTCGTCCGCAACCTGTTTCACAAGCTCTTTCGCCGCTTCTTCCACTTCCTCCGCGGCTCCGTCCTGCTTCGCGTCCGTCTGCGCTTTGCCGTCGGCGTCCTTCACAGCCCTGTTGCCGTCCTGCGCCGCCGCATCCTGTGCCCTGGCGGAACTGCCGGCTGTATCCTGCGCCTGTCCCGTCTCCTGTGCCTGCACGTCCTTCGCGGGCTTCGCCGCATCGGCGTTTTCCGCGGGCCGCACGGTCTGTACGAGATCATCGGCGCTGCCGCCCGCAAGACCTGTCAGCGTGTCGTTCACCTTCGACATGACCTGACCGAAACTGTCGCCCGCTCCTGTGCCCTGCTTCGCCGCCTGTTCGGTCTGTCCGGTCTGCGGCGCCGTAAAGTTCAGCAGCGCGTTCACATTGTTTACAGTCATACTCGTCCTCCTTTCTTAAATTATCAAGGTTCTGTGCCCTGAGGCATCTATATACAGGCGGGACGGCACAGTACGCCCTCCCTCCGTATATATCTTATATCGGTCTGCCGCCGCGATTCCTAAACACCAGGAGCAATAAATATCGCCCACTATTTTATCCTGTGGAAACGCCGCGCCGATTCCGGCGAAACGCTTAGGAATCGGGATCCATAATCTTCGTGAGTCTGGCCGCGATCTCGGAATCCATAACGCCCAGGATCGCGCCCCTGTCCTCCGCGCTCATCTCATAGAGGATCTTTGCCGCCAGATCGAGATCGTCCGTCATCGACTCGAAGATCGCCGCCGCCTGCGCCGGCTTCATCTCGGAGTAGGCCTGCGCGTAATCCTGGATCTCCTTGTCGGCCTCCACCTGTTCCACCACCTGTTTGTACAGGTACTCCGCCGTGGCGGGATCCATCGACTCATAGTATTTCTGGTACTCTTCCGGCCCCGGCCCGTTCTCGGCATAGACGACTTCCTCGTAGAACTCGGTCTTGATCCGCTCGAACTCAACCTGTGCGTCCTCGAAAGTCTGCAGACGCTCGATCTCCGCCCGCAGCTCCTCCAGTTCCTCGGTATCCGTGTTGCTCTCGTTCTGCGCGATCTCCAGTTCCAGTTCCAGTTCCGTGATATAATCCACCGCCTCGCGCAGGCTCGTGTAGCCGCCGTAGGCTTCCTCGTCGTCCGTGGTCACCACGGACTCCGCCGGCAGGATCTTGTTGACGACGGGCACATCCTTCAGAACGGGAGCCAGCACGCCCGATCCGAAACCGCCCACGTCCAGCTTGATCAGCAGGCAGAGGATCGCCAGCCAGATAATAACAATAACAATTGTTACCAAAACGACCGAGACGCCGCCCGCCTCCTCGTCCTCGGACAGCTCCGCCTCCTGCTTGGAGATCTCCCTGGCGCGCTGCTTGGCTTCCTTGCGCTGCGCTTTCTGCTCGTCCTTCAGCTTCTTGCGCTCGTCCTTTAATCTCTTCTTCTCCGCCTGCGTGTCCGCCGCGGCGTTCATTACCTCATCAGCCATCTTATTCCTCTTAATCTTCCTGTCCGCGCCGGCCATACACGTAGCTGGTCAGCTCGTCCACCGTCTTGCCCTCGGCGGCGAGCTCCTCGCGCCTGAACTGCTCGAAAGCCTTCTCCCGCAGCTTCTCATGCATCTTGCGCTCCTGCATGACCTCCGTGAGCTTCTCTCTCGCTTCCTCCACGACCTGTTCCGCGAGCTCGATCTGCTTTTCCTGTGCCTCGATCAGCTCGTCCATGATCAGGACGGCGTTCCGGTTGTCCCGCAGTTCGTCCGCGTGCACCACATCGCCGCGCAGCTTCCTGCCCTCTTCGAAATAGGCTTCCTTCCTGTCGACCAGCTCATCCCGCTTCTCCTCCTCGGACAGCAGCGCCATCTGCGCCCTGCCGAGCTCCATCTTCGCCTGGTTCTCGAGCTGGTACTGAATATTCAGAAGGCTCTGCATCCTGTAGACAAACTTCGCCATGGCCGCTCACCCCTCAGTCCGCGAAGAGTTCCCTGAGCATATCCACGGCCTGTTCATAGTCGAATTTCTCATTGACGTCCTGCTGCAGGAACTCGTTCACCGCGTCGATCCTGGCGATCGCATAGTCGATCTTCTGGCTGCTGCCGCTCTTGTACGCGCCGATATTGATCAAATCCTCCGCGTCGCCGTAGGTGGCGAGCACGTTCTTGAGCTGTCCCGCGAGCTGCTTGTGTTCCTTGCTCACGATCTGCGCCATGCACCTGGAAATGCTCTGCAGCACGTCGATGGCCGGATAGTGGTTCTGATGCGCCAGCCGTCTGTTCAGCATGATGTGACCGTCCAGGATACTTCTGGCGGTATCGGTGATCGGCTCGTTCATGTCGTCGCCGTCCACCAGCACCGTGTACAGCCCCGTGATCGAACCGACCGCCGCGCAGCCCGCCCGCTCCAGGAGCTTGGGCATCTCCGAATAGACGCTGGGGGGATAGCCTCTGGACACCGGCGGTTCCCCGCTGGCCAGCCCGATCTCCCGCTGCGCCATTGAAAAACGCGTCAGGGAATCCATCATCAGGAGCACGTCTTTGCCCTGGTCCCTGAAATATTCCGCGATCGCGGTGGCTGTCTTGGCCGCCTTATTCCTCTCGAGGGCCGCCTTGTCGGAGGTGGCTACCACCACCACAGAGCGCTTCATGCCCTCTTCCCCTAAATCTCTCTCTATGAATTCACGCACTTCCCTGCCGCGCTCGCCGATCAGGGCAATCACGTTGATATCCGCCTTCGTATTGCGGGCGAACATTCCCATCAGGGTGGACTTGCCCACGCCGGAACCCGCGAAGATGCCGATGCGCTGTCCCTTGCCCACGGTCATCAGTCCGTCCACGGCCTTGACGCCCAGGGGAAGCACCTCGTCGATGATCTTCCTGCTCATGGCGTCCGGCGGCGGCGCTTCCACGCTGTAGGGCGTTCCCGGCAGATACTCGCCGTCCACCCTGCCGAGACCGTCCAGCACCTTGCCGAGCAGATCATTGCTGACAGGCACCGTCAGCGGCTCGCTGGTGTTCTCCACGATACAGCCCAGGCCGATCCCGTCCGTCTTGTCGCAGGGCATGAGGATCGTCCTGCGGTCCTTGAAGCCGACCACCTCCGCCATGATGGGCCGATAAGCCTCGTCGGCGGGATAGATCCTGCACAGATCGCCCAGCTTTGCCTCGGGGCCGGCGGACTCAATCGTCAGGCCGACCACGTTCTCCACCCGCCCTTTGCGCCTGAAAAAAGTCTCGTCCGCTATTCTGCTGTATTTGTAAAAGTCAATAGCCGGTTTTTTCAAATGACAACACCCGTAATCTATTAGTCAGCTCCTGGAGCTGCGTGTCCACGCCGCAGTCGAAAATACCGCCGTCCGTCTCGATCAGGCACGCCCCCTGGGAGAGCGCGATGTCCTCGACGATCTCCACCGTACCCTTGCCCGCCGTCGCTCCCTCCACAAGCTCCTGCCTGTGCATGTTGACAAACGGATAGTCCTCCTTGGAGACATGGACGATAAAAGTCTTGCTGCTCTCGATCTGCCGCAGCGTGGAATCGATCAAATGTACCAGGATATCTCTCTTATCGCTCAGCTCGATGCCAAAGATCCGGCTGTAGATTTCCGTGATCGTATCGATAAACTTAGGCTCCAGATGATCGATCATGCTGTCGTACTCTTCGTAGAGCCGCTGCTTCTCCGCCGCCAGCTCCCGCTTCATCTCGTCCGCCTCCGCATAACCTTTCTTGTAGCCCTCGTCGTAGCCGTGCCTGTTGGCGTCCTCCAGCGTCCGCCGCCGCTCCTCCTCGAGGTCGCTCCGCGCTTTCTGCGTCATCTCGTCAATCTGCGCCTGAGCGTCTTCCAGCATGGCCTGCGCCTGGGCCTCGATCTCGGCGAGATCCGGACCCTGTTCGGCGGCCTCTCCCTTGATGATGCCGCCCTCCGCGCTGTCCGCCAGCAGCGCGTCTATCTGTTCGCCGCCGAGACCGTCCACGAACTCAGGTTCGCTCTCCTCGTCGGCTTCCTCGTGTTCCCCGAAACCGATCGGCGCGTTCAGCCGATGCTGCCTGAGCGCCTCCAGCTCCTCGATGCGCTGCTCCATGATCTCGTTGTTGTCTATCACGCGGGTCTCGTCGCCGGACACCTCCACCCAGTACGACTTGTACAAATTCCTAGACAATGATCTCGTCACCTCCGCCTCTGGAGATAACAATTTCTGCGGAATCTTCCAGTTTTCTGATGATATTGACGATCTTCTGCTGCGCTTCCTCCACGTCCTTCATACGGACGGGTCCCATGAACTCCATATCCTCCTTGATCATGACGCCGAGACGCTTGGAGAGGTTGTTGAAGATCGCGTTCTGCACTTCCTCGTTGGAACCTTTCAGCGCGATCGCCAGATCGCCGTTGTCCACGTCACGCAGCACACGCTGGATCGCCCTGTCGTCCAGGAGCAGGATATCCTCGAAGACGAACATCTTCTTGCGGATCTCGTCCGCCAGCTCCGGTTCCTCGATCTCCAGCGTCTCCATGATATGTTTCTCCGTTCCGCGGTCCACCGTATTCAAAATCTCTACGACGGCGTCCACGCCGCCGATGATCGTGTAATCCTGGTTGACAAGAGACGACAGCTTGGATTCCAGCACTTTCTCCACTTCCTTGATCACGTCCGGGCTCGTCCTGTCCATGATGGCGATACGCTTCGCCACGTCCGCCTGCCTGTCGGGCGGGAGCGCCGACACGATGAGCGCCGCCTGCGCCGGAGACAGATAGGACAGGATCAGCGCGATCGTCTGCGGGTGCTCGTCCTGGATAAAGTTCAGGAGCTGCGTCGCGTCCGTCTTTCTCACGAACTCGAAAGGCTTCACCTGGAGGGACGCCGTCAGCTTGCCGATCACGTCCGCGGCCTTCTCCGAGCCGAAAGACTTCTCCAGAAGCTCCTTCGCGTAGCCGATACCGCCCTCCGCGATATACTGCTGCGCCAGACAGATCTGGTAGAACTCGTTCACCACGTCGTCCTTCATCTGCGGCGTGATGTTCCGGGTGTTGGCGATCTCCAGCGTCAGTTCCTCTATCTCGTCCTCTTTCAGATGCTTGAAAATCGAAGCCGATTTCTCCGGCCCCAGCGCGATCAGGAGAACCGCCGCTTTCTGGAGCCCTCCGGTCAGCTTTTCGTCATTCTTAGCCATCTATGCTACCCCCACTCTTCGTTCAGCCAGTTGCGAAGCAGATTCGCGGCGGCCTCCGGGTTTTCTTCCACGAATTTGTTGATCATCTTGCGCTCGTCGGACTCGTTCTCCAGAGAGATCTGCTCCACCTGGGTATCGGGCATGGACTGCAGCAGAGACTCCACGGTAAGTTCCTCCTCCTCTTCCTCGTGCTTCTCTCCGCGCATACTTTTCAGCACGACAAAAGCAAGGAGCGCCAGTATCACAATGATCAGGACGATCTGCAGAATGTCCGTCGCCGTGATGCCCGAGCCTTCCTCGTCGAAGAAGATGTTCTCGCTGTACGCCACGAGAGAGATGCTGTCCGCGGAGATGCCCGTCGCGTTGGCCACCGCCGTATAGAACTCCTCGTCCACGTCGAGACGCGTGCGCTCATTGTTGTTCAGTTTGTACTCTTCCCATGTGACGCCGTCCAGAAGCCCCTGGGTCCGCACATCCTCCTCGCGGACGATATTGTACTTGATCAGGGCGGCCGTCAGGGAGGACTGGCCGTAATCGATCAGTCCCGCCGGCGTCGTGGTCGTCGTGATCTCCTCGTTCGGCAGATAGTCTCTCGACTCCTCGGATACGGTGGATGTGGAATTGCCGTTGTCCTCCAGCACATATTCCGTGTCGTCGTCGTTGGAGTCCGTGCCGGGGACGCCGCCCACGCCGCTCTCGTTCTCCGAGTTGTAGACGTCCTCATGCGCCAGCACGCCCTGCGTCTGTCCGTCCGCCGGCGTGTAACTGTGCGTCGTGGTCTCGGAGCTGGAGAAATCCAGCACCAGATTGGTCGCCACCTCCACGTTGTCAAATTCCTTCGTGCCCAGCAGAACCCGGCGCACCTCCCGGATCATCTGTTTCTCCGCCTCGGCCTTCACCGAGAGCTGGGAGCTGGCGGCGCCGGACATGGTGAGATTGTCGTCGCCGGTAAAGAGCATATTGCCCTCGGTATCCATGATGACGATATTGTTGGTCGTCTCGTTGCCGATGGCCGTCGCCACGGAGCGCGCCAGATAAGCCGCGCTGTCCGTACTAAATTCGTCTTTTAATTCCAGAAGCACCCACGCCGAAGATTCCTGCTCGTCCGCTATCAGCGTCCCGTCGTCCTCCGGAATATCCAGGCGGACGTTGGCGTTCTTGACCGCGTCGAACTTCGCGATATCCCGCTCCAGAGAATCCTCCAGATACACGACGTACTTCTTCTGTTTGTCGGACTCCGTCGTGGAAAAGCTGCCGTCCACCACGTTGTCGATTCCGTATTCCGCCGACACGATATTATTCGCGCCGAGCAGCAGATTCGCGTCGGAGATCTGATCCCTCAGCACCTGGATGGTCAGCCCGTCGTCGGAGATCGTATAATCGAGCTCCTCCTCCTCGAGCAGATCCCGCACCTCCGCCGCTTCCTTGGTATTCTCGCACTCCTTTAAGAGCACATACTGCGGCTGGGTCAGCCTCGACACGATGGCAACGATCGCCAGCACCAGAACCGCGACGCCGGAAACGATCAGCGTCTTCTGTTTCGCCGTAAACCGGTTCCACCACTCCAGAATCCGGTTCATCAATTCTTTTAACTTCTCTATCAATCTATCCACAGCTGCTTACTCTCCTTCAGATTCCTCTGTTTACGCTCCCCTGCGCGCATACTATATCTGCATCTGAATGAGTTCCTTGTAAGCGTCCAAGAGCCTGTCCCTGATCGCGACCGTGTACTGCAGCGCCACCGAGGCCTTCTGCAGGGAGATGCTCAGATCGTGCGTGTTCTCGGTCTCCCCGAGCGCCCACTTGATCTCCTCGTTCTCCGCGTCCGAGAGGTAATTGTTGGTCGTCGTCAGATTCTCGACCGCCGTGTGCAGTATGTTGTCAAAGTCCTGTTCCCCGTATGTATCGACCCTGTTGGTAGGCGCAACCTTGGCGGCCTCCCTGATGGCGTTTGAGGATACGTTATAGAGCTCCGTGATATCTAAAGCCATGGTTTTCCCTCCATACACAAAGTATCTTATCTGTTATCTGTCGTTGTGCCTCCGGCCGCCCGTCAGCTGTTCAGAAGCGCCAGACCCGTCGTCGCGATGTTCTTGCTCGCGTCAAACGCCGTCGCGTTCGCCTGATAAGCGCGGCTCGCATCGATCAGGTTCGTCATCTCCGTGATGATATTGACGTTCGGATACGTCACATAGCCGTTTTCGTCCGCGTCGGGATGCGAGGGATCGTAGACCAGATTCCCTTCCGTCCACTCGTCCTCGTACACGCCCGTGACCTTCACGCCGTTGCCCGAATAGCGGTCGCGCTCTTTCGCGAGCACCTGGTGAAAAGGCGTCTGTGAATTTTTCTCCTCAAATACAACGACCTTCCTGCGGTAGGGCGTGCCGTCCTCGGTGCGCGTCGTCTCCGCGTTCGCCACGTTCTGCGCGATGATATCCATGCGGAAACGCTCCGCGGTCATGCCGGTCGCGTTGATGTCAAAAGCGGTAAACATACCCATAATTATCCTCCTCTGTTTACAGGGAGCGAAGCTCCCCCTGCGAAGTCGGCAAGGCCGACTTTATTTGAGCACTGCCTGAAGATTCTTGAATTCCTGATTGATCGCGCCCTCCAGACCCTGATATACGATCTGGTTCTTGGCCAGATATACGCCCTCCGTGTCGGGATCCACGTTGTTGCCGTCGACACGGTAGGAGAATCCCGAATAGTCCGTGTAGGTAATCGGGTTCAACCGGCTCAGCTTCACATTGTGCACCCGCTCGTCCACGCTGGTGTACCTGTAGTGATGGAGCGCCTTGGCAAGCTGCGTCTCGAAGTTGACGTCCTGGCGCTTGTAGCCCGGCGTATCCGCGTTGGCGATGTTGTTCGAGAGCGCGTCGTTGCGCAGCCAGGCCGCGTCCGCCGCCTTGTCCAGCACATTGATATAGTCAAATACGTTCGTATCAGACAGAGTACTCATAAGCACAAACCTCCATGGTAGTAAAGAGTAGAATCCATACTCCATTATAAATTATTTATCAAAAATTACAAGGTTTTTCGATCGATTTTCACAAATTCCCAGCAGAGAGGCCGTATGTCTCTGCAGGCAGTCGCATGTCTCTGCCGCTTTCCGGCTCTGCCTATGCGCAAAAAAAGAAGGATTTACCCTGAGCCTGAGCCCCGTGTAAATCCTTTTACCCTGCGCCGTCCATGCGTTTCTATAAATGTCTTGTCTGTTCCTTCAGTTTCTCCACTTCCTCGAAAACCACGTCGTTCAGCACCTTGATGTAAGTGCCCTTCATGCCCGACGACCTCGACTCGATGACGCCCGCGCTCTCGAACTTGCGCAGCGCGTTGACGATGACCGATCGGGTGATGCCGACCTTGTCCGCGATCTTGCTGGCCACCAGAATGCCTTCCATGCCGCCCAGCTCGTCGAAGATGTGGGTGATCGCCTCCATCTCCGAGTAGGAAAGGGTGCCGATCGCCGATCTCACCACCGCGATCTTGCGGTTCTCCTCCGCGCTCTCCTCGCTCACCGCCCGCAGCATCTCCAGCCCTACCACCGTCGTGCCGTACTCGCACAGAATGATGTCGTCGATATCGTACTGCTCGTCGCATTTGTAGATAAAAAGCGTTCCCAGACGCTCTCCGGATATCTCGATGGGGGTGATGACGGCCCGGAACTTCCTCGTGTCGATATTCTCAAAGCCCAGCGTCTCCAGATTGACGTTCTCCTTCGTCGAAAGCACCGACAGGAGCCGTTCGTTCAACACCGGATCAATGAAGCCGCCCACATGGTCTACGATCATCTCCGTGATCGACTCCACGCTGTCCTGGTCGCCGATGCCGAGCACCTTGCCCTTCCTGCTGACAACCAGCACGTTGGATCCCAGTATCTCTTTCAGCACGTCGCAGATATCGTTGAACACCACCTTGCCGGAGTTGTTGTTGTGCAGAAGTTTCCCGATTTTTCTCGTCTTATCCAGTAACTGAACACTGCTCATGTAATACCTCTTATCGTAAGCGGCTGCGCGCACGCAGGCCGAACTTTCCTGAAACAATTTGATTTTATCACAATATTTGTCAAAAATCAATGTATTTTCAGAAAACAGTTCTCCTGTCAGACGAGCTGTGCGGCGGTAAAAAGAGCCGGAAGAAGCGCTCCGCGGAGATTACGCCGGAGTGGGAGCGGTGTCCGCCGCCTTCGGCGCGTCCTTGACAAAGCCGCAGTTTTCGTCCGCGCAGACCAGCTTGTTCCCCTTCTGCAGCATGATCGAGCCGCAGCGGTCGCACTTCTCGTTGACGGGACGCTGCCATACCATGAAATCGCACTCGGGATTGTCAATACAGCCGTAATACCGCCGCCCCTTCTTCGTCTTCTTCATGACGATGTCCTTGCCGCACCTGGGGCAGGCGACGCCGATCTTCTCGAAGTAGGGCTTCGTGTTGCGGCACTCCGGGAAGCCCGGGCACGCCAGGAATCTGCCGTGAGGGCCGTACTTGATCACCATCTGCCTGCCGCAGAGTTCGCAGTACTCGTCGGAGAGCTCGTCGGCGATCTCCACCTCGTCCAGATCCTTCTCGGCCTGCTCCACCGCCTGTTCCAGATCGGGATAGAAATTCTCCAGCACGGTCTTCCACTTCACATTGCCCTCTTCCACGCCGTCCAGAAGCGCCTCCATCGTCGCGGTGAAGTTCACGTCCACAATGGAAGGAAACGCCTCCTTCATCATGTTATTCACCACCTCGCCCAGCTCCGTCACGTAGAGGTTCCTGTTCTCCTTGACGATATAACGCCTGGCGAGAAGCGTGGTAATGGTAGGGGCGTAAGTGCTGGGCCGCCCGATCCCCAGTTCCTCCATGGCGCGCACAAGAGAGGCCTCCGTGTAGTGCGGCGACGGCTGCGTAAAGTGCTGCTTCTCCGCCAGTTCCGTCAGCGACAGTTTCGTATCGGCCGTGATCCTGCTCATCAACGCATTGCTCTCTTCCCGGTCGTCGTCCTCGGTATAGACGCTCATGAAACCGTCGAACTTCACCTTGGAGGCGGCTGCGGCGAATCCGTTCCCCGCCGCGTCGATCCTGACGGAAGTCGTCTCATACACGGCGTTCGTCATGCGGCTCGCCACGAATCGCTTCCAGATCAGCTGGTAGAGACGAAACTGATCCCGGGAGAGGGAATCCTTGAGATCCGCGGGGGTCCTGCTTATGTCTGTGGGCCGGATCGCCTCATGGGCGTCCTGGATCTTCTGTCTGCTGTTCCCCCGATCCTGCGCGCCCGCCGCATACGCCGGGCCGTACTGTCCCTCAATATAGCTGCGGGCCATCGCCTCCGCCTCGTCGGATACCCGCGTGGAGTCCGTACGCAGATAGGTGATGACGCCGACCGTATCGCTCCCCTTGACGTCCACGCCCTCGTAGAGCTGCTGCGCCAGACGCATGGTTTTCTGGGTCGAGAAATTGAGCTGCTTGCTCGCCTCCTGCTGCAGTGTGGAAGTCGTAAAGGGCAGCGGCGCTTTCTTCACCCGCTCGCCGTTTTTGACAGAGACGACGCGGTAGCGCGCGCTGTCGAGCGACTTCCTGATCTCCGCAAGCTCCTTCGCCGAAGAGATCGTCCTGCTTCCCTCCGCCGTGCCGCAGTACTTCGCCACGAGCGGCTTCTTCTCGCCCTCCACGGCGAGGACGGCTTCGAGCGACCAGTATTCCTCCGGGATGAAAGCGTTGATCTCCTCCTCCCTGTCGCAGATGATACGCAGCGCCACGGACTGTACGCGTCCGGCGCTCAGTCCCCTCTTCACCTTCGCCCACAGTACCGGCGAGATCTTGTAGCCCACCATGCGGTCCAGACAGCGGCGCGCCTGCTGCGCGTCCACCAGATCCATGTCAATTTCTCTGGCGTGTTTCAGGGATTCCTTAACCGCCGTCTTGGTGATCTCGTTGAAGGTGATGCGATACACCTTCTTGTTTTCCAGCTTCAGCGCCGTGAGCAGGTGCCAGGAGATCGCCTCTCCCTCGCGGTCCGGGTCGGTTGCGAGATAGACTTTCTCGGCCTTCTTCACTTCCCTGCGCAGATTCGCCAGGATATCCCCCTTGCCCCGGATCGTGATGTATCTGGGCTCGAAGCCGTGCTCCACGTCGATGCCGAGCACGCTGCGCGGCAGATCCCGCACATGCCCGTTGCTGGCCGCGACCTCATAATTCGGGCCCAGGAATTTCTTGATCGTCTTTACCTTAGCCGGTGACTCAACTATTACCAGATACTTTGCCATAACAATTCCCCTTATTTTCCGAAACGGTATTTAACGGAAAACACTATACACTAAATCATCCGAGATGACAAGGGAAAATTTTGTAAAGTTCCTGTAAAGTATCTATTCCTCCGTCTCTTTTCTTTTCTTATAATCCCGAAGAAAAGAGATCAGTTCCCGGCTCTTCTCCATGCTTCGCCGCAGCGCCTCTTCGTCCACTTTATATTCGCGATCCGATACGCATAATTCCAATGGTTCAAAATTGTAAGTCACATCATTCAAGGCTGTCTTTTTCATATACTCACCTCCTGATCTTACCTGTATAATAAGCCTGCTTCGCTGCACTTTGCCAAAAAAGACAGTGAAGCCAAATACATTTCCGCTGCCGGTGAATCATGATGAAGTTCTTCGATACACTCCTGAAATAAGCGAAAAGCCTCTCGATAATCATATTCCCTATCCCGTTTCAGATAATGCACCGCTCCCTGATTCGATACTACTGCAATGACTTCGATCTTTGGATGCTGCATGAAGAAATGAATATCCTGCAGTGAAAAAGTTTGCGTAGAGGGATGATTATGCAATACTACCACTGCCACTGACTCTTTTGACACAATAATATGATTAGAGAGCGTATCTGCGAGTATATCCACTTCATGTTCTGTTCCTAAAGACACACCAAAACTATCCAACGGGTTTTTTGCTCCAAGGTCACAGGTAATAGCAACCTCGTTACTGTTATTTTTTTCTTTGGAAAGAAGCAGAACGTCTTTAGCCAGTTCTCTCATGATGTAATTGCGCTCCTCCGTAAAGCCGTCATATCTGATAAAAGGCACCTTATCTATAGCAATATCCGTAATATAAACTTTCCTGTCTCGTCTCTTAGCCTGTTTCAGTTCCTGTATCTTCTCCGCCATATTTTTTACGATCCCCCCCCCACAAACAATATGATATTCTGCTCTTTTTATTTTATTATACCATATCAGCCATGAAACGTACTATATGATATACAATCCTACATATTATATATAGAAGAAACGCAGAAAAACTTCCCAGATAACAGAAAGGCCCTGCCTAAGCAGAGCCTTTCTAACATTTTCTTTCAACGTTTCCGTCTAGCCGAATTGTGGTAAATGTCAAACCCTTACAAAGCTCGTAAGGC
This sequence comes from uncultured Lachnospiraceae bacterium, assembly GCA_947626775.1. Classification (GTDB taxonomy): domain Bacteria; phylum Bacillota; class Clostridia; order Lachnospirales; family Lachnospiraceae; genus UBA3282. The sequence continues at coordinate 19,547 of CANQTL010000031.1, read as the reverse complement.
ACTGCCCTCCAGCACAACACCTTACTTCAACGCTTTGACCGGCACTCAAGTTGCCTGTCTTTACTATTATAATACCGTATTGAAAAAAATATGTCAATCGCTTACTCCAGCAAAAACAGCCTGGTCCTGTTCAGGGACACCGCGTCGGAGCTGATAATCTCGTACGGCTTGCCGCTTCTTGTGAAGGACGTGTGCAGTACGATGTAGATGTCCGCCTTGTTCGCCCGCTCCTGCTGCGCCGCGTCGCCCCTGGTGAGACTCGCGGTGTTCTTCAGCGTCACGACGGGCGCCTTGATGCGGTAGATCTTGCCCGGCTGCAGCGTCTCTCCCTCGCCCAGCTTCACCAGCCTGTTGTCCGTAACGGTCCAGACCTCTGAGCCGAAGGCGGTCGCCTTCACCGTCTCGCCGCCGATATCCACCTCGCTGCCGCCGTCGGGATCCTCGTAGTAGAACTCCAGAAGCTCCGTCTTCTCGGCTGCGAAATTGTTGTCCCGGAACTTAAAGTATACGTCCACGGTATTGCCGAGGATACCGCCCTCGACGTCGGGCGCCGCAGAACCCGTCTCCACATCCGCCGTCGTCCATGTCTCGTCAAAAGGCACGGAGATGCTCGTGATATCCGCCGCGTCGGGTGAGAACCCTGCGACGATATTGATGTGCGCATTGTGGAGTCCGGCATTGTAGGCCGCCACCAGCGCATTCACGAAGAACCGGCATTCCGCCGAACCCGCCGCGCCCGCGTCGGGTCCGCTCTGCGCGTCACAGGTATAGGTGTACTGCGACTGCGCCAGATAGACCACGTTGCCCTTGCTGTAGCAGTAATAATTGTTGCGTCCGTCTCTCGGCGAGATGCCGTACGCGGATTTCTCCCTGTCCGTGCTGCCGAAGGTGTACCACGGCGTCACGTAGGACGCATTCTCTTCGCTCGTCAGATTGTCGTCGAAGTCGAGCAGATAAGGCGCCGCCCTGAGCAGCCCTTCCTCGCCGAAGCTGAATCTGTCGTCCATCACATACGGATAGAAGGAAATGCTGCCCGCGTTGACCGGCTCCGCCTCCAGAAGCGTCTTGGCTTCGTACATACCGCTGTCCAGACCGTCGTAGCGATGATAACCGCTCGCGCCCCGTCCGCCCAAGCCCACGAACGAATAGCTGTCCGTCTGGCCGAGCAGCGCGCCGCTAAGCCCCGCTCTCTGATCTCCGGGATCCTGCCCGCACACGAGCAGGCTCCGCCCCTCTCCCACATAGCGGTTGAGGGCCTCCGTCACCGCGCCGTTGTCCGCGGCCTCGTCCAGCGTCAGCACGACCACGTCCCACTGCGCCAGATAGTTGGCGTTCTCCGACAGCTTCTCCTCCAGCTGCGACGCGCTCACGGATTCGATCTGCCACTCCGCGTTCAGAATTTCTTCCGCGCCCCTGAGATAGTGCGCGAGCACGGAATCTTTCTTTTTATTGAAGATCAGCTGCAGATCCATCCCCGTATCGTTCTTCTTCTCGGTGATCTGCAATACTTTCAGCTCATCCGCAGAATCGCTCCCCATCTCGAAGTAGCCCTTCACGGAAGCGCGCCTGTACTCGTTGCCAACGTCGGAAACCTCTATCTTCCACGGCAGAATGCCGGGACCCATGCCGTCGATCTTCACATCCAGCATATTACCCTGATTGATATACTCCGTCACCAGTTCCGACGGGACGAAATTCCCGTCGTGGTTGTAATCCGCATACACGTTCACCACCGTGTCGCCGAGATAGTCGTCGCCGTGGTTATCCCGGATCCTGTAATAGAGCCTGCCGTGATACTCGTCGTTCTCGTCGCGCGCAAGCGTCTGCACGGCGGAAGTCTCCTCGCCGTTCTCGTCCACCAGACTGATCCTGGGCTTGTCGATGCGCACACGCGTCATGAACATGGAGTTCGACATCGCGTCGGCCACCGTAAAGATGCAGTCCTCATAGCGGTCGTCGCTCACAGCCGCCTGCAGGAACTGGTACATCACCGTGCCTTCCTGAATATAGTCCGTATTGACGTCGTCCCGGTCCGCTTTCTGCGCGGTGCCCTCCTCGAAGCAGTCGTTCTCCACCAGCACGGGATAGCCCGCCGCCATATAGTGGAGCAGATCGTCCATCTTCTGTGCGGTCAGATCGTTGGCGTCGTATGTACCGACGCCCGAGTCGTCGCCCGTGTGGTAGACCTTGCCGTTCAGATCCTCGTTGTTGTAGTGCGTCCTGCCCTCCTCGTCCCGGTTCAGGCGCTGCCCGTCCAGACCGATAAATACCATGTCGTACGCGCCGTTGATGTCCGCCCACTCGCTGTTAAACTCCGCCACGGACTTCGTGTCGATCTGCGCGTCAATCGAATCTTTGCTGAACAGGATCTGTTTCGCCGTCCGCATGTCCTCCGTCTTCCAGAGCAGCTTCGTGTTCTCGTCCTCCAGCGTAAAGTCGGATTTCAGGTTCGCCGAGGGCTGCAGCTCCAGAATCGACAGCCTGCTGAAGTCGCCTATGATGCCCACGGAAAAGTTGATGATATACTGCACCGCGCGCGCCTTGCTGACCCACTCCGAAATGCGGTCGTCCTCGGACAGCGTCGTATTCTCCGCCTTGATCGCGGACAGCACATCCCCGAAGCCGGCCCGCGCCTCGTCGTTGTCCATCTTGTCGTGAAAATCATCGCTGACAAGAGTGGAACCGTTTATGACATAAATATTTTGGTTTACATAATTATAGTCGTTGTCGTCTTTTTCCGGGAAATCATCGGTATCTCCCAGATTCATCCCGACATTGTCGATGAAATCGTCCTCCGCGTCCATCTCCTCGACGAACTCCGCCAGATCCCTCTTCAAAAGCGCCCGCGCCAGATGCTGGTAGTTGGAGTCCTTATAGTGTTCGCTGCTCTCTACGATTCCATAATCCACGATCACGGGTTTCAGGTCGTCCGCGGCCTCGCGCAGAATCTCGCTCATCGCGGCTTCCGGCATATCTTCGTACGCGTCCTTTTCATCCCTGCTGATATACCGCATCTGCATCGCGCTGGTATTCAGCACCGGATTGCTGTCCGCGCTCTCCAGAAAGACCAGATCCGCATCCTGTATATCAGAAGCCTTCACCTGATCCGCGCGCACGGTCGTCACCTCGATCCGGAAGTCGTCGCTCTCGTTGTCTCCGCCGTCCAGCGCGCTGAACACGTACTGCTTCAGCCAGTCGTTGTTCGATTTGCAGCGCATGTAAACCGGCGCGCCCGTTACCCGGATGGTCGTAGAACTGTTGGGATCATAGGTCAGTTTGTAGGTTCCCTGCCCCGGATTATAGACAAAACTCTGCGTCGTACCCGAACCGCTCTGTCTGGGCAGTCCCAGAGTGCCAAACGGAGCGCTCAGCGTACTGATCCCGGAATTTCCGCCCATAATATAAGCGTCAAAAGGCTTGGGCAGATTCGGCGCGTCGACGACTTCCTCCTCGCCGAGCACCTCGTACAGCGTAACGCCCGCTTCCGGCTGCTCCACATAGGTGAAGGAGCAGATCATCAGCTTCCCGTACTCCGGGTTCGTCCAGTCGATCGCCTCATCCGGCGTACCGTCCATGACATAGGAACCCGTCTCGCCGCCGTTCTGCGCGGGCGAAGACGCCGGCTGTCCGCCGGACGGATCGCCGTTATTCTGCGAACCTTCGCCGCCGCTGTTGTCGCCCTCGTTATTGTCGCCGCTCTCGCCGTTCGGCTCCCCGCTGCCGTCAGCCGGATCACCGCCGGTCATATCCGGATCACCGCCGGTCGTGTTCGAATCGCCGCCGGTCGTATCCGAATCGCCGCCGGTCGTGTTCGGATCGCCGCTGATCGTACCCGGATCGCCGCCGATTTCATTTTCCACCAGAAGGTACCAGCCGTCCTTCTTCAAAAGCGCACGCGCAGACAGCAGCTCCTCATTGCCGCCGTTGCTTGCCGGTTCTGCGGGCGGATCCTGTCCCGGTTCCGTACCGCCGCCGCCTTCGCCGTTATCCTGGCTGCCGCCGCCTTCGCCGCCGCCGGCGCCCTCTTCATTGTCGCCGCCGCCTTCTTCTCCGTCGCCGCCCTGTTCGGACGGATCCGTCTGTCCCTCGGAGGGATCGACGCCGCTCTCCCCTTCACTGCCGCCGCTCTCTCCCTCAGACCCGCCGGCTCCTTCCGGAGGCGTGACCGGTTCTGTCGGAGGCGTCGTCGGTTCTGTCGGGGGCGCGACCGGCTCTGTCGGAGGCGCGACCGGCTCCGCCGGAGGCGTCGTCTGCCCGGTCTGTTCTTCTTTCTTCTCTTCTTCCTGCTCCCCTTCGTCTTCCTGCGAGCCGCCGACCAGCGTATAGGTTCTGCCGAGAATATCCGCCACCGTGCCCGCATAGCTGAAGTAACCTTCGTCCTCGTGATAGTAGTAAACGCCCGTCATGTCCGTGGCATACTCGCTCCGGTGGCCGTCCTCCGCCATCAGGCCGAGGACATTGACGACATAGCCGCCCGGCTCGCCCGGTTCTCCGGTCGCCACGCGCGACTTCTGAAAGGTCACGTGCCAGGGCGCGCCTTCCCCCTGGTAGCTGTATCTCGCCAGAGCGCCCACGCCGACCGCATTGTCCATGGTCCGGAACGATAAGGTTCCCGGCGTGCCGTTCACAGGGGTGTAATCACCCACTTCTCCCGCAGCAACCTTATCATATCTGCCGTGGAACTCGCCCACGACCGCGCCGGGATCCTCGGTCGGCCCACTGGCGCCGCGCGGAACGCCCAGCGTCATGAAATTCTGATTGCCGCCGGCTCCTTCGCTTTCCGTCTCGTTCTCCGTGCCGTCGCCGCTATTCTCCGTATCGTTTCCGGTATCGGCGCTATTGCCGGTATCGCCGTTTTCGTCCTCCGACCCGGCTGCGCCTGTGCCGTCGCCGCTATTGCCAGTATCATTCTCGTCGTTTTCGCTATCTTCCGTATCGCCGTCGCCCGTGCCGCCGCCGTTCTCCGGCGCATTCGTACCCGTGCCGCCGTCCGAACTCTCCGTATCGCCCGCGCCGCCGCTGTTTTCCGTATTGTCCGCGCCGTTCTGGCCGCTCTCTTTCGTCTCCACCAGCGGGCTGAAGCCGCTCTCGTCGAGCGCGCTGATCGTCTTGACGCCCGAGGGATCGTAAATCAGAGTGTAACCGGCCGTAGACACGCCGCCCACGCCGCCGTAGACCTCGTCATAGGTCAGGCCGAAAGGCGCGGCGGAACCCGCCACCTTGCTGAACAGGTCTTCCCTGTCCTCGCGTTCCGCAAAATTGGGTGTCTCGCCTGCCAGATCCTTCTGGAAAGCGTCGGCCAGATCGGCCTGCAGATCGGCCTGCCCGCTCACCAGATAGCCCATCGTGCCGAGACGGAAAGGATAAGTGCCCTTCACCTCCGCAGTCCCGCCTGCAGTCCCGCCGGCAGCCGTGGACGTCGGCGTATAGTAGTACATCGCGTCCGCCGGAACAATATCCAGGATCCGATAGGGTTCCTCCTCATGTTCCTCCACGATCTTGCCGATCCCGGAGAAGGATTCCTTCGCCAGCACCGTGGCCGGCTCGATATAGGGCAGCGTGCTCGATCCCACCATCGAGAACACGAGAACCGCCGAGACCGCCGCGCACAGATGTCTCCGAAAACGCTTCGCTCCGCTCTCCTCCTTCTTCGACGGCAGAGGATGTACCACGTAGACGGGCCGCTGCGCCTCTCTCTGCGCGCGTCTTTTCTCCGCGGCCCGCCGCTCTCTCTCGGCCCGGCGCTGCTCTTCAGCGCGCTGCGCCTCGTCCCTCGCGCCCTGTTTCCTGCCCAGCCGGAAAGCGCCGTAGACCGCGCCCGCCACAGCGGCGAACACAGCCGCAAGCGCGGCGGCAAAAAACAGTCTCTTTTTGCCGTCCTTGCCCTTTTGGTGCAGTTCCATCGTCTCCCTGATCTTGTCTTTGTTCATATTGATCGCCCCGTTACATTGTAAAAAGGTTTGCCTAACGTATCATATAATACGCGAATTGCTACATTGTTTTTTTCGTCCACGACTCAGCGCCCGTTGTCCAGGTCCAAGTGCCGTATGTCTGACTGCTATCATATCCATTTTTGAGTGTAATCGTATACGTTTTGTCAGAAGATATCGAATATTCAATCTGGACGTACATATAATTATATATATTCTCGCCGTAAGGATCGTTCCCCTCATCAAACCACTGTCTGTTCTCCCATACGGTATAAGTATCTCCCGTCAAGCTCGGGAATCCTGCCTGCCCCGGCAGCGGAAATTCCATTCTTCGGGTTACGCCTCCCTCGTCAAAGGAAATACATGATCCCCATATCGCTGTTACTTCGTCCTTCGGATAAGTTCCCCCGGTAGACGCCCATTTATTGCCGGTTTTATCACACGTCCACGTCCCGTAAATCCTCGTGATATCCTTGTGCGTCCCGGCGTTGATCTCCTCTTTTATCGTGATCGTATAACTGTCGCCGGTCTTCTTGCACTCTACCGCAACCCGCTCTACCTTCTTCTCGTAGTTGGCGTCCACGTTGTACGCCTGCAGGGAAACCTGTTTCGTCACGCTTTCGGTCGAACCGCTGAAGTCCGCCTCGCTGAACGGGAAATCGCTCGCGGAAGGGTACGGGAAATACGCTTTCCAGCTGTGATTGTCCTTCTTGTATTCTATATTTGTCTCTACCTTGACGTCCTCCGAATAGCTCAATCTGACTATATCCCACTTGTCGTCGCCGACCTTACAGGTGTATTTGCCGATCACGTTCCGCGTGTAGGACGCGCCGTTCCTGTTGGATTCCGTATAGAGCCAGATCGTGTAGCTGTCCCGCTCGCCGTTTGCGCCCGGCACATACTCGCAGTCCACCAGAATGTTATTGTACCACTGTTTCGCCTCGCCCGACTTCGTGTACGCCGTCAGACTCCTGGTCGCCGTCTGCATGAACTTACTCTTGCGCGCAAACGGGAACGCAAAGTCCGTCGGGACAGGGAAGTTTGTAAACCGTTCTTCTCCGTTCTCCCGCGGCAGTTCCATATTAAATTCCGTGCCCACTTTCAAATTGATCGTACACCTTGGCTGCACATAATAATGCTCGTCGTAATCGCCGTGCAGATTCTCTTTCAAAATAAACGTATAATGTCCAAGATCATACTGGTTCGCATACAGATACCCCGGCACGATGTGATACATACCGGCAGCCGAAGGCGGGTTATTCCTGGCGTTACGCCTGATGAAATTGGAACTCGTCAGAGCGGGAACGCCGCTCGTCTGCACCTCGATCCGAAATTCGCCGTCGCCGAAGACCGATGGATTGTCATAGGCGTTTTTGCCGGGATCGTAGCCGCTTACCCGCTGCCAGCTCCCAATGTCGTCGCCCTCGCCCTTGTAAATGGTAAACACGATCTTCCCGTTCAGCGTCTGCTGCTTAATGTTCATAACGTCGCCGAACAGAATCTGTCCCACGACGGGATCCCCGCCAGAAAACAGAGAGTAGGACTCGTAGTGATCCTTGTTGCTGTTCGGATATGTCACGTTATTGTATACGACCGAAATGGCCGGAGGCGTCAGTTTTCCATAGAAAAGTTTGCTCGCCTCGTACTTTGTCCCCACATACTTGCCGGTGCTGTTCAGATGGCTCTTATACTCCGCCGCAATCGCATCGCTGGAGTCCTCGCTGAACTGGTTGGCCGCCTTGCCGGGCTGTCCCTTGTACTGCGCCTGATCCACGGGCAAAAGCACCTGCATATACACATTATAAGAGCGATCGAAGTCCACGCCAAATATATCAGGATTGAATCTGACATTCTTGCCCTCGCTTGCCCAGTAGAGCACTACCTGATCATTGGCCGCGCTGGTCGCGTTGAGTTCTCTGACGCGGACGCACAGGACATATCTTCTGTAATCCGACAATCCCTCGTACATATAGTCGTAGATCATGCCGACTTCTTCATCGTTATCCGTGCCGAACTTGAAATCCGACCGCAGCGGCGCGTCTCCCTCGATTCCCTGCTCCACGCGGATCCGCCACTCGCCGTAGATCGGCGCGCTCCAGCTCTGCGCCTCGATGCCGTAGCCACCGTTCTTGGTGGCGGAGAGCTGCGAGTAGGCGCGCACGACGATATCCTCGCCCACAGCCGCGTCCTCGGCTATGATCACCTCGGCGCCGTCTTTCGCGGGGTTCGCGATCGTCGCCTTGCCGCTCACCACTTCCCAGCGGGCGGCGATCAGGTCATGATCCTCGCTCAGATTGTCCCCCTGGCAGGCGGCGGCGTTGCAGAGCAGCCCCAGCTCGGGGCCCGCCGCCGAACCCTCCAGCTTCACCGTCTCGCCCTGTTTGGCGCTGGCGGCTCCCGTGATATTGACCGAATTGACACGTTTCATATTGACCTGTACGGTCACTGCAACGCGTTTGTTCTGATCCGCATACTCTTCGACGGCGCGGGATACTTTGACGCCGAAGTTAGAACTCGTCTCTCTGATCCCTACGTGCAGCGTATATTTTGCAACCTTGCCGCCGTCTTCTACGCCGGCGGGCGTAAGCGTCGTTCCGCCGTCCGAATTGCCCACCAGCTCCCACTTCAGATCCTTGTCGTCGGACGTCGTCTCCACATGGGCTTCAAAAGTATATTCATCCCCCGGCTCCAGCGTCACGGAGTTCAGATTCGTGATCAGGAACTCGTCCGCGATCTTCATCGGATCGACCTCGATCGCGTTGATGGCGATCCGGTTGCGCACGGTGACGTTGTTGGACGTCGCGTACTGTCTGCCGCCGTTCTCGAAGGTCATGGAGATCATGACCACGCGGTTTTCCTCAAACTGGGTCAGATCGACGCCAAGCTCCGTCACATGTTCCGCCAGGATCGCCTTGTCTCCCTCTACGGCGGCGAAGCCCGCGTTGACGGCGCTCTTGATCTCCTCGTCCGCCATATCGGCTGTCAGCGCCACGTCCGCCTCGTTGAAGTAGATCGTCTCCGCGGCCTTGTCCCAGTCGAATCTATAACACTTGTTATCGTTATTGCTGTCCTCGTTGCCCCGGTTCACCACGACCAGGCTCTTGTAGGTCGCCTCGCCGCCGTACTCAGAATCTTTGAGCACAAGCTCAGACTGGTCGTCCTCTATTCCTGTCCCCACTCTGTAGTTGATGCTGTCGGTAGTGTCGATGATGACGTCGGAGATCTGGTTCAGGGCCAGCTGCGCGTCCTGCTGCAGCATGATATCGGTATTTGCGCTCGTATAACTTTTCGAGCCGACCAGTATAAAGCCGCACACCGCCAGCGTCACGATCGCAAGGATCGCCACGGCTATGATCAACTCCACTATGGTAAAGCCTTTCTGATCTCTTTTCATCCTCCGAATCCTTTCCCTGCGCTCACTGCGGCAGTACCCATGCCGCCGCTTTCTCATCATACACCGCACCGGTAACTCTCTTAATCTTTCCATACATGCCGAACACTGCCGCTCTGGAAATATCCAATTCCGCCATGACCTGTTCCACCGACAGACGCCGGTTTTCACAGATCATATCGTAAATCTGCTGCTCCCGGTCTGACAATGTGCCCTGCGCATTCGCCTCATCCACTGCCGCCCGGTTCAGGGGGATTGTAATCCTGAACACATCATCTTCCACCAGTTCAGGCTTCCCGCCGTCCGAATAAATCGGCGTGTATTTATACAAGTTTCTCACGCCCGAGCCAATCGTCTCCGTCCTTCCTATATTTGCAAAAAACTGCTGAATCAGCGGATTTTTGGGATAGGGCGTAAATTCGTCGCTCATAATGTTTCCATGCCGTCTCGGAATACACCAGTTTTCCGTTCTCAGCCAGTTCTTTTCAATGATGACTTTCGCCGGATAGGCACTGCCGTAATCTCTGTGAACCAGTATATTGGCAATCACTTCTCTGGCGATAATGCCTCTGATGCTGGTATTCACATTATTGATCAGGCAGAATTTATCCGAGGTGTGTTTGGCCACAAATGCCATCAGGAGATCGTAGGCTTCGATCAGGTTGGTCGCCACCTGCAGCCTGTCGTCATATCTGTCCACATTGTCAACTCTATAGATAGCATCCGTTATGTAACCAGGACAGCAGGAGCGTATAACCTCATCTTTGCCAAGGAGCAGCACTCCGGCCAAATTGTAGCCCTGTATTCCCGAGGAAAAATCTTTCTCCCACAATCCTGCACTCCGCAGGATCTCCTCATCTGACATTTCCAGCCACGGATGATCCTGATCCTTGCTTCTGGCCAGCTTGCGCACTCTGCACATCAGATCCATACGCAGATCATCCGTCGTGACGTAAGGGAAAATTTTGTGTTCCGCATAGGTGCCGCTCTTGCGGTTATACATATTCTGCAATTGAATCGGCGAATCCGTGATATCCATGTCGCCGTCTTCATTGCGATCATAAATCCGTCCGCTGCATTTTACTACCGTAGAGGCAGGCGGCACATATACCCACAGCAACAGCTTTTCCTCATATATAAACTCTTCTATGGACAAATACAGCGTCGGCGACATCTTATTCGGGTTGTTAAGTTCATTTACGAAGTTTTTTTTCATGTCACCCGCCAGATTCCGGCGAATTCCTACAGGTGTTCCGTCATTCTCCACACCCATGATAATATAGCCGCCGTATCTGTTGGAAAAAGAACACACCGTCTCATATACATCATTTTGGACGCCATGCTGACACAACTTATATTCTACCGTAATTTTTTCATCTTTAGAAAGCAATTCCTTCATAAATTCTGTCGTCATTGTCTTTCACCAAATATGTCTCATTTTCCTATTATTGCAGCTCCTTCGTCGTCTTGCCGGTCAGCTTCTCCAGCTTGATATAGTAGTTTTTGCTGCCGCCCATCACCCAGATGCCGTTGTCCAGAAGCGCCTGTGTCGTCGCGCCGCCGGACGTAACGCCCGTGCCGTCCGCGAAGGATCCCGTGCTTCTGTTGAAATAAATCTCCCACGCCGTATCGCGGCTCGTGGGGATATCGTCCGCGCCGTCGGACGTGCCGACGCTGCAGCGGCTCGCGCCGACCTTCTCCCGCTCGCCCGCATAACCGGTCTCGGGCGTGCCGTTTTTAAAAGACCAGTCGCCCGAAGCGTCCTTGAAGAGCAGCTCGCTGTAGATCGTGCCGCCCGCGCCGTCGCGGTAAATTTTCAGTTTGACGCTGCCCTGTCCCTTGCTCATCGTCTCGATCTTGCACTCGGAGATCGCGCCCACGATATCGTTGGCACAGGTCTTGGCGTTGGCGCTGAAGACCAGGATGATGGACCAGGTCGCGCCGACGCCAAGCACGGCGATAATCGCGATCACGACGATCAGCTCCACGAGGGAATAACCTTTGTTATTTTTAGAAAATTTACTTTTTAATCCAGTTTTCATATCTCACAATCTCCGAGTAGTCTATCGCCAGATTGCCGAGTTCGTCGGTCTCCGCGCCCTCATAGCCGTTCAGCACCATGCCTGAGCCGCCGACCAGGACATTGGCCGGCACGTTCGTGTCGGCGTCGTCGCCGAGGCGCTTCGCCTGCAGCGCGCTGTAGACGCCCTCCCCGTCCTTCATGCAGACGGTACAGCCGGGCTTGACGGTGATCGTGCCGCCCGCGAGGATCAGTCCCTGGAAGTTCTGCTCCACGCTCACGTCGCCCGTGGCGATGACGAGCCGCAGATCGGAATGTCCTTTCACCGCATAGTCGCCGTCCACGAGCACGGCCTCGACTTTGCCGTCCTCGCCGAACTCGGCCCTCCTGCCGGTCAGACCCGCCAGATAGCTTTTCAGTCCCTGATGTTCCATGGTTCCGTCCGCGCCCGGCGCCGGGTCTTCCAGCTGTACGATATTCTCAAACACCGTGCCCGCATGGGCGCTCGGGTCGTTCTCCTCCATCAGGTTCCGGTTCAGATTCTCATAGACTGTGCCGCAGTTCGCGATCAGCTTATCCAGCTCCGCCTGCGTCTTGACGTTCTCCGTGTCGGTGAGGTTGTCGGATACGTCCGTGTAGGCGTCGGGGTCTGCGGGTTCTTCCTCCCCGCCTGTTTCTGCGCCCTCTGTGCCCTCTTCCTCCTCATCGCCGTCCTCCGCCGGCTTCACGCTGGACAGAAGGCGCACCAGCTTGTCGCCGTCGGCGTTCGTCCTGATCTCGTCCTGGCTGCCCGCATCGGTCAGGGAGACCATACTGTTGCCCACGACCGTATAGCCCTGCACGTTCTCCTTTAGCCGGATGCCGCCGGAAGCGTATGTATTGAAGTAGGCGTCCAGACTCGCCTTGTTGCTGTTCACATTATAGTATGCCGTAAAGTATCTCTCCGCGTTGGACGCGTCCATCACCAGATACAGATACACCTGTTGTTTTTCGGGCATATAGAGGAAGCGGATCCCCTTCGCCGCCGCCTTCGCGTTGAGCGTCTTCATGAGCTCCGGGCCGTTCTCCGGGTCGACGCCGTCGAAATCCTCAGCCCTGATATCGCCGATCCCGTACTGGTTCAGCCTGCCGCCGCCCAGCTTGGCCGTCCCGATATCCGCGTTCACGATGCGGAAATCGCGCCCGTCCTCCTGATAGTCCGGCAGGCTCTTCATCATCTCGCTCCAGGTGCTGAAAGACACCGGGTTCTGCCCGACAATGGTTCTGCCGTCCAGCGTGCCGACGCACTCCGGCGGCACCAGATAGGCGATCTGATTGCTCTTGACGGAGATGGATTCTCCCATCAGCACATGGGGCAGCCCGCTCTCCTCCTCATTGTCCGTCAGACTCACATAGGCGCGCCCCGCCAGCTGAAGGGTGGTCAGCTTCGTCAGATCCACCGTGGAATCCTTACCGTTGATGACGATGGCGCTGCTTGCCTGCGCCGGATTGACGTTTTCCTGCACCGGATTGCCCTCGTCGTCCACCTTGTCCGTGCCGTCGGGATTCTTCGCGTCGCCCTTCATCGTGTTGCCCATCTGACTGCCGTAGCCGAAATACTGTCCTGCCAGCGACACGTTGCTGCCCATGCCCGACAGGATCAGGTCGTTGGATGCAAACACCTTGCCCGCTATATCGAGATGGCTGCCGTTCACCGCAAGCCCCTGTGCGTACACGTTGGTCCGAAAACCCACGCCGTCCGAAATCAGATCCCGGACGACCAGCTCCGCGTCCTGATTGATCAGATTCACAAAATTCGCCGCGTTGCCGACCACGATATCGCCGCCCGATATGATATAATTCGCATTTTCCACCGTTACATGGCTGTTCTTGCCGATCTGGATGCCGTCTTTCCCGTCGGCCAGCTTCGCCGCGTCCGTGCCGTCCTCCTCATAAGCTCCGCCGTAGATGCTGCCGTCGATCTTCACCGAGGCGGTATCCTCCGTCACGACGCCGTCGTCGCCCACAAGCACGTACGGATAGAGCCTGTCGATCGTGCCCGCCTGCGTGAACTGCAGCTTCGGCACGTCGATCGCGATATCCGTGTTGATGACGGACAGAAGGCCGTCGCTGTCGTAGAACTCGACGCAGATATTTTTGATCGTCATCGTTCCCGAAGTCGGATCCGTCAGCCTGTTCTCCGTAAAACTCTTAAAAGTCGGCACGGCGTCGTCCCAGGGCTTGTTGACGATATAGCCCGTAGCCGTGGTCGTCGCGCCGCCCGTCGGTTCCGCCCAGAAAGCCGCGTCCACAAAGCCCTTGAGCACGTCTTTCTTATACTGTCCGCCGGCGACGCCCAGCTTCTCTTCCACGGCCTTCGTGTAAGCCGTGATGAAGTAGCTTTCCCGGTTGGCGTCCGTCGCCAGCGCGTCCCAGTTGCTCACAACCTCCTGGTACGCCTCGTTGACGGAAGCCGACACGACGTCTTTCTTCACGCCCGCCAGAATCTGTTCCACCACCGTCTCCGCGGAGTAGAAGCTGTTCTTCACCTTCAGGTCGCTGATCTTAATGCGGTAGTTCAGATAGGAGGCCCACACGATGGTGGAGGCGAGGATGCCGATCATCGCCATCGCAATGATGACGATGACGATCGCCGAACCCCTGTTATCGCTCTTCAGTTGTCTTAGCCGGACCGTCCGCCCGCTCGTCTCTGCGTTTCTCATATCCGCCTCCTACGGCAATTCCCTGTCCAGGTTCGTGATCGCGGCGAGCCTGTGCACTTCCTCGTTGTCCTCGAAATTCGGATCGCCGAAATACTTCGCCGCTCCTTTCTCGTAGACGGTGATCTCGATGTCGTAGATCACGTTCATCACCCGGTCGCTGACCTCGTCGCCGATCAGATCGGCCTTCTGAAACGCGGCGTCGGGATTGTCTATGTTCCCCAGCGGAAGATCCTCCCAGTAGATATCTCCGTCCGGGTCGGTCTTCCTGGCCTGTTTCGACATGTTCGTATCAATGTTCGTCCGGTAGACCAGATTGTCCGTCACCTGAGCCTGGGCGGGCGATATGTCCACCGAGGCCTTGTAGGAGCTCTCCTTCGCATACAGTTCCGCGTCCGTCAGTTCCGGCGCGATCACGTTCGCCGCCGTATCCACCGAAGAGCGGATCTGTTTCGCCAGCGTGATGGACTTTAACAGCGGCTTCTCTCCCCCGAAAATCGTCCCCACATCCGCGGGATCGATCTGAAAACTGATCTCGTCCACCTTGCCCGACGTATAGAGCGGATAATAGAACAGATAAAAGTTGCCGCTGGAAAACTGCCTGAGCGTGTTCTCCGCAATGACTTCGCCGCCGCCGCCCGCCGAGCCGTGGCTTGTGTATGTCTTCCCGGGCGCGAACCCTGACGGACATTTGCACGTATAGGTAAAAGTCGTCTTCGCCTGACACCTGGCGTTGCCTTCCTTGTCCGTGACGGGCGCGCCGGACGCTTTCTTCGCAACCCCGATCTCCACGAGAATCTCCCGCTTCGTCACGATATCCTCGAGCTTTGTATTCTCCCACTTTTCTTCCCAGTCCTCCGGGAGCGCAGCGCCGGAAGCGTTGTAATCGTCCTCGGCCTTCGCTTTGATATCCTTCAATACATCCTGGTACAGTCCCGCCGGTTCATGGTAGCTGCTGTCCGTCTCCGCGCTGCCGCTGGTCTCCGACACGCTCATGACGTCCGCGTAATACTTGCCGTTGAAGGCGTTGTCATGGCTGCCCGCGCCGCCCGCGTCCACTTTCGCCTCCGTGTACCCGGAAGCGTCCAGCCTGATCAGGGCGTCGTACTCGCCGCCCTGCAGTTTCAGGTCGCTGATGCCGAAATAGTAGATCTCATTGTCGGCGCTGTCGGGATCCTTAGGCTTGCCGGTGGCCGTATCCAGCCAGTCTTCCAGACCTGTGATCTCCCACACGCCGTCCTGGATCATATCGCTGTTTAAGATATAGAACCCCTCCTCGGGGTAATGCTTGCCGCTTACCAGCACAAAATTGCCGTTTTCGTCCTGTCCGTTGAACTGCGTCCGCACCTCTTCCAGCGTATATGCCTTCAGACCCTCCATGATATCCTGCGCCACGGTCGTCGCCCGCAGCGTCTGTCTGGATTTCACGTTGATCCTCGTGGACGTGACGAAGAGATGCAGCAGCGGGATCACGATGATCGCCAGTATCGTCACCGCGATCAAAAGTTCCACCAGGGAAAAGCCCGCGTCCGCCGCTTTTTTGCGCCTTCTATGCAGTTGTCCTTCCCGTCCCATCCGTTCCGTTCCCATATGCTTTCCCCATTATCGCTTTTCCGGCGCCGCGCCCTCTAGTTCCCGGCCGCCTCGCCCTCAGCCGCTTCACCCTCGGCTTCCTCGCCGTCAGCCGCGCTCTCACCGAGGTCAAGCTGTCCGATACCGTAAGTCTCCAGCGAGCCGAAGATATTGTCCGAACCCAGCAGGACGGAAGAGAAGTTCGGCTGTACATACTCTTTGTCCTGGCCCGGTATGCAGTACATATCCACCACCGTCGTGCCGCTCAGCAGTCCCGTGGACTCGTCGTAGGACACCGTCAGGTTGTTGATGCTCATGCGGTTGTCCTGCACGCTGATATTCTTGACGCCGCGCTTCAGGCCGTCGTAGGATACGAGATAGTTCATCGTCACGCTGCGCTGCATGAGCACATAGGGCATATCCTCGTTGGCCACGCCGCCGCCCTCGGCGTCCGCAGCCTGCTCCGCCTCGTCCGCGATGCCCTCCTGGGCCTCGTACTCCTCAATCTCCTCGACCTCGTAGGTGTGATCCACATCCTCTTCCTCCGCGTCGGGCAGCACCGTCGGCTCATTCGCCGTGATGCCGATGCTGTCGATCACCATCGGCGCGATCAGCTCCTGGTTGATGGCGAGCAGAACGCCGTCCTCCTCCCGCACGTCGACGGGGAACTGTTTGAGGATCGCGTCCATCTCCTCTTTCATCGACGCCGTATCCGCCACATAGGAATCCTTATTTTCCATCTTGCCGCTCAGATCGGCGATTCTCTGCTGCAGCTGCGCGTTCTCCGCCTCCAGCGCCTCCGCGCTCTCTATGTTGGGCTGATATACGAGAAAATACGCCGCGACCACCGCCAATATTCCCACAAATATAAGTAAAATATAGACATCTCTCTTAGAAACTTTCATCGTCGCCCCTCCTACTCTGCCGCGGTAGTGTCAGCCGCATCGGCCTCCGCGTCCTCAGCCGTATCCGTCTCCGCCGCGCCGGCCGTCCCGGCCGCCGTGGTATCCGCCGCAGCGTCCTCAGCCGCTTCCGTCTCGTCCGCCGGCACATAGTCCATATCCTGATAGATCGCCGCCACCGCGAAGTTGACGCTCGATACGCCCGTCTCCTCGTCGATCTCTTCCACCACCGAGTTGACCGTGACGCTGGTCGGGATCAGACTCTCAAAAGTACGCAGCTGCTCGATCGCCACCGCCGCTTCGCTCTTCGTGCTCACGGTCATATTGATCGCCACGCCGTCCAGCGTGCTGGTAAGAGATACCACATGCACGTCCGAGGGGAGTTTTTTCTCCAGCTCCTCCAAAAACTCCACCAGTTCCTCGTTTCTGTTTTCCGTCATGGAGTACATCGACTGCACCAGATTGTAAGTGCTCTGCGTCGCCACATACTCATTGTAGATCGGTATGATCTCTTCCAGACTGTTGTTCTGCGCCATCAGTTCCATATTCTGGCGCTGCGCCTCCATCAGCCTGAGCACCGACAGCACGACCAGCACCAGGGCCGCCGCCACTCCGACACCCAGCACCGCGTAGGCGATCGGCGCGAGGTTGACGCCGCCCTTCTTGCCCGCGGCCGGCGCATTGTCCTTTTTCTTCTTCTCGTCCTTCTTGAAGCCGAGCGGAGCCGCCGCAGCGCCCACGCAGGCCACATAGCCGCCGTAGAACTGCGTCCGGAAACTCTGTTCCAGCCTCCAGCCTTCCACCTGGCGCAGCACCTCGATCGGGAAACTGATCTCCTTTTCCATGAAGCCCGGCATTCCCTTGATGTCCGCGCCCACGCCCGTTATGTATATCTTCTCCACCGGAGCGTCCGTATTGTGCGCCGTATAGTAGTCCACGACACGCGAGATATTGTTTGTCAGAGGCGTCAGCGCCTCCACGATCTCCGGGAAGCCCGTACAGTCGTTCAGCGCCATCGCGTCCATGGCGTCCACCACCGTGTCCGTCCTGGCCCATCTGCTGGAGTCCACGATTGTCTGGATCGCCTCGTCCACGCCGTAGGGCAGATAGCGCGTAAAGGTGAGGACCGAATTCTGGATCGCCAGCACCAGCGTGGAGTGTTCGTCGATCTTCACGACGAGGCTCGTGCCCTTCGAGACTTTATCCTTCGCCACCTGGAACACGCTGTTGCCCGCGTAGTCGATCGCCGCCAGCTCCAGCTTCAGTTCCTTCGCCAGCTCGTAGTAATCCTGCAGGAGCGCTTTCGGCGCGGCCATCACAAGGAGTTTGTACTGCTGCTGTCCTTTTTTCTCGCCGACCACGCCCAGAATATTGTGCGCCAGCTCGAACTGGCTCAGATCCACCGGAAAGTACTCCGAAGCGTTCGCCGCCACGACGTCCGCGATACGGTTGTCTTTGACCATCGGGATCATCACTTCACGGCTGTTGATACGCCCCGACGTGATGGTGAACACCACCTGTTTCGCCTTCATTTTGCTGTCCGCGAGCGCTTTCCGAAGCTCCTCCACGTACTCGGGCGTCACCCGCAGCACGCCGTCGTTCATCACGCCCGCCGGCGTCGGCACCGTAAAACGTCTGTACACCCTGTGCGTCTTCGCCTTGTAATCAACCTCGCAGACCCTCGTCAGCGAATAACCGATCTCAATACTGATAGCTTTACCGGCCATTGATCGTTTCTCCTTTCAGTCCCCTTTTGTATAATCTGTATAAAAACCGCCCGGTCTTCCGCCTCCCGGCGCCCGCCGCATCCTGCGGCGCCGCACAGACCGGCGCGCCTCTAAAACATTCCCAGATACCAGTCGATCAGCCGCTCTCCCCAGAGCGCCGCGATCATGACCCCCGCGCCGAGATAAGGACCCATGGCGAGCACGTGATCCTGCCCGCTCAGCTTCATGCGAAACACATGAATCACCGCGCCCAGAACGCAGCCTGTGAGAAATGCAAAAATCACGAGTTTCCAGCCGAGGAACAAACCGCAGGCCGCCATCAGCTTCACGTCGCCGCCGCCGATCGCCCGTCCCTTCGAGGCGTAGTAGAGAATCGCCAGCGCCGCGCTGACCGCGATAAGCCCGATCAGGTGATCCGCGGCGTTTTGCCAGTCCAGCGCGCATCTCGCCGCGCCCAGCGCCAGCAGGAAGAGATTGATTCCCCACGGGATCTCATAAGTCCGGAAGTCAATCACGCTCAGCACCACGAGCGCAGAGGCGAGAAAGCACAGAAGCGCAGAGTCGATACTGACTCCGTGCAGCAATACAATGCCTGCGTATAAGATTCCGTTCAGCGCCTCGATCAGAGGGTACTGTACGGAGAGCTTCGCCTTGCAGTAACGACAGCGCCCGCCGAGAAACAGGTAGCTGAACAGCGGAAACATGTCGTACCACCTGAGGGTATGCCCGCAGGACATGCAGTGAGAACGGGTTTTCACAATATCTTCATGCCTGGGGATGCGATAGATGCAGACATTTAAAAAACTGCCGATAACGACCCCAAAGAGAAATATAATTGCATAAAAAAGAATGCCTGCGGGCATGACCGCTCCTTCCACCGCGCACTTCCCCTTATAATTACTGGTACTAAATCACTATTATCATATCATCAATGTCTCATAAATTCAAACTTTTTTCAAAATTTGTTCAAACTTTTTTTCATTTTTGTTCATGATGCACAATAAAACGGGCCTGTCTCCGCAGACAGACCCGTCCTCGTCTTACCTCTTCCCTCACGCCATCGCCAGCTTCCGCACTTCCTCGATTGGCAGCCCGGAATACAGGGCGATCTTTTCAAACGGCAGCTCGCCGTCCCTAAGCATGCGCTGAGCGGCAGCCAGATATCCTTCCTCTATTCCCTGCGTTATACCCTGCTCTATCCCCTGCTCAATGCCTTGCTCCATGCCGTCCCTGCGGCCCATCTCAATCAACCCCTTCGCTATCTCATTCATATCTACCTTACCGTCCTCTCCGTATTCTTTCACTT
>CANQTL010000030.1 GCA_947626775.1 uncultured Lachnospiraceae bacterium | reverse complement strand
ATAAGCAGTATACTTCTTGGCATTTCACACAGAAAAATCCCGCACAGATGTGCGGGACTTTGTCGACAGTCTGAAGCACCGGTATTCCGGTGCTTTTCTTAGTTTTAAGGAGTTTCGATTGAACAATTCATTACATCGTCGTGTCGATCGTTGCGCCTGTGCCGCTCGCATTGTAGATGCCCTGGCTTGTGTAGGTCTGATTCTCGAGGGATTCGCCCTGCGTCGCGTATTTGTAGATCTGGTTCACTCTGTCTGTCATCTTTTCACTGAAAGAATATGCGCCGGAGAACAGATCTTTTACCCTGCTCATGTCAGCGTCCTTGAATTTCTCCTCGTCGATGGAGAGCGAATTGTCGCCGCCTATCGTCACGCCCAGTCTCTCAAAAGCGCTCTTGTTGCTGTTGACGAGGTTCTTCAGATAATCCGCCTGATGGATGACGTTGGAATTGACGCTCTCGAGGGCGTTCTTCATCAGGTCGTTGTAGTCTTTGACAAAAGTGTTGAACGCGTCGAAAATATTGTCCTTGTTGTCGTTTGTGAGCGACAGGGAGCCGAGTTTGCCGATGGATTTGTAGAGCGCGCTCGCCGCCGTGGCGGATGCGGAATCCTTCGCGGTCTTGGAAGAGCCGGGAGCCGGCTTCGTCTCGTCAGTATCCTTCGTCTCGCTTGCCGAGTAACTGCTGCCCGCGCTTCCGGCGTATTTCGCCTTGGAGGAGGTGACGGATTCGCCCTCGCCCGCGGTGCGGTACAGCTTGCTCATCTTGTCAGCCATCTTGCTGGCGTAAGAGCCGTAGCCCTGGAACAGAGTCTTCAGCGTCGGCACATTCGTCGCGCCTGTCTTTTCGTTGACTTTCTTGAAAGTCTCCTCGTCGATGGACAACGTGCGGTCGGAATTCATCGTAATGCCGACCTTTGCAAGCAGCTTATAGTTGGAGTAGGTCATATCGTTGATGGCGTCGGCCTGCGCCTTGACGTCGGCGACCTTGCTGCTGGAGGCGTTCTTGATCATTGTGTTGTAATCCTTGACGAAAGCGGATACGCTGTCGTACAAATCGTCGATGTTATCGTAGCTGAAATCAAGGGAATTCATTCCGGACGCCGTCTCATACATCTTTCTGGCTGCGCTGGCAGCCGCGCCGTCCGTCTCTTTCTTATCCGACTTGCTTGTGGAAGACGTACCCTCCCCTTCCTCATTGATCTTGGCATAGTAGGACTTCATCATCTTGCCGTAGCTTCCGTTTTTGATGGAAGCGTAGTCCGAGAGCAGCGTAGAAGCGCTGTCGTCCGATCCGCCGAGCAGAGAAGAGTACATGTCCTGCATACCGGAATTCAAACCGTTTAAACTGATACCCATTTGCTTTCCCTCCATGTTCTTAAATGACGACTTCCGTGTCTTGTATAATATGATATTGTTGATATGTTGCTGTATGCCGGGCGCACAGGACGCAGCCGGGCATAATGATTCTTACATATATTATTTCGGATTTTGTGGCTGTTTGTAAAGAGGAAAATGAAAAATTTTTGTGATTTTTATGACATTTTTACGGCCGTTCGCGACATCGGAGAGCAAAGCGCAGGAGGACGGGCAAAGCCGTCTCTGTGTAGAAGGAGGAAAGGTCGATCGGGCAGATCAAAAATAAGCGTAAATAATGGAAATCCCTGCATATACTTTAAATAACAAAAATATGCGGGATATAGCTATGCGTACACACGGAACACGTTGGAACGATAAGATTAAGCTTGCGCTGCGCGAACTGGAGGAAAAAATACAGCGGGACGCGGACGCTGATGAGGGTCGGGGAGCAAAAAATGTGGGAAGCTACTGCGGAACAAACGTACACGAAGAAAATCGGACCAAAGAAAATATAAAACGAACGGGATTCGCGCAGGCGGTAGCGCTGCAGATGGCGAAGTCGGCGGCTTTTGCTCTTGCGACAATCGCGCTGCTGCAGGGGATAAGCAGGATGCTGCCGGATTCCGTCACAGTCAGCAACACAGTGAACGGCAGGGAACTGCCGATCTACTGCGTGCAGACGGAGGAAAAGAAGGTTGCGCTGAGCTTCGACGCTGCTTGGGGACACGATGACACAGAAAAAATACTGGATATTCTGAAAAAACATAACGTAAAAGTGACATTTTTTATGACAGGGGGATGGGTAGAAAGCTATCCGGACGATGTGAAGAGGATTCTGGCGGATGGCCACGATCTGGGAAATCACAGCGAGAACCATAAAAATATGAGCCAGATCTCCGACGAGGAGAAGAAACAGGAGATCATGGACGTACATACCAGAGTGCAGGAATTGACAGGGTACGATATGTTTCTGTTCCGCCCGCCTTACGGCGATTATGACAACAGCGTTATCAAGGTGGCGCGGGAGTGCGGGTATTATCCGATTCAATGGGATGTGGACTCTCTCGACTGGAAGGACTACGGCGTGGATTCCATCATTAAGACAGTTACGGAGCACAAGCACCTGGGCAACGGCAGCATCATCCTCTGCCACAACGGCGCGAAGTACACGGCGGACGCACTGGATACGCTGATTACAGCGCTGGAGGAAAAGGGCTATCAGATCGTGCCGATCTCGGAGTTGATCTATCGGGACAATTATCATCTGGATCATGAGGGGAGACAGATCGAGAATTAGGACAGAGAGTATGAGATGAGAGATATCGAAACAGCAGTGAACAATGTGAGAGGGAAACCATTCCCTCTCATTTCATTAGAATGTTGTATATAATGAAAGAATTACGAAATGTTTTATTTGCCATTGAATGGCGCGGAAATATATGATATATTGTCAATGTGGGAGAGCCATAGAGCCAAAGGCAGCTTTACCCCTCTGCTTTTTCGGAGAGTTCGAGCAGCCCTCCAGACGAAAGAAAGGAGGGTGATTGCAATAGTTACATATGCGGAGTTAATCCAATTATTGTTACTGATTGTTGCCCTTGTCGGTCTGTGTTATCAGATTTTCAGGGGAAAGAGATAGCCGCCACTACTGCGAATAGTGACGGCTTGCCGCTTATAGCAGTATACCTAATCATTTCGGGGTAGAGCCGTGTCTATGGCTTTCCCTATTTGTAAACTAAATGTATCACATATGAGTGGAAAATTCAACAAAAAATTATGAGGGTCGCATTTGATGAAATCGCAAGGGAAAATTGAAAGTGATAAAATGAAACAGGAAAGAGGATTGTTCTATGAACTTGATAAAGGCATAGACGCTATGAAAAAAGGACACATAATGCGGCATGATGAGGCGATGCAAATGATACGGGAGAGATTAAAAGAGTATGCAGAATGATGTAAAGATTTCCAATGTCGTGCATAGAGAACAAGAATCTATTTTAAATCGTATAGACCAAGCTATTTCCGAGTCAGAACAGGAACTTGCAACCGGAGCGGCGGCAGTTGACGCAGAGATAGTTTTTGCGGAATTAGAGAAGAGATTAAGATGAAAAAGAAGGCTTTATTATGACCAAGACATTCGTTATCAATAAAGGGCAAAAGCCGACAGATGAGCAGATTCAGGAAGTATTGGAAGCTAAGAAACAGCCAATCGTATTTGATGAGGATTCGCCAGAATTATCGCCTTCTATGTATAAGGCATTTCAAAGCGCGGTGGCGCAGAGAAATAGAAAAAAGAAGGCTTAATTGAATGTCGCAAATGCAAATACGGCGTCTTGCGCTTTCTTATTTTGTTCTATCGTACAGGATATTGTATAATAATCTCACCACAAAATCTAAATACTAATTTTTTTCTACGGGCAGTTTCACGACTGCTATTATATTTTTCCTTGTTTTTATTTACGCGAGCAATGAGCCAAGCTGACTTGTCAATTTGGCGAATGCCGCGATAACGCAAGATAAAATGTTTAATTGAAATCAGGGGGGGAGGATACAAATTATGAGTTCTTTATTGAAATCAACAAGAAATACTCGTGCCTTACCTATAGGTACAATGCGTTATATCAGAAGTGACGCGCCGTTAAATTTGACAGATGAAGAAATGCAGTGGCTGTTGGATAATCATATAAGTACTCTTGTGGATTTGAGATCGGATGAGGAAGTTGCTCAGCGTCCCTGCGAACTTGCAGTGAAAGAAGGATTTCAATATTATCATTTACCGGTTACGGGCGGCGGGGATATTCCAAGATCACGCGAACATTTATATACTGTATATGCACAAATGATAGATCGACAAATGGAAAAAATTATTGATACCATTATGGACGCAGAATCAAACGTACTGTATTTTTGCACGGCGGGTAAAGACAGAACCGGCGTCGTATCTGCCGTACTCTTGCGGAAACTGGGGTATTCTGACGAAATTATCATTGAGGATTATATGAAATCAAAGGACAACTTGATGGATATGCTCACAGTGTATGCAAAAGAACACCCGGAGGTCGATATTGACATCATGATTCCACACGTTGACAATATGAGAAGATTGTTAATGCAGATGTAAGTTTCCGGTTTTAAAATGAGAGAGGGATTGTCGCTTTGTTCCTTAATTTTGAAAAGAAGGTTGTGCGTCCTTCTTTTATTTTTTATATAAATCATATAAAACCTATTGACATAGTATGAAAAAGGGCGTACAATTCAGACATCGGCCTGAAAGGCTGCGGTCTGAAGGGCGAAAGTATAGAGTATATGCGGATGATTCCGCAGGGAGGAGAAGCAATATGAAAAAATCAGATTCAAAGAAAACAAGCAGATCACTCGCGCTGTTCCTGACGGCGGCATTGTCGTTTTCCATGATCACGGGCTGCGGCAGCGGCGAGGCGGAGACGGCGGAACCGGCTGTTGAGGAGCAGACGGCAGAGACGGTACAGGAGCCTGTGGCGGAGACGGCGGCAGAATCGGCAGCAGAGACAGAGGAGAGCGGCGAGAGCGCTGCGGAAACGGGCGAAGAGACGGCAGAACCTGTGGCGGTGGCGTTGGATAAGGAGGCTTTCGACGCTCTGATCGCGTCCGGGGCTGTTGCGGACGATGCGGATATCGCGGCCAGCACATGGGCCACGGCAGTCAAGGAGGCCGGCGTTTTGAGGGTGCGCGGTACGCGCACATCTTTCCTGTTCAGTCAGCTGGACGAGACGGACGACAGCCTTCGCGGGTTCGACGCGGGGCTTTATCAGCTGTTGGCGCGTTATATTCTGGGTGACGAGACGAAATATGAATTGACCCAGGTGGATTCCAGTACCCGCGAGTCCGTCCTGCAGAGCGATCAGGTGGATGTCGTGTTTGCCACATACTCCATCACGCCGGCCCGCCAGGAGGTTATCTCTTTTGCAGGGCCCTACTATACTTCCCAGCAGGCAGTGCTGATCAAGGCAGGAAATACAGACATCACCGGTATTGACAGTCTTGCGGGCAAGAATGTGGCCACGCAGGCGGGTTCTACAGGCCCCGAGATCCTGGCGGAGTATGCGCCGGATGCCCTTGTGCAGGAGTTTGAGACGGATATTGAAGCGCGCACTGCTCTGGAGCAGGGCCGTGTAGACGCCTATGTGACAGACTATACGCTGCTTTTGAATGCGTTGGTGCAGAATCCCGGCGTGTATGAAATTGCAGGAGACGTCTTCGGACCTGAGGATAATTACGGCGTCGGCCTTCCGCTTGACTCCGACGGGGTAGAGTTTGTGAACGCTTTTCTGCAGAAACTTGTGGACGATGGTACATGGACCAGGCTGTGGCAGATCACGCTGGGCGACCGCACAGGGATCGACACCGCGCCGGCGGCTCCCGTGATTGAGTAGAGAACATGAAATACGCGTGCCTCCTGGGTCGGACGATCCGGGAGGCATTTGTGAAAGAGTATGGTACATGCAGCATGAGTATATATGCACTTCTTACACAGTTTGGAGACAGGTATCTGTCGGCACTGTTTACAACCTATAAACTCACCGCCGCAGCGTTTGCGCTTGCGGTCGTCATCGGCGTCGCGGTCACAGTCATGAGGATCGCGCCTGTGAAACCTTTGCGCATGGCGGCGGAGTTCTATGTACAGGTGTTTCGGAATATTCCGGGAGCGGCGCTCCTGATCTTCCTTGTATATGCGCTGCCTTATCTCGATATCGTGCTGTCCTACTATGTGTGCGTCCTCACGGCGATCACGCTGATCCCGTCTGCATTCTGTTCCGAATATCTCATGGCAGGTATGAACACGATCGATCCGGGGCAGATCGAGGCGGCTCGCTCGCTCGGCATGACGTTTGCTCAGCTGGTCAGAAATGTGGTGCTGCCGCAGGCGGTGCGTTCCAGTGTACTGCAGATGACCAATCTGCTGGTTGCGACGATGCTCACGACGGCGCTGGCTTCACAGGTTCCGCTCAATCCCACAGACCTTACGGGTATCGTGTCCTATATCAACACGCATGCGGTGGGCGGGGTCACGGCTTTCCTGATTTCCGCAGTCCTGTATTGCGTTACGGCGGTAGTGATTGGGCAGGTTGGCAGCCTGATTGATCGGAAAGTGAGGGTATTGCGATGAGTACGGCGAATAGTTCCATACGGGATGTGCTCTATGAGCCGCCCGGTCCCAAGACGCGCAGGCGCATTGGGATAGCGACAGCCGTCTCGATTGTCGTGCTCGTCGTTTTGGCCGCGAAGGTTGTGAGACAGTTTTATATCGCAGGACAGCTCGGCCCGAAGTACTGGTCGCTTTTTGCCCGATATACCACATGGAGGTTTCTGGGACGCGGTCTGGCGGGGACGATGGAGGTAGCCGTCGCGGCGAGCGCAGTCGCCTTTGCGGCGGGGCTGTTACTGATGCTCGGCAGGATAAGCCGCTATAAAATCCTGCGCGGATTCAGTACGGCGTTGATTGAGATCACCCGCGGGATCCCCACCTTGCTGTTTATCTATTTTTTCTTTCTGCTCGCGCCGCAGTTCGGGCTGAAACTGCCGGCTTTCTGGAAGATAACGCTGCCGGTGGCGATCTCTGCGGCAGGGGTGGTCGCGGAAGTGCTGCGCTCCGGCGTCAACGCGGTGCCAAAGGGACAGGCGGAAGCCGCGGTTTCTCTGGGGATGCGCGGCGGCAGCGTATTTTTTAAGATTGTCTTCCCACAGGGGTTTCGCTATGTGGTGCCGGCGCTGATCTCGGAGATCGTCATTGTTCTGAAAGATACGACCTTTGCCTATGTCGTAAATTATTCGGATCTGATGCAGAATGCCAAGGTGCTCATCAGCAACTACGACGCGCTGCTCTCAGTGTATCTGGTGACGGCAGTGATCTATATCCTTATCAACTATCTGCTGCACAAGCTGTCCGTGAGGATCGCCGGGCGAAACAGGATCCCGGGCATAACGATAGAATAAAAGTCGGAAAAGGAGAAGAGAAACTATGGCACAGGAACAGAAAAGGGCGGACGCGGCCAGGCAGGTCCCGGTGATCGAACTGCGGCACATAGATAAATATTTCGGATCGCTGCATGTCTTGAAGGACGTCAACCTGTCGGTTCAGAGAGGCGAGGTGGTGGTCATCATCGGACCTTCCGGCTCCGGGAAGTCTACCCTGTGCCGTACCATCAACCGGCTGGAGACGATCGACGCCGGAGAGATCATTATAGACGGCGCGGTCATGCCGGAGGAAGGAAAAATGCTCGCAAAGCTCCGTTCCGAGATTGGCATGGTCTTTCAGTCGTTCAATCTGTTCGAGCACAAGAGTATTCTTGACAATGTGACGATTGCGCCGAGAGATGTGCTGCGCGTTCCCAGGAAGGAGGCGCAGGAGGAGGCGATGCGGCTTTTGGAGAGAGTCGGTGTGGCCGATCAGGCGCACAAAGTGCCGGCACAGCTCTCCGGCGGACAGAAACAGCGTGTCGCCATTGCGCGCTCTCTCGCTATGCACCCTAAGGCGATCTTGTTCGATGAGCCTACGAGCGCGCTCGATCCGGAAATGATCGGCGAAGTGCTGGATGTTATGACGGAGCTGGCGGGGGAAGGCATGACCATGGTTATCGTCACGCATGAGATGAACTTTGCCAGACGGGTGGCGGACAGAGTGATCTTTATGGACGGCGGGAGTATTCTGGAGGAAAATACGCCGCAGGAGTTTTTCTCCGCGCCCAGATCGCAGCGGGCGCGGGATTTCCTCAATTCACTGGGAGATCGTGAGAGGTAGACGCGTAATGTGTGAACTGTTTGGTTTTTGCTCGGAAAAAAATTATGACCTTACGGAATGGCTGAGAGAATTTTATTCTCATAGTCCGCGGCATCCCGACGGCTGGGGGCTTGCGACTTTCTATGGAAACGCCGTGTCCGTGGAGAAAGAACCCGTCTGTGCCAACGACAGCAGATATCTTGCGCACCGTCTCTCGGAGCCGATCGTCGGACGGCTGCTTCTGGCGCACATCCGCAAGGCCAGTGTGGGAACGCTGGATTTCTCAAACTGTCATCCTTTTGTGAAACGCGGCGAGAGCGGGCGCTGCTGGACGCTCATACACAACGGAACGATCTTTCAGAGCGCGATTCTGGAAAAATACGCGTCTCTCCAGCGCGGTTCCACGGACAGCGAACGGATACTGCTGTACATCGTCGAACAGGTGGATCTTCTGGAAAAACGTCTTGGGCGGGAGGCTGCAGGCCGTGAGCGCTTTGACGCCGTGGAGGCGTCTGTTGCCGCCGTCGCGCCCGGCAATAAGGTGAATCTTATTATCTATGACAGCGAACAGTTCTATATTCACAGCAATATGGCCTCATCCCTGTATTATCTGCGGCAGCCCGCCTCGGTTGCGGTCTCCACGAAGCCGCTTTCAGACGGGCCGTGGGAGGAGGTTCCGCTCTCTACGCTGATCGCATTTCGGGAGGGGAAGGAGTTGTTTCGGGGCGAGGACAGACATCATGCATATGCGGATCCGGTCCCCGAGGAGGATGTGCAGTCCGGCTTCACGGCACTCTTCGGCGGTTACGGCATATAATATCGTGACACCTGATCGGAGGAGCATCCGATATGCGGCAATGTATTACGAAATGCGAGGAGATCCCGGCGCCTTTTCCGCCCCAGCATCAGGACAGACAGCCGGGTTTAGAGTGCGTCATGGTGCCGAAACCGGTCGCGGAGCGCGTGGGAGAGCGGGGGAAACTTGCGGGAAAGACCGCGCTCATCACGGGAGGCGACAGCGGCATCGGCAGGGCGGTGGCTTACGCCTTTGCGAGAGAGGGAGCGCACATAGCCATCGTGTACTATGATGAGGAGCGGGACGCGCAGGAGACAGCTGCGCGGGTCGAGGAGATGGGACGGAAGTGCCGTCTGTTCGCAGGAGATCTGAAAGATCCCGATTTCGCTGGAATATGTGTGCGGGAGACAGTGGAATGTTTCGGCGGTATTGACATTCTGGTAAATAATCACGCGGTACAGTTTGTCCAGAGAAGTATTCTGGACATCGGCAGAGAACAGCTGGAGACGACTTTCTGCACGAATGTCTTTTCGTATTTCTGGCTGATTCAGAGCGCGCTGCCCTATATGAAAGAGGGCGGCAGCATCATCAATACGA
Organism: uncultured Lachnospiraceae bacterium; assembly: GCA_947626775.1. GTDB lineage: Bacteria > Bacillota > Clostridia > Lachnospirales > Lachnospiraceae > UBA3282. The sequence continues at coordinate 31,711 of CANQTL010000030.1, read as the reverse complement.
CTTCCGTTACAGCTTTTGAGGGGAACAAGGATCTGATCGACTACAGCGCGACGAAAGGGGCGATTGTGGCGCTTACCAGATCGCTCGCCCTGTCGCTGGTAGAACAGGGCATACGCGTCAACGCGGTTGCACCCGGGCCGATATGGACGCCGCTCATTCCGGCGTCGTACTCTGCGGAGGAAGTGCGCACTTTCGGCAGCGGGACGGCACAGGTACCCATGATGCGCGCGGGGCAGCCCTGCGAGATCGCGCCGTGTTACGTTTTTCTGGCATCGGAGGACGCGAGCTACATGACGGGACAGATCCTGCATCCGAACGGCGGTACGATTGTGGGGTAGAGTGGAATTTTGTTTGACCAGAATACAACAAAGAAAACGGTACAGGAAGCCGGAGTCCTGTGCCGTTTTTCGTATCTTGCCTTTTAAAAGTGTATCTGTTAAGATATAGCTATCGTCTCTGTGAATTTCATTAGACAGAGTTTTCTGTTGTCATCGTAATTTCGCGAAAGATTCCGGAGTGTTTTTATAAGAGAGACAAGAAGTATGGAATGATTGACTTGACGATACGTGTGACACGTGTTATGTTGGAGGAAAGAAAATCAAATCGAGGTTGTTCCTGTGCATGGGAGAGAAGTGCCGACGGGATTGCTGCAAAAAATATTGAAACGAACCGGTTTGGAGTAGGAGGAAGCAAATGTTGTTTGTGTACCCGGCAATATTTCATGAAGAGGCGGGGAGCTATTGGGTGGAATTCCCTGATCTGCCCGGCTGTCAGACCTATGGCGATAGTATAAATGTTACAATGAAGTGTGCGCAGGAAGCGCTTGCGGGATATTTACTGACACTGCTGTCGGAAGAAAAGAGGATTCCTTCGGCAACGCGTATGCAGGAGATAGAGGTGACAGAGCCGGGGTTTTTGACGCTTGTCAGTTGTGATATTAATCAATATAAAGATACTAAGGCTGTGAAGAAAACGCTGACGATTCCAGCGTGGCTAAATGACCTGGCGGTTGAAAGAAACTATAACTTTTCTCAGATTTTGCAGGAAGCGCTGTTGAGCAGGCTGCAGATTAAGTAAACGCTGTGATCGGCCGATATAATTAGTGATACACGGAAGTATACGCAGACACACGGAGGTGGACAGAGTGGAAAATCGCGCCTGCGGGCGGATTTTGACACATAAGCGCCTCGGAACGGAGGATGTCATGAAGATCGGAGAAGCGCAGCAGATTTACAGGGAGCAGATCAGAGCTTATCAGGAGCAGAAGCATACGCTGTCGGAGCGCCTGAAACAGGTGCAGGAGCGTCAGAAGACCGCGCAGAATGACGAGGAGAAATCCATGTTCAGCAAGGACGCTGCGGTCCTGGAACTCTCGATTAGGGAACTGAATGAGAAGCAGAAGGAGTATCAGGACTATCTGAGCGAGCTGGCGGAGCAGCACAGCGCATACTGGAACGCGGCGGTAGCCGAGCAGCAGGCGGACGCCTACAAGAAGTATGGCGAGGAGATGGCCAAGATCATGGAGGTGGCGCGCCGCCTCATGAAAGGAGCGCGCGTGCCGCAGGCGGACGAGAAGAAGCTAATGGATTTCGACTATGAGCTGTACCAGGCGGCCAAGACCACCGGCGAGATGGTGCGCCGTCAGAAGGAGCAGGAGGGCAAAGAGGAAGAGGAGTACGATACGCTCTGGGGCGACGAGGAGAAGAAGAAGGAGTACGAGGATCCTCAGGAGGCAGCCGAAAATGCTACGGTGGCGAACGAAGGGCCGGCGCTCATAAGCCCGGAGGATGTGTGAAGCGTTTGGCGGGGGGGGGCTGCGCCTGCCGCCCTCAGTAGACGGTTTCCACATCCGTAAGCTCGTTGTCTTCCACGCGGAACCGCCAGACGGAGTGACCGGGGATTCTGTGTTCCGTCAGGTAATAGGCGTCGTCTATGGCGGTGATATAGTAGGGGGTTCCGCCGCCGATAAAGGTTTCGTAGACGTCCTCGTACGCGCCTTCTGTCAACCCGGAAAGGTCGCGGGTGCGTACGATCGTGGCGTAGTCCTGATTTCCCGTGATATCTGTGGATATGGTGAGGTAATAGTAGTCCTGAATTCTGGTGAGCTGGATCATGCCCGCCATGCTGTCGGGTACGGGGTAAGTCTCTTTGATTCTGAAGGTGTCGAGGTCGGCGCACAGGATACTGGCGTTGCCCGAGACGAACCAGATCTCGTCGTCCATGATCGTAAAAGAACGGACATAGACGCCGTTTAACTGCTCGATACGGCGGATTTCGCTCAGATACATACGGCTGTCGTCCTTCTCGCGGCGGAACAGATACATCTCTCCGCTCATGGAACTCCATGCGTAGAAGGTGTCCGTGGGTTCGTCATAGACGATATAGTGCGGTCTGTCGCCGATATCCGGAAAAGTCTGCGTGTGGACGAAGACGCCGCCCTGCCGCTCAAACACGAGGATGCGGTTGTTTTCCGTGTCGTCGGCCAGATACACCGTGCCGTCCCCTGCGATGGTGTGGCCTTTGTCGATCTCGTCCGTCAGCACCAGCCAGTCTGTCAGAGGATCGCTCAGGTTATCGTGATAGATAATCTGGTTGTGGTAGCAGTCCACCAGAAAGTAGAGATCGCCTATTTTCGTGAGGTAGGTGGGGACGCTCAGGTCCGCGTAGGGATTGGGGGCGGGCGCCGGGAGAGTGTCCGGCAGGGATTCAGGGACAGAGTAAGAGAGGATGGGTGCGTTTTCGTCGTCCCCGGACCGGCTGCAGGCCGGGCAGAGCAGCAGCGAAAGCGTCAGAATCAGCACTGTGGCTGCGATTTGCTTTTTCTCGTATCTGTGTTTCATCGGGATCCTTCTTTCTTCCGATTTTTCGTGTACTCAAATTATATCTTATTTTCCATAAAAAGCAACTGAGGCAAAAACTTTGCCGCGCGGAACGGCTTTTCATCTATCGTGGCGTATGATAAGATAAAAGGCGGAGGAATATAGTATGATTGATATCGCGATTGCCGTCAACAGCCGCTATGTCCGCTATGCGTATGTGATGCTGACCTCTCTTTTCATGAATAACGGCTGCGACAAGGTGACGGTATATGTGCTGCAAAGCGATCTGACGGCTGCCGACAGGACATGTCTGGCCGATTTGGCGGCGCGTTTCGGTCAGGCCGCGGTTTTTGTTGACGTTTGGCCGGAGCGCTGCTTTGCGCAGTTCCCAACCACGCAGAGCTGGACGAAAGAGATCTACTACAGGCTGCTTGTCGGGACTTTGCTGCCGGAGACGGTAGAACGGCTTCTCTATCTGGATGTGGATATGATTGTGCATCAGCCGGTCAGAGAGCTGTACGAGACGGATCTGCAGGGGATGACGCTGGCGGCGGCGGACGATACGATGATACAGGGGAATTTCAGCGAGGAGCAGAACGCGCTGTTTGCGGATCTGGGCGGCAGGGTCAGATATTTTAATTCCGGCATGCTCCTGTACGATCTGCAGAGGCTGCGGGCGGAATGCAGCTTTGATGATTATCTCCAAATTGCCGAAAAAGCGGGGTTCAGACTGACCAATCCCGATCAGGATCTGTTGAACTATGTGCACTGCGGGAAAGTTTTGTTTGTTGATAACAGCCGTTATAATGTCTTTTCTCAGAATATCGCGCTGAAGGAAGAAACCCTGGAGCGGCTTGTGATCATACACTATGCCGGGCGTAAACCCTGGAATTGCAATGATGCCCGCTATGAGATGGAGAAATTGTGGTGGCTCTATGCGAAGGAGACGCCGTTCTATGTGGAGATGATGGAAGAAGTGTTTTGGGACAGTTTTTCGGATGTCTCTTACCGGAAAATCCGCGCGCTTATGGAGGAAAACCGCGAGCTGAAGAAAAGCCTGGAGAAGGCCATGGCGCTGTGCATGAAACTGTATCAGGGAGAGGAGCCCTCCCGGTCCTGACGCGGAGAGCGAAACGGGAACGGCGGAAAAACTTTTCAGTGATTGATATTTGTGGTAAGATGTTCACGAAGGCAATACGGGAAGGCGGCGAGGAAATTCGAGTGGAGACAGGGCAGAGGGCGCTTCTGATCGTCCCGCATCAGGATGATGAGTTGTTTGTCGGAGGCGGTTTATGGCGGGCGCTCCAAAAGGGCGGCGCGTATGAATTGTATGTTGTCTTTACGACCAACGGGGATTTCTATCCATGGGAAGCGCCGGTGCGCCTGCGGGAGTCTCTGGATGTTCTGACGCGCATGTACGATATGCCTGCGGATCACGTTTTTTTTCTGGGATACGGGGATGGCTGGAAAGGCGGAAGACATCTGTATGACCGGGTGGACGGCTCTGCTGCGGAATCGGCGGCGGGCCGGCGGGAGACGTACGGGATTCCGGAGCGCGGAGATTACCGCTATGAGAAGTCCGGCAGGCACAGCATGTACTGCAGAGCGGATTTCAAGCGGGATCTCAGGGATGTAATGGCGGATGTGGCCCCTTCTCTGATCGTTGCGGTGGACTATGACAAACATCCCGACCACAAGGCGGCGTCCCTGATGGCGGAGGAGTGTATCGGGGAGCTGATGCGGGAGCGAAAGGACTATCGCCCGACCGTCCTGAAAAGATACGCCTATGACGGCGTCTGGAAGGGCGCGGCAGACTTTTTCGAGATTCCCCGGAAGCCGACGGTTCTGCGGGGGACGGATTTCTCCCCCTATACGCAGGAAGATCAGATCCGTATTGCGATGCCGTGGGAGTGCTGCACCCCGCGGCTGGCGCACAATTTCCTCTATGCTGCTTCCAGGCGTTACCGCACGCAGGCGGTGTGGCAGAAGGCGGATGAAATCATCAACATAGACGAGGTATATTGGAGGCGCCGTACGGACAGCCTTCTCTATGGGGCCTCTCTTGCAGCCTCCTCCGGCAATGCGGAATATGTGCGTGATTTCAAGCTGTTTGACTGCGGGGATGTCATGCAGAGAAAGATGGTGTACAGAGAGTGCGGATGGCTTCCCGATGAGGACGATGACGACGCCTCTCTGACGGTGTCTTTTGACGAGCCGAAAAAGGTTGCGCGGATCGATCTGTATGCGCTGGGCGATCCGGATCGCGACAGGCTGGCCGGGGAGATTGTCTTCGACAGCGGTATGAGGCTTGCGACCGGCCCGCTGCGGCTGGACGGACGAAGAAACCGGTTCGTGTTCGAGCCGCAGAGACATATTAGACGGCTGGTGTTTTGTATGACGGAGAGAAGCGGCAGTCCTCTGGGAATCACGGAGATGGAGGTCTTTGCCGAGGAGGGCGCGGAAATGCCCGTACAGCTGCGGGAACAGCTTTTTCGGGGGGATCGGCTGGCGTATACGGCGTTTCATCGGCTGGGGGTCAGAGCGCAGGAAAAAATATGGAAGCTGCACAGAAAGGTTGACCGATGGCTCCCGAACAGGTATGAACTGCTGCGGCAGTATCCGGAGCTGAGCGGGCGGGGCAGTGTGCCGCCTGCGTACAGATTCCGCTATATCGCGCGGCGCTTCAGGGATAAGATGGGAAAATAGAGCGCACCTGTGCCGCGCGCGGCAGCGTTGTATGCGGCGGGGACGGATGTTGTGGCAGACAAGGAGGAAGGACATATGGACAACTATGTAATTGCGATCGGGCGCGGTTTTGGCAGCGGCGGCAAGGCGATCGGCGTACAGCTTGCCGGGGAGCTGGGGATTCCCTGTTATGAGAGGCAGCTTTTGGATATGGCTTCGGAGTACAGCGGTATCAATAAGAAGCTGTTTGCCGAGGTGGATGAGAAACTGCGCGGCAGTTATGCCATGAAGCATTTAATGAAGATACCGTACACTTATGTGGTGGAGCCGAGAGACAAGGAATTTACGTCGGATATCAATCTGTTCAACATCCAGTCAGAGATCATCAGAGAGCTGGCCAAGACGGAGTCCTTTGTGGTGATCGGCAAATGTGCGGATTACGTCCTGCGGGAGCTGCCCAACGTGGTCAGCGTCTATGTGGAGGCGCCGGAAAAAGATTGTATAGCGACCGTTATGGACAGAATGCAGGTGTCTGAGAGCCGGGCGAAAGAACTGATCCACAAGACAGACAAGTATCGCGCGGATTATTACAAGTACTATACCCGAGGGAAGAACTGGAAAGATCCGTTAAATTACGATTTGATGCTCAACAGTTCCAAAATCGGGTGGGACAACTGCGTCAAGCTGATCCGGGAATATGTCGAGCTGAAATTTCAAATAAATATCGACAGATATTAAACGGACCTGCGCACAGAAAAAGAGCGGCAGGAATACCTTATGTTAATGGGAATGAAATAATATCACAACTGTTATTAAAAAGAATCGGCTTGTTGGTATCATGACGCAAGGGTTCAAAACCGTCCATCACGGAGAAAGAAAAATGAAAACCAGGCAGACGACGCTCAAATCGCCAAAAACGGAAGACGGAAAAATAAATTTGGATTTAATGAGAAGAAATCTCCGGGAGACGCAGATAACAACAGCTATTTTACCAGACCAAGAGAAAGGAAACAGTAGTTATTATGGAAGACAAGAGATTTGCGATCCTGATCGACACGGACAATATTTCCTCAAAATATATTGCCGCGATCATGGACGAGATGACAAAACACGGTATCGTGACATACCGCAGGGCATACGGAGACTGGACAAGCACGCATGCGAAGGGCTGGAAGACGAAACTGATGGAAAATTCCATCACGCCTATGCAGCAGTTCAGCAATACAGTGGGCAAGAATGCGACGGACTCCACGCTGATCATCGACGCGATGGACATACTGTACACGGGGAATGTGGACGGTTTCTGCATCGTGTCGAGTGACGGTGATTTTACCAGACTGGCCATCCGGCTCAGAGAGTCGGGCATGGTGGTCGTCGGCATGGGCGAGGAGAAGACCCCGCGCTCTTTCCGTACGGCCTGCTCCCAGTTCACCGTTCTGGAGAATCTGATCGACGAGGATGAGGCGGAGATGGACGACGGCAAGGGGAGCGCAAAGTCGTCGGGCGGATCTGCGGATAAGGGCGCCAAAAACAGAAGGACGGCTGTGAAGAGCGGAGGCGACAAGGAATCTACCTCCATCAGCAAGGAAACGATTGAAAACGCGATCATCAGCATTATCACGGAGAATGAGAATAAGGATAAGAAGACCGGCCTCGGGGAGATTGGCAGCAGGCTGCTGAACAAATATCCGGATTTTGACGTGCGAAACTACGGCTACAGTCTGCTGTCGCGTTTCCTGGAGGAGATCCCGAGTCTGAAACTGGTCAAAAACAACACCAGGCTCAACGTGGAACTTGCGGCGAACATGGAGACAGCGGAGGAAGTTACCGATTATATCAAGGCGCTCGTGAAAGAATGCGGGAGAGACGGCATCGGCATCAATGAGCTGAGCAACAGCGTACATCAGAAATATACGCGCTTTAAGCCCAAGAATTACGGATATTCCCAGTTTACCAAGTTTCTGCAGGCGATCCCGGAACTGGAGCTGTACGGGGACGTCAACGCGAGAGAAGTTCGGTTTGCGGAGGACGTGTAGTTGGAAGACGGGCGGTACGATAGAACCTTCTGTATTTTGTCGGTGTTCGCGATTGTCATGGTAGTGGCGGGACATACCGGCTATGGTATTATGACCGTGGGGGATCTGTTCCCGTACTATTCTTTTCATATACCGCTGTTCATGTTTATCTCAGGGTATTTTTACCGGGACTCGGAAGAAGAGCATCCGCTTCTCTATGTGAAGAAGAAAGTGCGAAGGCTGCTCTGGCCTTATCTGGTCTGGAATCTTCTGTATGGTCTGCTCGCGTGGGCGCTGCGCTGCGCCGGCTTTTCGATGGGTGAGAGCGTGAATCTGAAGACGCTTTTTCTGGATCCTTTTTTGCACGGTTATCAGTATCTCTATAACTATGCCGCATGGTTTGTGCCGACGCTGTTTGTCGTGGAGATGATGAATCTCCTGGCCAGACTGCTGCTGAGGCGGCTGATCGAGTTGTGGAACCGGAGGAAAACGGACGAAAACAGGGCGGCCTGCGGCAGAGCTGCGGAGTGGATTATGCTTTTGGGCAGCCTGTTCGTCGGCATGGCCGTGGTGCAGCTGTCCATTGGCGGGCATGTCTGGGGACCTTATCGAACGCCGGGACGGATCCTTTTTCTATTTCCCTGTTTCCAGATGGGCCGGTTTTACCACAGCGAACTGGAGAAGCGCGACACGATCGGCAATCTGCCTTATTTTGCCGTCGTTCTGGGGATTCAGGCGTTGTTGGGCGTATGCTGCGGAGGACTTGCGTTCAGCAGCGTTTGGTGCAGCGGTTTTGCCAACGGTCCGGTCATACCATATGTGACGTCTGTGTCAGGAATAGCATTCTGGCTGCGGGCCGCGAGAGTTCTTACACCGGTACTCGGCGAGAGCCGGGCGCTGCGTTTCCTGGGGCGGAACACCTATGCGGTGATGATGCACCATGTGCTCGCGTTTATGCTGGTCAAGGCCGTCCTCGCGGGCGCCGCGGCTGTGACAGGGTTGTGCGCGGACTTCGATTTCGCGCAGTTTTATGGAAATATCGACTATCTCTATCTGGTCCGCGGGGCGGAACAGTTCAAGGCGGTCTATCTTGCGGCGGGACTTCTTCTGCCGCTCGGGCTGCAGTACGGTCTGAACAGGATCGGGAATCGGTTTGCAATCCGCAGATGAGTATGCTACTCTATGAATATGCATGTATAACCGTGGAAAGGAACGCGTGATGAAAATAACTTTTCTGTATGGTACGGATCATGCGGCAATGCTGCAGGCGGCGGCGCTGCTCCTTGTTTTTGCGGTGTTTCTCGGCGCCGTGCGGCATTTTGTGCAGAGCCGCACGATGCGCGTCTACAACTGGAGCGGCAGTCGGTATCGTTATCTGGGCCGGGTTCGTATCCGCCGGAACGGAGGCGGGTATCTCGTATGCATCGGGGAGCGCATGGCGGACCTGTCCTGTACGACGAGGTACCGTCTCTGCCCTTCGCGGTATTTTGTGCGGCAGAACCGCTATGCCGGTCTGGAGCTTCGCGCCGGGCGGTCGCGGAGTCTGCTGCATGTGGATGGTCACATGGAACAGTCGGTCTATTACAGATAGGTCCCGCCGAGATACAGAGGCCGGACAGGGGTGCGGTATGATAACGGTCAGCCTGTGCATGATTGTGAAAAATGAAGAGAGGGTGCTGGCGAGATGCCTGGACAGCATTGCCGGGCTGATGGACGAGATCATTATTGTGGACACCGGTTCCACGGACGCCACGAAGCGGATCGCGTTCAAATACACCGATAAGGTCTATGATTTCAGGTGGACAGGCGATTTCTCGGCGGCCCGTAATTTCGCGTTCTCCCTGGCCGGTATGGATTATATCTACTCCGCCGACGCGGACGAGGTTCTGGACGCAGAGAACAGACAGGCATTTGCGCTGCTCAAGGAGACGCTTCTTCCGGAGATCGACATTGTGCAGATGTATTATGCCAATCAGCTGGAGAGCGGTACGATCTACAATTTTGACAGAGAGCTCAGACCGAAGCTGTTCAAGAGGCTCCGCACATTCTGCTGGGAAGGGGCGATCCATGAACAGGTCCGGCTGGAACCTGTCGTCTATGACAGCGATATTGAGATTCTGCATATGCCGGAACGCAATCACAAGGACAGGGATCTGGCGGCTTTCCGGCGCATGGCGGAAACCGGCGGCAGGCCGGATAAGCGATTGCACAATATCTATGCCAAAGAACTTTTTATCTCCGGTGAAGACCGGGACTTTATCGCTGCCCGGGAATTTTTCCGACAATCATGTCAGGATACCGGACGCGGCGAGGATGAAATCAGGGAAGCGGCCTGTGTGGCGGCGCGGGCGGCCAGATTGTGCGGCGATACGGAAGATTTCTTTAAATATGCCATGAAGGCGATCGCCTGCGGGGAATGCTCGGAGATCTGCTGCGAACTGGGCGAGTATTACCGCGACCGACAGGATATGGACGAGGCGATCGTCTGGTTTTACAACGGCGCTTACGAGACGGAGAGTGTCCTGGATATCCGCAGAAACGGCGAGATTCCGCTGCGGGGTCTGGCGGAATGTTACCGGGCCGCCGGAAATGCAGAGCAGGCGGCAGTCTATGACCGGCTGGCCGGTGAACGCGCGCTTGAAGAAAAGAGCCGGGAAGGACAGAAGTGACGGCTGGCAGCCTGGGCGTAAGACGTATCGAAGACAGAGGAGCGGACAATATGAAATGGGAAGAAAATGTGCGCAGGGTCGTCCCCTATACGGCGGGCGAGCAGCCCAGGCGCGCGGGTGTGATTAAACTGAATACGAATGAGAATCCTTATCCGCCTGCGCCGGGGGTGCAGCGCGCGATCGCCGGGCTCGACGCAGAGCAGATGCGCCTGTATCCGGCATTCCCGGAGAAGACGGAACTGGCGGCGGAACTGGCTGCGTATTACGGGATCGGAACGGATCAGATTTTCATCGGGGTCGGTTCGGACGATGTACTCTGTCAGGCGTTCGTGACTTTTTTCAATTCCGGCAGACCGGTGCTCTTCCCGGATATCACCTACTCCTTCTACGACGTGTGGGCGGATCTGTACCGGATTCCCTACAGGAGACAGCCGCTCGACGAGGCGTTTCGGATCCGCAGGGAAGACTATATGGAGGAAAAGAGCGGGGTGGCCTGCGGCGGCATCGTGTTCCCGAATCCGAACGCGCCCACGGGCGTATTGATGCCGGTGGATGAAATCGAGGAGATTGTCGCCGCCAATCGGGACGTGGTGGTGATCGTGGACGAGGCGTACATCGATTTCGGCGGAACCAGCTGTCTTGGGCTGATTGACAGATACGACAATCTGCTGGTGGTGCAGACATTCTCAAAATCGCGGTCGATGGCGGGTATGCGGATCGGCTACGCCATGGGCAGCCCGAAGCTGATCGGATATCTCAACGACGTGAAGTACTCAGTCAATTCCTACACGATGAGCTATGCGGCGCTGCAGCTGGGCGCGGCGTCCGTGCGGGACGCAGACTATTTCCGAAAGAGCTGCGGCAGGATTGTCAGGACCCGTGAGAGGGCGAAGGAAGAGCTTGGGCGGCTGGACTTTATGTTTCCGGACTCTTACGCCAATTTTATTTTTGCAGCCCACAGGAGCGTGCCGGCAAAGGAGATTTTCGAGCGGCTGAAAGAAAACGACATATATGTCAGATATTGGGACAAGGAAAGGATTTCCAACTATCTGCGCATCACCATAGGGACGGACGAACAGATGGAGGCGCTGTACGCGGCGCTTGCAAAAATATGCGGGTAAGTTTGGGAAGAGAAGGACATATACTATACAGATACACACTGACGGAAAGGATAAGAGGTAACGGAAGGTATGGAAAAATTAGCGGCGGCGTTTGCGGTCACACTTGGGAAATATGTATCGAAGGAACTCGTGGTGTTTATCATCTCGATGATACCGATTCTGGAGCTGCGGGGAGGACTGATCGTGTCCAGGCTGATACAGGTTCCGATCACTACGGCGATCCCGCTCTGCATCATCGGTAATATCATCCCGATTCCCTTCATTCTGCTCTTTATCAAACAGATCTTCAAATGGCTCAAGAAGGTCAGGGTCTTTCGCGGGCTGATTGAAAAGCTGGAAAACCGCGCTATGAGCAAGAGCGACAGCATCAAAAAGTATGAGTTCTGGGGGCTGGTGCTCTTCGTGGGGATCCCGTTGCCGGGTACGGGCGCGTGGACGGGCTCGCTGATCGCAGCGCTGCTGGACATTGATTTTAAGAAAGCGATCCTCGCGGAGCTTCTCGGAATCGCCATAGCGACGATTATTATGTCGATCCTGTCCTACGGGCTTTTGGGCGCGCTGCTGGGATAGGGATAACAGAGGCGGGCCCTGCGGCGCGCCATAACGGAACGGACGATGGATAAGAAGAAAAAGAGAAAGACCGTCTTGATCTGCGTGTGCATTCTCGCGGCGTTCACGGTTCTGGCGGGGGGCCTTCTGACGATTCTGCGCGCCGGACAGAGCGACAATCTCGCGCGCAGGCGGGGGGTTGTCGCCGTCTGCGACAGCACGGAGAACGAAGAACTGACCGCGGATAAGGCGATCGACGGCGATGATACGGACCGGACTTCCCGCTGGTCCAGCGAGAACGACTGGGAGGACGCCTCCCACTATATTGAACTGGAATTTCCGGAAGAAATTTCAGTTTCTTTTGTTGTCCTGAAATGGGAGCGCAGGAACGCCGTCTCCTATGCGCTGGAGGGGTCTCTGAACGGAGAGGACTGGGGGACGCTGTCTGCCTTTGACACTGCGCCGGAGACAAAAGTGCAGGAGATTGCGCTGGATAAGCCTGCGCGGGTCAGATATCTTCGTCTCAGCATCTTTGCGGTATCTGAGAACGCGGAAGACTATTCCGATCTCTATCGGAACGTATCTCTCTACGAGTTTGAAGTCTATGCGGACAAGCCGGCGGCCTGGCTGCTGGGAGAGCTCTCCGTGGGTGCTATGGAGGGCGGCGGCAGATATCTGGTGATGCCGGAGGCTCCGGACGGCTACGAGGTTTCCTATCTGGGAGCGGATTATGAGCAGGTGGTCGGCGCGGACGGCACGGTTTATCCGAACATTCAGGACAAAGAGGTGACGGTGGGATTTCGGGTGACGAACCAAAGTGATCCGTCGGATGTAAGAGAGGTCCTGCGTACAGTCACGGTGCCCGCTGTCGGCGCGGCGGAGCGCGGTGCGGCGGACGCCGCGTTCGCCGAGGCGCAGGAGCTGCAGTACAATGACTGTCCGACAGTGATTCCGGCGCTGGCAGAATGGCGCGGCGGACAGGGAAGACTGACGCTGGCAGAGGAGGGCAGCCTGCGGATCGTCGCGGAAGCGGGAACCGATCTGCGGCGGGTGGCGGAGCTGATGGCGAAGGAGTGCGGCGCGCTGGCGCCAAACGGCGTACGGGTCGAAGAGGGCGGACTTCAGGACGTCAACGAGGGCGATCTGTACCTGTGTTATGCGGATGCGGCGGACGGGCTGGGCGAAGAGGGGTATGCCTGCGACATAAGCGACATTTGTGTCATAAAATCGGAGACGGCCGCGGGAGCGCGCTGGGGTACTGTCACGATTCTGCAGCTTCTCTCCCAGAGCTATGCGCAGTCGGGAGAGTGTACGCTTCCACGGGGACAGATCCGGGATTATCCGCTCTATGCGGTGCGGGGCTTCGGCATCGATGTGGCGCGCCGGGCGGTTTCTCTGGAGACGCTGTACGCCGTCCTGGAGGAGATGTCGTACTATAAGATGAATGATCTGTCGATCCACTTAAATGACAATGTGATCCTGAGTACCAGCGGCCTGGCGGATTCCGTGGAGAGCGCCATGACGGCAAAGAGCGCGTTCCGGCTGGAGTCGGACGTCGCGAATGCGGACGGGGAGCGGCTGACCTCGCAGGACTACGCCTATACGAAGGAAGAGTTTGCGCGCTTCATTGCAGAGGCGCGGGATTACGGAGTGACCGTCGTGCCGGAGATCGACACGCCGGCGCATTCCCTGTCGATCACGAAGCTGTATCCGGCGTACGCGCTGGGCGATACGCCGGAGTCGGCGGATCAGATCGATCTGGATAATGCGGATGCGGTGGCGCTTGTCCGTGATATCTGGCAGGAGGCGCTTGACGGAGAGAACGCGGCCTTCGCGGACGCCCGGATCGTCAACATCGGTATGGACGAATACTACGGCGACGGCGAACAGTACCGGCTCTATGCGGAAGAGATCGCGGATATGGTGCGCTCCGGGGGCAGGACGGTGCGCATGTGGGGCAGTCTGAGCAATATGGCAGGCAGCACGCTGCCGGATCCCGACGGTCTGCAGATGAATCTGTGGAGTACGGTTTGGGCCGATCCGCGCGAGATGTATGAGGCGGGCTATTCACTCATCAACATGCAGAACAATCATCTGTATGTGATTCCGGGCGGAGGCTATGATCATCTGGATAACAGAGAACTGTATGATAACTGGGAGCCGAACAAATTCTACGATTACGACACGATGGAGGTCGTTCCGCGCTACTCTCCCCGGATGCTGGGGGCGGCGTACATGATCTGGAACGACATGGCGGGCAGTCTGGATGTTGGGATCAGCGAGTATGATCTGTACGAGCGCTTCAGGGAACCGCTGGCAGTGCTGAGCGCCAGACTGTGGGGAGAGACATCTGCTGCGTACGGCGCGTTCGTCAGGCAGGCGGACGAGACGGCGGAGGCTCTGCGCAGCGCCGGCGGGCGTACGAACCTTCTCTATGGCGATGACGTCGGGATTGAACCGGTCTGCGAGGTGCGGATCGATGTGTGTCTGGATGAGGACGCTGCGGGAGAACAGGTGATTGCGGAGAGCGACGCCGCATACGGCGAGTGGGCTTTTTACGCGGCAGCGCCGGAGAGCGGCAAGGTCGGCTTCGCCAGGGAGGGCAGGCTGTACGAGTGGGAGTATACGCTTCCCAAGGGAAAACCTGTCAGCCTCGCGGTGGTGGGCGAATCGGGGAGGACGACGCTCTATGTGGACGGCGCGAGCGTCGGCACGCTGGGGAGCGACGAACCTTTTGAGGAGCACGCGACCTTTGTGTTCCCGGTTCAGCGGATCGGAGAGCTGACGGGTCGGTTTCAGGGCGAAATCACGCTGTTTCGCTGGACAGACCGGGACGGTGAGGAGCACGGGCTGACCGGCGGCGCGCAGGCCGCGGCGGACTGACGCCGCCGGCGGATGGAGACGCGGAGGCGGCAGGGACAGGACAGGGAAGGGACAGGAAAGATGGCGGAGGCATACACGGATTTTGCGGCGGTCTACGATACCTTTATGGATGATACGCCCTACGGGGAGTGGTGCGGGCGTCTGGTCGGCCTGCTGGAAAAATACGGGAACGCTGGGGATACTGAAAATGACATGAACGTCACATCGGAGAATCTGCGGCAGGAGCGCAACACGATCCTGGACTTAGGCTGCGGCACGGGCACACTGACGGAGCTGCTGGCCGGGCGCGGCTATGACATGATCGGCGTTGACAGCGCGCAGGAAATGCTGCAGATCGCCATGGAGAAGCGGGAGCGGTCAGGGCTTGACATTCTCTATCTGCAGCAGGATATGCGCTCTTTCGAGCTGTACGGCGCGGTGGGCGCGGTGGTCAGCGTGTGCGACAGCGTCAACTATCTGCTCACGGAGGAGGATGTGCTTAGGACTTTTCGTCTGGTGTGCAATTATCTGCTGCCCGGCGGTCTCTTTCTCTTTGACTTCAATACGGTGTACAAGTACGAAACCGTGATCGGGGACGCCACCATCGCGGAGGCCCGGGAAGAGTGCAGTTTTATCTGGGACAATTATTATCATGCGGCAGAGCGGATCAATGAGTATGATCTGACGGTTTTTGTGCGGGAAGACGGGCGGGAGGATCTGTACCGGCGTTTCCGGGAGACGCATTACCAGCGCGGGTATACGCTCGGGCAGATGCGGGCCTGTCTGGAGCGGGCGGGTCTGGAATTCCTAGAGGCGTCGGACGCCGATACGAACGGGGAAGTCACCGGCACGAGCGGGCGCGTCTGTATTGCGGCGCGCAGGCCCGGCATCGCAGGGTGAACGGGCAGAAAGGGCTCGGGAGACGTCCCGGAAAGGAATGGAAAGATATGGCGGATTATATGGTGCGGGCAACCGCCGCAGACGCGCAGATACGCGCTTTTGCGGTCACATCGAGAGAGACGGTGGAGTATGCGAGGCGGGCGCATAACCTGAGCCCCGTGGTGACGGCTGCGCTGGGGCGGCTGATGACGGGCGGTTTGATGATGGGGAGTATGCTCAAGGGAGAGAAGGATCTGCTGACGCTGCAGATAAGCGGCGCGGGTCCGGTGCACGGTCTGACGGTGACGGCGGACGCCGCCGGGAATGTGAAGGGCTATGCGGACTGTCCTCAGGCGATGATGCCGCCAAACAGCGCGGGCAAGCTGGACGTGGGCGGCGTGATCGGGGCGGGCGAACTCACGGTCATCAAGGATATGGGATTAAAGGAACCCTATTCTTCGACGATCGAACTGACCACCGGGGAGATTGGAGACGATCTGACCTATTACTTTGCAGCCTCCGAGCAGATCCCGTCCAGCGTTGCGCTGGGCGTCCTGATGGAGAAAAACAATACGGTAAAACAGGCGGGCGGATTCATCCTGCAGCTCATGCCCTATACGAGAGAAGATGTGATCGGCAGACTGGAAGAAAAACTGACGCATATGTCGCCCGCGACGACCCTGCTGGAGGAGGGCAGAACGCCGGAACAGATTCTCGGAAGCGTGCTGGGCGATATGGGCCTGGAGGTCACAGACACTATGCCGGTGCGCTTTCACTGCGGCTGCAGCAGGGAGCGGGTGGAGAAGGTGCTTTTGGGTCTGGGCAGGGAAGAGCTGCAAAATCTGATCGACGAGGGACAGGGCGCGGAGCTGAACTGTCATTTCTGTAATACAAATTACGCGTTTACGACGGAGGAGCTGCTGCGGCTCATACCGAATATAAGTCATTGAAGAAAGGCGGTACTGCATGAAACACGGATTTGTCAAGGTGGCGGCTATGACCCCTAAGATCAGGGTGGCCGATCCCGCATACAACGCGAAGGAGATCTGCGCAGGGATCGGGGAGGCGTGCGCGAACGGCGCGAAGATCATTGTGTTCCCGGAACTGTGCCTGACAGGCTATACCTGCGGCGATCTCTTTTTGCAGGAACTTCTGCTGGCACGGACGCGGGAGGCGCTGCGGAAAGTGACGGAAGCTACGGAGGGAAGCGACGCTCTCGTGTTTGTGGGGCTTCCCCTGGAGAAGGACTGCAAGCTGTACAATGTGGCCGCCGTGCTGCAGAACGGAGAACTGCTGGCTTTTATCCCTAAGAGATATGTCCCATCCTACGCGGAGTTCTATGAGACGAGGCACTTTGCGGCCGGGGAGGAGCGCGTGCAGGAAATCCTTTTTGACGGGCAGAAGGTGCCCTTCGGCATGAATATCCTTTTTGCGGCGGATGTTCCCTGCGGTCTGACGGTGGGGTGCGAGCTGTGCGAGGATCTCTGGGCGCCGCTGCCGCCGGCGGTTATGCACGCCATTGCGGGAGCTACGGTGATTGTGAATCTGTCCGGATCCGATGAGACGGTGGGCAAGGACACATACAGGCGGATGCTGGTGGGCGCTTCCAGCGCCAGACAGATTGCAGCCTATATCTATGCCTCGGCAGGCGAGGGAGAGTCCACGCAGGATCTCGTGTTTGGCGGCCACAATATCATTGCGGAGAACGGGGTGATTCTGGCGGAGGCGAAGCGGTTTGAAGCGGAGAATATCTATGCGGATATCGATGTTCACAGACTGCGGCACGAGCGGCGCAGGATGTCTACCTATCCTTCGGGGGACGGCGGGGCATACCGGATCATACCGATTCATATGGAGGAGGAGGACACGATCCTCTCCCGCACTTTCAGCGCGCAGCCTTTTGTTCCTGCGGACCGCACACAGCGGGAAAAACGATGTGCGGAGATTCTGGCGATCCAGTCTTATGGGCTGAAGAAACGGTATGAGCATACGGGCTGTAAGTCTGCGGTGGTCGGCGTTTCCGGCGGTCTGGACTCCACGCTGGCGCTGCTTGTCACGGCCCGCGCCTTCGATATGCTGGGGCTGGCCCGCGAACAGATCACAGCTGTGACGATGCCGTGCTTCGGCACTACGGACCGGACCTATGACAATGCCTGCAGACTGGCGCGGACGCTCGGCGCGACGCTCAGGGAAATCGATATCAGGGAGGCCGTGACGGTACATTTCAGAGATATCGGCCAGGAGATGGAGCGGCATGATCTGACCTATGAGAACGGACAGGCCAGGGAGCGCACACAGATATTGATGGATCTTGCGAACAGCATGGGCGGTCTGGTCATCGGAACGGGAGACATGTCGGAACTGGCGCTGGGCTGGGCCACCTACAACGGCGACCACATGTCCATGTACGGAGTAAACGCCGGCGTACCCAAGACGCTGGTGCGCCATCTGACGCAGTACTGTGCGGATACCTGTGAGAGCGCCGAACTGCGCGGGATCCTGCTGGACGTGCTGGATACGCCTGTCAGCCCGGAACTTCTGCCGCCTGTGGACGGCGTGATCTCTCAGCGGACGGAAGATCTGGTGGGTCCCTATGAACTGCACGACTTTTTCCTGTATTATATGCTGCGCTGCGGTTTTGAGCCGGCGAAGATCTACCGCATTGCCTGCCGCTCTTTCGAGGGCACATATGACAAAGGCGTCATATTAAAGTGGCTCAAAACCTTTTACAGGCGTTTCTTTGCGCAGCAGTTTAAAAGATCGTGTGTGCCTGACGGACCGAAGGTCGGCAGTGTGGCGCTCTCTCCCAGAGGCGATCTGAGAATGCCCTCCGACGCCTGCGCGGAAATCTGGCTGAAGCAGATCGAAGGACTGTGACGGGGGCGGCCGGACGCCGCTTTGCGCCGGTTATTCGGTTTCGGTCTCACCCTCGTTCTCCAGAGCCTTGTTGAGCGAGGAGGTGATGGCGTCCAGAAGGATCATGGACGTGTACTTGCTGTCGTCCGGATAGGTGACTCCCTCCAGGCTTTGACTGGTGATGATCTGATCCGCCAGGTCTTCGAAGCAGGGCTGGATCAGGGGGTACATGGCGGCCACGGCCTCGTCGAGATTGACGAGACGTATGGAGTTGATGTTTTTTTCGTCGACGGTCACTTCGATCTCCACCACGTTGTCGTTTAAGATCAGGGACGTCGTGTATACACCGGGTATGTAGGTATTGGCCGTCGTCTGCGTCACTGTGGACATGGTCTCCCGCTTCTCTTCCTTAGGCAGGAACATGATGATGAGCAGGACGATGAAAAGGATACCGAGCACGGCAAAAATGCCGGTATATATCAACTCTTTTACGTGAAGCACGATGATTTTTGTCTTGGAACTCATAGTCTATCCCCATGGAAAATCTTTTTTATAATGTATGAGCGGCCCGGGGAAATTATACCAGGCGGCTGTGCCGGTTCCGTGATCTTTGATTGACAAACGGGAGTATTTAATGCTATTCTGGTACAGGAACAAGGGCGTTCTTATTCGGCGGGGTAAGAATGCCTTTTTGACGTGTTGGAAGAGTAGGATAGGAAAAGAGATTCTGCTGCAGATTGGGAAGAAAGGAAGGAAGTTATGAGAAAGGATTACACGAAGCAGGATATCATCAGGCTGGTGGAGGAAGAGGACGTAGAGTTTATTCGTCTGCAATTTACGGATATTTTCGGGAATCTGAAAAATATGGCGGTGACGGCAAGTCAGCTGGAGAAGGCGCTGGACAATGGCTGTATGTTCGACGGATCGTCCATTGAGGGCTTTGCCAGGATCGAGGAGTCCGATATGTGCCTGCACCCGGATCTGAGCACTTTTGAGATATTTCCCTGGCGGCCCCAGCAGGGCAAGGTGGCGAGACTGATCTGCGATGTGTGCAGGCCGGGAGGCGAACCCTTCGAGGGCGATCCGCGGTATATTTTGAAGCGTGCGATCAAAGAGGCGGAGAAACTGGGATATTCCTTTGAAGTGGGGCCTGAGTGCGAATTTTTCCTGTTTGATATGGATGACAACGCGCTGCCGACGACGATCACTCATGAGAAGGCCGGGTACTTCGACCTGGGTCCCGTGGATTTCGGGGAGAACGCGAGGCGGGATATTGTGCTGACGCTGGAGGATATGGGATTTGTCATTGAATCCTCTCATCACGAGATCGCGCCGGCACAGCATGAGGTGGATTTCGAGCACGACGAGGCGCTCTCCACGGCGGACAATATTATGACCTTTAAGCTGGCGGTCAAGACCATTGCCAAAAGACATGGCCTGCATGCGACTTTTATGCCGAAGCCGACATACGGCGTGAACGGATCCGGCATGCACATCAACATGGCATTATTTAAGGACGGAAAGAATATTTTTATAGACGAGAGCGACAGGTTCCGTCTGAGCAGGGAGGCGTATTATTTTATCGGCGGCATCATGAAGCACATGAAGGGAATCACGGCTGTCACAAATCCTCTGGTCAACTCCTACAAGCGGCTGGTGCCGGGGTATGAGGCGCCGGTTTACATTGCGTGGAGCGTGACGAACCGCTCGCCGCTCATCCGGATCCCGGCCACGCATTCGGGGAGCGTCAGAGTCGAACTGAGATCACCCGATCCGGCTGCAAATCCGTATCTGGCTCTGGCGGTATGTCTGCGCGCGGGGCTGGACGGCGTCGTCAATCAGATTATGCCGCCCGAGTGCGTCGAGGGCAACATCTTCGAGATGAGCGCCGGACAGAGGGCCGAAAAGGGGATCAAAGAGCTGCCCGGCACGCTGATTGAGGCGATTCACTATATGGAGAAGGATGAACTTGTCAAAGATGTGCTTGGCGAACACGCCTATCAGAAATATATCGAGGCCAAGAAGGCGGAATGGCACCGCTACCGTTCCCAGGTGACGGAGTGGGAGATCGACGAGTATCTGAACAACTACTGATACAACAAAATGTTGTAAAAAAATACGACGGACGGGAGGTGATCGTGTGACGAATATTGTCGTGGTTCTGCCAAAGCTGGAAGACGCCAGAGGGATCCGCAGCGTGCTGATGAAAAACGGTTTTCAGACGACTGTGGCCTGCGCTAACGGCGCTCAGGCGCTGAGTCATCTGCGGGACTTAAACGACGGAATTGTCATATGCAGCTATAAAATGGCCGATATGATTTACACAGAGCTGCGCGATTACCTCCCCGACGGATTCGATATGCTGCTGCTGGCCTCCCAGGCGGTGCTGAGCGAGCAGCGGCGAAACGATATCGTGAGTCTTGCCATGCCTTTTAAGGTGAATGATCTGCTCAATACGGTGGATATGATGGGGCAGGCGATTCTGCGCCGGAGGCGGCGGGAGAGACTGAAGCCGAAAAAGCGCAGTTCGGAGGAGGATGCGCTCATCAGGGAGGCCAAGGAGCTTCTGATGGGCCGCAACCATATGACCGAGGAGGAGGCCCACCGCTATATTCAGAAGTCCAGCATGGACAGCGGCACCAATATGGTGGAGACTGCCCAGATGGTTCTGGCGATGATGCGGGAGTAGAACAAATTGCCGGACGCAGCATTTTTTGCACAGTAAAATATGCTTTTTACGCTTTCTTTGCGATTCTGAGCGGCTTATAATCAGAGTATGAGGAAGCCGCCGTGAAGAGGCGGCGGGAAAGGCGGGGATTCCATGAAATTTACGAAAATGCAGGGGTGCGGCAACGATTATATTTACATCAACGGTTTTGAAGAGCATATTCCGCAGGAGGACAAACCGGAACTGGTCAGAAAGATCAGCGACAGGCATTTTGGAATCGGCGGAGACGGAGCGATTTTTATCAATCCCTCCGACGAGGCGGATTTCGAGATGGAGATGTACAACGCGGACGGCAGCAGGGCTGAGATGTGCGGCAACGGGATCCGCTGCGTGGCGAAGTATGTCTATGACTTCGGTCTGACAAACCAAACCGACATAAGTGTCATAAGCTGCGGAAAAATCAAATACTTACAGCTTTTCCTGAAAGACGGCAGGGTGGAGACAGTCAGGGTCGATATGGGCGCGCCCGTTCTGGCTGCGGAGGAGATACCGGTTACGCCGCTGCCGGGCAGGGAAGGGCGGCGCGTTGTCGGCGAGCCGGTTACGGTGCAGGGCACGGAATATAAAATGACATGCGTGTCGATGGGAAATCCGCACGCGGTCGTGTTTGTGGATGATGTGGAGCATCTGGATCTTGAGAAGATCGGTCCGCATTTTGAGACACACGAGCGATTCCCTAAGAAAATCAACACGGAATTCGTGAAGATCCTGGACAGACATACGGTGCAGATGCGGGTGTGGGAGCGCGGCACCGGGGAGACGCTGGCCTGCGGCACGGGCTGCTGCGCGACGGTGGTCGCCTGTATTTTAAACGGTTTGACGGATCATACGGTTACTGTTAAACTATTAGGTGGCGAGATCGAGATCACATGGGACGGCGCGGACGGTTCGGTCTACATGGCGGGACCGGCGGCCAGCGTGTTTACGGGGGAGTTCCCTGTCTAGCCGTCCCGCGCCAGGAAAGGAAAATCACAAATATGGTAAAAGTAAATGACAATTATCTGAAACTGCCCGGCAGCTATCTGTTCAGCACGATCGCGAAAAAGGTCAACGCTTATACGGCGGCGCATCCGGACAAAAAGATCATCCGGCTGGGCATCGGCGACGTGACGCAGCCGTTGTCCCCGGCGGTGATAGGCGCGCTGCACAATGCGGTGGACGAGATGGCGGACGCGGCGACCTTCCGCGGTTACGCGCCTGATCTGGGCTATGAGTTCCTGCGGACGGCGATCGCGGACAACGACTACAAGGCGAGGGGCTGTCAGATTGAGGCGGACGAGATCTTTGTGTCGGACGGTGCGAAGTGTGATTCCGGCAACATCCAGGAGATCTTCAGCGTGGACAATAAGATTGCGGTCTGTGATCCGGTCTATCCTGTCTACGTGGATACGAACGTGATGGCGGGCAGGACGGGCACCTACAATGCGGATACGGGCGTCTGGAGCGACGTCATCTACATGCCCTGTACGGCGGAGAACAACTTTGCGCCGCAGCTGCCGGGAACCGTGCCGGATCTGATCTATCTGTGCTTCCCGAACAATCCGACGGGATCGACGATTACGAAGGCGCAGCTGCAGGAGTGGGTGGACTACGCGAACAAAAACGGTTCCGTGATCATCTATGACGCGGCATACGAGGCCTATATCTCCGAGGCGGACGTGCCCCATACGATCTACGAGTGCGAGGGAGCGAGAACCTGTGCGATCGAGCTGCGATCCTTCTCCAAGAACGCGGGCTTCACGGGCGTGCGGCTCGGTTTTACCGTGATCCCGAAAGAACTGAAAGCCGGCGGTGTGGCGCTGCATGATCTCTGGGCGAGACGCCACGGCACGAAGTACAACGGCGCGCCCTACATCGTACAGAGAGCCGGAGAGGCAGTGTACAGCGAGGCGGGCAGGAGAGAGACGAAGGAACTGGTCGCATATTACATGAAGAACGCGGCGTATATCCTGGACGGTTTGAAATCGGCGGGCTATACCGTGTCGGGCGGCGTGAACGCGCCCTACATCTGGCTGAAAGCGCCGGACGGCATGACGAGCTGGGAGTTCTTTGATTATCTGCTGGAGAAGGCCAACGTGGTCGGCACGCCGGGCTCAGGCTTCGGTCCCAGCGGAGAGACTTACTTCCGCCTTACGGCTTTTGGCAGCTACGAGAATACGGTGGAAGCGGTAGACCGGCTGAAGAAGCTGTAAGGGCAGGAGCCGGCGCATAGATAAGAAATATGGAGGGCAGCCTAAACGGTTCTATCGCTGCGCGCGCAGTTCACGCAGGAGAATCTCGGCGATCTGTCTGCATGCGGTCCCGTCGCCGTAAGGGTTTACAGCGACGCTCATGCTGTGATATGCTTCAGGGTCGGTGAGCAGTTTCAAAAATTCCCGGTGTATCGTATCGCTGTCGGTGCCGACCAGCTTCAGGGTTCCGGCGGCGACGCCCTCGGGGCGTTCCGTGGTGTCTCTCAGTACCAGAACGGGCTTGCCGAGAGCGGGCGCCTCCTCCTGTATACCGCCGCTGTCGGTGAGGATCATGTACGCCCGGCTCATAAAATTGTGAAAATCCAGTACGTCCAGAGGTTTGATCAGCCTGAGCCGGTCGCAGCCCGCAAAGACCTGACTGGCGGTGTCGCGCACTACGGGGTTCATGTGGATCGGATAGACGATCTTGATGTCCGGCACTTCGTCCAGCGTCCTGCGGATGCCCTCAAAGATGCGGAAGAGGGGAGCGCCCAGATTTTCCCGTCTGTGAGCCGTCAGCAGAATCAGCCTGCTGTCCGCCGCCCAGTCGAGAACCGGATGGGCGTATTCTTCCCGGACGGTGGTCTTCAGGGCGTCTATAACGGTATTGCCCGTCACAAAGACGCCCTCCGCATTCTTGCCCTCCCGCAGCAGATTGTCCCGCGCGGTCTGCGTCGGCGCGAAATGGTATCTGGCGACGATTCCCACGCCCTGTCTGTTAAATTCCTCGGGGAACGGCGCGGACAGATTGTATGTCCTGAGGCCAGCCTCTACATGCCCCACGGGGATTTGCAGATAAAAGGCGGCCAGCGCCGCGGCAAAGGTCGTGGTGGTGTCCCCGTGAACCAGCACCAGATCCGGGCGCTCTTTTTCCAGCACTTCTTCCATGCCGGTCAGGACGCGGCACGTCACGTCGAAAAGAGTTTGTCTGGCCTGCATAATGTTCAGGTCGTAGTCCACCCGGACGCGGAAAGCCTCCAGCACCTGATCCAGCATTTGGCGGTGCTGTCCCGTGACACAGCAGATCACTCTGAATTCTTCATACCGACTCAGTTCCCTGACCAGAGGGCACATCTTGATGGCCTCCGGCCTGGTTCCGAAAACGATCATGATTTTTTTCACGATTCCAGCTCCTTTCTTTTATGACAGAGTCTGATGCGTACTCAAATAGTTTTTCCATTATAGCATATCACAATATGTTTTTGCAATCTTGTAATAAAATTTATCATTTGAATATGATAAATGGGATAAATTATCTATTGCAAAGTGTGTCGTATTTTGTTATCGTAAAAATACTGTCGCGCGATGGCGGCGTCGCGCGGCAGAGCAGCAATTTTCTTGTGAGGAGGAAAGAATATGACAACTGTAATGACAAACGACGCGGATGTGCTGACCGCGGCGACGGCGGGGTTCCTGATTGTGTGGTACATCGTGCTTCTCGCGCTGGCGATCCTGGTGATCGTGGCACGGTGGAAGATCTTTGTGAAGGCGGGCAAGCCCGGCTGGGCGGCTATCGTGCCGTTCTACAACCTGTACTGCCTGTACGACATGTCTTTCGGCAACGGCTGGCTGTTCCTGCTGACTGTGGTTCCCTGCGTCGGCTGGGTAATGAGTATCATTATGTATGTGAAGCTGTCGCAGGCTTTCGGCCTGAGCGGCGCGTTCGCGGTGGGTCTGATTTTCCTGCCCTACGTGTTCCTGCCGATTCTCGGGTTCGGCAGTGCGGAGTACATCGGTCCCGTATAAGGAGGCGCCGGCGTTTTAGAGAGCCGAAAACAGGAGAAGATAAGAAAAGCAGCCCTTGTATTTTTTTAAAAACAGGGGTTGCTTTTTGATTTTTTTTATGCTATATACATAATATATTGTATATATGTATAAATGCAGTGAAGGAGACTCGCCTTACGGAAAACGACAGGAATACGGCGCCACCGACTGAGAGCGCCGTTCGCGGGAAGTCTGGATCGGGAACACTCCGGAGCAGATCATCCGAACCGCATCGGTTCTGTGACGATGCGTTAGGGTGATACGTGGCGCGCGTTAAGCGTAGAGAGAGGGTAAGGCGGTGAGACGTCTTGTCGGAGACGGCGGCTTACCAATGCGGGTGGTACCGCGGATCATCAGAGATATCCGTCCCGGAATGCTTTAGATGCATTCCGGGACTTTAGTCTTTTCAGGAGGGAAAAACCATGACAGAGAAAAATATCTACAGGGACGTCACCCTGCAGCACATCAGCGAGGACGACATCGGAAAGGAAATCCGCGTGGCGGGCTGGATTGAGAATATCAGGGACCACGGCGGCGTGTCTTTCGTGGATCTGCGGGATATGTACGGCGTGCTGCAGATTGTTATGCGCGACACCTCGCTGTTAAACGGACTGGCGAGGGAGATGAGCGTATCGGTTGAAGGGCTGATCGAGCACAGGGACGAGGAGACGTACAATCCCCGTATTCCCACGGGAACGATCGAGCTGGAAGCGCACAGGGTCGATGTGCTCGGCAAAGTATATAAACCGCTTCCCTTTGAGATCATGACTTCCAGGGAGACGCGGGAGGAGGTGCGCTTAAAATACCGCTACCTCGATCTGCGCAACCAGAAAGTGAAGGACAATATCATCTTCCGCTCCCGGGTGATCGCCTATCTGCGGGAGAAGATGACGGAGCTGGGATTCCTGGAGATCCAGACCCCGATCCTGTGCGCCTCCTCGCCGGAAGGAGCCAGGGATTATATCGTGCCGTCCCGCAAATATAAGGGGAAATTCTATGCGCTGCCCCAGGCGCCGCAGCAGTATAAGCAGCTGCTGATGGTGTCGGGCTTCGACAAATATTTTCAGATCGCGCCCTGCTTCCGCGACGAGGACGCCAGGGCGGACCGCTCGCCGGGCGAGTTCTACCAGCTGGACTTCGAGATGAGCTTCGCCACCCAGGAGGATGTGTTCCGCGTGGGCGAGAAAGTGCTCTCGGCGACTTTCGAGAAATTTGCGCCGGAGGGTTATGCGGTGACGAAGGCGCCCTATCCGATTATCAGCTACAGGCAGGCTATGCTGGAATTCGGCACGGACAAACCGGATCTGCGCAACCCGCTCAGGATCATCGATCTGACGGAATTTTTCCAGGCATGTACCTTCAAGCCGTTCCATGGCCGGACGGTCCGCGCGATTAAGGTGCGCGCAGAGATGTCCAAGGGCTTCCACGAGAAGCTGTTGAAATTTGCGACGGACATGGGCATGGGCGGTCTCGGCTATCTGGAAGTGGCGGAGGATCTGAGTTACAAGGGGCCTATCGACAAGTTCATCCCCGCAGAGAAGAAGGGAGAGCTGGCGCAGCTGGCGCAGCTTGCCGCGGGCGATACGATCTTCTTCATCGCGGACAGGGAAGAGCGGGCGGCCTACTATGCGGGCCAGATCCGCAATGAGCTGGGGCAGAAGCTGGATCTGATCGAGAAAAACGCGTACCGTTTCTGCTATGTCAATGATTTTCCGATGTTTGAGCTGGATCCTGACACGAAACAGATCGGGTTCACACACAATCCCTTTTCCATGCCCCAGGGAGGCCTGGAGGCGCTCAACACGAAAGATCCGCTGGAAGTGCTGGCCTACCAGTACGACATCGTCTGCAACGGCGTGGAGCTGTCCTCCGGCGCCGTCCGTAACCACGACATGGAGATCATGGTCCGGGCGTTTGAGATTGCCGGCTACGACGAGGAGACTCTGCGCAATAAGTTCGGAGCGCTCTACAATGCTTTCCAGTTTGGCGCGCCGCCGCACGCGGGCATGGCGCCGGGCGTGGACCGTATGATCATGCTGCTGCGCAATGAGGAGAATATCAGGGAGGTCATCGCCTTTCCCATGAGCGGCACGGCTCAGGATCTGATGTGCGGCGCGCCGAACGACGTGACGGAACAGCAGCTCAGGGAAGTGCATATCAAGATCAGGAGTTGAGGAGGAAGAGATGGCAAATATCATCAGCGACGAGACAATAGATTATGTAGGAATTCTCGCGAAGCTGGAACTGTCCGGCGAGGAGCGGGAACAGGCCAAGTCGGATATGGGCAGGATGCTTGACTATATCGATAAGCTGGGCGAGCTGGACACGGCGGACGTAGAGCCCATGTCGCATGTCTTCCCGGTGCAGAACGTGTTCCGCGGGGATGTGGTGACGAACGGCGACGAGCGGGAGGCGCTTCTGGCCAATGCGCCGGAGCAGAAGGACGGCATGTTTGTGGTGCCGAAGACTTTTGAATAAAAGGTGAGAGAGGGCAGATCTATGAAGATCACGGATATGACAGCGCTGCAGCTGGCGGAGGCGATCCGGGCGGGACAGACTACCGCCGTGGAGGCTGCGGAGGCCATGCTTGCGAACATAGAGGCGAGGGACAAACGATATAACTGCTATGTGACGGTGGACGCCGAAGGCGCGCTGGCGCAGGCGAGAGACGTGCAGGCGAAGATCGAGGCGGGGGAGCTTACGGGGGCGCTGGCCGGCGTGCCTGTGGCCATCAAGGACAATATGTGTACGGAAGGGCTCCTCACCACATGTTCTTCCAGAATACTGTACAATTTCGTGCCGCCCTACACGGCGGAGGCGGTATTGAATCTGAAGAAGGCGGGCGCGGTGATTCTGGGGAAGACGAATATGGATGAATTCGCCATGGGCTCGACGACGGAGACGTCCGCCTACGGAGTGACCAGGAATCCATGGGATACGGAACGTGTTCCGGGCGGTTCTTCCGGCGGTTCCGCGGCGGCGGTAGCGGCGGGAGAGTGCTTCTGCGCACTGGGATCGGACACGGGCGGTTCCATCAGACAGCCGGCAGCTTACTGCGGCACGGTGGGAATGAAGCCGACTTACGGCACGGTGTCGCGCTACGGGCTGATCGCCTACGGTTCTTCTCTGGATCAGATCGGGCCGCTTACCCGGGATGTGGCGGACTGCGCGGCGGTGCTTACGGCTATCGCTTCCCACGACGAGAAAGATTCCACCTCCATAGCGCGGGAGGACACGGACTTTACGTCCGCGCTGCTCGACGATGTGAAAGGCATGCGGATCGGCGTTCCCAACGACTACTTTGGGGACGGTCTGGACGGCGGGGTGAAGGAAGCGGTGCTGGCGGCGGCGAAGGCTCTGGAGGAAAAAGGCGCCGTTGTGGAACATTTTGACCTGAGTCTGGTGGAGTATGCGATCCCCGCCTACTACACGATCGCGGCGGCGGAGGCCAGCTCCAATCTGGAGCGCTTCGACGGCATCAAGTACGGCTACCGTGCGAAGGAGTATGCCGGACTGCACAATATGTACAAAAAATCCCGTTCGGAGGGTTTCGGCGAGGAGGTCAAGCGCCGCATCATGCTGGGGTCCTTCGTGCTGAGTTCCGGCTACTACGACGCCTATTATCTGAAAGCGCTGCGCGTCAAGGCGCTGATCAAGAAGGCTTTCGACGACGCGTTCGGGAAGTATGACGTGATTCTCGGACCGGTGGCGCCCACCACAGCCCCCAGGCTGGGGGAAAGCCTTGCGGATCCGATCAAAATGTATCTCGGCGACATCTATACCATCGCCGTGAATCTGGCGGGACTGCCGGCGATCAGCCTGCCCTGCGGCAGGGATGAAAACGGTCTTCCCATCGGCCTGCAGCTGATCGGGGACTGCTTCCAGGAGAAAAAGCTGATCCGGACGGCATATACTTATGAGAAAATACGGGGCGCGTTCCCGGCAGCGGTAAAGGAGGTGGGTTAAATGGCGAGAGAATACGAAACGGTCATCGGGCTGGAAGTACATGTGGAACTGGCCACCAAAACCAAGATTTTCTGCGGCTGTTCCACGGCTTTCGGCGCAGAGCCGAACACCCAGATCTGTCCGGTGTGCACCGGTATGCCGGGATCGCTGCCTGTCCTGAACAGACAGGTTCTGGAGTACGCCATCGCGGTCGGACTGGCGACGGACTGCGAGATCGCCCGCTATGCAAAATTCGACAGGAAAAACTACTTCTATCCCGACAATCCGCAGAATTACCAGATTTCTCAGCTCTATCTTCCCATCTGCCGAAACGGCGGCGTGGAGATTCAGACGGCGGACGGCGGCGTGAAGAAAGTCGGTATCCACGAGATTCATATGGAGGAGGATGCGGGCAAGCTGATCCATGACGAGTGGGGAGACTGCTCTTTGGTAGATTATAACCGTTCCGGCGTGCCGCTCATCGAGATCGTGTCCGAGCCGGATATGCGGAGCGCCGAAGAAGTGATCGCCTATCTGGAGAAGCTGCGCCTGATCATTCAGTATCTCGGCGCTTCCGATTGTAAACTGCAGGAGGGTTCCATGCGGGCGGACGTCAATCTCTCCGTGCGCGAGATCGGCACGCGTGAGTTCGGCACCAGAACCGAGATGAAGAATCTGAACTCCTTCAAGGCGATCTCCAGAGCCATCGAGGGCGAGACGGAGCGGCAGATCGATCTGCTCGAATCCGGGGAGAAGGTCATACAGGAGACGAGACGTTGGGATGACGCTAAGGGAGAGTCCTACGCCATGCGCAGCAAAGAGGACGCGCAGGACTACCGCTATTTCCCTGACCCAGACCTGGTTCCCATCGCTGTCAGCGACGAGATGCTGGAGGAAATCCGGGCGAAACAGCCGGAGTTCAGAACCGAGAAGAGGAAGCGCTACAGGGAGGAGTTCGGTATTCCCGACTACGACATCGAGATCATCACCGCCTCCAAATATATGGCGGACCTTTTCGAGGCGGCTGCGGCGATCTGCGGCCAGCCTAAGAAAGTCTCCAACTGGCTCATGGGAGAGACGCTGCGCCTGATGAAGGAGAGGGAGGTCGAGGCGGAGGATCTGCGCTTTTCGCCGGAGAACCTGGCAAAGCTGATCACACTGACCGATGCGGGAACGATCAACAGCTCCGTGGCCAAAGAGGTTTTCGAGGCGATGTTCGAGGAGAACGCGGATCCGGAGAAATACGTGGAAGAAAAGGGCTTAAAGAACGTAAACGACGAGGGCGCGCTGCGAAAGACCGTCGAGGAAGTGATCGCCGCGAACCCGCAGTCTGTCGCGGATTACCGCGGCGGCAAGGAGAAGGCGATCGGTTTCCTGGTGGGGCAGACCATGAAGGCCATGAAAGGCAAAGCCGATCCCGCGGCGGTGAACCGGATGTTAAAAGAACTGCTGTGACGGATGCAGATCATTCGCAGAATCTGAGAAATTCAAGGAACCGGACGACTAGCGCCGGTTCTTTGTTTGTGACGGGGATGCCGAGGACGATGTCGGCGGGATAACCCTGATAGTCAAACTGCGGATCGGACAGATAGTCATAGTAGCCCGCGTCCGCGAGTCGATTGCCCTCGGTGAGAATGATGCCCACTGCCACGGGTTTGTCCATCGTGGAGGGATCCCGGTGATTGATGACGAAGTCCTTTGGGTTGACACGCTCCTCCTCGCTGTAGAAGGTGTCGTCGTCGCCGGCAAAGGTGGCGGCGTCCGTGTAGTAGAAATACGCTCCGTATTTCGCCAGCTCCTCTTCTGAGAAGAGCGATTCCAGGTCATAGAAATACTCGTTCTGCGCGTATTTCTCGAAGGTCTCCGTCTCGGCGACAATCGCGTGCACCATATTGGCCTGCATCATGGCGAGCATCTTCTCCTGATTGGAGATGGCGTACTGGGAACCCATGTTCTCGGAGAGCGCGACAGAGGTGTCGAAGTACACCTGGTACTCGTCGGGATCGATTCCGGCGAACTCTTGGAATTCCTCCGCCCAGGCCGTGGACAGATCGGTGTTCTCATAAGTCACATTCGCGTTGACGAAGGCGGCGTAGAAAGCGTAGTCTTTGTTCGTCGCGAACTGGTAGATAAAGAGCGCCGCGAAGGCCAGCACAACCAGGGTGACGATGGTGTGTACTTTGTAATAGTCCCAGAAATAGGAAAGTTTTTGACGGAAAGTCATGGTGCTCAGCGCTTTCCGCTGTTCTTCTCTGATCTCGTCGATTACGGACATGGCGTTCACCTCGATATTATAATAAGTATATCATATCACATAATTCTAACAGGTATCATATCATTTTGCAAAAGGACAATATTTTTTCCATACTTTTCGGGCGTTTGACACTTCTTTTAAAGATCATATCATAAAAATCCTTTATCCAAGCCAATTACGGCTTATTTTTTTGTCAAATTTTTAAAAATAATACGTGCGCTTTTGTGCGTTTTATGGTATAATAAGCTTATACGCAAAAAAAGCATTCCTATAGAGAATGAAATTTGAACTTTGACAAAATAAAATCTCCCTGTATGATGTATATGAGTTTAGC
>CANQTL010000029.1 GCA_947626775.1 uncultured Lachnospiraceae bacterium | reverse complement strand
CAATCAAATCCTAACACAGAAAAAGGTGCTTTCCTATTTTTATCTGTTCTTTTTCCTACAAAAACTTTACCCTAGCGTCGTCGGAGTTTGCTGTTGAGATAACGTTGCGGGTGTGATATAGTGATAAATGGATTTGAAAGCGCAGCCGCGCTGTCCGGGCGGGCGCGCATCACAGGGAGGTACGGTATGGAAGAGGAAAAGAAAACGACCGCGGAGAGCGAAAAGAAGTACACCGAGCGGAAGAGATGGCTGTTCTTCGGCCTGCCCTTCACATTTACCAGGTATACGGTGACGGATGAGGTGATCACGATCAACGACGGCTTTCTCAGCACAAAAGAGAACGACTGTTATATGTATAAAGTGCAGGATGTGGAACTGTTGACGAGCTTTGGCGAGCGTCTGTTCGGGCTGGGCACGGTGGCGTGCTATACGGGAGACAACACGCATCCGCAGCTGCATCTGCAGCATATCAGGAACGCGAAGGAGATCAAGGATTATATTCTGCGGGCGTCCGAGGAGGCGCGCAGACGCCGCCGCACGCTCAACACGCTGAATATCGACGCCGCGGATCTCGATGATCTCGACGACTAGAGATTTTCGGAGTTTCGGGCTCGTTTTCCAGGAGGAGGCGCTCAAACAGCAGGCCGGTGACAAACCAGCAGGGCGCGTAGTCCAGGCGGATGATCCCGGAGAGATTCCATCTGGAACGGCTGTAGTCCCAGGGGCATAGCCCACGCCTGTTGAGCCACGTGCCGGTGAGATATTCTCCGGTGAAAATCAGGCCGGTGTAGACGAGGCCGCGAGACAGGAGACTGCGGTTCCGGAGTCTGCGGCCGAGAGGCGCGAGCAGGGCGGCCAGGCCGTAGATGGGGAACATCCAGACCGAGGTGGCGCAGGGGAGGCGCAGATCACGTCTGCGGAAAGCGCCGAAGGCGGTGAAGATCATTTCCAGAAACCAGCCCAGCAGGCCGCAGTGGATATAGTTGTGGATCCATCTTTTCATGGAAACAGCATAACCATATTGCGGGATTTTTATTCATGCGGGAATCGATATCATAAATAACACACGTGATAAATGTGGACCGGAAAGACTGACCGAGAGGGGAGGTGCGCACAGTGAACTACAGAGAGGCAATGGAATACGTGGAGGAGCTGAGGCAGTACGGCACTGTGATGGGACTCGGCACGATGAGAGAGCTGTGCGCGCGCCTGGGCGATCCGCAGGATGATCTGAAATTTGTCCACATTGCCGGAACCAACGGCAAGGGTTCGGTGCTCGCCTATGTGTCCACCGTGCTGCAGGAGGCGGGCTATCGCGTCGGCAGATATATCTCGCCGGCGGTGAAGGATTACCGAGAGCGTTTCCAGGTGGACGGCAGGATGATTTCCCAGCTGGCGCTGTGCAGGATCCTGGAACAGGTGCGGGAGGCGGCGGAGGCCATGGCGGCGGAAGGCCTGGCACATCCCACGGCGTTCGAGGTGGAGACGGCTGTGGCGTTTCTGTTATTCCGGGACAAACACTGTGATATCGTGGTGCTGGAGACCGGGCTGGGCGGCGCGCAGGACGCCACGAACGTGGTAAAAAATACGCTGGTGGCGGCGTTTACGTCGATCAGCAGGGATCACATGGATCTTCTGGGAGACACGCTGGGAGAGATTGCGTCGGTGAAAGCGGGCATTATAAAAAACAAGTGTTATGTTATATCTGCCAGACAGCAGCCAGAAGCCATGAAGGCGCTGAGGCAGGCTGCGGCGGCGCAGCGGGCGAAGTTCTTTACGGCGGATGCATCCAGAGCCAGAAATGTCAGATACGGTACGGAAAAACAGCGGTTTTCCTACGATAAATACAAGGACGTCGAGATCGCGATGCTGGGGCAGTTCCAGACGGAGAATGCGGTTGTGGCGCTGGAGATTATCGGCGCTCTCGGCAGGCTGGGATATCCCGTGACGGAGGAGCAGCTGCGGCGGGGCATGGCGCAGGCCAGGTGGCCCGGAAGATTCGACGTGATCGGGAAGAAGCCGCTCTTTATCGCGGACGGGGCTCACAATGAGGACGCCTCGCTGAAGCTGGCGCAGAGCATCCGTTTTTATTTTCCGGACAGGCGGATTATCTATATCATGGGGATGCTGTGGGACAAGGAGTATGACAAAGTGATCCGTAACACCTGTGATCTGGCGGAACATATCATCACGGTGACGCCGCCGGTCCCGGAGCGCGCGCTGCATGCCTATGAGCTGGCGCAGGCGGCAAAGCAGTACCACGGCAGCGTGACCGCGGCGGACAGCGTGCAGGAGGCGGTGGAACTTGCCTATCTGCTGGCCGGACAGGACAGAGAGTGCGTGATTATCGCATTCGGTTCGCTCTCCTATCTGGGCGGGCTGATGTATATAGTAGAACACAGAGATACGATCAGGAGAGACTTGCATGGTAGATCAGAAGAAAATTGAGCAGGCTGTACGCCTGTTACTGGAGGGCATCGGCGAGGATGTGGACAGAGAGGGGCTGGCGGATACGCCGAACCGGGTGGCGCGCATGTATGCGGAGCTCTATCGGGGCATGGAGGAAGATGCGGCCCTGCATCTGTCCAGGACTTTTGCCGTGGACAGCAATGAGATTGTAGTGGAGAAGGATATCACGTTCTACTCTACCTGTGAGCATCATTTGATGCCTTTCTACGGCAAGGCGCATATCGCTTATCTGCCGGACGGCAGGGTGGTGGGTCTGAGCAAGCTGGCCCGCACCGTGGAAGTGTATGCCAGACGTCCGCAGATCCAGGAGCAGATGACCACGCAGATCGCCGAGGCCGTCATGGAGCACTTAAAGCCGCAGGGGGTGATGGTGATGGTGGAGGCTGAGCATATGTGCATGACGATGCGCGGCGTCTCCAAGCCGGGCAGCCGGACGGTGACGATGGCGGCGCGCGGCTGTTTCCGGGATAACCCGCAGCTGCAGCAGTATTTCTTCGAGATGGTGAGAAAATAAAAACGCGTGTAACGAAATTGTGAGGAATGGGAGAGGGACAGTGCGGATAGGCAGGAGAGAGTTTCAAACAGAAGGGCGCACCTATGTGATGGGGATCCTGAACATGACGCCGGATTCCTTCTCTGACGGCGGATGTTACAATACGGCGGACCGCGCGCTGTATCGCGTGGAGCAGATGATTGGCGAGGGCGCGGATCTGCTGGATATCGGCGGGGAATCTACCAGACCGGGGTATGAACCCGTGCCTGCGGCGGAGGAGATTGACAGGATATCCACAGTTATCGAAAAGATTAAGTCTACATTTGACATACCGATTTCTGTGGATACCTACAAGGCGGAGGTCGCGCAGGCAGGGATCGACGCCGGCGCGGATATGATCAACGATATCTGGGGACTGAAAGCGGACGATAAAATAGCAGGCGTGATTGCAAAGGCGGGCGTGCCGTGCTGCCTGATGCACAACCGCCATGAGGCGGTCTACGGGAACTTCATGGAGGAAATGCTGCGGGATCTCAGCGGTTCGTTGGAGATTGCCGTGCGCGCCGGTATCGACAGCGGGAAGATTCTCCTTGATCCGGGCGTCGGTTTCGGCAAGAGCTATGAGAATAGTCTGGAGGCGATCGGCAGGCTGGATATGCTGCGCGCGCTGGGGCATCCGGTTCTTCTGGGAGCCAGCCGAAAGTCGGTGATTGGCCTGACGCTCGATCTCCCGGTCGCGGAGCGCGTGGAGGGAACCCTGGCGGTCAGCGTATATGCAGTATTGAAAGGAGCGATGTTCGTGAGGGTTCACGACATCAGGGCGAACGTGCGCGCGGTCCGTATGGCGGAGGCGCTTAGGGACGTCTGCAAATAACGATCGTTATAGATATGGAAGGAGCAGAACATGGACCAGATCGTCATAGAGGATCTCAGGGTATTTGCCCATCACGGGGTCTATCGTGAGGAAAACGAAAAGGGACAGAATTTTTATGTCAATGCCGTTCTGGACACGGATACGCGCAGGGCAGGTATCATGGATGATCTTGATCTCACCACGAATTACGGGGAGGTCTGCGTATGGATAGACAGTTTCCTGCGTGAACATACCTATAAACTCCTCGAGACCGCTGCGGAACGGACGGCGGAGGCTCTGCTTCTGCGCTTTCCGCTTATCAGGCGCGTTTCTCTGGAGGTGCGCAAGCCCGAGGCGCCGATTCCGCTCTCTTTCCGGTCGGTGTCTGTCAGGATCGTCCGGGGATGGCGCAGAGCCTGCCTGTCCTGCGGCTCCAATATGGGCGACCGCAGGGCGCATTTGGACGGCGCCGTCGAGGCGCTGCGGGCTGACGAAAAATGCCGCGTGCTCCGCGTTTCCGATTGGATTGAGACGGCTCCCTACGGCGGCGTGGAGCAGGAGGATTTTCTGAATGGGGCGGTCGTGCTGGATACGCTGTATACGCCTGTGGAGCTGTTGGAAAAGCTGCACGGAATTGAGAGAGAGCATAAGAGAGAGCGGAAAGTCCACTGGGGACCGCGGACGCTGGATCTGGATATCCTGCTGTACGAGGACTGTGTGATGTGTACGGAGGAACTGACGATCCCTCATGCGGACATGGCGAACCGGGATTTCGTATTAAAACCGCTCGCACAGATTGCACCGTACGAGCGGCATACGCTGACAGGCAAAAGTATCCTGCAGATGTGCGGGGAACTGGCGGCGTCTAATCTGTCTCCGTGAGGACAGCCTGCATGCCCGCGTCGAAAGTCGTCACGCTGACGGGGCCCGTGGTGCTCGTCCTGTAGACGGGCGTCGGCGCGCCGTAGGCGTTGAAGTATACGTACTGAGAGGTAATGTTGATGTTCTGGTATGTCCCCTGCATGACAGTTTCCTGCGAAGTGCCGTCGACATACATTCTTTTCAGCGCCGGGGAAGACTCGGAGTTGGTCTGATAATAGATGTAGCTGCCGTACACGTTAAACAGATCCACGCGCTCCTCGGTCAGCACCTGGGCAGCGTCGTCGTAGAGCGAGTAACGGCAAAGTCTGTAATTGTTTCCCACATCCATATAGTAGATATAGCCGTCCGCATAGACGGGGTTCCACAGATTCCCTTCCCACACGACGCTGGCAGTGTCCGAAGCGGTGTTGAGCGCGTACAGATAGTGATCTTCGCTCGTTCCGCAGTAGTAGATGACGCCGTTCACATAGCAGTGCGGATTGATGAGAGCCGCCGGATTGACCGTCTGTTTGTCTTCTTTATCGATTCTGATCTTTTCCAGGGAGATGGAGGTCTTGGTGTCGATCTTGTCATAGTAGAGGTAACTGCCGCACAGCTGCATGGCGGCCACATGGCAGCGGTCCATGCCCGTAGCGCCCTTGCCGTTTAATTTGCTGCGGTAGATGCCGTAGGCGCCGCGGAAAGAATTGTCGCCCCCGGTGTCCTTGTTGCCTGCGGTGACATAGTAGAGGTACTCGCCGCCCGCATTGAGAAAGGAAGAAGCGCCGCTGTGCAGTTTGCGGATATCCGTCTCGTCGGGATTCATAGAGTAGACGGAATAGTTGTCGTAGGCGTTGGCGAAGTAGACTCTGCCGTCGTACTCGCAGAAATAGCCGTTGTTGTTCAGATTGCCCGCCGTGTTGCCGGTCGTGCCCGCGTCGTTCAGCGGGATCTTCCCCTTCAGGGCGACCGCGGTGATCGCCAGTATGAGGACAATGCCGATAACGGAAAGTATCAGGGTGTTTCTCAGCTTGCTGCTCATGTTCGCCTCCATTGTATGTCGTGCGCGGAAAAGTCTTCTCCGATAAGTTTATTATAGGCGCAAACTCGCTTGCTATCAAGTGGGATTTGCGATAGTATATAAGAGGTGCATAAGAAAAACAAGCGACGCGAAGCGGCATTTGTTTTTCATGCACCTCTTAACGAGCAAGCGGTCTGCGAAGCAGAGCGGGGAGCGCGACAGCGCGAGCTTGCGAGTCATGGAAGGCATAAGAAAAACAAGCGACGCGAAGCGGCATTATGATACAAGGAGAAATAGACTGTATGGATCTCTCAGAATTGCGCGATAAGCTGGACCGGATCGATGAGCAGATCGTCGGGCTCTATGAGGAGCGCATGGCGATCTGTTCTGAGGTGGCCGACTATAAGATACAGACGGGCAGAAAAGTGCTGGATAAGACCCGGGAGGAGGAGAAGCTGCGCGCCGTGCGCGCCTTGACGCACAACGACTTCAACGCCCACGGCGTACAGGAACTGTTCGAGCAGATCATGTCCATGAGCCGGAAACTGCAGTACAATAAGCTGACCGAACAGGGCGCGCAGGCAAAGCTGCCTTTTATCGGGGTGGACGAGCTGGATACGGCGCGCGCGCGGGTGGTCTTTCAGGGCGCGGAGGGAGCTTACTCCCACATGGCGATGCTCAGGTATTTCGGGGAGAACGTAAACTGTTTTCATGTGGATACCTTTCGGGACGCCATGTGCGCCATTGAGGAGGGCAGCGCGGACTATGCGGTGCTGCCGATCGAAAACTCCACGGCGGGTATCGTCAGCGAAATCTACGATCTGCTGGTCGAGTACGAAAACTATATTGTGGCGGAGCAGATCATCCGGATCGAGCACTGTCTGATCGGGCTGCCGGGGACAGATTTTGAGCAGATCAGAACGGTTCTCTCCCATCCGCAGTCGCTCATGCAGAGCGCCCGCTATCTGAACGCGCATGCCGGCTGGCGGCAGATCAGTATGCAGAACAACGCGTTCGCGGCGCGCAGGGTGCGCGAGGACGGCGATCCGACACAGGCGGCGATCGCCAGCGAGCAGGCTGCGAAGATTTATGGCCTGGAGATTCTGGAGCGGGGCGTGAACCAGTCGGAGACGAATTCTACCAGATTTATCATCGTCACGAACCAGAAGATTTTCAGAAAGGATGCGAAAAAGGTGAGCATCTGCCTGGAAGTGCCCCACGAGAGCGGTTCGCTCTACCATATGCTCTCGCATTTTATCTACAACAATCTCAACATGACGAAGATCGAGAGCAGGCCGATTGAGGAGCGCAACTGGGAGTACCGCTTTTTCATCGACTTTGAGGGAAATCTGGCGGACGGCGCGGTGAAGAACGCGCTGAGAGGACTGCGCGAGGAGGCCCGCAATATGAAGATCCTCGGGAACTATTAGAATCTTCGGTAAG
Source organism: uncultured Lachnospiraceae bacterium (assembly GCA_947626775.1). Taxonomy (GTDB): domain Bacteria; phylum Bacillota; class Clostridia; order Lachnospirales; family Lachnospiraceae; genus UBA3282. The sequence continues at coordinate 35,176 of CANQTL010000029.1, read as the reverse complement.
ACGGAGACAGGCAGGGAGCGATATGAGAGAAGAAGAACTGATCGTATACAGAGAGTTTGAAAACGGACAGATCCTGCATGACATGGTAAGTCTGATGGAGCGCTACCGCTCCGGGGACGTCACGGCGAGACCGCTTTTTTTCGACTGCATGCACAGGCTGTTGGAGATGGCGGCGGTGTATGGCTTTTCGGGGAATTTGTGGCACTGTTACCTGACGGATCTGCTCGTGAATAATGAGAACAGCTACAGCGTGCCGTGCGAGCTGCGGGGAGAGACGGAGGGAAGCATCAACCAGCTCGTCCTGCACGATATCGCGATTTTTAAGGAGCTGTTCGACTATGATTTTACAGAGATGATGGACGTGCTGAAAGCGCCGGAGTTCGGGGTGGTTCTCGACTATCAGGGCGGAGTGTCCGCGAGCAGGATTTACAGCACGCGGATCAGGAACCGCATCTGCCGCCTGGCGGAAAAGTTCGCGGTGACAGAGAACGCCTGGGAGATGAAAGCGCTGCTGGCTGAGTTCTACCGCGAGTACGGCGTAGGGAAATTTGGTTTACATAAAGCGTTCCGCGTGGCACATACCGACGAGGGGGCAAGGATCGAGCCGATCCGCAATATCTCCCATGTACAGCTGAGCGATCTGATCGGCTATGAGATTCCCAAGAAGAAGCTGACGGACAACACGGACGCTTTCGTCGAGGGCAGGAAGGCGAACAACTGTCTTCTGTTCGGCGACGCGGGTACGGGCAAATCCACCAGCATCAAAGCGATCGCCAACGAGTATTATGATAAGGGACTGCGCATCATCGAGATCTATAAGCACCAGTTTCAGGACTTAAACGATGTGATCGCTCAGGTGAAGAACAGGAATTATAAGTTCATCATCTATATGGACGACCTGAGCTTCGAGGAGTTCGAGACGGAGTACAAGTACCTGAAAGCGCTGATCGAGGGCGGCCTGGAGAAGAGACCGAACAATGTGCTGATCTATGCGACTTCCAACAGGCGGCATCTGATACGGGAGAACTACAGCGACAAGGAGGAGGTCCGACAGGACATGCACGCGGGGGACACCGTGCAGGAGAAGCTGTCCCTGGTATACCGCTTCGGCGTGACGATCTACTTCGGCGGGCCGGACAAGAAGCAGTTCCAGGAGATTGTCAGCGGGCTGGCGGCGCGATACGGCGTCGCGATGGACAAGGAGGAACTGTTCGCGGAGGCGTCCAAGTGGGAGCTGGCGCACGGCGGGCTGTCGGGCAGAACCGCGCAGCAGTTTATCGACTATCTGCGGGGACAGGGCGGAGAGCAGCATTGAGCGGAGACGGAGAGGACGGGGTATGAAGACATTTGCGGCGATAGACGTCGGCTCCTATGAGCTGGCCATGAAAATATTTGAAATATCCGCGAAAGGCGGCATCCGGGAGATCGATCACATCAGACACCGCATCGATCTCGGAACGGATACCTTCGTCACGGGCAAGATCAGCAACGAGCGGGTGGACGAACTGTGCAGGGTACTGCGCGACTACAGCGAGATCATGAAAAGCTACAGGGTAGATCAGTATAAGGCCTACGGCACCAGCGCTTTTCGGGAGACGAAAAACAGAGTCATCGTGCTGGATCAAATCGCCCAGCGCACGGGCATCAGCATAGAGGTGCTGAGCAATTCGGAGCAGCGCTTCCTCAACTACAAGGCCATCGCCTCTATCGGAGACGATTTCAACAAGGTGATCGAGAAGGGCACGGCCATCGTGGACATTGGCGGCGGCAGTATCCAGGTGTCCCTGTTTGACAAAGACACGCTGATAACGACACAGAATCTGCGCCTGGGCGTGCTGCGTCTGCAGGACCGTCTCGGCAGACTGAATATCCGGCCTGAGCAGAACGAGGGAATGCTGGACGAGATCGTCAGCTCCCAGCTGGCGGTATTTAAAAAGCTGTATCTGAAAGATAAGATCATTGAGAATATCATCGTGGTGGACGACTATGTCTCGGCCATTATCGGCAGGAATGTGGCGGGGTTGGAGCAGAACAGCGTGGAGGCCTCCGCCATGGAGAAATTTCTTGAGCGTATGCGCGTCAAGTCCGTGCAGGAGGTGTCGCGCATCCTGGACATGCCGGAGGAGAATGTGCCGTTATTGTTTATATCCAGCGTGCTCATCAACCGAATTGCGAAAGTGATGGACGCGAAGCTGATCTGGGTGCCGGGCGTCACGCTCTGCGACGGTATCGCATACGAGTACGGGGAGACTGCGAAACTGATCAAGCCGGATCACGATTTCGAGCAGGATATCGTCGCCTGTGCGCGCAATATCAGCAAGCGCTATATGGGCAGCAGACGAAGAAGCGAGACGCTTGAGAAGATCGCGCTGACGATCTATGACAGCATGAAGAAAGTGCACGGACTCGGCAGGAGAGAGCGGCTGCTTCTGCGCATCGCCACGCTCTTGCACGATTGCGGCAAATATATCAGTCTGGTGAATCTGGGCGAGTGTTCCTACAATATTATCATGTCCACGGAGATCATCGGCCTGTCCCACGTGGAGCGGGAGATCGTGGCGAACGTGGTCAAGTACAATCACATGGATTTCGATTACTATGAGGCCATGGGGCAGGACCGCGCCCTCACCCAGAAGGATTATATGACGATCGCGAAGCTCAGCGCGATCTTAAAGATCGCCAACGGCCTGGATCGAAGTCACAAGCAGAAGTTTAAGGACGTCAGGACGACGCTCAGGGACGAACAGCTTATCATCACGGTGGATTCCTCGCTGGACATCACGCTGGAGAAAGGGCTGTTCGCAAAGCGGGCGGAATTTTTTGAGGAAGTATACAGTGTGCGTCCGGTCATCAGACAGAAGGATTGAGAAGGGGGAAGGAAAGTTGAAGACGGACTTTTCCAGAGACGAATACTACACCAACAGAGAGCTGAGCTGGCTGCTCTTCGACAAAAGAGTGCTCGACGAGGCGAGGGACAGGAACAACCCGCTCTTTGAACGGCTGAAATTCCTGAGCATCACCGCCTCCAATCTGGACGAATTTTTTATGATCCGGGTGGCGTCCCTGAAGGATATGGCGCATGCGGGATACAAGAAAAAAGATATCGCCGGCATGACGGTGAAGGAGCAGCTTGGCGCGGTGATCGAGGAGACGCACAGGCTGGTCCAGCAGCAGTACGGCGTATATAACCGGTCCCTCATGCCGCAGCTTGCGGAACATGGTATCCGTATTGTCAGGCATCACGAGGATCTGACGAAGGAGGAAGGGGAGTATGTGGACCGCTATTTTGCGGACAACGTGTATCCTGTTCTGACGCCGATGGCGGTGGACTCCTCAAGACCTTTTCCGCTGATTCGTAACAAATCCCTCAATCTGGGCGCGCTGATGCGGAAGAAGAACGGGGACGGCGAGCTGGAGTTTGCCACCGTGCAGGTGCCCAGCGTCCTGTCCCGCATCGTGACGATACCGGGCGATCAGACGACGAAAATCATCCTGCTGGAGGAAGTGATCGAGCGCAACATTCGGAAACTGTTCCTCAACTACGATATTGTGTGCAGTTATCCGTTCCGTATTATGAGAAACGCGGATCTCACCATCGAGGAGGACGAGGCGGAGGATCTGCTCTTAGAGATTGAGAGGCAGCTGAAGAAGAGGCAGCGGGGGCATGTGATCCGCCTGGAGGTGGAGACGGGGATCGACGAGAAGCTGCTTCGGCTGCTCCGCGAAGAACTGGAAATCGAACCGGAGGACATCTACACGATCAGCGGACCGTTAGATCTGACGTTTCTTATGAAAATGTACGGCATGGAGGGCTTCGACGATCTGCGGGAGCACGGCTACCCGAAGCCGCAGCCTGTGCCGGAACTGCCGGAAGGAGCGGATCTGTTTGCGAAGATCAGAGAGGGCGATATCCTGATGCACCATCCCTATCAGACTTTTGAGCCCGTGGTAAGTTTCGTCAGACAGGCGGCGAAGGATCCGGACGTGCTGGCCATCAAGCAGACGCTCTACCGCGTCAGTGGCAATTCGCCGATCGTAGCGGCGCTGGAGCAGGCGGCGGACAACGGCAAACAGGTCTCGGTGCTGGTAGAACTGAAGGCGCGCTTCGACGAGGAAAATAACATCGTCTGGGCGAAGAAGCTGGAGAAGGCCGGTTGCCATGTCATCTACGGACTGGTGGGCCTCAAAACCCACAGCAAGATTACGCTGGTGGTCAGAAGAGAGGAGAACGGCATCCGTCGCTATGTCCATCTCGGAACCGGCAACTATAACGATTCCACGGCGAAACTGTACACGGACATCGGCCTTTTCACCTGTTCGGAGGCCATCGGAGAGGACGCGACCGCCGTGTTTAACATGCTCTCCGGTTACTCCGAGCCGCGCAGCTGGAACAAGCTGTCTCTGGCGCCGCTGTGGCTGAAAGACAGGTTCTTACGCCTGATCGGACGGGAAAAAGAGTACGCGCAGCAGGGCAGGGCGGCGCGCATCATCGCAAAGATCAACTCGCTGTGCGATAAGGATATCATAGAGGCGCTCTACGCCGCGTCGGCGGCAGGCGTAAAGATCGATCTGATCATCCGCGGCATCTGCTGTCTCAGGACCGGCATTCCGGGCGTGAGCGAGAATATCACCGTGCGTTCCATTGTGGGCAACTATCTGGAGCACGCGAGGATCTTCTATTTCGAGAACGACGGCAAGCCGGAGTACTACTGCGCCAGCGCGGACTGGATGCCCAGGAACCTGGAGCGCCGCGTGGAGATCCTCTTTCCTGTGGAGAAACAGGAACTGCAGGAGCGGCTGCGCCATATTTTGGAGTACCAGCTGAAAGACACGGCCAAAGCCTCCCTGTTAAAACCGGACGGCAGCTATGAGAAAAAAGAGAAGCGCGGCAGGGAGGCGTTCAACGCGCAGCTGCAGTTTGCTCTGGAGGCGAAGGAACTCGCCAGAGCGGAGAAGAACGTCGGCAGCGGACGCGTCTTTATTCCGGAGACACACCATGAAGGGTAAGGCGCGGGGCTGCAGAGAAGAGAAAGGAACGAAGATCGTATGAAGTTGTATCTGGCGTCGGCGTCGCCGAGAAGAAAGGAATTGCTGAGACAGGTCGGTCTGTCTTTCAAGGTAGTGCCGAGCACAGTCGAGGAGAAAGTTACCAAAACCGAACCGCAGGAGGTCGTGGAAGAACTTTCCTATCAGAAAGCGGTGGATGTGTGCGGCAGATTGACGGAGGAAGGAAAAGAGGACTTCACCGTGATCGGTGCGGATACGGTGGTGTCCTGCTGGGGTGAGATTCTCGGCAAACCGAAGGACAGGGAGGATGCGAAGCGGATGCTCTCGCGTCTTCAGGGCAGCAGCCATCAGGTGTATACCGGTGTGACGCTGGCGTGGAAAAACCGCGGCGTATCACCGATGTACTGCACGTTCAGCGAGTGTACGGATGTGACCATGTACCCCATGACGGATGATGAGATTCAGGAGTATGTGGACAGCGGCGAACCCATGGACAAGGCGGGCGCCTATGCGATACAGGGGCTGTGCGCCGCGCATATTCAGGGAATCTGCGGGGACTATAACAATGTGGTGGGCCTGCCGGTGGGCAGGGTGTGTCAGGAGTTGAAGAAGAGGGGGCTGCTGTAATGTATGATGAAGCCGTTTTAAAATGTTTCCTGGAAAAACAGGAACAGCTTTTTCCGCAGAGGGTGGCGGAGACGCCGGAGGAGGCCGAAGATTTTCTCGGAGAGTGCCTGGCGGTTGTCGTGGACTCTGTCCGTGAGGTCTGGGAGTATTTTGACGAGGAGGGCGTAGACATGGAGGGCGCGGACGAGGAAGAAATTCTGTCCGCTGCTGAAGTTTTTGAGGTGGGAGACGGACGATATCTGATCGTGGAGGCGTGAGGCGTCAGAGCGTCCCGAGCAGTTCTGTCATACAGACGGCGAGGCCGTCCTTATCGTTGTCCAGACGGGTGACGATATCGGCGGCTTTTTTGACTTTGTCGGGCGCGTTTTGCATGGCGATGCCGCAGCCGGCGGCCTCGATCATGGAGATGTCGTTTTCGGCGTCTCCCGCCGCGTAGGCGTCGGACAGCGGCACGCCGAAGTAGCTGCAGACGAAACGGAGGGCATTGCCCTTGCCGCCGTCCCAGTCGAAGAGTTCCAGATACATACTGTTGGAGTAGATGGTTTGGATCTTTCCCGTGGCCCAATCCGAGATGCTCAGGCGGAAGGCTTCCAGCCTGTCGGGATCGTCCAGACTGATGACGAGCATTTTGTAGGGGCCTTCGCTCAATGCCTGGGACAGGACGGGTGAGACGATGAGCGGCAGATGGACGCGCCTGCGATAGTACTTGATTTCTTCGTCCTCCGCGGGGGAGACCACTGCGCCTTCGCGGTAAGTATGGATGTGCAGACCGTATTTCTCCGCCTGTTCCTGCAGCCGGGACACGCAGGACAGAGGCAGTCTTTTCCCCAGGATCGTCCGACCGCTGTCACAGTCATAGATGTGCGTGCCGTTGTCACAGATCAGAAGAATGCCGGACTGTGTAAGACCGGCGCTCTGCTTGACTTCCAGAATGCTGTGAAGAGGCCGCCCGGAAGAGAGGATGAGCCTGTTTCCCGCGGCGAGAAACCGATTCAGAAAATCTTTTGTGCCCGCAGACACTTCGCTGTCGTTGTTTAAGAGCGTTCCGTCCAGATCTGTGAATAAGAGTTTCATATGTCTGCCCGTCCTTTTTGCGGCGCTTCGTTTTTTTCCTGCAGCGCATGCTTCATAGCGGTCAGATATTCTTCCGGTACAAAGAGTTTTCCAAACCCTACCCCCAGGTCAAGGTTTGGCTTGTTTTTTCCGTGAAAATCAGATCCACCACTTCTCAGAAGATCATATTTTTCTGCCAGACGAAGCATATCGCGTTCGTCCTGATTCGTGTAGGTGCTGTAGAGCACTTCGATCCCCATAAGCCCGTCCTCTTTCAGGGAAGCGACCAGATTTTCCAAGCGTTCTTTTCCCATGTGGTAGAGGGGTGGATGAGCCAGGATGGGAATACCGTCCACTTCCAGAATCAGTTTCACAGCCTGCGCCGGAGTCACCTTTTCCCGGGGAACGAAATATTTCGTGTGATCGCCCAGATATCTGTCGAAGGCTTCTTTACGGCTCTGTACATAGCCTTTTTCAAACAGATAGGAGGCGTAATGCGCTCTCGTGATGACAGCGCCGGGGTTCTCGGCCTGCAGCTTTTCATAGGTGATATCGATGCCAGCCTCCTGCAAGTTGCGGCACATTTTGATATTGCGGCCCGTGCGGGAGTCCACGAACTCCTGCAGCCGTGTGCGGAAGACGGGAGAGTCGTAGGCGATGCAGAGCCCGACGATGTGTACGTCCTGACTGTCCAGCTTTGTGGAAAATTCAATGCCCGGGATGACTTCAACCGAGGGTTTCCCTGCCAGGGACAGTTCTTCGGCGCGGGCGATGGCCTCCGCCAGTCCGTCCGTGGTGTCGTGGTCGGTCAGCGCGACGGCGCCAAGCCCCTTTTCGATGGCGTAATCCACCAGTTCTGCAGGGGGATAGCTGCCGTCGGATTTATTGGAGTGAGTGTGAAGATCTACCGCTCTCATATCAGTGCAGCGCCTTTCTGTCGGTTAATCATCCTCTTCCTCGGATGCGGTGCTCGTGTAGATGGTGCGCTTCCTCGCCATCTCATCGCTCGCCAGGTATTCGTCATAGGTGGTGATCTTGTCGATCAGCGTACCGTCCGGCAGGATTTCCATGATGCGGTTGGCAGTGGTCTGTACGACCTGGTGATCGTGGCAGGAGAAAAGTTCTACGCCTTTAAATTTTTTCATGCCCTCATTCAGAGCGGTGATGGCCTCCATGTCCAGATGGTTGGTAGGCTCGTCGAAAAGCAGGCAGTTGGAGCCGCTGATCATCATTTTGGAGAGCAGGCAGCGTACTTTTTCACCGCCGGAGAGTACCCTGACTTTTTTTACGCCGTCCTCGCCCGCAAAAAGCATGCGGCCAAGGAAGCCGCGCACATAGGTCACATCCTTGACGGGGGAGTAGCCCATCAGCCAGTCCGTGATGGTGTAGTCGTTGTCGAATTCCGCCGTGCTGTCCTTGGGAAAGTACGCCTGGGACGTGGTTACGCCCCATTTGAATGTCCCTTCGTCCGGTTCCAGTTCGCCCATCAGAATTTTGAAAAGAGTGGTTTTCGCCAGTTCATTGCCGCCCACGAGGGCAATCTTGTCGTCATGCCCCACGATGAAAGAAATATTGTTCAGTACCTTGACGCCGTTCACCGTCTTGCTGACGCCCTCCACGGTCAGCACCTCGTTGCCGATCTCGCGCTCGGGGCGGAAATCGATGTAGGGGTATTTCCGGCTGGACGGACGGATGTCGTCCAGTTCGATTTTCTCCAGGGCGCGTTTCCTCGAAGTCGCCTGTTTGGACTTGGAGGCGTTGGCCGAGAAGCGGGAGATAAACTCCTGCAACTCCTTGATCTGTTCCTCTTTCTTTTTGTTGGCCTCCTTGCGCTGCTTGATGATCAGCTGGCTGGACTCGTACCAGAAATCGTAGTTGCCCGCGTAGAGCTGGATCTTGCCGTAGTCGATGTCGGCGATGTGCGTGCATACTTTGTTCAGAAAATAGCGGTCGTGGGAGACTACGATCACCGTGTTGTCAAAATTGATCAGAAATTCTTCGAGCCACGCGATGGCGTCCAGATCCAGGTGGTTGGTCGGCTCGTCGAGAAGCAGAATGTCCGGATTGCCGAACAACGCTTTCGCGAGCAGCACTTTTACCTTATCATTGCCATTTAACTCTCCCATAATGGCATAGTGCAAAGCGGTGTCCACGCCGAGACCGTTTAAGAGCATGGCGGCGTTGCTTTCTGCGTCCCAGCCGTCCATCTCGGCGAACTCCGCCTCCAGCTCGCTGGCCCGGATGCCGTCCTCGTCGGAGAAGTCTTCTTTGGCATAGATGGCGTCCTTTTCCTTCATAATCTGGTAAAGCCGTTCATTGCCCATGATGACCGTGTCCATCGCCGTGTAAGCGTCATATTTGAAGTGATCCTGTTCCAGCACCGAGAGGCGCTGGCCGGGCGTGATCGTCACGTCGCCGTTGGTCGTCTCCAGCGCGCCGGAGAGGATTTTTAAGAACGTGGACTTACCCGCGCCGTTGGCGCCGATCAGACCATAGCAGTTCCCTTCCGTGAATTTGATGTTAACGTCCTCGAACAGGGCTTTCTTGCCCACCCGGAGCGTTACGTTGTTTGCCTGAATCATAATAAAACCTCATATTTTCAATGTTTTTCGCTGTTTGCAGTCACTCTTACTATTATACACAACGGCATGTATTTTTCAATCGGAAATTGGCTGTTACACATTTTTTACACAATAGTAAAAAAGACAGATTGGAAGATGTGTCGAAAAAACGTTTAGAAATATCTTGTACAGACAAGCGCAGCATGTTAGAATAAGGATATGGGAGAACCAGAGAGCCAAAGGCGGCTGCCCTCCGTTTCGGAGGGGCTGACCCTCCAGACTGCAGAGGAAGGAGGGATCGCCGATGTATATTACATATGCTGATTTAATTCAGATTGGAATATTCATCTGCGCCCTGGTCGGTCTGATCTATCAGATCGGCAGGGGAAAGAAGTAGCCGCCAACTATTCGGAGTAGTTGACGGCTATTTGATATAAATAGCTTTTAACTGTTTAAGGGTAGCCGCTTCTCTGGTTTTCCCTTTGCTGTCTCAAATATAGCATATCTGTTTATGCGATGCAAGCGAAATCTTCCGCGCAGCATTTTATTTTCAAACCGTTTCGTTACGGCGTTTGCGCGATTGAAAGAAGGAAGTGCTTTTGATATACTCAAAAAAGAAAATAAATTTATGGAGCAATCTATGACGAATCATGAAATGATGGAAATTGCCATGCGCCAGTCCGCAGAGGACATCGGATGCTGTGCGGAGGATTTTAAGGCAGCTCAAAATGCTGTTCTTGCCTTCAAGCTGGGAAAGAACGCCCGCAAATATTATAAAGAACCGATTACCTGTAACTTCGTTTCCTATGGAAATAACGTCGTGGCAGCGTCCATAAGCGAAACCCTGGATATCGTGTCCGAGTATGTGGGAAAATTTGAATTCTATGGATGCTTTGAGACGCCGAATTTGCACTGGCTGAATGAGCGCCTGACGGAGAGAGGGCATAAAATATGCTTTATGGCGGAGTATTATCTGCCGGATGTAAACCGGCTTCCTGACCTTTCGTGCGCTTATGAAACGCGCGTACTAAAACAGGAAGACTTTGGAGAGTTGTATTTGCCGGAATGGAGCAATGCGCTTTGTAAGGACCGCCGGCAGTTGGATGTTCTTGGCGTCGGCGCCTATGACGGAGACAGATTGATCGGATTGGCCGCCTGTTCTGCCGATTGCGAAGATATGTGGCAGATCGGCGTGGATGTTTTGCCGGGATACCGGCGGCAGGGAATTGCCTGCGCGCTGACAAGCGCGCTCGCAAAAGAAATTATAAGCAGGGATAAAGTGCCGTTTTACTGCACGGCGTGGTCCAATATCAGATCGGTCCGAAACGCGGTTAAGAGCGGTTTTGTTCCCGCCTGGGTGGAGATGACCGTGAAGCCTGCGGCGATCGTTGATGGAATGAATCTGTAGAATGCGGACCGGACAAATGAGTAATATTTTCCTTGTGAAAAGTATAAGCTGCACAGCATAGGACAGAGTGGATTGCGACTTCCCGCTTGCAGTTTTTAACCAGAGGACTATACTATAAATGTGCGGGGCCGCAGGAGACAGCCGCGCACCCTTCGGAAAAACAACGGCAGAGGTGGACACATGAAAAAGCTGAAAACATTGACGGAAATGATAACCGCCCCCTGCGCTTTGTATCTTCTGGCGGTCATGCCGCGCATGACGAAGCGCCCGGATGTGAGTCTGCTCAAAAAGAAATACTTTGCGCACAGAGGACTTCATGACAATGAGAGCGAAGCGCCGGAAAATTCCATGCCGGCCTTTGCGAAGGCCGTGGAGGCGGGCTACGGGATCGAACTGGACGTGCATGTGACGAGAGACGGCATTCCCGTGGTTTTTCATGACGCCAGACTTGCGCGGATGTGCGGCAGCCGCGGGGTCGGTGTGATAGAGGACTATACTTATCGTGAACTGCGGCAGTTTACGCTGGGCGTATCCGAAGAGCGCATCCCGCGGCTGGAGGATGTGCTGCTCATGGTGCGGGGCCGGGTGCCGCTGATCATAGAGATCAAGTGCGAGACGACGGATGTCTCCGGCTGCGAAGCGATCGACAGAATCCTTCGGGCATACGGAGGGGCCTACTGCATCGAGTCTTTCAATCCGATCGTTCTGTTGTGGTTCAGGCGGCGCCACAACGAGATTGTCAGGGGGCAGCTTGCCACCAACTTCCGCAAGGACGGCGAGTTCCACAATGTCTTTTCCTTTTTTATGACGCATCTGCTGTTTAATTTTCTGGCGAAACCGGATTTTATCGCTTACAACCATGAATTTCAGGAGGAACCGGGGCGGAGAATCTGCAGAAAACTGTATCGTAAACCCGCCGCGGCGTGGACGGTCAGGACCCGCGAAGAGCTGGAAAGGCTCCGATCGGAGTTCGATATTTTTATTTTTGAAAGTTTTACGCCGTAATTGCAAAAAAAGAAGTGATAAATTTGGGGTTGTATGGTAAAATATTCAGGTAAGCAGTGAACTGTGCGAAGACGGTGGCCGAAGAAACGGATGCTTGCAGCCGGTTTCTTAGGACGGCGGATTCATAGGGCGAACGCCCGTGACCCGGAGATACTGTGTATCTCCAAAAACGCGCAGCGTTTACGAGGTTGCACAGTTCATGGGGTATGCGAGTACTGCACCACTAGTTTAAGGGAAAAGAGAGGGTAAAAACTATGGCGAAATGGGTGTACTTATTTGAGGAGGGCAATGCCGACATGAGGAATCTTCTCGGCGGCAAAGGGGCGAACCTTGCTGAGATGACGAATCTGGGGCTGCCTATCCCGCAGGGCTTTACGGTTACTACGGAAGCCTGCACGGATTACTACAACAACGGCAGACAGATCGCAGACGAGATCCAGGCGCAGATCTTTGAGGCGCTGGCGGGTCTGGAGAAGAAGCAGGGCAAGAAGTTCGGCGATACCGAGAATCCGCTTCTCGTATCGGTCCGTTCCGGCGCGCGGGCGTCCATGCCGGGCATGATGGACACGATCTTAAATCTCGGACTGAACGACGTGGCCGTGGAAGGGTTCGCGAAGAAGACAGGCAATCCGAGGTTTGCTTATGACTCCTACAGAAGATTTATTCAGATGTTCTCCGACGTCGTGATGGAGATCCCCAAGTCTTATTTTGAGAGAATACTGGACGAGATCAAGGAAGCCAAGGGCGTCAAGTATGACACGGAGCTGACGGCGGACGATCTGAAGGAGATCATCGTTAGATTCAAGCAGATTTATAAGGATAACAAGGGCGAAGAGTTTCCGCAGGAGCCTAAGGTACAGCTGATGGAGGCCGTCAAGGCGGTGTTCCGCTCCTGGGACAACGAGAGGGCCATCGTATACAGAAGGATGAACGATATTCCGGGCGACTGGGGTACGGCGGTCAACGTACAGGCTATGGTATTCGGCAACATGGGAGATACCTCAGGCACGGGCGTCGCTTTCACGAGGAATCCCTCTACAGGCGCGAAAGGCATCTACGGCGAGTATCTGATCAACGCGCAGGGCGAGGATGTGGTGGCGGGTATCCGCACGCCGCAGCCGATCACCAAGCTGGAACAGGATCTGCCGGAGTGTTACAGACAGTTTATGGAGATCGCGAACAAGCTGGAAGATCACTACCGCGATATGCAGGATATGGAGTTTACCATCGAGGAGGGCAAGCTGTTTTTCTTGCAGACGCGAAACGGTAAGAGAACCGCGCCCGCCGCGATCCAGATCGCGTGCGATCTTGTAGACGAGGGCAAGATCACGCCGGAGGAGGCTGTGCTGCGCATCGAGGCGAAGTCCCTGGACCAGCTGCTTCATCCGACTTTCGATCCCGACGCGCTGAAGGCGGGACAGGTGATCGGACAGGCGCTTCCCGCGTCGCCCGGCGCTGCGGCAGGCAAGGTATACTTCACCGCTGAGGAAGCCAAGGCGGCCCACGAGAAAGGCGAGAGAGTCATTCTGGTCCGTCTCGAGACGTCCCCCGAGGACATCGAGGGGATGCATGCGGCGGAGGGTATTCTGACCGTCCGCGGCGGTATGACGTCCCACGCGGCGGTTGTGGCGCGCGGCATGGGGACGGCGTGTGTGTCCGGCTGCGGCGAGATCGCGATCAATGAATTGGACAAGGTATTTGAGCTTGGCGGAGAGGAGTTCCACGAAGGGGATTACATCTCACTGGACGGCTCTACCGGCAAGATCTATAAGGGCGATATCAAGACTGTGGAGGCGTCTGTGAGCGGCAATTTCGGCCGCATCATGGACTGGGCGGATCAGTACCGCAGACTGCAGGTGCGCACCAATGCGGACACGCCCGCCGACGCGGCAAATGCCGTGAAGTACGGCGCGGAGGGCATCGGCCTGTGCCGTACCGAGCACATGTTCTTCGAGCCCGACAGAATCCCGAAGATCCGGCAGATGATTCTCTCCAGGACCGTGGAGCAGAGGGAGAAAGCGCTGAGCGCGTTGATCCCGTTCCAGAAAGGCGATTTCAAGGCGCTCTACGAGGTGATGGAAGGAAGACCGGTCACGATCCGTTTCCTCGATCCGCCGCTGCATGAGTTCGTGCCTACCGACAAGAACGACATCGACGATCTGGCCGTCGAGATGATGATGACGGCGGAGGAAGTGCAGGAGATCTGCGATTCTCTGCACGAGTTTAATCCGATGATGGGACACAGAGGCTGCCGTCTGGCCGTCACTTATCCCGAAATTGCGAGAATGCAGACGCGGGCGGTCATGGAGGCGGCCATCGAAGTCAAGGCCGAGAAAGGCTACGACATCGTGCCCGAAATCATGATTCCGCTGGTCGGCGAGAAGAAAGAGCTGAAGTTCGTCAAGGACGTTGTGGTAGAGACGGCGGAACAGGTGAAGAAAGAGAGAAATTCCGACATCCAGTACCACATCGGCACGATGATCGAGATCCCCAGAGCGGCGCTTCTTGCCAACGAGATCGCCGAGGAGGCAGAGTTCTTCTCCTTCGGGACGAACGACCTGACCCAGATGACCTTCGGCTTCTCCCGTGACGACGCCGGCAAGTTCCTGGGCGACTATTATAAGAATAAGATTTACGAGTCCGATCCCTTTGCAAGACTTGATCAGAGCGGCGTAGGGCAGCTCGTACAGATGGCGGCGGAGAAAGGCCGTTCCGTAAGACCCGACATCAAGCTGGGCATCTGCGGAGAGCATGGCGGCGATCCTTCCTCCGTGGAGTTCTGCCACAAGGTAGGGTTGACTTATGTGTCCTGCTCGCCGTACCGCGTGCCGATCGCAAGACTGGCGGCAGCACAGGCGGCGATCAAGGAGAAATGAGATTGAGCGTCAGGGGGTTCACCGGGTGACTGGTGAGCCCCTTTGTCACACTGTTTAAGATACTTATGAGAAGGCTGTGAATTTATGAAACGACTAAAGAGCAAATCTTTTTATGTATTCTTTATTTTTTTCATCATAATCGTATTTTTTCTGGCGATATATGTATATTCCATTGTGACAGGAAATATCCTTGAAGATACGGCGGTCAACAACATCAGGGAAGTTGCCGTGCATGACCGCAATACCATTACGATGTTTATTGAATATAATTGGAAAAACCAGCAGCGCATAGGCGAAAGACTGAAACGAAACTGCCGGGAACTGAAAACGGTAAGCCGGATAAACGAATATCTGGGACTGGAAGCGTATGAATCGACATTCGATAAAGTCTATCTGCTGATGGAGGACGGCTCCTATTATACCGATATTACTTACAGAAAAGGCAGCGAAGATCCGGATTATTACCCGTATATGGATCTGTTCGCAAATACGGACAGTTACAAAGTCATCGCTTATGATTCGCTTCCTGTCATGGGTTCCGATAAAGTTGTCATTTACGGTTATAGATTGCAGGACAATCCAAAAGATGAAGTATTATCCGGCATCAAAATAGGCGAAGAGCAAAAAGAGGTTTATGCCGTGATAGGCGTTTGCAGAAGGTCTTCTATTGTGGACGGTCTTGTCATTGAAAATTATGTGGATGAATCAGGCAATACACAGGGCTACAGTTCGGTAGTCGATAAAAAAGGCGAATACGTTGTGGACAGAAAAGATGCGGCAAGTTCTGTTTCTGATAATTTGTTTGATATCGTGAAACGCAGTGACAGATCCAGCCTCACGCCCGCCGAGGTACAGGAAAAAATACTTGCAGGCGAAGAATTTTGGTTCTATATGGAAAAAAACGGCGTTCGTGAACTGAACTACTGTGCGCCGTTAAACAGCAGCAGCGTCGACTGGTATTTTATCATGTCGATAAATGATAAGGTAGTGAAAGACCAGACAAAATTATTTGTTTTGCTTATCATCGCGGCAATGAGCGCTGCGATCATTGTCATCATCATTGCGTTCATATTGACCCTTATTATGCAGAGAAAAACGCAGATAGCCCACGCGCAGGAAAAGGCGCAAAGCGAATTCTTGTCCAATATGAGCCATGAGATCCGTACGCCGTTGAACGGTATTGTCGGATTAAATTACCTGATGATGAATGCCATTGATACGCCGGAGAAACATCTTCAGATCAAAGAGTGGCTGAAGAAATCGCAGAATACGGCAGAATATCTGCTTGCGCTCATAAACGATGTGCTGGATATATCCAAACTTCAGGCGGGAAAAGTGGAAATTACCCGCGCCCCGATGTTGGTCGAAGCAATGTCAGAGTCCGTTTATTCCATGCAGTACGATAATATTACAGGGCGTGGAGTTACATTTATAAAGGATATCCATATAACAGTCCCATGTATACGGTGCGATGAGGTACATATCAAGCAAGTGCTTATGAACATTGCCGGCAACGCGGCAAAATTTACTCCCGCAGGGGGAACGATAAGATTTTCGGTAAATCAAAGCATGATTGACGAAAATCACGTTATGACTACGTTTGTCTGTGAGGACACAGGCTGCGGAATGAGTAAGGAATTTCTAAATGAAATATTTAATAAATTCACCCAGGATCGCAGCAGCATCTCCAACTCCACCAAAGGTACAGGCTTGGGAATGGCTATCAGCAAGCTGCTTGTAAATGCAATGGGAGGAGAAATAAGCGTAGAGAGCGAATTAAACAAAGGCAGTACGTTTACGGTTGAAATTCCTGCCGAAATTTGTGAAATTCCTGACTATCTGAAGAACAATTTGGATGAAGCTGAAAAACCGGATGATCATTCTGGTAACGGTGTCAAGGCAACGAAAATTCTTGTTGCTGAAGATAACGAACTGAATGCGGAAATACTGATGGAGATACTGAGCCAGTTCGGATTTGTCCCTGTACACGCGCAGAACGGTCAGGAGGCTGTGGAGATCTTTGCAGGATCAAAGACCAACGAGTTCAAGATAATCCTTATGGATATGCGTATGCCTGTCCTGGACGGCTGTGATGCGGCGGCAAAGATCAGGGAACTTGACCGTGAAGACGCCAAAACCGTTACCATATTCGCCTGTACCGCAAACAGTTTTCAGGAGGACAGAGACAAGGCTTTAGGCAGCGGAATGGACGACTTTTTGACAAAGCCGATAGATATCAATACCCTGTTGCGCAAAATGGAGGAAATTGATCGTGAAAAACATAGCGTTCAATAAGGAGACCGGAAAAATGAGAAAAAGAATCAGTGCATTTTTGCTGCAGATCATCATAGCAGTGTCATTCTGTCTTTCCGGCTGTGCCGGACCAGAAGAACCGGAAAAAGAAATTATTATAAAAGTACCTCATTCCTATACTATGAATTGCCTTTCCGACGAAAATATAAAAAATGTCCGCACGCTTCTGGAACTCGCGAGCGAGGACTTTACAGCGCAATATGACAAAAAAGTTAAAATAAAAGTCATAGAATTTGAAGGCGGCGAGGAGACGAAAGCAATCACAAATTCTTTCGGTAAAAGCGATGCGGCCGATATATTATATGACGGATTTTTTAATATGAGCTCGTTTATCCATACAGGAAAAGTTGTTCCGATAGACGATGTCCTTACGCCGGAAATGAAAGAAGATATATCCCCCGCTTACCTGGAACAGGGGCGGTTTGATAATAAGCTCTATATGCTGCCCTATATGAGTTCGGAGAACATTCTCATATATAACAGGGAAATGCTTGAAAAGTACGGTTTGAGCGAATATATTGACGAGGGTGAAGTGATTTCAAACTGGAGCATGGAGGACTGGACCAAAATACTGAATACGCTTGCGGACGGATTTGCCAAAGAGGGCAATGGGAAAGTCCCTATGATGATGTACGCAAAAGATAATCAGGGCGATACGCATATCATGACGATGCTCCGCGCTTTCGGCGGTGATCTGTTTGACAGCAGCAATCATTTTGATCTTGCTGACGATCCCGATGTTATTTCTGCTCTCAGATGGCTTCAGAACGGTGTGGATTCAGGCTGGTATCTGCCTGTTCCGTATTACAAAACAATGTCCGATAACAGCAGTAAATTTAAAATGGACGAGCTTGCTTTTTATAACTTTAATCTGGGAAGTTCAACGTACAGCAGAGTCATAGAAGATTACAATGAGGAGACGAATACGTTTAAAAAATACGGCTTTGTGAATTATCCCGGTAATCACTGCACGATTTTCAATGATGGATTTGAGATTTTCGATAACGGCGACAGCGAAAAAATAGAAATAGCGAAAGATTTCATAAGATATTTCTATGAAACCGATAAATGGCTTGAATGTTCCGCCGGTGGCATCCCTGTAAGCAAAAAAGTCATGGAAAAATATAAAGATGATATTTTGCTTTTGGAGGCGTTTTCCCAGAATGCCGTAAATTCAGTTGATTATACCCATAATCTCCCGAACTGGCAGGGAAGTGAAAATTCTGTCAGGAATGTATTTTACAAAGAAATAGCGTTGCTTATGATCAAAGATGCAGACGGTAATTTTGCGGTTACTCCTGAAGAATGCGCAGGTAATTTACAGGAAAAATTAAATGCAGCTATATCTGAAGGACACAAAAACAGTACGCTCCATGAGTAAGAGCCTGTTCGGTGTGTGAATATTGTTGGTAGTGTTCCGCAGGAAAAGGACCGTTTAAAGAGGGAATAAGTATGAAAAAGGTATATATTTTTTTAATGTTTTTATTCCTTTTTTGCATGGCTGAAAATTTCAAAAAATTTTTATTGCAAAAGCGGTGGGAACATCATAAAATTTAGTTGGGAAAGTATGAGTAAGCAAAGAATAATTATGTTTAGAATGAGCCACATTGATAAAGGAGGCGTTTCTTATGGCAACTTCAAGCATCACGAAAAATTTTGTCATTTCCGGCAAGGAACAGGTAGAGATGTTTGTCAATGCGATTGAGGAATCTGCCAAGAACCGTCCTGTTCATATATCTGTAGCCGCAAGCGAAATAACGGATGAAGCGGAGCTGCTTGAATTTATGAGAATGAGGAAAAAGGCGAATGGCAGAAAATAAAAAATATAGGATTATCAATATTCGTCGGTATATTGGTAATGAAAATCCTGAACTTGGAGAGGATGAGCTTTTTCAAATCCTCTCCGAGTTTTCTTGTCCGGTAAATCCTGACGTTGAGAAATTTTTAAAGTGCAGCTCTGTTGATTTTACAAAGAAAAACCAATCTGTTACGTATCTTGTGTTTTCTGCTGTTGGCGGGAAACTGCTGGGGTATTTTACCCTTGCATTAAAACCGTTGACAGTTCGTGGTGAAACAGTAAGCAATACTGTCAAGAAAAAACTGTTACGGATTAGTGAACTTGACAGAGAATCGGATACATATACCATGTCGGCGTATTTGATTGCGCAATTAGGGAAAAATTATTCAGAAAGTGCTGGGGAAATGATTACTGGCACAGAACTTCTTGAACTGGCATGGAATAAAATCAAAGAAACCCAGTATGAGTTTGGCGGAATGGTAGTGTTTTTAGAAGCGGAAAACGAGGAAAAACTGTTATCATTTTACCGTAACAACCGCTTTTCACAGTTTGACACCAGACAGACCGCATTCAGCACGGATGAGTCGCATGAGCTTGTGCAGCTGCTGAGATTGCTTTAAGTAAAATTGAATAGTAACTAAAGGTGCACAGATCGTGCTTCAGCGGAGCATACCGTTTGAGATGAAGCTGCCGCAGGAAGTACCGGCGGCATATCGGTATATTTGATATAGAAGAGCTTCAAAAAACGAATTGACAAAAAGCCGCCTCATATATATAATAAAATCTATCAGTTTAATATGAAATAGAAATAACATGCGGGTGTATAACATCCGCTGTTTTCAATATAAGAAATGTGCAGCAAAGAAATGAGGCAGGATTGATATGGGTATTTCGGTAGAAGAAATGAAAAAGATGGATGGAAGTACCTATCAGATCATAGATATCCGCAGTCAGATAGAGATTGAGCATGGAGCGATAGAGGGAGCTGTTGCCATAAAACCTGAGGAGATTGAAAACAGTGAAAAAACAGATGTTTCCAAAAAACTGATTATCTGCTGCAGCAGAGGCATAGTCAGTAATGAGGTGGCGGAAAAGTTAAGAGAAAAGGGACTGGATGCGGAGAGTCTTGACGGCGGATATATTGCGTGGCTCATGGACAGGATGCATGAAGCGCAGAGACAGGATAAGGCAAAGGATACAGAGCAGAGTCTGCGCAAAAAATTCAAAAAAACAATCTGGTCTAAATTTACAAAAGCGATTACGACCTATGAACTGGTAAAGCCGGGAGATGCGATAGCGGTATGTATTTCCGGCGGAAAAGATTCCATGCTGATGGCGAAATGTTTTCAGGAATTGAAGCGGCATAATAAATTTGACTTTGAAGTAAAGTTCCTGGTGATGGACCCGGGGTACAGCGCAGCAAACCGCAGGGTAATCGAAGAAAATGCACGGAATCTGAATATACCAATCACTGTCTTTGAATCGGATATTTTTGACTCGGTATATCATGTGGAAAAATCTCCATGCTATTTATGTGCCAGAATGAGGCGAGGACATCTGTATCATTTTGCCAAGGAGCTGGGATGCAATAAAATTGCGCTGGGACATCACTATGATGATGTGATTGAAACAATTCTCATGGGTATGCTTTACGGCGCACAGGTACAGACAATGATGCCGAAGCTTCACAGTACAAATTTTGAGGGCATGGAACTGATACGTCCTTTGTATCTGGTCAGGGAAGAGGCTATCAAGGCGTGGAGAGATTACAACGGACTCCATTTTATACAGTGTGCCTGCAAGTTTACCGATACCTGCAGCGCTTGCAATAATGAGGAAAATCGTTCAAAGCGGGTAGAGATAAAAGAACTGATCAGGACGTTAAAGCAGAGCAATCCATATGTAGAAGGAAACATATTTAAGAGTGTGGAAAATGTGAATCTGGACACAGTGGTTGCCTATAAGCAAAATGGAGAGAAGCATACTTTTTTGGAAGGATATGATACAGAATGAGCAGCGGGAAAAGAATTCGTGTTATATGAGTGAGGGGTATTCCGGAGGAGGTTATTTATGAGTTTACTGATTAAGGATACAACAAGAGAAGAGCGGGAGCAGATTATCCGACAGTCACTTGATTGTGGAGGGGGATGTGAAAACTGTTCTTCCTGCTGGCTTGGTGGAGGGAATCCTTTTGACATGTATCAGGATTATATAGATGGGAAAAAAGAAATCGAACAGATTAATGCAGAGTATCATGCGCGGTATCAGCGTGGCTAGCAGGTTTTCAATGGGTATCGCCAGATTAAAAATTATGCAAGAAGGCCTGTGCAGTTATTTTGAAAAGTCGAAATTATGTCAAGAATGTGAAGAAATTTAGGAGAATATCTGTATTTATTAGATGCATAAGTCTGCTTTTCATGGGGAAAAATAGAAACAAATGATTGCAAATGCAATCAAACAGGAATATAATGAAAATAGAAAAATACAAGGGCGGGGGATGAATATGGCAAATACCTTGGTTCAGTTCAGAGCAGAAGAAACGTTGCGGATAAAGGCAGTTGAAATATGTGAAAGGCTTGGCATAGACCTTCAGACTTATCTTCGGATGTGTATGTCAAGGCTGATACAGGAGAATGGCATTCCGTTTCGTATGAAGCTGGAGCCGGAAACGGAAAATAAGGGGTTAAAGGCAATGCAGGCTGCCAGCCGTATCGCAGAAAAATGTGGAATCTCTGAAATGTCACTGGAAGAGATCAATGCAGAGATCTCCGCGGCCAGAGAGTGAGGGGCCGGATGAAATATTATGCGGTCATTGACACAAATGTCCTTGTTTCCGCTATGTTGAAATGGGATTCTGTTCCCGGCAATGTATTGGAACTTGTTTACAGTGGGACGATTATACCATTGTTGGATCAACGTATTGTAAAAGAATACCGGGAGGTGCTTGCACGTCCGAAATTCCGGCTGACTCAGGCTATTATTGAGGATGCCGTTGGTGAGATAGAGCGGTTGGGGATCTATGTGGATGCACAGAAATTGGATATACCGTTTTCGGATCATAAAGATAGAGTGTTTTATGAAGTGGTCATGGAAGAACGAAAAGAGGAGGACGCTTACCTTGTCACAGGCAATATAAGACATTTTCCAGAGAACGCGTACGTTGTTACACCAAGGCAGATGATAGACATTATTTTGGGGCAAATAGAAGAGTAAGGCACTACACTATGAACAAGCAAAAGAAACAAACTATATGATACAGGAGGATCACGAACATGGAGAGAGCAGCGAAATTTTTGCAGGATGCGGGGACTTACTATCTGGCCACGGTGGAGGGCGACCAGCCCAGGGTGCGGCCTTTTGGAACGGCGCATATTTTTGAGGGCAGGCTTTATATTCAGACCGGCAAGGTCAAAAATGTCTCCAGACAGTTACACGCCAATCCGAAAGCGGAGGTGTGCGCTTTTAAGGACGGGGAATGGCTTCGCATCGCCGGAGAGCTGGTGGAGGACGACAGACGGGAGGCAAGGCAGGCCATGCTGGACGCTTATCCGTCTTTGCAGAGTATGTATTCCGCGGACGACGGGAACACAGAGGTCTTTTATTTTAAAAATGCGACGGCGACATTTTCTTCTTTTACCCATGAGCCGGAAGTGATTCGGTTTTGACAGTAAGTTTGATGACGGGAGGAGGAAATTTGCCATGACGGAAAATATTGAAGTGTTTACCCAGAGCAGCATCCGGATCAGGGATGACGGCAGGACGATTTACCTGGATCCGTTTCAGATGAAGACAGAGCCGCATGACGCGGATTATATTTTGATCACGCATGACCACTATGACCATTTCTCGCCGGAAGATATTGAAAAGGCGGCGGGAAAGGATACGGTGCTTGTGGTGCCGGAAAAGATGGAAGACAAGGCGAAAGAGGTTTCGGGTCTTGTGAAACGGATCGAGACGGTAAGGCCCGGCCTGCGCCGGGAAGTGGATGGATTGGAGTTTGAGACAGTGCCGGCGTACAACATCCTGAAACCGTTCCACCCCAGAAATGCGGAGTGGGTAGGATATATTCTGCCGGCAGGCGGAAAGCGCGTCTATGTTGCCGGGGATACGGACGCCACCAAAGAGGCAAAGGCGGTCAGATGCGACATTGCGCTGGTACCCATCGGCGGCACCTACACAATGGACGCCAGGAAGGCGGCGGAGCTTGTGGACGCGATCGGCCCGGCGGTGGCGATTCCCACGCATTATGGCAGTATCGTGGGAACGCCTTCTGACGGGGAGGCATTTGCCGGATATGTGAAAGCTCCGGTCAGAGTAGAACTGAAACTGCGCTTCTAACAGAGAATACACAGGCACTGTCAGACGGGGAGCTGACGGCTGCACGCGAAAGGACCCGCCGCGCAGGCGACGGGTCCTTTTGCGATGTCTGTTTCTGTTTAGTTGTAGTTGTCGATGCAGGGCTGGAACATGCTCTTATCGATGCCGCAGACCGGGCATACCCAGTCGTCCGGAAGATCCTCGAACGCCGTGCCGGGCTTGATGCCGTGTTCGGGATCGCCCTTCTCGGGATCGTATGTGTAGCCGCAGGGATTACAGAAATACTTTTTCATGGTAAAAACTCCTTTCGGATCATGTATTTGGGGCTTTGGCCCCGACGGGACTATAGTACCATATTTCGCGCGGAAATACAATCATAATCGTAATACCCAGATGCACATAGACGCCATAAAATTTATATGGAACAGCAAAAAGAAAAATGCTATAATACAAATATTGCGGCTTGTGTATAGAAAAAAACAGGTAAAGGTACATAGGAGGAACAATGGAAATCGTTTCTTTGGAATTTTTTTTCTTTTTTGCGGTTGTGATTCTTGTTTTTCACATTCTGCCTGCCCGCGCAAGGTGCGGATTTCTGCTTTTTGCCAGTTATTTATTCTATGGAAGCAGAGATATCCGCTGTCTTGCGCTGCTTGCCGTATCGACACTTGTATCTTGGGCGGGAGCGCTCCTCATCAGCCATAGTAAGACACGGCAGGGGAGGCGGAATGTCTGTATTTCGGCATGGGCATTCCATTTGGCGCTTTTAGGATATTTTAAATATGCGGGATTTCTGACGGGAGGCAGGATCGAAAGTCTGATTCTTCCTGTGGGAATTTCTTTTTATTTGTTTATGGCCTGCGGCTATCTGGCGGACGTATATTACGGGCGGATTTCTGCAGAAAAGAATATTGTGCGCTACGCTCTGTTCGTATCCTTTTTCCCCACGATATTGTCGGGGCCGATAGAGCGTGCCGGCAATATGCTACCACAGTTTTCTCAGTCTTTTCTGGGACAAGTGCGTTTTGATACGGACAGGATCAGAGACGGATTTGTCAGGATGCTCTGGGGGCTTTTTATGAAACTTGTTCTGGCGGATCGCATTGCGATTCTGACAGACACCGTGTACGCTTCACCGCAGCAGTACGGGGGTGTGCTGATGGCGGTTGTCACGGTTCTGTATTCGTTTCGGATTTATTGTGATTTTGCGGGATATTCCCACATGGCGGTGGGAATTGCGCAGTGTCTGGGTATTCAAGTGATGGAGAATTTTAAGAACCCCTATTTGGCGGAGAGCATACCGGATTTCTGGCGCAGATGGCATATTTCCCTATCTTCCTGGTTTAGAGATTACGTCTATATTCCGCTTGGCGGAAACAGAAAAGGAACAGTCAGGAAATATGTAAATGTCATGATTGTCTTCCTGTTGAGCGGTCTGTGGCACGGCGCCGGCTGGACTTTTATCGTGTGGGGCGGTTTGCATGGATTCTATCAGGTGACAGGTGCACTGCTTTCCACGTTTAACAAAAAGGTGGCGGTGCTGTTTGGCGCGGACAAAAATCGGGCGAGTGCCCGGATTGTTAAGATTTTATTTACGTTTGCTCTGGTGAATCTGGCGTGGATCTTTTTTCAGGCGCAGGATCTTACGGCTGTAGGGCAGATTTGCGGAAGATTCATGCATCCCAGGATATGGGAGTTGTTTGACGGGACGATCTGTACGCTGGGGCTTGACCGGGCTAACGTGACAGTTATGTTTGGCGGGCTTGTGCTGTTGGCAGTCGTCGATCTGCTCGGCGAGAAGGGAATACGGCTGTCGGAGAAGATAGCGTCCATGCGGCTGTGGATACGGTGGCCCGTCTATCTGGCGGTGCTCCTGTTCGTTCTCCTGTGCGGTGTGTGGGGAACAGGATACGACAGTACGAGTTTTATCTATTATCGATTTTGATGCGGAGAGTATAAGAAGGGACGGACAGAGTATATGAAGATGCTGTACAAAGCATTAAAAATAGCGGCCTTTTGGATATTGGCAGGCTTGTTTGTCTGCAGTGTCTCGCGACTTGTGGAGAGGAAAGACAGTCTGAATAAGTACCATGATTTTATGGAGCTTTCTGATCAGATTGATGTTTTGTTTCTGGGTTCATCTCATATTTTGAATGGGATTAACCCGGTACAGCTCTACAGTGAGTATGGGATTACTTCCTATAACATGGGGAAATCGGGCGGTATGCTGACAGAGTCTTACTGGACGTTTATGAATGCGCTGGATTACTGCACGCCGGACTGTATCGTAGTGGATCTGTGGGCGCTGGACAGAGATTACCAGTATGTGGACGTTATGAACGGAGTAGAAGCGGAGGATGCAATCAGAAATTCAGTCTCTCTGCTGCACACCAATATGGATGTCTGGCCTCTCAGCCGGACGAAGATTGCAGCGGTGAACGATTTGATTCTGGACAGGGAGATCAGAAAAGAGTTTTTGTGGGATTTTAGTCTGTATCACGGAAGATGGTCTTCACTTTCGCAGGAGGATTTCCTGAAAACGGAAGAGAGGGAGTCGAATGATTATCTTTTGGGCGCTGAGCCGAGAAGAGAGCTGCTGCTGCACCCGCATTTGTCGCAGGCGGGAGAAGGTACCGCCCAGACGCTTCCGAAGGAAACCGTGAGCCTGTCTTATCTGAAAAAGATACTGTCGGTGTGTGATGAGAAAGGAATTCGTGTGGTATTTACTTTCATGCCGATGGTGACTTCATGGGATACGGATATGCAGGCAGTCAATACGGGCACTAGACTTGCGGAGGAAAGAGGAATTCCTTTTTTCAATTTCCTGCCTCATGAGACGCAGACGGTGATTGATTACTATACGGATATGAGCGACGAGACACATCTGAATGTGAATGGCATGCGCAAGATGACCTCCTATATCGGCGGTGTGCTGCGGGATATTTGTATGCTGCCGGATCACAGGCAGGATGCAGCTTACGGTGTCTGGGAAGAGCGGGCTGCGCGTTGGCAGAGTGAGGAGATAGAGCGCCTTTGCAACGACGCCGATCTGTATGCACAGCTTGGGGCAATCAGAAGTATCAACGCCAGTGCACTGATCTTTCTGAGAGGAGATTCCAAGGCACTGCACGATTCGCTGACCAGACGTTTTATCAAGCAGCTGACCGGTTCATCGGTGATTGACGAGGCGTTGTCGGCGAACGGACCGTATCTGCTCGTGCGCGACGCTTCTGGAAAGAACGGGGGCGGCGTAGTCAACTATGAGTTCGGTGGAGAGGCTCAGCCGGAGAACTTTGATACGCTGCTCGGAGAGACAACCTACATCGGTCTTTCGGATTTTGGCGCAGTGTATGTCGATGGAAATTATGAAAACAACTTTTTGGATATGGAAGAACACTATAATGCCGAGGCGCAGATTCTGATTTTGGGGCAGCAGGGGGAAGTAATCGGCAGCCTGTATTACGATACCGACTGGAAGGCAGAAGAGGACGGGAGGTTCTGAGAAGGGGGGGGGAAAGGCAGTCTGTTCAAGTGTAAAACGATTTGGGTGAATTGCAACAATTATTTTAAAATTCATCATATTGCACAATAAAAAGCCCGGTTATGAAGAAATCGACTCAAATAATCGGGCTTTCTTTTGTCTATTTTTAACAACGGTGCTGCAGAGTAGATAGATATTTATGAAACCATTCCTAACCCCAGCCGATTTTACATAAGGACATAACAAAACATGTCCTAAGTAAAATCAGGCAGCCCCTTCCCCAGCTCCAGGGGGCCTATACCGAAACCTTTAACTTTTCCATCATCCCATTGCTGCTAAGGCCGCCGAAGATACTCCGGGGATAGTTATTAATCCAGTCTTCGAGACGCTGCACATCCTGAGGCGCAACCCGGTCAAAACTGCAGCCCTTTGGATAGAACCGGCGCACCATACGGTTGATGTTCTCGTTAGTGCCGCGTTCATAGGCGCTGTAGGGATGGCAGTAAAAAAGAGTAGTGCGGTTCCTTTTCGTGATACAGCTCCTCTCTATGCCGGCGCTGTCCAGAAACTCCACGCCATTATCACAAGTGATTGTTTTAAAGGTTTCCCGGAAAGAACGGGATCCCATTTCTCTTTCCAGACGGTCCAGAGCACGGACCACAGAAACAGATTTTTTATCCGGGATCTTCCGTATGATCTCCCGTCTGGTCATGCGTTCCGAAAAAACAAGAAGACAGGACTTACCATTCTTCTGACCGCCAACGACTGTATCCATCTCCCAGTGGCCGAAGTCTCTGCGCTGCATAATACTTTTTTCCCGCGTTTCAATGCTGCGGCCCAGACGGTTATTCAGAGAAACAGAGGATGCAGTACCGGAATCCTTTTTCTTCCGTTTCTTGTAAGGCAGATCCTTCCACGAAGTAGACCGGAAGAATCCCCGGTCATAGTAGTGGTAAATCGTCCGGGGACAGACGGAAGTATCAAAAGTGAATTGATGATCTGCAGCATAGCGGACTAACGCCGCAGGAGAATACTTGTTATCTTTTACCATATGTTCTATGTAGGGTACCAGATCGGAAGAAGGAGAAAGCTTTAACTTCCGGCCGCGGTTAGAAAGATTTTTCCTGCTCATGAGCTGCGCATAGTCGGCTTTATAGACATAGTGTTTTGCAAGCAGAGAGTCCAGCTGCTCCACAGTCCCCTTTTTGATTTCGTGATAGATGGTATGGTATCCATGACCAAGGGCTTCCGCGATCTGCTTCACAGTATATTTCTGTTTAAGCAGAATCTCGATCTGGTAACGCTCATGCTCCGTGATGTAGTGGTAACTTTTAGGCATTTATGACACCTCCTGAATGAGGGTGTCATAAAAAAAGAACTTTATAAAGGGTATATAAACAGGCTGCGCCTGCCCTTTACAAAGTTCTGTTTTTATGTGGCTGTCCGGCATGTTACAAAAAAAACAAGCGTCAATCTACGTTCTGTCAATTTCCATTGCATGATCCAAAACAAAGTTGATCAGCTTTTCAGATAAAGTGCGGCCACGGCAGGCACAGACCACATCATAGACGTCCTGCGGAAGTGTTACAAAAACCGTGTGCCCCTCTGATCCGACAAGATGATAAATACCATCTTTATCAACATAAAAACCATACATCATAAATCACTCCTTTCATCACAAAATTGTCTATACATTAAAAATCACTCCTTTCCCAATCCTAAAAAGATTCATCAGGATCAGCATACAAAGGACAGGCGAATGACCGATCAATACTCGGCATGGTACAGGCAAAATCAGGATCATAACAGAGACAGCCAATACATGGATCATCACTCATAACAATTCACCTCCATAACAAATACGAAATATAACCAAAAAAAATAATACAGATAAAAACAAGAAAATTCATAATCACTCCTCCTAAAAATATCCAAAAAAAGCGCCAAAACCAAGCATAACTATAAAAACAAAAATGAAGAATAATAAATCTTCAAACAGATCAAACAACATCCAACCATCACCTCCTTTAATCAAACGGCATTTCTGCCTGTTCGTAATCTTCGACAGTGACGAAGTGATCCGCGCTGTCGTAGTCTTCCATGTTTTTATATTCCTGCAGGCCTTTGGCCGTGAAGCGCTTCACACAGTGGATCCGGCGCTTAAAGGCGTCAAACGTTGCGCGGTGCTCCCTGAAGATGTCCCGGTACTGCTCATTAAAGTCTACGTTGGAGAGGATATAGACCTTTGTATAACAGGCAATCTTGTTGGCATACCGGCAGGGGAGATCCAGCGGGTACCCGTCAAGGTAGGTCAGCATCTCCTGAATCCGTATCGAATTATAGAACTCTTCAAAAACCAGCACGTCCTGTCCCTTGTAGCCGTCAAAGGGATACTTGTAATTCGTCACACGGTAGACGTTCTCGTAGCCGTAGCGTTCCATCACAGTGCGGGTCTTGCCCTCGCCGGTATCGCCCCACCAGTATTCGACCGTCAGTTCCCGGAACTTATTTTTAAATTCCTCTTCCCGGACTACCTGTCTGCAGCGTTCGATCTTGCTCATCTGCAGCATATAGGCCGGATGGCTTTCCAGAATGTCATAGTCGCTCAGGCCGTCCTTGATCATGCCGTAGAGCGCAGCCAGGTCGTTGCGCTTTCCCTGCTGCTCTTCGGGACAGACGCCGAACTCCTCAAAAGTATCGGGAAGGTTGGTCTCTTCTTTATCCGTGCCCTTATACTTTCCCTCTTTGCGGACATAATCGCGGTTTTCCTGCGTAGTGCCCCTGCAGTAGTCGATGTGGGCCGTCGGAAAGACCTTTTTTAAACGGGCGAAACGCGTGGGAGTGCTGCGGTAAAGAAAAAGGTGTGTGTGGTAAGTGCCCTTCTTGCCGATCTCGTCGCACATGCACCAGTAGTCCAGATTTTTGATTGTGGAAAGGGCCGCCCTGATGTTGTCGTGGGAATAGCCAAACTTCTCCGGGTTATTGAACGTGAGAAGCCACTTCCGTGATTGTGTTTTGTCATCCATTTATCCATACTCTCCATACTTCTTTTACACTGAACGGAATAACGTATTAAATTGAATATTTGCGACAGAAGTTGTGCTGCTACAGCGTTTTGCTACAACTTTGCTACAACAAAAAACGCGATAAACACGGCAAAAAACCCATTTTGCTACAAGTTACAGAAGTGCCTAAAGGGTAATACTAGGCCTTTAGGCACTTCGCAGGCCCCGGCTTTGACCTTATCCGGACGCTGCGGGCGGCCGCCCCGGTTAACCCTCCGACATGCTCCGGGTATTCCCGGGGCGGCCTGCCGCAGCTGGATCCAGTCATGCCGCGCTCTGCCGTCGGCCCGCCGCCCCATGGGACCCGCCGCACGGCAGCCGTCCGATGGACGGACGCTTGGTACAAAGGGCACGCCAGAGGAAAGGGCAGGGCGGCAGCGCAGAGCCTACCCGTCCCCGCCGGCGTCCTGGACCCGGCCGGTACCGGAGAAGATCTTGTAGCTGTCGTAAAAGTTATAAAACCTTTCCGCGGTGAAAAAGGTGCTTTTCATCTTTGCGTCCTTGCCTTTGATGCTGTAGTTTTTCTGGATGCAGACGAAGAGCTTCCCGCCGGCGAGGAAACCGAGGAGCTTGCCCAGAAACTTATAATTATTGACGAGGCGGTGCTCATACTCCGTCTGCAGGATGCCCCGGATCTGCTTGTCGATGCTCTTATCATCCTGCGCGATCAGAAAGCACTCATAGCCATACTTACGGTGCTGCCTGAAAAACTGGACCCATGCCAGGCGGTCCTTCCGGTTCCAGCTGCGGGAGTTGAACAGGTAGTCATCGGCGCACTCGTCCAGAACAAGCAGCGTCTGATGCTCGATGATCTGGCCCCGGCGGTTGGTCTTATGGAACTGCAGGGCGAAGTTTTTAAGGCCCTCTATGTACAGGAAGACGTCGGGCGGGGATCCCGTGACCTTATGCTCCGTGTTCCGATGGGTGCCGATGGCGTTATAGTTCCAGTATTCCGGGGGCATGTAGATAAAGTGTCCCAGCTTCCCCGGGTGCTTCCTGTTGAACCGCTCAAAGTACCTTTCGTTGATCTCAAAGTTGGCAATGACATTTTTCCCTTTTTTCAAGGACTTGTAGATTACCTGGGCCATGTGCAGGCTTTTCCCGTTGCCGGGTCTGCCCGAGTAGAAGTTGATCATAACCAGTTCCTCCTTTCAAACTTCCTACTTTCCTGCGGTTGTGACGCCGCCGGCGAGCGCCCCGGTGACGCTCTTAGCAAGGCTGACGACGTAGTCAAGCACGATTTTCTTCACAACGATAAAGACATAATAGGCTACCATGCAGTCAAGCCAGCCCAGCAGCATGGTCGAGCAGATATCGAAGGGCACGAACCAGTTGAGGGTCGGCAGGAAGTCCACGTCGTAGACGATCCCGTCAATGACTTCCCGGAACGGATCGTCCGGCAGGAGCTCAAAGACTGCCATAAAAAGCATCTTGATCAGGTTTAACACAGAATCACCCCCTCTTATGTTGTGACGTTATCGTCAATCATCCCGATAAACGAGATGGTCATCTTGATCAGGCCGAAGGCAAAGAGCAGGGACAGGAAAGCGCGGCTTAGCCTGCTTACGGACTCAAAGGGCGACAGATCGATCTCGATATCCTCATGGATCCCGTAGCGCGGCAGATACAGGGGCAGCTTAAACACAGGCGTCTTCGGCGCTTCGGACAGCTTCGTCAGAAGATAATATATATCCCATGGGATACAGAACGGGAATTTATCCTTGAGACTCAGGCCGAAGCCGGAGAAGTCACCAACTAACCCCGGTACAGGATCAGCGATATCAATAGCGTCCGCTAGAGCATCATCAATCGCCTTAGCAGGGTCGTCAGCTATAGGCTTATCAGGGTTAAGAACACCCGGAAAATCCCAAGGAACAACTAAACCAGTAGAATCATCAATAACGCCCGGGTAAGAATCAGCTATTACATCATCCCAGGCATCAGCAACGCCCTTAGCATAAACATCTTCCCAAGTAGAAGGCCACTCAACAATATCACCATCAAGAGATAGAGCGCCTTCTCGCAATTTCTCAATAAAATCCCACATAGCTTTCTCAAAAGTATCTAACCCGCCGACATCCCAAAAAGGTAGATCATCCCAGTCATACTCGAGTGCTGGGTCATAAAGACCCGCACCAGTCCAGGGGCCATAAATAACATCAGGCGCAACACGAGTAAGTCCATCAAGCAGACCTTTAACATCCCAGAATGGAAGATCATCCCCAACAGCCCAAGGCTTCTCCCAAGGCCACGCCATAGGAGGGATTGCAGAATAGTTGATAGCATCCGAAAAATCATTAGCGGCAAAGGCGGCAAGAGCAGCCTCCATAGTTGCAAAGATAGGCAGATTAATAGACCATGATTCTGCATATTTGCCGCCAACAGCAGAAACAGACCTAGTACCCACTTCATCATTTAACCAATGTTTCACAGTTTTAGCTGTAACAGAAAAAGATCTCGCACTTTTTGATGCAGAATAATAACCATAAAAGGACGCACCTACTGAAGTTGCGATAGCAAAAGGAATAAAACCACTTACATCAGCATCAATGTAAGTAGTGCCCATATGGCCATTAGTACCACTCCAATCCTCATAAATAAAACCCTCAACATGATATGTCCCATCAGGGTTCTGGATTGATTCATAATCCGTGAATGTGCCGTCAAGAGATTCTATAGCTTCCGAGATACCTTCAACATACGTATCACCATTAACGATAGATGTAAGAAAATCACTCCAACTTTCCAGAAGCTCCGGGGCAAAATATGCATATAAATCCGTTAGATTATCAACCGCGCCATCATGATAATTTTCTACCGCGTTTAAAAACTCGTCCCACGGAATAGAACGAACCGCATCCGCGGCTGAATCATAAACAGAAACGCAGCCATCCACGAGCATCTTTCCTAATTCAGCATCGCCGCGCGCACGTTCAGACCATGTATCAAGGAAAGTATCAACAAGTGCATCGCGATTTTCTACAGCAGCAGCCCCTAACCCAATGCTGGCTAAAAAAGCAGCAATATATTCCCAAGCCGCAGCACCAGCAGAAGCGCCGGCGACTATATCAGCAGCTTCCACACTATAAGCATCAAAATAAGACGATCCAATAGAAAATGACAATATCAGTACAACCAAAACCGACGCAGAAACACGCATAAATACATTTTTAAGCTGAATCATAAAATACACCTACTTTACAATTTGTTGTCAGACAACTATAATCATAGTTGGAGGGACATATGATGAATTATACAGAATACATCATCTTATTCTTAATCGAATACTTTTCGCATTGGCAGAATGCTTTGTTTTGGCTGCTGGTTTTGACATTTTCGCTCTACGAAAGTATCAAAACCAACCATCAAAAAAAATATAAAATGAAGCGGTGGATGAAAGAGCACAACATCAATAAAAAAATCAGAAAACATACCAAAATAACAGTCAACCGCGATTCTAATAAGGTCAACCTCGATAAAAATCAAAGCTACATCGAAGCCTGCTGGGAGGAAGTCAAAAAGCATTAGATAAACTTATCATTCAGCATGCAATAATAGCAGCCGGGGGACAGCTCCAGCGCCTGCAGGCAGACACTGCAATACTCCGGCAGCGGCCTCTTATACGGATCATGGCAGAATCCGTCATCCATGCTTTCTTCTATTCCGTATGCTTCTTTCGTCTCTTTCCAGTTTCCCATGTCTGCCCCTCAAAACTCCGTCAGCTTATGGTACAGCTCCTGAAGCTTCACCCCGAGCCGGCGGAGATAAATTTTCATCTTAAAATACAAGTCATCAAGCCGATTCATAACATCACCCTTTTTTAAAAACAGGGCGGGCAATCATACCCGCCCCGGTACGCCAAGCATACAGCTTAGCCGGCCACACTCCTGAAGAAGTTAAGACCGATACGGACCGCCAGCTGGATCCCCATGATCGCCAGACCGGCAGGCAGGGCAACAGCCATCATCTCCAGCACGTCGGACTTGATGGTCGTGGTCGCAGTCGTAAACGCCTGTTTCATTCCTTCATCCATTCCTTTTTCACCTCTTTCCTTTTTCGTAAGCGCTTAACTTTTGATTATATTTACCAGGCTTAAAGCCTTATAAATACCGTATGCTATGATATCAAGCAGGGAGGTCAGCATGAAGCCCAGGCCGATCCCGTACTTTGCGAGAAAAAGCAGCACATCGACCGCTGAATCCGCATCAATGATACTAAATATATTTGCAAACTGATCCATAGCTTTCTCCTTATCCCAGACGCATCTTGCCGAAAATGCTTTCTGCAAACAGGCACCCGGCAATCACCCCGGTCAGGATCCCGGTGCCCATGCCGCAGTAGGTCTGTATCTCTTCCCATGCAAGCAGCGATTCCTGATTAGCCAGCGTCTCTGTCTGGTACTCGTAGACGCTCTCGTAATACGCCGCCTGCTCGTCCCGGATCTCGGAAAGCAGCCCGTTGATGCTTTCCAGTGTCTCTAGGTTCGCAAGTTCCGCCTGCGTGGGTTCCGGTTCCGTTTCTTCCTCTTCCCCGTCAGCCGGCGCGGATGCAGCTTCATACTCTTCCAGGTGGGACAGCTCCACGAAGTGGCCGTCAGTCGTTTCGGCCCATTCGCCGGAGACTGCGCCGGCGTCCACAAAGTACTGATAGATCCCGATATTCGGGAATACGGTATATCCCAGCTGCTGGTTGTAGTAATCGCCCAGCGTCCCGTAGGACTGGGAAGCGTTTAACACATCTACCAGCTGCCCCAGATTGTCCAGCAGTTCCATACTGTCGGTACCGGCGGCGCCGCCATCCCCGGAAGACTCATTTTGTATGTACTGCTGCTCATTCAAAGACTCGTCAGCCCCGCTTTCCTTGTCGGCGGCGCCGCCGTCTTCATAAGGTTCAGTTTCCGTGTATTGCTCTTCATAGTTTTCTTCCATGCTCAACCCTCGTCTTTCACATGCGGACGTTTACAGCTGATGATCACCAGCAAAAAAGAATCCTGCACAAAATCACAGTACAAAAAGGATTCGATTTTCACATCATGGCCGTCTACGTCCGCGATCTCCCGCAGGGTGCGGTTGATCCGGTTCTCTAACCGGACTTCGCGGCTGCGCGCTGATTCAGGATCAGATTCTTCCGGCGTACTCAGGGGAAAGATCAGGACACGGGAAAAAAGAAACTCGTCCGGCTGCTCCGGGCCCTTTCCGGCCGGCAGAAGACGCCCGGCTTTCTTCTCCGCTTTTTTGTTCTTCCGTTTTTCGATCTTCCCGGTCGTATAAGAATATACAATCAAAAGAAAGACGATCACCACAAGAAAAGTAATAACATTATCCATGTCTCAATCTCCTTTATGGAAAGAGGGAGCATTGCACTCCCTCTCATAAGCCCGGCATACTGGTTATGTAAAATCATTTACGATGAATCTGCTCTCTGATTTCCGGAGGATATACCGGGCCTTTTCCCTACTCGTTTTTATCCTTATAACCACGGTTGCGGATCCTGTTAACGATATGCAGCGCGACCACTCCGACGATCAGAAGCCCCCACACCACACCGCACACGATCCACATGATAGTCATCCAGTCCATACATACTAATCCTCCATTCTGCTGATATATTCCTTCATCTCCGCGGTCTTTTCCTTGTCTTTCAGACAGGACAGATCAATAAGACC
>CANQTL010000028.1 GCA_947626775.1 uncultured Lachnospiraceae bacterium | reverse complement strand
AAGCAGGAGGCCGTCCTCCATGCTCAGGCCATGCAGAAACGGCAGGAAGATCTGGAACGCGCAAAGCAGGAGGCCGTTCTCCATGCTCAGGCCATGCAGAAACGGCAGGAGGATCTGGAACGTGCAAAGCAGGAGGCCGTCCTCCATGCTCAGGCCATGCAGAAACGGCAGGAAGATCTGGAACGCGCAAAGCAGGAGGCCGTCCTCCATGCTCAAGCCATGCAGAAACGGCAGGAGACGCTGGAACGTGCAAAGCAGGAGGCCGTCCTCCATGCTCAGGCCATGCAGAAACGGCAGGAGACGCTGGAAAGACAATTAGCTGAGCAAACTTCTCAGTTGCACGGAGCAGAAGAAAAATACCGTGCCGCCATGTCTGAAATTGAACAGCTGCGCGCAGAACTTTCCCGATATCAACGCGCTTAATACCAAAAAATCCGGAGACAAAATCTGTCTCCGGATCTCTCTGAATTCCATACTTTCTTTATGATCTATATTATCTCTATCGCGTCCTGCACTGTCCTGACGCCGACCAGCTTCATTCCTCCGGCTGACCGTATCCTGCTTCGGTTGACTTCCGGAAGCACGCAGACACTGAAACCAAGCTTCGCCGCCTCCGCTACGCGCTGTTCCGTCATGGATACGCCGCGGACTTCCCCGCTCAGCCCCACCTCCCCAAAAGCGATCAGTCTGTCGTCTATCGCCCGGTTCTTAAAGCTCGACACGATCGCCATCGCGATGCCAAGGTCGATCGCCGGTTCCTGGATCCGCAGACCGCCCGCCAGATTCACATAGGCGTCACAGTCCGACATCTGCACGCCGAGCCGCTTTTCCAGCACAGCCATCAGCAGATTGACTCTGTTGAAATCGGTTCCGATCGCCTGCCGCCTCGGAATACCGAAACCGCTGCGGCACACAAGCGCCTGAATCTCCAGAAGGATCGGCCTTGTCCCTTCCATCGAGCAGGACACGACGGAACCGCTCGCCCCCTCCGGTTTACCGTCAAGCATGAATTCAGAAGGATTCGGTACCTCGACCAGGCCCTCTTCCTTCATCTCGAATACGCCGATCTCATCCGTGGAGCCGAAACGGTTCTTCACGCCGCGCAGGATGCGGTAGGAGGCGTGTCTGTCTCCCTCGAAATACAGCACGGTGTCGACCATGTGTTCCAGCACGCGGGGACCCGCCACCGTGCCCTCTTTCGTCACATGCCCTACAATAAAGACCGCCGTATTCAATCCCTTAGCCAGCCGCAGCAGTACGCCGGTGGACTCCCGCACCTGAGACACGCTGCCGGGCGCAGAGGAGATATCCTCGCGGTACATCGTCTGGATGGAGTCGATCACCGTGATGTCCGGCATCACGCTCCTTATCGTATCCTCCACGATTCCCAGATCCGTCTCACACAAAAGCAGCAGGCGGTCGGAGAATTCTCCCAGCCTGTTCGCTCTTATCTTGATCTGCCGCAGCGACTCCTCGCCCGATATGTACAGCACTTTCCTGCCGTCCGCCGCCATATGTCTGCACAGTTGGAGCAGAAGTGTGGATTTGCCGATACCCGGATCGCCTCCCACTAACGTCAGAGAGCCGGGCACGATACCGCCGCCCAGCACTCTGTCAAGCTCCGCCATATGCGTGTGCATGCGTTCTTCTTCCCGAACGCTCACCTCCGAGAGGACAGCGGGCTTCGCCGCCATCCGCGGCCTCTTTCCCGCGGACGCGCTGTGCGAAGAGGAAAATCCGGTTCCCGGCTCCTCCGCCATGCTGTTCCACGCCTTACAGCCGGGACACTGTCCCATCCATTTGGAAGATTCATAGCCGCAGTTCTGGCAATAAAAAACCGTCGGCGTTTTGCCCTTAGCCATGCTTCTCTATCCTGACAGCTATTTCGCCCGCGCCTTCCAGTTCAATGCTGAGGCTCAGCTTACCGCTCAGATTCGTCTTCATTGTACCGATATTTTCACCGCCTACGCTGACGCTGTACTCGGTATCTTCCTCGAGCCCGACCGTGATCTGTGCGTCTTCCGCCGCCTCCACACGAAAGGCGACTCCGTTCTCCGTCTCCTGAAAACCGACCACGCTCGTACCGGGCTGGGATTCATAGGCAAACATCCCGTTTTTTTCCAGCTTGGTCAGTTCTCTGTAAGTCTTGACCTTATACAGATCCCCGTCGTGCTCGTAATTTTCGACCTTCGCCTTGGCGGCCAGCTTATAATTGCCGAAGCTGAGCGCGCCGTTCTCTTCTGTCCGCAAGAGTTCCTCTACTACAGCCATTGTGTTATCCTCCTCAGTTATCGCTTACTTGTCCTTATCTTCATGTACCGAAAATACAATCTTCTTATTCCTGAGACCCGCAGACACCCTGCTGCCCCGCTTCACATCCCCGCGCAGGATCGCTTCCGCCAGCGCGTCTTCGATCTCCGACTGGATCGCCCGCTTCATGGGACGGGCCCCCATCTTGGCGTCCATATGCTTCTCAATCAGCCAGTCTTTGACGGACGGCGTAATTGTCAGATCGATCTCCATCTGCGCCTTGCAGCGCTTCACAAGATTCCCCGCCAACAGCGTGACAATCTTCTTCATATCTTCCTTCTGCAGCGGATGGAACACCATAATCTCATCGATGCGGTTGATGAACTCCGGTTTGAAAAGTCTCTTGACTTCCTCCATCACATTGGATTTCATCTTATCGTAGTCCTGCTCTTTCGTCGTCTGGGTATCGAAGCCCAGATTTTTGGGATCTACGATGCGCTGTGCGCCGGCGTTGGACGTCATGATGAGTATCGTGTTCTTGAAGCTGACTTTCCTGCCTTTGGAATCGGTGATATGTCCATCGTCAAGCACCTGTAAGAGTACGTTGAACACGTCCGGATGCGCCTTTTCAATCTCGTCAAACAGCACCACGGAATAAGGATTCCTGCGCACTTTCTCCGAGAGCTGTCCGCCCTCCTCGAAGCCAACATATCCCGGCGGCGAGCCAATCATTTTGGACACGGAATGTCCTTCCATATACTCCGACATATCCACACGGATCAGTGCGTTCTCCGAGCCGAACATAGCCTCGGCAAGCGCCTTGCTCAGTTCCGTCTTGCCGACACCGGTAGGCCCGAGAAACAGAAAAGATCCGATCGGGCGATTGGGATCCTGCAGCCCCACTCTGCCCCGGCGCATCGCCTTAGCGACGGCGCTGACCGCCTCATCCTGCCCGATCACGCGCTTGTGCAGGATGGATTCCAGCCTGAGCAGTCTTTCGCTCTCCTTCTCCGCCAGTTTTTTGACGGGAATCTTCGTCCAGAGGGCTACCACCTCGGCGATCTCGTTCTCCCCGACCACGTACGTGCGCGTCTGTTCTTCCTTTTCCATACGCTTGATAATCCGGTCATACTTGCGGATACACTCGCTCTGTTTTTTCTTCAGTTCCGCCGCCTGTGTAAACGCCTCCATACGGATGGAACGCTCGATCTGCAGATCGATCTTCTTGATCTCATCAGACAGTTCCCGCAGCTTATCGGGCTGCCCTGTGACTTTGAGCCGCACTGCGGCGGCGGCTTCGTCAATCAGATCGATCGCCTTATCAGGCAGATTTCTGTCATTGATATATCTGTTGGAAAGCGCCACCGCCGCACTGATCGCCTCGGGCGTGATGGTGACGCGGTGATGCTCCTCATACTTGTGAGCGACGCCGCGCAGAATATTCTCCGCCTCCTCCACCGTGGGTTCCTCCACTGTCACCGGCTGGAATCTGCGCTCTAACGCCGCGTCCTTCTCCACATACTTACGGTACTCCGCGATGGTGGTGGCGCCGATCAGCTGGATCTCCCCTCTTGCCAGGGAGGGTTTCAGAATATTGGACGCATCAATCGCGCCCTCCGCGCCGCCCGCGCCGATGATGGTGTGCATCTCATCGAGAAAAAGTACGATATTGCCGTCCTCTATCACTTCCCGAATGACTTTCTTGATCCTCTCCTCGAACTCTCCGCGGTACTTGCTGCCAGCCACCATGCCGGACAGATCCAGTGTCAGAACGCGTTTGTTCTGCACGGTAAAAGGCACATCCCCCGTGACAATACGGGAGGCAAGGCCCTCCACCACCGCCGTCTTGCCGACGCCCGGCTCGCCGATCAGGCAGGGATTATTTTTCGTCCGCCGGCTTAATATCTGAATCACTCTGGTGATCTCGTCCTGCCTGCCGATGACGGGATCCAGCTTGCCCTCTCTCGCCAGCGCAGTCAGATCGCGGCTGTACTGATCAAGCGTAGCAGTACCGCTTTTCTTCCGACCCTGCTTCTTGCCCAGATCCTCTTTATACAGGCCGCCGTCCTCTCCCATCGCCACGAGAACGTCCACATACAGCTTCTGTATGGACACGCCCATGGTATTGAGCAGTCTGACAGCGACATTTTCCCCTTCCTTCAGAAGGGCCAGCAGGATGTGCTCCGTGCCGGTCTTTTCGCTGTGAAAGCGCTCCGCCTGCCTGTGCGCTTCATCCAAAATACTCTGAGCACGCGGCGAATAGCCGTCATGCTCCGCCAGCAGCACGGAACTCTCCGGGGGCGCAATCAGATCCCTGATCATTTCCTTGAGCTGCACCACGTCCACGCCGTTATTCTGCAGGACGGTGGCCGCGACTCCGGTATTCTCCCGCAGCAGGCCGAGCAGGATATGCTCGCTTCCCACATAGCTCTGCCGCAGACTCTTCGCCGCTCTCTCCGCCAGCAGCAGCGCCGCCTTCGCCTTGTCCGTAAATTGTGGCTGCATCAGTCATTCATTCCTTTCCCATAATTTCCATAATCTTCATAGATCTCGTCAATAAGAGCATGCACTTCTTCTCTGGAAATATTCTTGCAGCTCGCCTTGGCTAACGTCACCTGAAGTTCCCTGCGCACTTCGTCAACCGTCCTCATCTTGTCGATATCAACGGCGATCACAGCGCCCTTTCTGCGGTCCACCTTGACGTAGCCTTCCTGCTTCAGGACCGTGTACGCCTTGTTGACCGTGTGCATGTTGATACCGATATTCTCCGCAAGCTGCCGCACAGAGGGCAGCGCGTCGCCCTCCCTGATGCGGTCGGTAGCGATCCCCAGGATAATCTGATTGCGCAGCTGTATGTAGATCGCTTCATCGCTGTTAAAGTCTATCTCAATAAACATCTTCCTACCACTCCGCCGGGCAGATTCCTGCGGGCGCTACAGATCTTTGTCGTCCATATTCAGGAATTCAAACTCAAACTCATCGTCGTCCAGAAGGAAGTTCTTCGTCTTTCTCTTTCGGGCGGCATTGCCGGAAGACTCTTTTTCGTCCGCCGCTTCGTCACGGTTCCTGCGTCTGGCAGGCTCCGCCTCCTGCGCGCGCTTCCTGCGGGGAGCCTCTTCTTCCTCCTGCGCGCGTCTCCTGCGGGGCGCTTCTTCCTCGTCCTGAGCGCGTCTCCTGCGGGGAGCCTCTTCCTCCTCCTGCGCGCGCCTCCTGCGGGGCGTCTCTTCTTCCTCCTGCGCGCGTCTCCTGCGGGGCGTCTCTTCTTCCTCCTGCGCGCGTCTCCTGCGGGGGGCCGGTTCCTCCTCTTCCTCTTCTTCCTCGTCTTCGTCTTCGTAATCTTCGTAATAGGCGTCGCGCAGCTTAAACGCCATAATGACCACCGCGACGATCAGCCCCACCAGGAGCACCGCCAGCACGACGATCACAATGCGCTGCCTGACCAGATTCTTCGCATCCGCCTGATCCGCCTCGCTCCGCGCTTTCGTAGCCTCCATGAGCTGTTCCAGCAGATATTTGTCGGACTTGTCCGTCCCGCCGGTATGATCGTACAGATACCAGGAGTAGGAACCGTCCGCATTCTGCTCGTAGGTGAGCTCATAATCGCTGTTGACCGGCTCCTCCGGCGCGGGCTCTTCCTCCTGCTCCGGTGCGGGCTCTTCCTCCTCGGGGACGGGAACCATATCGCCCATGGACAGCAGATCCGAACGGATATACCCCGTCTTCTCCGCGCCGTCCGATCCCGTAAAGGTGACGTAATACCACGTCTTACCGTCTCCGTCGCTGCCAGACGACTGCCCGCTCACAATCACCTGTGCGCCCTGCGTCAGTTTCTCCACCTGTGCCTCATGAGCTGAAGGGGCGGTGCGGACATTGATGGATGCGGAAGAGACCGTGGCATACTGCGCGTCCATAGGCGTCTCCGGATCGATCGACGCCCCCGACGCGGCAGACTGCGCCTGTTCCTGTTCCTGACCGCCGGCTGCGTCGGACGCGGCTGCGGAATCGTCGTCCCCGCCTTCCTTCTCCACGATATCGGAACGCATGTAGCCCTTCGTCTCTCCGTCGATGTACACCTCATACCAGGTGTTTCCGGAGGAATCCTTCACCTCGTCGGTGATCGTGACCGTCGCGCCCTGCACGGCGCTGCCGATGACCTCGCTGTCCGTACCCGCCTTCTCGCGGATCACCGCCGATCCCACTTTGACCTTGCCCGTCGTATCCGCCAGACTGACGAACGACTGGCACCACAGCGCCGAAACCGCCCCGGCAGCCGCGAGCAGTCCGAATAGATAATGTTTTCCCGCCATTGTGCGCCCCTTCTTCCGTACCATAGTTTTTCTCCCTCTTATGCCTGTTGTTACCAGTCTCTCTTAAAGCGCTTCGCGCCCTCCTCGCCCTTATGTATCTCCGCACTGAAACCGGACATATTGGCATGCGGCTTATGCGTTCTCGCCGCATCCTCCAGCTCTCTGTGATACTTTGTCTCGCACTCCTTACAGTATCTTCCGTACCGTATGCTCGCGCCGCAGATCTCGCACTTCAGAAACGCGTGTGAAGTCGCCGAGATCTCCAGTCTCTGATCCTTGAGCATCTGGCGGATCGCCTTTTGGGAAACACCCGTTCCCGCAGATACCTGTGCGGTCGTCGCGCCCGGATTCTTCTCGATATAGTTCCTGCACTTGCCGTAATCGTCATATTCCAGATGTCCGCAATCCTCGCACTTGTACTCGCCCACTCCCTTAAAGACCATAACGCCTTTG
This sequence comes from uncultured Lachnospiraceae bacterium, assembly GCA_947626775.1. GTDB lineage: Bacteria > Bacillota > Clostridia > Lachnospirales > Lachnospiraceae > UBA3282. The sequence continues at coordinate 37,369 of CANQTL010000028.1, read as the reverse complement.
CACTTCTCACAGTAGGTAGGGATATTCAAATGACTGATATCCAGCAAGTCTCTGCGAAACTGCGCCTTTTTCTCTTCTCTACTGACTTCTCCCATTTTTCTGTCTCCTTCCACGCTTCAGCCATTCCCCTCTTGCTTTATACGATGCCCTTCCGTCATATATTCCCCGATGTCTGCGCCCGTCAGGCCTCGTCGATCGCCTTCCCGATGTCGCGCCGCATGTATTTATTGCCAAAGCTGACCCACTCTGTCGCCCGATAGGCGTTCGCCCTGGCCTCCTTCAGATCCGCTCCCTTGGCTGTGACGCCGAGCACGCGGCCCCCGTTCGTGACGATGTCCTGTCCTTCGCGCTTCGTCCCGGCATGGAAGCAGTAATACCCTTCCGCCCCGTCAAAACGCTCCAGTCCGCTGATGGGAAACCCCTTGTCATAGGCCTCCGGATAACCCTGCGAGGCAAGAACCACGCATACCGCCGCATTGTCCTCGAACTGAAGATCAATCCGGTCCAGCGTGCCGTCAATGCACGCTTCCATCACATCCAGGATGTCGTTCTTCATGCGCGGCAGAACCACCTGTGCCTCCGGATCCCCGAATCTGGCATTGTACTCCAGCACGCGCGGCCCGTCCTGCGTCAGCATCAGACCGAAGAAGATCACGCCCTGAAAGGGCCGTCCCTCCGCCGCCATGGCGTCCACCGTCGCCTGATAAATGTATCTGCGGCAGAACGCATCCACCTCTTCCGTATAGAACGGACTGGGAGAAAAAGTTCCCATACCGCCCGTGTTCAGACCCTCGTCGCCGTCTTTCGCGCGCTTGTGATCCTGCGCGGAGGACATGATCCTGATGGTTCTGCCATCCACGAAGGAGAGTACCGACACCTCTCTGCCCGTCATGAATTCCTCGATCACCATGCGATTGCCGGCGTCGCCGAACTTCCTGTCCTGCATAATCGTCCTGACGCCCGCCTTCGCCTCCTCAAGATTCCGGCAGATCAGTACGCCTTTGCCGAGCGCCAGCCCATCCGCCTTGAGCACAACGGGCATCTTCGCCTGCTCCAGATAGGCGCACGCCGCCTCGGGATCATCGAAATTCTCGTAGGCAGCCGTCGGGATGCCATACTTTTTCATCAGATCCTTGGCGAAAGCCTTGCTTCCCTCCAGGATTGCCGCATTCCTGCGCGGCCCGAAGACGCGCAGCCCTGCCGCCTCCATCACGTCCACCAGACCGCCGGCCAGCGGATCGTCCGGGCCGACGATCACCAGATCCACGGCCTTCTCCACGGCAAAAGCCGTCAGTTTCTCAAATTCCATGACGCCGATCGGCACGCACTCCGCGATCTGTCCGATGCCCGCGTTGCCGGGCGCACAGTAGATTTTATCCGCTCTGGGGCTCTTCGCCACGCTCTGCGCGATCGCATGCTCTCTGCCGCCGCCGCCTACAATCAGTATTTTCATCCGTCTGACTCCTTACCTTTCTCTATCCGTAATCTTCACCTGTCCGTCTTCCACCGACACTCTGCCAGCCGCGATCAGCGCGATGCTCTCCGGCAGGATGATCCACTCTGCTTCCTCCATCACGCGCCGCTGCAGCAGCTCCGGCGTGTCGCCCTGTCTGACCGCCACGGCTCTCTGCATGATGATCGGTCCCGTGTCCGTTCCCTCGTCCACGAAGTGGACAGTCGCGCCGGTGACTTTCACACCGCGCGCCAGCGCCGCCTCGTGCACCTTCAGCCCATAATATCCCGTCCCGCAGAAAGAGGGGATCAGGGACGGATGGATATTGATAATCCTGTTCTCATATTTCCGTATGAGCGCGGAGGGCAGTACTACCAGAAAACCGGCCAGCACGATGAGATCGGGAGACGTCCTGTCCACCGCCGCAAGCAGCGCCTCGTTGAAACGCTCCCTGTCCTCATAACTACGGGGCGACACACACACCGCGTCGATGCCCGCCTGCCTCGCCCGCTCCAGCGCATAAGCGTTCCCATTGTTGCTGATGACCCCTGCAATCTCCGTGTTCGGGATGGATCCCTGCCGCACGCCGTCGATAATGGCCTGCAGATTCGTGCCGCCGCCGGACACGCACACTGTTATTCTAAGCATTCTTCTCTCCGTTTCCGCCGCTACCGGATCACGGCCTCCCGCTCGCCCGCCACGATTTCACCGACCGCGTAGGCTTTCTCTCCCGCTCCTTCAAGCGCCGCAATCGTCCGCTCCACATCCGCCGCGTCCACCGCCAGCACCATGCCAATCCCCATATTATAGGTATTGTACATCATTTTCTCTTCCAGGCCGCCCTTCTTCTGAAGCAGCGCAAAAATCGGCGGAACCGGGTAGCTGTCCTTATGTACTACCGCCGTCGCGCCCTCAGGCAGCATCCGGGGAATATTCTCATAGAAACCGCCGCCCGTGATATGGCTGCAGCCCTTGACGGTGATGCCCGCCTCCTTCACCGCTTTCAGCGCCCTGACATAAATTCTCGTGGGCGTAAGCAGAGTCTCCCCCAGCGTCGCCCCCAGCTCTTCATAATAAGTATCCAGACTCTCCCTCGTCATCTCGAAGACCCTGCGCACCAGAGAAAACCCGTTGCTGTGCACCCCCGAGGAGGCAATACCGATCAGCCTGTCGCCCGGCCTGATGTGTTCCCCCGTGATCAGATCCTTCCTGTCGGCCACGCCCACCGCAAAGCCCGCAAGATCATACTCGTCCTCCGGCATCAGTCCCGGATGCTCCGCCGTCTCTCCGCCGATCAGCGCGGCTCCCGCCTGCTTACAGCCCTCGGCTACGCCGCCGACGATAGACGCAATCTTCTCGGGATAATTCTTGCCGCAGGCGATATAATCGAGGAAAAACAACGGTTCGCCGCCGGCGCATGCCACGTCGTTGACGCACATGGCCACGCAGTCGATCCCCACCGTATCATGTTTATCCAGCAGAAAAGCAAGTTTGATCTTCGTGCCGACGCCGTCCGTCCCCGACAACAGTACGGGATCCTCCATCTGTTTGATCTTCGCCAGCGAAAAAGCGCCCGAAAATCCGCCCAGGCCGCCCAGCACCTCCGGCCGCATCGTCCCCTTTACATGGCGCTTCATCAGCTCTACCGACCGATAACCCGCCTCAATATCCACGCCCGCCGTCTTGTAATCCATGTCCTACCTCCAATGCCTGTTGTTCCGTCAGTTGCCCGGATAATTTCTGTATCCCGTCTCCTGCAGCTTCGCGTCCTTCTTCTCGACGCTCTCCTTCAGGCTCTGCGCATAGTCTTTCAGTCTCTGAAGCAGCGCCGGATCGGACGTCGCCAGGATCTTCGCCGCCAGAATACCGGCGTTCTGGCCGCCGCCGATAGCCACCGTCGCCACCGGGATGCCGGAGGGCATCTGCACGATGGAGTACAGGGAATCCACGCCGCCCAGATCAGAGGTCTTCATCGGGACGCCGATCACCGGCATCGGGAAGATCGCCGCGCACATGCCCGGCAGATGCGCCGCCTTGCCTGCTCCCGCGATGATCACCTTGATCCCTCTCTCTTCCGCGCTCTTCGCATATTCATAGAAGACGTCGGGCTCTCTGTGAGCGGAGATGATCCTGATCTCGTAGGAGATCCCCAGATCCTCCAGAATATCCGCCGCCTTCGCCATCACGGGCATATCGGAATCGCTGCCCATCACAATGCCAACCTGTGCCATATGTGCCCTCCTCCTTAATCATGAGAATTCTGTGTGAAAAATCCGCCGCGGCGCACAGCCCGAACCGCTTCCGGACGTCCAGCCGCCATCGCCGCACCACTATATCTTGTGGCAGCGCATAGCAATACTTATAATTAGTGTACTAGATTTTCCGTCAATGCGCAACCATCATTTCTGCGATTGTCATCCCATGTCTGTGTCCGTCCGGAGAACCTGAAACGCCCGATTCAGTTCCCCGCATCCTTCCAGGACAAATTGACCGTCGCGGATAATGAAAATGCGCTCACCCGTCCCGGTCAGCACAGAGATCTCCCCCAGCTCGTCATAGGGAATCGTAATATCCGTATGGCACTGGAAATACGCCTTGCTGACATCCGTGTCACGTAAGAGCGACACCTCGTTGTCCCTGGCAATGATCTCCTTGCCGTCGGGATTGCAGACCCGCACATCCTCCGCATGAGAGTAACAGGTATCGCCCACCGCAAAATGCGGTCCCGTCTTCTCCGCAATCAGGATCGGCAGCTTGTCCTCGATGCCGTATCTGCGCGCCGCCACATAGGCCGCCGTATTCGTGCCGACGGCGAACTCGCCGATCGGCAGCGTATCGTGGTGAAAAAGTACGTTGTCCCTGATATATTTGCGGTTTTCCTCCTCGTCCGGAAAGTTTGCACAGCCATAGTCCACAACCATGCCGTCCTCGAACCGCAGCCACAGATTCCGGTACTCCAGCCCGTTTAAGAACACTCTCGTCACGTGCAGGACGCCCTCCGTCCCACGAAGCAATGGGGACGTAAACACCTCGCCCACGGGAATATTCACGTCCGCCACACAGTTCTCGAAGTTTGTCTCCTTCGCAGGGTTCCGCAACTCGTGCAGTCTGACGGTCATATCCGTCCTGTTTGGGTCCTTCCCTTTGACCAGAACGGTCGATCCCAAATCCAGCGTGTCGATCAGTCTCTGCTGGATCCTCTGGTACAGCCTGTAATCCAGCGTGTTGATCCGCACGATATCGTCGAAGATATCTCCGTACTGCGGGCCGATATCCGGCACGGGAAAGGCGATGATCGTGAAGCTCCGCTCCTCGCCCGGAATGTATTCGTTCTGCAGCGCTCCCGCCCTGACGGCATACTCCACGGACAGCTTCTGCTGCTTTTCGCTCAGTCTGCAGGCGTTTTCCTTCGTCTGCGGCGCAAAAGGCGCCTCCCCGAAAATCTCCACCACCGCCGGACCGCCGAAGACAGCCGCCTCGGACCGAAAGCGCTCATAGGCGCTCTTCATGCACTCCAGCCTGCGCTCTACAAAAGGCTTGTCCAGGATGAGAGCCAGATCCTCCCTGTGGTCATAGTCGAACTGCCGGTTGGGATTCGCCCCGAAGAAACCGTTCTTGTCTACGCTCCGCCCCTGGAAGATGTTCGAGCCGGCACGGTAGATCGTCGGTCGTAGACCAATTCGGTCAAAATTGAGAACCGCCTGCCTGATCATCCGCTCAAATCCCAGCGCATAACGGATATTCACCGTCTTCTTGATCGAGATATCCTTGCTGCCCGCCTCAAAACCGATCCGATACCCTTCCGTATAGGTGTCGGCCATCAGCTTGATCTTCTCCTCTGACAGCCCGCACAGATGGCGGGCCGTCTCCATCTCGCTGTCCGTCACATACTCACCGTAATAATAGAGATATCTAAGATCGCTCAGATCGCTCTCCATGACGATCTTCAAAGCGAAATCCCGCTCCGGGCACAGAAGTCCGGCAGTTCTGTCAAACGCAGCAGGCTCGCAGTAATCGCTCGCGTACCAGTACAGGATCTGTCGTATCGTCTCCGGCTGCGGCATCCCGCGCTCAGAGACGCCCTCCGCGCTTTGCCCGTCCTCCTGTGCCGCACAGACGAATGTCTGATAGACTTCCAGCAGGAGTTCCATGCGGATCACCATATTGAACCGGTCCTGCTCGAACGCCGCCGGAATCATACCTCTCAGCTCCGCATAGAGCCAAGAGAGCAGCCGTCCGAAAGACCCGCCCAGACAGGCTTCGGCGTAGTCCGGATCGCCGTAGCTGCGCCCATAATGGTCCGGCAGAATATCCGCGTAAAGTTCCCGGTTGAAGTCCTGCAGCTCCGGAAGCGTCATCCGCCTAAGCTCACCACTCTCCACAATGCGCCATGCCCGGTCCGCAAGAAGAACGAACGCGGCCATCTCTGCAAAATATGCCTGCACCGCTCCCGTACAGACCGTCTCCTCCGGTATCTGTGCAATCCGGTCACAGGCCAGCCGGTACCGCTCCGCCTCCCATTCCTCTTTATCCGCTTCGGACAGATAGATATCCTCCATTTCCCAGTCCCTTTCCGCAATGTTTCCCTCGCGCGCACCCGGGACGCGACCTCGCTCCTAGGCGTAAGCGCCGGCCTGTACGGTACCTGTCAAGGTTAACATCAATGACGCGACCTCGCTCCTAGGCGTAAGCGCCGGCATACAGGATCACGCTGATCACGGCAAGCGCCAGCACGTTCAGGGCTATGCCGAGATAGCTGAACAGATAGAACTTGTCGCGCTCCGTCCTGGAGATCAGGCCGAGCGCGATCCCCACAAACGCAAAAATCATCACCAGCATAGCCGCCGCGCCGTACTGGCGCGGGATATCCCCTTCCCGGAAGTAACTCATGACAACCGTATACAAAAGCGTTGCCAGAGAAATCACGCCCAGAATCGTGGACATGATCCCTTTCTGCGAGTGTTCTCTGCTCGTGAACATATAGCTGTTTTTCCTGGCCATGATCTATGCCCCCGCAAACGTTTGAAATGGGTATCTTCGTCCGTCCGAAGACACCCATTCGTCTTTAGCTTCTCAGTCAGAATAAAATCTTGCTTCTTCCCGACAGCAGCCTCGCGCCGCTGATCACAAGCAGCACACCGCTCGCCACGCCGACCACCAGCACAACTACGCCGACCGCAATGTTCAGCGCGCCCGAGCCTCCCATCGTCTTATAAGTTTTCTCTTCCATGTTCCGCTTCCTTTCCGGCATTGCTATCTGCCGCCGCGCCGGCGCATACCGCTTCCCTACTTCGCACCGTACTGCTCATAGTATGCGTCGATCGCCGCTTTTAATGTGTCGTCGATATAAACCGTTCCCCGACAAGGCTTATTGTACAGGCGTTCCACAACCTCCGCCATCGTCACGATCGCGCCCGTCTCGAATCCGTATTTCTCCTGAATCTCCTGCAGCGCGCTTCCGGAACTCTCCAAGCCCCGCTCCATCCTGTTCAGAGAGACCATCAATCCCCTGATCTCTACGTCCGCCTGGCTCTTGAGAATCGGAAACGTCTCCTCAATGGACTTGCCGGAGGTCGTCACATCCTCGATGATGACCACTCTGTCCCCGTTCTGCAGGCTGCTGCCCAGCAGGATGCCCTTGTCTCCGTGATCCTTCACTTCCTTGCGGTTGGAGCAGTAGCGGATCTCCCTGCCGTACAGCTCGCTGATGGCCATGGCCGTAGCCACCGCCAGAGGGATCCCCTTGTACGCAGGCCCGAACAGCACGTCGAAATCCAGCCCGTATCTGTCATGAATCGCCCGTGCATAATATTCGCCCAGTTTCTTGAGCTGCGCTCCTGTCACATAGGCGCCCGCGTTCATAAAAAAGGGAGATTTCCTGCCGCTTTTCAGTGTGAAATCGCCGAATTTAAGCACCCGGCTGTCCACCATAAATTCAATAAATTCCTCTTTGTACTGTTCCATAGTCATCTCCTCATGCAGCGCAGCCTATCCTCTTGCCGCCAGCGCCTGCGCGATATCCTCCTTCATGGCGAGCACCGCCGCTCTGGACGCATCCGCAAAATTTTCCTCGCCGTACTCCGTGTACTGCTCCTGCTGATAAGCCGCGATAATTCCCCGGGAGGAATTGACGATGGCCCCCAGCCCGTCTTCGTTGAAGAAATGTACCAGATCCGCGCCCCTGCCGCCCTGCGCGCCGTACCCGGGCACAAGGATAAAAGCCTTCGGCATGATCGAGCGCAGGATCCGGCCCTGCTCCGGATAAGTGGCGCCCACCACGGCGCCCACATTACTGTAGGATGCGCCCATGCAGTCTGCGCCCCAGGCAGCCACCTGTTCGCCCACAATCTCGTAGAGCGGTCTCTCCCTGCCGTCCTCATCCCTCACCAGCCTGTCCTGAAATTCCCCGCTGCTGGGGTTCGAGGTCTTCACGAGCACGAAGATGCCCTTCCGCTCTTCCCGGCACACCTTGACAAAGGGCCGCACGCCGTCCGAGCCGAGGTAGGGGTTCACGGTCACAAAATCCTCGTCAAATCCCCTGCACATGGTATCGCCTACCCTGACCTGTCCCAGATGTCCCACCGCATAGGCCTCAGAGGTCGAACCGATGTCACCGCGCTTCACGTCGCCGATCACGACAAGCCCTTTCTCCCTGCAGTACTCCACGGTCCTCTGAAAAGCGATGAGTCCTTCGACGCCGAACTGCTCGTACATGGCAATCTGCGGTTTCACCGCCGGAACCAGATCACAGACCGCGTCCACGATCGCCTTGTTGTACTGCCAGACCGCCTCCGCCGCGCCTTTCATCGTCTCCCCGTACTCCGCGAACGCTTTCCTGCGGATATGCGAAGGGATCAGCTTCATGGTCGGATCCAGCCCCACCACGATAGGCGCCTGTGTCTTCCGAATCCCCGCTATCAGTCTGTCAATCATAACTCTTTCCCTTCCAGATCCTGTAATACATACTGGTTCTCAATATAATAGGAAAATTCGTCTCTCGTCACCCAGATCCACTCTCCATAATCCTCCGGGAGCACGATGTTGTCCTCGTCTTCTTCCTTGATGGAGCACAGATAGGCAATTCCTATGCAGTGGGTGTCCCCAAGCATATTTGACCAGGTATACACGATCCTGTCGATCGATCCCTCCACCGACAGCAGATCTCTGATCGCGCGGCGCATCGTATCGTCCGGTGCTTCGCCGTGCTTCACCTCCGCGTCGATGAACTCCCAGACGAAAGGATCCGGGATACGGTCGTCCACCCATCTCTTAATCAAAAGATACTTATCGTCCTTCTTGATGATGCCTTTTACTCTTACAAAAGTATTCTCCATTCCGCCTGCCCATCCTCCTGAAAATATGTATAGCAAAATAGTACCATTGGCTTATGCCCTTGTCAATCTCATCTCGTCTTCAGAAACTCGTATTCCCGCTTCGCCGTCCCGTCGTCGGGATAGGACTCCAGATAGCTGTTCATGAGCGCCGCCGCCGTCTTGTAATCCCGCATATACTCGTAGGCGACGATCTCATTGAACCGGAGTGTCTGCATCATGCCGTTGTCCTCGATGTTCATCGCCGCCTGAAACGCCGTCAGCGCCTCCTCGTACTCGCCCATCTGCATTCTGCACAGTCCGAGCTGATTATAGATCTCCGCCTTGCTCTGGTCATTCTGCGTGTAGTCCGCGTAGATGCCCGAAGCATAGTTATAATCTCCCAGCGCCTCGTAGGTTCTGCCGAGATACAGGGCCGCTCCATAATCCGTGGCGGGCTTCAGCCTTGTCAGGTGGTCGCGGGCGTTCTCGTAATCTCCCATATAGTAGCAGATCCGTCCCATGTCGTAGTCCGAGATCGACTTCTCGTTCTCCGTCAGGGCATTCTGCAGATAGACCAGTCCCGCGTCCCTGTAGCCGTACTCCTCCAGCGCCATATAGATGCGTATCATCTGGTCATAATCCCTGCTGTCCAGCGCGACCGCCTGCCCGAAATCCGTCTGCGCATCCTCGAAATCACCGCTCGACAGCTTCACCAGCCCGCGCAGATAATAGGCGTTCTTCTCCCGCGGTCTGAGCGCCAGGATCGCATCGTAAGCGCCGACGGCGTCCTGAGGCCTTCCCGCTTTGTAGTAAGCTGTCGCGAGATAGTAGTTGATATCGAAGTCGATATCCTCCACGCCGCTGCCGCCGGCTCCAAGAGCCGCCTCGAGCCAGCTGATCGCTTCCTCGTATTTCGTCTGCCCCAGACAGGCGATCCCCATCCCGCGATAGACAAGTCTTGCGTCCTCTCCGGCCTCCTGCGCGCTCTGGAAACAATTCAGCGCCTCCTCATAGGAGAGTTCTTCTATCGCCGCCATGCCCTGCTGCGTATAGCTGAGCTGTTTTTCTCCGCCGCAGCCGCCAAGCAGCGCCGCAGCGGCCAGCAGCGCCGCAGCCGTCCGCAGCCGGAAAACGTCTCTGTGAAGTTCATCCTTCTTCTCTTTCTTCATCCTGTCACGATCTCTTTCCTGCCCTGTGCTCCGCGCGCCGTCTTCCAGCCGCGTCAAAGAACTCTCTGCGCACCGCCGGCCAAACCGCCGTGCTGACATAATAGTACCACATCGCGCGCCTGATTCCAAGCACGGCTTAGAACAGATTACCGCACGCAAAGTCCTTCACAATTCCGAACGCCTCTCGCGTCATGTTGTTCGGCAGATACAGGGCGCTGGAACCCGCCGCGATCCCGCAGGCCCGCTTCATTCCCGCCGCCCGGGCGAGCCGCACCCCGCGGAAGACATGGAAGTTATTCGTCACGATCCCCACATCCGCGTCCGCATTCCCGATCAGTTTCATGCTGTAAGCGATGTTCTCCGAGGTGTCCGCGGATCTGTCCTCCATGACAAGCCGTTCCGGCGCGATTCCCCGCTCCGTCAGATAGCGGTACATCCCCTCCGCCTCGCTGCAGGACTCGTTGCCGCCCCGTCCGCCCGACAGGATGCAGACCGTATCCGGATTTTCGGTCAGATAGTCGTACGCCGCATCCAGCCGGTACCGCAGCACCACGCTCGGCCCTGACTCGCGCATCTGCGCGCCCAGCACGATGAGATAGTCCAGCCCGTCCCTGCCCTTTTGCCCGAAGCCGCTCAGAACCAGTCCCTCCAGAAAGACAAAGACAACCGCGCAGACCAGCAGTCCTGCCGCAAACGCTCTGCGAAACGGAGGCGATAACCGTCCCCAGACGCCTAAGCGCAGCAGAAGGGCCGCCGCCAACAATAAGGCGCTTCCCAGCCACCATATCAGATAAAATCTGCTGCCCGATCCCGCCATGAACACGATTCCGCCGTACGCCAGGCAGAGCAGGGCCGCCACGCATATCCACACGCTCATTTTTCTTCCCAATCCGTCATCACCATCCGTCAGCTTGACTCATTGCCCGCGTATGCGAGATGAAACTTGCCTCGCGGGTTTCACTCGCTATCACGGCATTCGCCAAATTGACAAGCGAACTTGTCAGCTTGGCTCATTGCCCGCGTAAAACAAAGAGAGCCCGCCTGACGACCGGCCCTCTGTCTCTCCTGTCCCGCGGGATCGCCGCGCTCACAGCGAACGGATCACCCCTACGGTCTGCTCATACGCCCGCTCCGCGCCGGCCATATACTCCCGGATCTTTTCCTCATTGTACGGCTCATGGCGCAGTTCCTCCGTCAGCGGCCCGACGGATTCTAGGATGCCGCCCAAGCCGAGATTGCCGCACAGTCCTTTGACCGTGTGCGCATGATTGAACGCGGTCTGCCAGTCGCAGTCTGCCACCGACTGTTTCAGGCCGTCGTAATTCTTATCGTCCAGAAATTTCTTCAGCATACGCAGATAGAAGTCCTCCTTGCCCATAAAGCGCTTGAGTACTTCGTCATATTCCACGCCGATCGCCGCTAATTCCTCTCTCATTGATATATCTCCCCCTGTTTCGGATCTTACGTCTTGTTCCCCGTCTCTCTTATCATCATACCGCAAAAAGCGCTGTCTTTCAATGTCAATTTTGTGAAACGTCCGCGGGCCGCTCCTCAATAATTCTCAATCTTCTCTTTGATATCCTGATAGCTGCAGAGACTGTCGCCGGGATCTGTGGCGCGCGCTTCATCATAGACGGCAGCGAGCTGCCCGTCATATTCCTCGCGGGTCACGGGAACATCGTTCCAGTAATATTCATAAATCGGCTCCCCGTCAGCGTCAAACTGTACGTCGCCGTTATCTGCGGCGCCGTATTCCCCGCGGCCCTGCACCAGAAACTTGCCGTGCGTAAGACTGTATACAATGTCGTGATAGGCGTCCATATGTCCCATGAAATCTCTGAACAGATTTTCCCCTTCTATATAGGAAAATCCCATGCTCGAAAGATACTCCGCCTGCACCTGATCGTTGGCATAGGTACAGAGCATGGCGCCGTACGCCATCCGTCCCGACTCGATGAACAGCTCCGGGACGGCGTCCCCATCGATATTCACAAGCTGATAACCGCCGGTGTTTTCATCCACGTATTTTTTTGCGCTGATTTCCCTTAAATATTCCAAATAGGCGTCTTTCCATGTCGTGTGGACCGTCTCGTCCGCAGCCGCCGTCTCGTCCGTCTGATAGTAGGCGTCATACAGATCCCACACCTGGCTCTCGTCCAGCGCCCGGTCCCAGATCCTGACGTCGTCGTAGGCTGCGGGGAACAGCTCGTCCCAGCAGTTGATTCCCAGGTAAATTTCCGGATCGCCGGCGTCCAGCACATCCCTGGCCACATCGCCCTCGCCCACCATCACGCCGGACACATACAGCGTGCCGTACACACTGTCTGGCCGGCTGCCAGTTTTCGTGCCGTCTACCGTGAACACAATATGATACCACGCGCCCGTCTGCATGGTATCGGCCATCCCGTCCGGCCGGATCTCGAAGCTGACGCCGTCCCTGGCCTGTTCGGAACTCAATATCGGCGCGACGGAACTTCCGTCCGTCTTCTGTCCGATCCACAGTCTGCAGCGCCTCTCGGAATCGAACAGATCATAGCCGATATGGATAAAAGGCGACCAGTCGCACAACTCGTCCGCCCTGATCCAGAACGCCGCCGAATAGGAGGCCCCGAGTCTGCCGATGCCGTCAAGCCGCAGGCCGTATGTGCCGTCCAGGTACAGGGCCTTTCCGTCGATTCCCTCCACATACTGCAGCGCGACGTCCGCGTCCTCCGGTATCTGCTCGCCGCCGCTTCGGATCACCGTCTGCACGCCGTCCGGCTCCTCCTCGAAATCGTAAGAGCGCACCGACTTCGGAACGCTGTCCACTGTCCTGCCGCGCACCACCTCGCCGACAGGAGTTCGCTCCGGCTCTGCCGCCTGCGTTTCCGCTCCGGCTCCCTGCGCCTTCGCCTGTTCGGCCAGAGCCTCTTCCTCTTCCCTGTCCCGGGCGCGGTTTGCCGCCGCATGCCAGACCAGCGCTACGCCGCCCGCCAGAAGCAGCGCGCACAAAAACACCGCCGGCAGAACCGCGATGTTTCTGCCGCCGGACGTGCGAATCTGTTTTCCGCATCTGGTCCAAAACACGATCGTTTTTCCTCCTCCGGCCTGTCAGCCCGACTTATCAAGTGTACCTTTCCAGCGGCTCCCTGTCAACTTTTTAAAAAAATATCTGTTATCCGGCGTTAAAATATGATACGATAACTAAAATATTTCCGTTACGGATACAGGAGGTTCCCAAAATGTCCAAAAAACTGTCTTCCATACAGACCAAGATCGCCCTGATCACCATACTGTTCGTCACAGTCGCCGTGATCGCCGCGATCATCGTGAATTTCTCTTCTCTGACCGGCATGGCACATGACACGCTTGTCAATTACACGGAGGATTCTTTGACTGAAATAGTCAGCGCATATGGCCGCGGAATCGACGAGTCGATCGAAAAATATAATTCTACCATGACCTATCTGGACAGCTCCGAGAACTTCTACGTATTCAGCGTCAACAACGGCGACAAATTCTCCAACCAGGTGCACGCCTCGCTGAACAAATATCTGGAGTCCAACGACACGCATGACAGCATCAGCTTCGTCGCCGGCAGCGACATGACGGTGCTCGCCAGCACAAGCGAAAGCCTGGAGGGAACCCCCTACGGCGAAGAACCCTTTGTACAATATATTATGGAAAACAACGCGCCGGCACAGAGCGACGTCTTCTTCGACGAGGAGAGCGGCGAACCCATGATCTCCATAGGCGTGCCGCAGCACAGCCACTTTGACGACGCGACGCTCGCCGGCGTCCTCTTCACAAATATCAAGGTGTCCCTCTTCTCAGACGCGCTCACGGGCATCAGCGTGTACGGCTCAGATTCCAGCTATGCCTGCCTGCTGGACAGCAACGGCGTCTATATCTATCACCCGGATGAGAGCCTGATCGGCACGAAGTCCAACAGCTCCATCACCGCCGATCTGGTCAGCCAGATCGCGGCGGGCACGGCGCCTTCCGTACAGCTTACATCCGACGACGAGGCCGGACAGTACGTCGCCTACAACGTGTCGTCGCTGAACAACTGGATCCTCTGTCTCGTAGTGGATCAGGACGTCATCCTGAACCCGATCAACAGTATGCGCCAGCGCGCCGTCACCATAAGCACGGTTATCTGCCTGGTCATCATCGCAATCTTCATGGTGCTCGGCTTCATCTTCGCCGGAACCATCACGACGCCGATCAAGGTCGTAACCAAAGTGATCAGCAAGACCGCCGACCTTGACATCTCACAGGACGACTCCTACCATTCGCTCCTGCAGCACAAGGATGAAACGGGTGAAATGAGCCGCGCCGTACAGAAGATGCGCCAGTCCTTCGCCCGGATGATGAAGGACATCTCCTCCACTTCGGAACGCATCAGCGAGAGCGCGGAGGAGCTGCATCGAATCGCCGCCACGGTGAGCGACAATGCCAACAGCAATTCCGCCACCGCCGAACAGCTGTCCGCCAGCATGGAACAGACCTCTTTCAACACCCAGGCCATCAGCGGCGAGGTACAGGAAATCGGACAGAACACAGCGGACATCACCACGAAAGCGCAGGAGGGCGTCTCCCTGTCCGAGGAGATTATGCACCGCGCCGAGAAGCTGAAGGCGGACACCGGACAGGCGAGCAGCCGCACCAAAAATATGTACGAATCCGTCAAGAACGCGTCCGAGATCGCCATCGAGCGCTCCCGGGCCGTATCCAAGATCAACGAACTTGCCAGGAATATCATGGAGATCGCCAGCCAGACTTCTCTGCTGTCCCTCAACGCCTCCATCGAGGCTGCGAGAGCAGGCGAGCAGGGCCGCGGCTTCGCCGTCGTGGCCGGCGAGATCGGCAAGCTGGCTGAGCAGTCCTCTCAGACCGTGAGCGGCATCACGCAGATCGTCACGGAAGTCAACGCCGCCGTAGGACAGATGGAATCCAGCCTGAACGCCGCCCTGGAGTTTCTGGATCAGACCGTCCTCGCGGACTATGAGAACTTCATGCAGATCAGCGAGCAGTACACGGACGACGCCAAATTCGTCAACAGAACCATGTCGGATATCAACGTCTCCATCGACGAGCTGGATCAAACCATCACCAGAATCACGGACGCGCTGGCGCAGATCAACGGCTCGATCTCCGAGACTTCGATCGGCGTCTCCAACGTGGTGGACAACAACACCAACTTCGTGGCGCTCGCGGAGGATACCTACAATATGGTCAACCAGACCATCGACTACGCGAACAGCCTGAAGGACATCGTGGACAACTTCACGCTGAGCTGATCCGCGGACACAGGGAGGAACGCTTCATGCCAAACGAGATCAAATGGAACGATCGATTCTGCATCGGCGTGGATTCCATCGACAGGGCGCACGAGAGACTTTTTTCCATCGTGGGCAAACTGGTCAGTCTCAACGAGGACGAGACGAAGCAGCAGCACGCCTGCAGGGAAGGCGTCAAGTATTTTAAAAGCTACGCCCTGAAACACTTCGCGGACGAGGAGACCTACATGCAGTCCATCGGATATCCCGGACTGGCCATGCACAAGCGTCTGCATGACAACATGCGGGATCAGACGCTCCCCGCTCTCGAGGAGGAACTGGAGGCGCAGAATTACTCCAAAGAGTCCGTGCGCCATTTCCTGGGAATCTGTATCGGCTGGCTGAACGCCCACATCATG
The DNA here is from genome assembly GCA_947626775.1 of uncultured Lachnospiraceae bacterium. Lineage (GTDB taxonomy): Bacteria > Bacillota > Clostridia > Lachnospirales > Lachnospiraceae > UBA3282. The sequence goes on along the minus strand of CANQTL010000028.1, from coordinate 21,754 downwards.
ATCGAGGACTACGCCATCACCGGCAGGGGTCTCAGCAAATGGGCGGAAGAGACTCCCGGCAGCGACGCCGACGCCCTGACCGCCGCGCTTGGCAGCTCGCTGGAGGCGATGTGCCACGCCGGCGTGCGGCTCGTCAGCAGCCGCTACGGCGGCGAGGATTTTGCCGCCGGCAAGACCCTGTGCTACCGCCTGAGCTATCTCGCCAAAGACAAATCGTCCCTCCAGTTCTATTTCCTATATGAGGAATCGCTCGTGCTCAAAACCCTGAGCGAGATCCTGGGGCAGGAATTTCCCAGGCTGGACCAGACCGCCTGCTCCGCCATGAAGATTCTGTCGGAGCAGCTGGCGGATAAACTTCGCCCTCACTTCATGAAAGAGAAAAAATATCTGCTGGAGCGAAACGACCTCATGACCCTGGAGCAGTTCGTACGCGCCTTCGACAAATCCTATCCGCCCTACAGCCTCCTCTTTGGAGTAGAGGGCCGTGGATACTGCGCTTTCTGCGCCAGATAACCGTCTAACGCGGTATGCTCTCCGCAATGCAGAGCGCGCCGTAGCCGACCCGGGCATTCGGATAGATCGTCTCGCCGCGGATCGGCTGCGCGCCTTTTCTCAGATATGCCTTCACCTTCTCCCCGTACAGATACGGATCGTTCCCTTCCACAATTCCCCACTGCATCAGAAGCGCCGCCGCTCCCGTGACAAAAGGCGCGGCAAAAGACGTTCCCGTCACGGACGTATAACCGCCGTCCCTGTCCGGCGCAGACACACCCACCCCGGGCGCCGCCAGATCCGGTTTCACGAAGGTGTCCGCCGTGCGGGCGGCCATCCCCTCCTGCTCCGGATATCCTCTGCCTGAAAAATCCGCGTAGGCCTCATAGCGCGGATCATACGCCCCAACGGTGACGACCCCGGACGCCGTGGAGGGGATCGTCAGCGTCACATCCGGCGTTGGCCTGACGAAACGCGTGCCCACGTTTCTGACCGCTTTCGACGGCAGATAAAACGCATAACCGCCCGTCACCGTCCGGCGCGGCGTCAGCACAAAGGTCCAGATGCCGCCGTCAATATAGCTGCCGTCTCCGGCGGGCAGCAGATCAAAATAGATCTCCTGCGCGGTCGTATACGGCGCCGGCTCTCCGTTATACAAAAGGATCCTGGTCCGGCCCAGCCGATAGATCTGTTTACCGGGCCGGTCAGTATCCACCGTAAATGAATCGCCCGCAGGCGACACCAGCGTCACCTCAAATCTGTCTGTATACTCCTTCCACAGCTGCACATTCAGTCCCGTCTCATAACCGCCGACAATCAGTTCCTCCCGCGCCGTTCCCGACAGGACATTCCCGCTCACATGTCCGCCGGACGCTCCCTCGTTCCCGCTGCCGACACAGATGACGCTCCTGCCGATCTCCGAGAGATTGTCCAGAAACCGTTCCAGCAGAGACGTGCCGTTGTGCGCGCCGTAGGTATTGCCGAAACTCAAATTGACCGCCACCGGCATCTGCAGTGCAAGCGCTTTTTTGACCGTATAGGTCAGTGCCCGCATCAATTCGGTTGTCCTGGGAAAGGAATCCTCCCGCGGCGTCCCGAGCCGCACTATGAGCAGATCGCTCTCTCTGGCGATCCCCGCATAGGCCGCCCCGCCCGCGCCGCCTCCTGCCGCGATCCCCGCCACCGCCGTGCCGTGTCCCGAGGTATCTATGCTCGGCACGAGGCGTTCCGCCCGCTGCCTGCTGCCCGCAAAGAGCGCTTCATTGATCTGCGCCTCCGTATATTCTCTGCCCAGCACCTGGTCCCAAAGATACCGTATGCGCGTCGTACCGTCCGCTCTGCAAAAGTCCGGATTCCAGTAGCTGATCCCCGAATCTATGACCGCCACCAGCACCCCGCGCCCCGTCAATGAGCCATAGAGATTTCCGCCGGGCGCATAGCAGGGCGGCATACCGCCAGCCGCATCCGCGAAAAAGAGGCGTTTCGGCTTCTCCACATACTCGATCTGTTCCGTGTCCGCAAGCAGATCCATCTCCGGCTCCGGCACAGTCAGGATCGCGTACCCCGCGATCAGCTCCTCCACCTTGATCCCTCTCTCCGCCAGTTCCCGCAGCGAGCCGTGATACTTGACGATCACTTCCCACGACCGCTGCGCCGTGTCGTAGCCTACGTCCAGTTCCAGCGAGCGCGCCCGCTCCGCAGCCTCCGTATCCAGCGCCAGATTCAGAAGATTTTCATTTTTCTGCGAATCCATAACCGTCTCCTCCGGACACCGCCGCCATACTGTACTATATGCCAAAATAGGAAAAAAGTCACTTTGACGCATCTTGCCCGTTCATGGTAAGATTACAGTAACCTACGAAAGGAGAGCAAGGTCATGAACGCACCATCCAATCACGAGACAGTACCGCACAAGACTTCCCAGACAGCAGCTCTCACCGATCTGCTCTCTATTGACCGTCCAAGTCATCCCGCTGTGGAGGATGCGCCGGACGGCATGTACGACGATCCGTATGCCCGGAGCGGCTTTGCCTCGCTGGACTATCCCGTCGGCGTCTTTTTTCTGGATCTGCGCAAATCCTACATGAACCGGATCCGCTGGCACTGGCACGATGAGATGGAGGTACTGATCATCAACGACGGGCTCGCGGAGGTCTCCACCGACGATGGCACCTATACCCTGCGGCCCGGCCAGGGCATTGTCATCAATCAGAACGTCATGCATTCCATCTACTCGCAGAATCATGAAAACTGCACTTTTTACTCCTTTGTGTTTCATCCGGATTTTCTGTTCGGCCACAGAAACAGTTATCTGCAGACGCAGTTTCTGCTGCCGGTGCAGAATTTCCGCCTGTTCAAAGTTCTCGTCCTGAACGAGTCCAATCCGTGGCACGAACGCATTCTGGACGCCGTCAACGATGCGATCGCCGTCAACGTGACGAAACCTTTCGGATATGAAATTGCAACCAAGGGACATTTGTGCCGATTCTGGTCGGAATTGATCGCCAGGCTGCCGCAGCTTGAACCCGCGCCGCCGCCGCATGTATCCTTGGACGAACAGCGGGTCAAGGAAGCGATGCTCTTCATCCGGACGCACCACGCCGAGCCGATCTCTCTGGATGAGATCGCCGACAGCGTGCACATCAGCAAGAGCGAATGCTGCAGATGCTTCGCGCGCACCCTGCAGATGACGCCCTTCGAGTATCTGATGAAGTACCGGATCTTCGAGGCGACCAAAAAAATGACGGCACACCCCGACGCCCCCCTGTCCATCTCGGACCTGGCTCTGTCAGTCGGATTTAATAATACGAGTTACTTCAATAAGATTTTCAAGAAATTTCTGGGCTGCACGCCCACCTACTACCGCACGCACAAGATACCGGCCGCCGGGCAGGGCGATACCGGTCCGTTCGATGTGCCGGCTCCCTGACCACAGCATATCTCCGTGCTGCCTCCTACGCCTTGTGATCGACGCCGCGCTGCCGGCAGATATCCCGCAGACAGCATCTGTCACAGTGCGGAGCCGTCCGCGCCGTGCAGACTTCCCTGCCGTGCCATACGAGCCTGTGGCAGAAGTCATTGCCCTCTTCGGGCGGAATGAGTTTCCACAGCGCCATCTCCACTTTCCTGGGCTCTTTGACGTCATCCACCAGCCCGATGCGATTGCACAGGCGGATACAGTGCGTGTCCGTCACGATGGCCGGTTTGCCGAAGACGTCTCCCATGATCAAGTTGGCGCTCTTACGTCCCACTCCGGGCAGTCTCAGAAGCGCGTCAAAGTCGTCCGGCACCCTGCCGCCATACTCCTCCTGCAGCATCTTCATACAGGCGCTGATATCTCTGGCCTTGCTGTTGCCAAGTCCGCAGGGGTGCACGATCCGCTCGATCTCCTCCACCGGCGCCGCCGCGAGAGAGGCCACGTCAGGAAAACGCTCATACAGCTTCTCCACCACTACATTGACTCTGGCGTCGGTGCACTGCGCCGCCAGACGCACGCTGACGAGCAGTTTCCACGCCTGGTCATACTCCAGGGAACAGTCCGCGTCGGGATATTCCTGTTTCAGACGATCAATAACCGCAAGCGCGAGTTCCTTTTTTCTCATCGTATCTCATCCTCAATCTTCATTCATCTTTGACAATTTTGCCGCCTGATCGGCTGCGATACAGGCGTCGATGATCTCCTGGAGATCGCCGTTCATCACCTTATCCAGCTTGTAGAGAGTCAGGTTGATGCGGTGGTCTGTGACGCGCCCCTGCGGGAAATTGTAAGTCCGTATCTTCTCGGAACGGTCCCCGGTGCCGATCTGGCTGCGCCTCAGTTCCGCCTCCGCATCGTGGCGCTGCTGCTGTTCCAGATCATAGAGTTTCGCCCGCAGAAGGGCAAACGCCTTCGCCTTATTCTGGATCTGCGATTTCTCCGTCTGGCTGTAGATCACAATCCCCGTCGGGTAGTGTGTCAGCCGGACGGCGGAATCCGTCGTGTTGACGCACTGGCCGCCGTTACCGGAGGCGCGCATGACGTCTATCCTGATATCCTTGTCCTCGATCACGATATCGATGTCGTCGTCCACCTCGGGCATCACCGCCACGCTGATCGTGGACGTGTGGATACGCCCGCCGCTCTCCGTCTCCGGCACACGCTGCACGCGGTGCACGCCGCTCTCATACTTGAGCACGGAGTAAGCTCCCTGTCCGTCCACCGTAAAAGTCACGCTCTTCATGCCGCCGATGCCGATCTCCTCGGCCTCCACGGTATCCACTTTCCAGCGCCTGCTCTCCGCGTAGTGCACGTACATGCGGTAGATCTCCGCCGCAAAAAGAGCAGCCTCGTCGCCGCCCGCGCCCGCCCGGATCTCCACAATCACATTCTTCTCGTCGTTAGGATCCTTGGGCAGAAGCAGGATCTTCAGCTCATGTTCCAGCTCCTCCACGCGCTTCTTCGCCCCTGCCAGCTCCTCTTTCAGCATCTCGCGCATCTCGCTGTCCGACTCCCCCTCCAGCATGGAGACGGAATCCTCGATATCCTGATTGCACTTCCGGTACTCCTTGTAGGCGTTTACAATGGGCGTAAGATCGCTCTGCTCCTTCATCAGCGCGCGGAAACGCTCCTGATCGTCCGCAATCGTGGGCTCGCTCAGAGCATTCATGATCTCCTCATATTTTCTCAGCAAATCTTCCAACTTATCAAACATGTTTTCCTCCGCACACAACTCTGTCCAGACCCGCGTAATCTCTGATGACTTCGATCTCCCTGTAACCGGCCTCCTCCATCAGCAGGCGGACGCTTTCTCCCTGATCATACCCGATCTCCACAAAAAGCATACCGCCGCCCTGCAGGAATCTGCCCGCCTGTGCGGCGATACGGCGGTAAAAAAACAGTCCGTCCTCGTGTCCGTCCAGCGCCAGAATCGGTTCATGTTCCCGCACCTCCGGCATAAGAGTCTCAATAACATCCGTTTTGATATAGGGCGGATTGGCGACGATCATATCAAACTTATCTCTCTCGTCCAGTCCCGCAAAGAGATCCCCCCGCTGCAGCAAGATGCGGGACGTCTCCAAAGCCCTGACGCCCAGGATCCGCTCCGCATTGATCCGAGCGACCTCCAGCGCCTCCTCTGATAAATCCACGCCCACGCCCGTACAGTCGTTGGAATAATGCATAAGACTCAGCAGGATACAGCCCGACCCGGTACACATATCCAACAGCCGCATACCGTCATGCAGATGCCGCATCGCTTCCTCCACGAGTATCTCCGTGTCCTGCCTGGGAATCAGAACGTGCTCATTAACCGTGAAAGTCAGGCCCATAAAATCCTGCTCCCCCGTAATGTACTGCAGCGGCACATGCGTCCTGCGCCTGTCAATGCAGTCCCTGTACCGTCTGTACTCCGCCTCGGATACGCTCCGGTCCCCGTGGGCAAGCAGCGTATTGCGGTCCGTTCCCAGACACCACTCAAGCAGCAGCCTGGCGTCCGTCTCCGCCTCTGCGACGTCCGCCGCCCTCAGTTCTTCGGTCCCTGCCTGACAGAGTCCGGCATAGGTTAATTTCTCATCATATAGCATACGTTATCCCCGCAGTCGGTTCAGAGAGATTCGCCGGAGACGCCATTTTCATCTTCCTCGTCGTCCTCCGCATACGGCTCATCGTCGTCCCGCAGCCAGGAATCGTCCACCTCATAGCCGAAAGCCTCGTACAGATACGCTTTCCAGTCAAAGACAGCCTCCACTGCGGCAATAGCCACCTCCACCATGCTCTCGTCCGGCTCTCTGGTCGTCAGCTTCTGCATCCACATGCCGGGCGCCGAGATAATCCGCACCAGGAGATTGTTGCTGCGGCCCGCCAGCCGAATAATTTCATAGGAGATTCCCGCGATCACCGGAATCAGGGCGATGCGGAGAAGCACGCGGTACACCGGATTTTCCACCCGAATGAAGAAGAACAGCACCACGCTCACCAGCATGACAAACAGTAAGAAACTCGTGCCGCAGCGTTTGTGCTGCTTGGAGCTCTTCATAACATTCTTCACCGTCAGCGGACGTCCCTTTTCGATACAGCTGATGCACTTGTGCTCCGCTCCGTGATAGCAGTAGAGTCTCCGGATATCCTTCATCAGCGAGATGCTCAGCACATAGCAGACAAAAATCAAAATGCGCAGCGCACCCTCAATAATCGCCAGGAAGGACGCGCTTCTGATATAGTCCTCAAAGAGAGACGTGATCAGATAGGGCAGCACCATAAAGATGCCGATGGCGAGCGCAAACGACACCACTGTGACCACCGCTCCGAGCGCCTTGTCCGCCTTATCTTTGAACCCGCCGTTCTTAGAAGACGCGACGCCCGCAGCTTTCCCCTCCTGTCCTTCGTTCGGCTCCTCTTCATAGAAAGACGCCGAATAGTTCAGGCTTCTCATTCCCAGGATCAAAGAATCCACAAACTGAAAAATACCGCGGATAAACGGCAGATTCAGCACCCTGCTTCCGTCGGCGACGCCGGTATAGTGCTCCACCTCGACTTCGATCTCTCCGTCCGGCTTTCTGACGGCTACGGCATACTGGTCCTTATTCTTCATCATAACGCCCTCGAGAACCGCCTGCCCTCCTATGCCGGAATATTTCATCTTCTTTTTTCCCATATGCACTCCTCAAGCCCGTTTGTCAGCCTGCTCATTGCCGCCAAACGCACCGTAAAAAAAGGCTGAGGTGTGCACCTCAACCTTTTTGTACAAAACTTATTTGCTTTCCACACCGTACTTCCTGTTGAACTTATCAATACGCCCGCGAGCCTGCGCCGCTTTCTGCTGTCCCGTATAGAACGAATGGCACTTGGAACATACCTCGACGTGAAGCTCCGGTTTCGTCGATCCCGTCACAAATGTATTGCCGCAGTTACAGGTCACGGTTGCCTGGTAATATTCAGGATGGATTCCTTCTTTCATCTCTTTCACCTCTTCTTAAACACTAAAGTAAATAGACGTTGCCGCCGTACTCTTCTCATCCCATGCCGCCGTAAACCGACAGCTTTTACATTGTAGCATAGGAATACCCCGGGCGCAAGCCTTTTTTATAAAAATTTCATCTTCTTTACCATATTGACGAACTCAAAATTGCTCTTGGTCCTGGCGAACATATCCAGCACCTTCTCCACCGCTTCATCTGCTTTCATGCCGTTCAGGGCCTTGCGGATGATATTGATGGCTTCCAGCTCGTCAGGCGCCAGAAGAAGATCCTCTCTTCTCGTGCTGGACTTGGGGATATCGATCGCCGGGAACACTCTCTTCTCAGACAGCTTGCGGTCAAGCACCATCTCCATGTTGCCCGTTCCCTTGAACTCCTCATAGACCACGTCGTCCATCTTACTGCCCGTCTCCACCAGCGCCGTAGCCAGAATCGTCAGGCTGCCGCCCTCCCGCATATTGCGCGCCGCACCGAAGAATCGTTTAGGCATATGCAGCGCCGCAGGATCAAGACCTCCAGACAGCGTACGCCCGCTGGGCGGTACGACCAGGTTATAAGCTCTCGTCAGCCGCGTGATGCTGTCCAAAAGAATCACCACGTCCCTGCCGTGTTCCACGAGACGCTTTGCGCGCTCAATTACCATCTCCGACACTCTCTTGTGATGCTCCGGCAGTTCGTCGAAAGTCGAGTAGATAACTTCCACATTAGGCCCTTCAATCGCTTCCTTAATATCCGTCACTTCCTCCGGGCGCTCGTCGATCAGCAGTATGATCAAATGCGCGTCCGCCGCCGTCTTCGTGATGGATTTTGCGACTTCTTTTAATAAGGTAGTCTTACCCGCTTTCGGCGGCGACACGATCATACCTCTCTGTCCCTTGCCGACCGGACTCATCAGATCCATGATACGCATCGCCACGGATGCTCCCGGCACTTCCAGCTTCAGCCGCTCGTTCGGGAAAATAGGCGTCAGATCTTCAAAATTCGGCCTGCGCATCGCGATCTCCGGCGGATACCCGTTGATCGACTTGACATAGAGCAGCGCACTGAACTTCTCGTTCTGCGTCTTCACCCTCGTATTGCCCTCCAGAATATCTCCCGTTTTCAGGCTGAAGCGGCGTATCTGGCTGGGCGCCACATAGACGTCGTTCTCTCCGGGCAGATAATTCTCACAGCGGATAAACCCGAAGCCGTCGCTCATCACTTCCAGGATACCGCTGGCGGTGATGCCGCTGTCCAGTTCTGCGGGGAACTCTTCGCCGTTCTCTCTCTTAGGAGGCACGACGGACTTCACCGCGACTTCCTTGCCCTGCGCTCTGTCTTTCTCGTCCTCCTTCAGCATGGCCTCCACGACTTCCGACTTCTTCATGGTCGAAGTTCCCTTGATGCCCCTGCTCTTTGCGATCGCCTTCAGATCGGCGAGCGCCAGTGATTCATACTTCTCTCTCATACCTTCCTCCCGTATTTTTTTCAGATCGTCCTCTATTTTTTTCTATCAATGATTTTCTTCCCAATCGGATGCGCAGATCGCAGCCGGCCGCTGTATCGCTTCTATAAATGTGTACGTTCTTTCGTCTAGGGATTTAATATCTGACATGCCACCCGAAATGACTCTTTTACTATAGGGCATTATACACTATTCTCCCTAAAAAGAAAAGCTTTTTTCACCAAGTAAGACATTTTATTTCTCCCGAGAAATTTATTGCAGAGAAATTACAAATATTATATGATAGGGGAGCAAGGGCGAAAAGAATATCTGTCGTCCGCAGACGCGCAAAAAAATCTTTATCATAAAGGAATCGAGGTATCCCATGACAACAAACGAAAAAGCACTGGAATTACACGAAAAATGGCAGGGCAAGCTGGAAACGGTATCCAAAACGCCGGTTAAAACCAGAGAAGCGCTCGCGCTCGCCTACACCCCCGGCGTGGCCGAACCCTGCAAGGTGATCGCCAAAGACCGCGAGGCCGCTTACACCTATACCTGGAAGGCCAACACGATCGCGGTTGTCTCCGACGGCAGCGCAGTTCTGGGTCTCGGCAACATAGGCCCGCAGGCCGCCATGCCGGTTATGGAGGGAAAGGCGGTTCTGTTCAAAGAGTTCGGCGGCGTCAACGCCGTCCCAATCTGTCTGGACACCCAGGATACCGAAGAGATCATACGGGCCGTGACCTGGCTCGCCCCCGGCTTCGGCGGCATCAATCTGGAGGACATCAGCGCTCCCCGCTGCTTTGAGATCGAGGAACGCCTGAAGGAGACGCTGGATATTCCCGTGTTCCACGACGATCAGCACGGCACCGCCATCGTCGTTCTGGCCGGCACAATCAACGCGCTGAAGATCGTCGGCAAGAAGAAAGAGGACTGCCGGGTCGTTATAAACGGCGCGGGCGCCGCGGGCGTTGCGATCGCCAAGCTGCTCTTAAACTACGGTTTTACCGATATCATCATGTGCAACCGTGGCGGCGTGGTTCATAAACAGCGCACCGACCTCAATCCGGTGATGCAGAAGATGACGGAATGCACGAACCCCAGACAGATCATGGGCACCCTCGCCGACGCGATGAAGAAATCGGATATCTTCATCGGCGTCTCCGCTCCGAATACCGTAACGCGTGATATGGTCGCTTCCATGAACAGAGACGCCATCATCTTTGCCATGGCAAACCCTGTGCCGGAGATCATGCCCGACGAGGCGAAAGCCGCCGGTGCAAGGATCGTCGGAACCGGCCGCTCCGACTTCCCGAACCAGATCAACAATGTGGTCGCTTTTCCGGGAATTTTCCGGGGAGCCCTGGAAGGCCGCGCGCCTCAGATCACGGAGGAGATGAAACTCGCCGCCGCGCTCGCTCTGGCCGACCTCGTACCCGAGAGCGAACTGAACGAAGACAACATCATGCCGGAAGCGTTCGATCCCAAGACCGCCGACGCCGTCGCCGAGGCGGTCAAGGCGCACATCAGGCGCTAAGATGCCGCGCTACCGCTCACTGAACGACTATCTGCAGGAGGTCTGCGGCGAAAAAATCTACCGGATCGCCCTCGACGCCGGTTTCACATGTCCCAACCGGGACGGAACGCTCGGCACGGGAGGCTGTATCTTCTGCAGCGCCGGAGGCAGCGGCGACTATGCCGTCAGCCGCAGCCGGCACCCCGATATCCGGGCCCAGCTCGACGCGGGCAGGGCGCTGTTCGGCGGCAAGCGCACCGGGCAGCGCTATATCGCCTACTTCCAGGCCTACACCAACACCTACGGTCCGCTGCCGTATCTGCGCGCCGTCTATACGGAGGCGCTGCGGGAGTCCTCCGTGGCCGGCATCTCAATCGCGACCAGACCCGATTGTCTGCCGGAAAATGTAGTGACCATGTTGGTCAATCTGCGTGAGAAATTTCCTGACAAGTTCGTCTGGGTCGAGCTGGGGCTCCAGACGATACACGAAAAAACCGCGGCATTCATACGGCGCGGTTATTCTCTGGAAATTTATGACAATTGTGTCGCACTGTTGCGCCAGGCGCGGATACAGGTCGTCACGCACGTGATACTGGGGTTGCCGGGTGAAACAAGAGAACATGTGTTATCTACGATTGCTCATATCAATAACATCCGTACCTGGGGCGTCAAGCTGCAGTTACTGCATGTCCTGCGCGGCACCGACCTGGAGACGCTCTTCCAACAGGGACTCTATGAGCCGATGACACAGCCCGCCTACACGGATCTCGTCATCGACTGTCTGGAGCATCTCGCTCCGGACATCGTCGTCCACCGGCTGACAGGCGACGGTCCGAAAGAACTGCTGCTCGCTCCCCTCTGGAGCGCCGACAAGCGCAACGTTCTCAACACGATACAGCACACTATGAAGATACGCGGCTCCTATCAGGGCCGTCTGTACAAAGAAAGGCTTTTCCATGACGCAGGATCCGTTGACCCTATACAAACTGATTGTTCTCTATATGCTGGACCGCGTTGATTTTCCGCTGACCAAAGCGCAGATAGGCGATTTTATCCTGGAACGGGAATACACCAATTTTCTGACTCTGCAGCAGGCAATCGCCGAACTGATCGACGCGGGGCTCGTGACCGCCAAGTCCAACCGCAACCGCACGCACCTGGCGATCACAGACGAGGGCCGTGCCACGCTCTCCTATTTTCAGAACCGCATCAACAGTTCCATCAAAGAGGAGATCGACGGCTTTTTCTCCGCAAATGAAATGGAGATGCGCAATGAAGTCTCCATTCTGTCCGACTACTACAAAGCCGTATCCGGCGAGTATGAGGCGCATCTCAGGGCAAAAGAAAAGGACGTCACAGTGGTGGAAATCACCCTGTCCGTCCCCGACGAAGAGACTGCCTCCGCCATCTGTGCAAACTGGCAGAAGAAAAACCAGGATATCTACCAGTATCTGACCAGACAGCTCTTCTAAACTCTTCTTAATATTTTGAAATCACTTCGCTCCAACTGTTTACCCCGATCACGCGCAGCGCAAAATCCGTGTATTTAGCCGACTGCGCCGTATCCACATACTTAAACGCGTTGTAGATGGACTTCTGACCCCCGCCCAGCGTGTTGATGCCGAGCGCCAGTCCCTGAGCGACCTCCTCCGACGCGTCCGTCTCGCGGGAGAACAGCATATTGTCTATATATTGATTCGATTCGATCACCTTGTAAGCGTACACAAAGGACGCCGCCTGCAGATCCTGCCCCGCGCTGGAAGTATACCCCATCTCGCTCAGAGTCACATGCCGCACTTCTCCGGAATCCGTCAGGAACTCCGCCTTCTGCAGATAATCCGTCAACACATGGATATTCTTGATCGTGATGACAGGCGTCGTCTCGGAGTCCAGCACATAGGAACCGGCCTTGCCGCTGGTGCTCCATGCCTTGGCGCTTGTGAGCGGATAGTTGTACGGGTGGTAGCCGACGCCCCAGTCGATATTGCCGCCGGCTCTGATATTGCGGTTGAACTCATCCAGAATATCCTTGCCGGCGTAACCGCCCGTAGAGTACAGGTTCCTGCCCCACTGCTGATCCAGCGATATGTAGACAATCGCGTTGCTGTTCACGCTGCGGATGGCATTGTAAAAGACGCGGAACGCCTTCGCGTACTCCTCCACATAGGCCGCCGTGTCCATATATTCTATATAATTCCATTCGTTTCTGGCATTGATCTCATTGCCGATCACCCAGCTTGACACCCGGCCGTGGATCCCGTCCGAATAGCGGTTCGCCAGGAAGGAACCGATCGCCGCCAGATACTCCGTGCCCTCCTCGTCCGTCGCGTTGAAGGCGTAATAGGGAGCGCGGCCGCCGGAACGCGCTTTCGGATGAATCAGCTCCATATAGCCCGGATGGATGTCATTCAGGATAATCGCCGTTATGCTGATTCCTTTGTTCGTCAGGGTGGAGAACACATAGTCATACTCCGCAATCACCTGGCCGTTAAAGGCGTAGCTTCTGCCGTTATAGGTGTAGTAGACAGTCGGATAGTAAGCGTTGCTCGTGTCGCCCAGTATTCTGCTGAGCATAATATTATAGGCCGCGTGCTTCACACCGAGATCGTCCAGTTCCGACCCCCGCAGCTTCTCCGGATCAACCAGCAGCCCTTTCTTGGACGAGGTGTTGATCGGCAGACTGCACTTCGCGAGCGCTTCCGGATTCGTGATATAGCGCGGCTTACTGATCGGCAGGAACTCGCCGTCCTTCTTGACGGCCACGACAAACTTGGAAAACAGTCTGGAATTGGCGGAATTATAGTTGAGATCTACCGAAAAAGTCAGGTTCACATCCTTCCACTCCCCCGCCAGATACTCGTCGTCAGCCAATCCCGTCTCGTACGTCTTTTCCTCGAAGAGATAGTAATAGCCGTCGTCGCTGGCGGCAAGCCCCGGCGCGGACATCGTCACATCCACTCTGCCCGTCCTGGCATTGATCAGACAGCTCTCGATGGTGGCGAACTCCTCTGCGTTCTCCTCGGTCAGCTCGATCTGGGGCGGTCTTGCATGCACGCCGTCGATGAGCAGACGGGATGCGTCCGTCAGCGCCTTTGCCGTGTCTTTGCCCGCGTTCTGCTGCAGACGCTCCTTGCGCTTGCGGGTGATCACATTCTCCGTGATCTCCACCGCCTGCGTGTGCACCATGGCCTCGACCGCCGCCTGTTCCGCCGCCTGCGCCGTCAGATAACTGTGCAGCCCGAAAAAGCCGCCCGCTCCCGCCAGCACAAACACCGCCGCGGCTGCCGCCGCCGTCGTGATCTGCTTTTTCCGGCGCCGTGCGCGGACTTCTTCAGCCATCTTCGGGTCTTCCGCGATGGTATAACTCTCCTCCACCGTGATGGTCCGCTCCACGCCGCCCTGCTCGTTCAGCGTGACTGACTCCTCCATCTTCACGGCTTCCTCGAGCACTCTGCCCCTGCGTTTCTGCTCCCGGAGTCTCGCTCTGTCCGCCTTCAGCTGCTGCTTGAGGCGGCGCTTTTTGGCCTTCGCCTTCTTCCTGTTAGCCGCCGCTTTCTCTTTATCAATCACGCGTTTCCTTCGCTTTTTCATGTACCGCCTCTTCCTTGATACGTTTCATATGCTCCCTGATCTTCGCCTCGTAGCCGTTGCCCGTAGGCTTATAGAACTCCTTCCCGTTCAGTTCGTAGGGAAGGTATTGCTGCTCCACATAATGATTCGGATAGTTGTGCGCATACTTGTAACCGGTTCCCCTTCCCAGCTTCTGCGCGCTCTTGTAATGCGCGTCCCGAAGATGCGGCGGAATCGGCAGATCTCCCGTTTCCCGCACTGTCTCCATAGCAGCCGACACAGCCTCGCAGCTCGCGTTGCTCTTAGGCGCGCACGCCACATATGCCGCCGCCTGCGACAGAACGATCTGCGCCTCCGGCATACCGATCCGCTCTACAGCCAGAGAGGCGCTGACCGCCACATTCAAGGCCATGGGATCTGCGTTCCCCACATCCTCCGACGCACAGATCATAATGCGCCTCGCGATAAAAGCGACGCTCTCCCCCGCATACAGCATACGGCTCAGATAGTAAACCGCCGCGTCGGGATCCGACCCCCGCATACTCTTGATGAATGCAGATATCGTATCGTAATGGTTGTCCCCCGTCTTGTCATAGCGAAGCATGCGCTTCTGTATACATTCCTGCGCCACATCCAACGTGATATGGATTTTGCCGTCGCCGCTGCGCTCCGTCGTCATAACGCCCAGCTCCACCGCATTCAGCGCATGTCTTGCGTCGCCGCCCGACAGGTCTGCGAGAAACTCTGCCGCGTCGTCGTCGATGACGGCGTCGTAAGCGCCCATTCCTCTGTCCCTGTCAGATACGGCGCGCAGAATCAAAGACTTGACGTCCTCTTTAGATAACGGATGTAATTCAAATATGATCGAGCGGGAAAGCAATGCGCCGTTCACTTCAAAATAAGGGTTTTCCGTAGTCGCGCCGATCAGAACCAGCGTGCCGTCCTCCACAAACGGGAGCAGATAATCCTGCTGTCCCTTGTTAAAGCGGTGGATCTCATCAATAAACAGAATCGTCCTGCGTCCATACATTCCCCGCAGTTCTCTGGCCCTGGCCACAACTTCCTCCATATCCTTCTTGCCCGCCGACGTGGCATTGATCTGCGTAAACTCCGCGCTGGTCGTGTTCGCGATCACTTTTGCCAGCGTCGTCTTGCCCGTGCCCGGCGGTCCGTAGAAGATAACAGAACTCAGCTTGTCCGCTTTGATGGCGCGATAGAGCAGCTTATCTTTCCCTATGATGTGCCGCTGCCCTACCACTTCGTCCAGCGTGGACGGCCTGAGTCTCGCCGCGAGAGGCGCTTCTTTTTCCTGCTTTGTGTGCCTCATGTATTCAAATAAATCCATTCCGCGCGCCGCCTCCGCTGTCTGCCAAAAAGAATAATCTTTTAAATTATATCACTTTTCGGGAATTGGCGCAATGAACTTGCTTTTACATTATAATACTCGTGTAAATATCTTGTAAAGTAAAACTATCCGCCTTCCGCGCTCAGTCCAAAAGCAGCTCCTCTACCGTGACAAACTCATACCCCTGCTCCCGCAGTTCATCCACGATCCGCAGCGCCGCGGTCACGGTCGTCTTGTACTCGTCGTGCAGAAGAATAATCGCGTTGTCCTTCACCCGGCTCTCGACTCCGCGCACAATGCTGTCCACGTTCCTGGTGCTCCAGTCCAGCGGATCGACCGACCAGAGTACGGGGAACATGTCGAGTTCCTGTTCCAGTCGTTTATCCCACGTTCCATAGGGCGGCCTGACATACTGTATTTCCTGTCCCGTCAGCTCCTCGAGAATCTGATTGGTTTTTATTAATTCCTGTTTAAACTTTTCGACATTCTGGGAACCGAGCTGGATATGACTGTAGGTGTGATTGCCGATCAGATGCCCTTCTTCACTCATGCGCCTTATGAGTTCCGGATATTGCTCCGCGTGCTCGCCGAGCACAAAAAAAGTGGCCTTCGCGTTCCGCTCTTTCAGTCCGTCCAAAAGCTGTTCGGTATAATATGGATGCGGCCCGTCGTCAAAGGTAAGGGCGATCTTTTTGCCGTCCGCCGCGGCGACCGCGTCCACCGCCCGCTCCCTGTACTCTGTGATCCCAAATATACACAAAAGAAGAAAGACAGCCAAACAAACCGCCGTCTTTCGTCTCTCTGCCTTTATGCTTTTTATCTGCATACATTTGCGCCTCTGTCTCTCCATAAGTAACGCCCGATATTATATTCTTTTCACGGGAGTTCCCGCGCTTAATAATATATATGCGGCGCCTGTGCCGCCTAGTCCTCTTTCGCCAGAACGATCTGAAAAGCCTTGGTAAAGCCGTGTCCGTAAGCGCGGTCCAGGCGGAGTTCCCCGCCATGCAGTTTTCCACATGGTTAAATCAGAATTTATCCAGAATTTACTTAATATAATCTTACTCCTGCGGTCCGGCCCGCTGCGGACAGTTTTCCGCTTGGGAAACGCGCAGATCCATGTAACGGATATACAGGCTCTCGAACTCCTCCTGCGCCGCCAGATTGAGACTCTCTATCACAGAAAGGCTGCGCTCCAGAGCAGCGCTGTCGATCCTGCCCAATACCAGATCCCGTCCCAGCAGATACGCGCCTCCGAGAGATGTATTACCCACCGCGCGCACGCTGCCCCGCATGCGGTCCGGCAGCAGGCCGATCCGAAAGGCCGCCTCCACATCGAGATAATAGCCGAAGCCGCCCGCCAGATACACCCGGACGTTTCCCGGCTCTCCCATCCGACGCCAGAGAATCTCGACGCCGGCCCGAACCGCAGCCTTGGCCATCTGGATCGCCCGGATGTCCGCCTGGCTGATGCGAAACGACGGAACGGGGGCGGCTGTCCCCGCGCCGCCGCACGCATCACCTTCAGAATCCATGACGGCGGAAACAGGGACATAGGCGGCAGTTCCTTCCCGCCGCAGCGTGACGCCCTCAGTAAAATAGGGTTCCTCAAGCAGTCCGTTCCCGTCCGCGATTCCCGCCGCAAGCAGCGCAGCCGTACAGGCGATCATATCACTCCCCACGACGTCTGCCCCCGCGCCGCCCTCAAAGGCCGGTCCCGCCGCCGCCGCCGTGGAGATCATACGCCCGCCGTCTGCGATCGCCATCTCGCCGTTGGTTCCCAGATCAATGAGCAGCCGCGCCGTCCCGTCTTCTTTGTCCGCGTTATGTTCGGGTTCTCTGCCTGCCTCGCCATCCATGTCCGGCAAAAGTCCGGCAGCGGCGGACCGCGCAGTATCCGGCAGCATCCCGCAGGCATACAGACCCGCCACAATATCGCCTCCCACAAAAGCGCTGATCACAGGCAGCACATAAACCGGAAAAGGCCACTCCGCACGCGTATACGACTGCAGGCCGCTCTCTGCCGGCATAAAAGGGCTGCGCCCCAGAGAAGTCACGTCATGCCCCATCAGAAGATGCTCCATCGTGGTGTTGCCCGCAATGCACATACATCGTATGACCGTTCCACGCCCGCAAAACTGCGCGACGCCGCGTTCCAGCGCTTCCTCCGCCAGCCTCTTCAACTCTTCCCGGGCGCCGCCGCAGGACGCCTGAATCCTCGACAGCACATCCGCTCCGTAGCGCCGCTGGGGATTCATCTCACACCAGGTATCCAGAATTTGTCCCGTGTGCAGCGTCACAAGCTGCATTGCGATCGTCGTGGTGCCCAGGTCGACTGCGATAACCGTCTCGACGGCAGTTTCCGCCTCCGTTTCACCCGTTTGGTCGCGCATGTTATTTTTTTTTGTTTTTGGTGCGTTTCCAAACGACAGTTTTTTTATGTCATGAGATTTCGTAACGATTGGTTTTTGTTTTTTGGTTTGAAAAACATTTTGACTATTATAGTCAATATTTTCTGTCATATCCATCATATCAGACACAATCCTGATCCCGGGAGCGTCTAAAAACGCCGGTGCAATGACGCAGTCGCTCTTAGGCTTCGCCAGACAGGCCAGACGATATCCCTGCCGCAGCTCCTCCGGCTGCAGCGCGCTCCGTTCCAACGGCGTTGGAATCGTCGCCCCCCGCAGGAAGCGGACGCGGCACCGCCCGCAGTCTCCTCTTCCTCCGCAGAAACTTCCGCTCATCAGGTGATTCCGCTGCAGAGTTGACATGAGCGCCGCGGACGGATCATGTGTCAGAACGATAGATTTTTCGTCGAAACAATCAATCGCGTTATTTGATTTATCGTTTTCTGATACAATCGTTATTTTAATCAGTTCAGACAAACCGGTTTTTCTCCTTGTCGTAATGATAATCAATTTTAGACAGTTTATCCTCTATTTCCGCGCGGTCTATATTAAGATCGTCGCACAGCGCGCCCAGAGTGCCGTAATAATCGCGGAGTTTCAGATTGAGGAAACTGAGCAGCATAACAGGGTCTTGTGGAATCATATACGATACCGCCTTTCTTATTTTTTCTGTCACATCGCGCTCCCGGGACGGCGTTTCTCAGCGCAGCGACATCTCCACGCTGTACTGCGCGCCGTCGCTGACAACATGCGCCATACTGCCGCAGATCAGAGGCATCATGGGGGAGAGGTGGCCGATGTCCAGATCCATCAGCACGGGCACACGATACTTGCGGATCGTTTCATACACAGCGCCATACTGGTCAAGTCCCATCATCTCCTCTCCATGGCACAGCGGCCTGCCGATCAGGAAACCGCTGCAATGCTCAAACCAGCCCGCATGTTCCATCTGCCACATGGCGCGCCGGATCGACATGACGTTCAGATCGCAGGACTCCAGAAACCAGAGGATGCCGTCGTCCCGATAGCGTTCCGTAAACGCCCTCGCTTTATCATATTTCGTCCCGAGTAAATTTACCAGACAGTCCATGCAGCCTCCAAGCAGACGACCGTGCAGTTCGATCTGCGGCGCGTCGGCCGCAGCGGCCCGACTGTCAGAGTGTGTGTCATCCGGTTGTCTTTCACCCTGCCCGCTCACTGTGCTGCCGGCGTCCATGCCGCGCAGACTCTCCACGTTCGTCCTGCCGTCCGGCAGCGCATAGCGGATGACTGACGGCTCGGTCACATTGTAGGGAAGTAACGGATGCTCCTCGTCCTTCAGCTGCTCCCGCTCCCACTTGTCATAGCCTGAAAACCGAAGCTGCCGCCCGGCAAGCAGCGCCATCGCGTCCCGGATCGACGGATGCCACGGCTCCATGCCGAAAGCCGCGGCGCAGGGAGCATAAATCGAAGCGGTGTCGCACAGCGTCGTCAGAAGAAACGTCATGTTCGTGTTGTCCGAAAAGCCCATATACCATTTCGGATGCGCCTGCCTTATCTTTTCAAAATCTACGTAATCCAGGATCTCGCACATCAGCTCTCCACCGCCGCAGGAGATGAGAACGTCGTTGTCCTCGCTGCAGTAAGACTGCCACAGTTCCGCTCCGCACTTGGGCGGCGTGCTGCTGATGCCGATACCTTCCTGCGCGTAACAGTTCGGGCCAAGCTGCAGTCTGTAACCCATTTCTTTCCATTTGCGCTGCGCGTTGTCGAAGGCGCTCCGATACGGCTCCTCCGCGCAGCCGAAAGAAGGGGCGACGAAACCGATCGTGCCGCCGGGGGATAAAAATTCAGGGTATCTCATGATGGCATCTTCCTTTCTCAGTTCTTTCTATGAATAAAAACATTGTATATTTTAAGGTTCCAATCTGTTTGCAGCAGTCGCAAGAATCGCGCTCCATTGTGCCTGCAAATTGTCAAAAAACATCTGATTTTCCGGCGTCTCATGAAATCCTGCTTTAGCCTTGGCAAAACTCATAAGCAGCAGCATAATGGCATCTCTGATTTTTGCTTTTTCATTGATCGCTTCCACATTCTCCTCTTTCGTAATATCTCCGCATAATGGCTGGATTACTTTCTGATAAAAAGGATGATTTACATTCAACTGAATGATCACTTTATTTCCCAAAAGCATCTCTGTCTCAAAAAGAATCTGGGCAGGATATCTGACCGGGACAATAGAATACAGCTGGTTACGAAGCGCTTCGCGGCGGAGCGCGCGTTCACTTTCCGTTCCGCTCCCTTCCATGACGGACGCATCAAGTATCTCTTCGATCTTAGCATTTTCCTCTGTTTCCGACAGGTTTCTACCAGCTTGATTCATAGGTAATACCGTATCGATTTCAGTCATAATCGTTTCCGCATACGTAAACATTTTGCCGGCCTGCACGAGATTAGCCTTATTTTGCGCGCGATCCTCTTTGATCCGTTTGCGGAGAGACGCAATCGCATCGGTCAGTTCTGATTTTAATTTGTCTTTCAATGCTCCAATTGGTTCTGCACCACGTTTGATATACCTGACCTGAAAGCACTCGTCCAATTCCGGCGGAAAGGAAATTTCGCATCCCCACCATCTGTCGTTATCCTGATAAGCCGCCTGCCCTTTAGCCCCAATCAGATACGGTATTTTATCATACAAAACTTCCCTGTTGGCTCTGAGAATAGAAACGCCTTCATTCTGATCTATTTTTCGTTTTCGCGCCTCTTGTCTGCCTCCATCCCCGATATTGATTCTCCATTCCAAGGGAAGCAGCGACAATCGAATAGTGATATCCGCAGTCTTACCGTTACCACCTGGGATTTCCCAGCCAAAAGAGATCTCGCTGTACAATGAGGCTTTGGGGTCCTGCGCCTCCTTGGTATCAAACTGCGTCGGCCCATCGATATACAACGGGTCATGCAGATATACCGGACGATCATCTAAATATATCTTTAAACCGCCCGCAATGAATTTTCGATAAGTTCGGCCAAGGAAATTGGCTATCGTGGCACTGAATTCATTTGCATCGCGCCTGCCGGAACCGTCCATGCGGTCGCAATTCGAGAGTATCACCAAGGTTCCCGTGTCGCCATCAAAGAATTCCCGATATTCGTCAGGAATATCTTCCGCCTGAGGCGCCACAATTTTTTTCATCCCGCCTTTGATCTCTTCCAGATCAATATGTGTGTGATAGAAAGGGGCGGAGAACATATCGCGGGAATAAACGTCAATTCTGCGCGCCAGAGAAATGCCTCCGAGAATCATACCGACCCCAAATTTTCCTATTCCCTGCCTGCCATTTCTCATCTCGCATATAGAGCGCCCCAGCACCAGACATTGCGCCAAAGTGTCCTGATTCATGCCGCAGCCATTATCCAAGACAACGATCTGTTTAATGACAGTCGCTTCTTTCTTTCCGATCTTATAGATTCCTTTTTTAAAATAGATGTTGATCCGACTGGCACCAGCCTCAACGGAATTGTCCACAATCTCGCCAAGACCGTTTTCCACGGAATAATCGTTGTATCGCAGGGACTCATACATACGTGATGTGTCAATCAAATCGATCCCCGCTTCTTCCCATTCTTTTTTGATTGTTGTCTCTGACATAGATATGTCCTCCTTTGTGATGATTAATTATTTCGGACATAGAAAAAAGCCTCCCACAAACAAGTGAAAGGCTTTTCGTCATCTTTTTATCAGATATACAAAACATCATATGGATGCCAAAACGCAAGGCGAGAATTTCCTTCTCTGCCCAACAGTCAAGCTGTCTCAAATTGTACACCGACACCAGATTTCTTCTATTCTCACAGCATATGCCATGAAACTTTCATCTTGTCCGATTGTGAATACATACTAACACGAACAATTCAAAAAGTCAACGGTAAATATGCTTGAGTTTCCGTATATTGCAATAAGAGGAAGAAAAACCGGCTTCCGGAGATGCTCTGTGGTCATCGTTTGGAAACACCAGACAGGAAGGAGAAAAAGAAGAGTACCTGAATAAGCCCCGTCAGGA
>CANQTL010000027.1 GCA_947626775.1 uncultured Lachnospiraceae bacterium | reverse complement strand
AAAACGGCTGTAGCCCGCATTATTACTGGGTTTGTAGCCGTTTTTGATTCCCATAAGTGTCAAACTCGGGATTATAATAAGTATATCATATCACATAATTCTAACAGGTATCATATCATTTTGCAAAAGGACAATATTTTTTCCATACTTTTCTTCCATAGGTAACGCTTGAAACTTTCCGTGATTTGTTATATGATTATCCTATATTTTTGTACAGGATCGTCCGGCGAATCTTCTGCGCGCAGGACAGATATCAAAGCTTGTGGAGGTGTCTGCATTGAGTGACACATATGTGGAATGTCTTGTGGCGAGGAAGCCTTCTCTGCTCCTCACTTTTCTGAAAATTTTCCTGATCATGCTGACGGCGGTGTTCGTGCTGTTCGGTCTGTTCAGAATCTTCGCTCTGCTCATAGCGATCGTCACGGGGATCGGGGCCTATTTTGCGACCATGAACGCGGACATAGAGTACGAGTATCTGTATCTGGAGAAAGAGATCTCCGTCGACAAGGTCATGGCAAAGAGAAGGAGAAAGAAGGTGGGGACTTTTTCGACGGATCAGATGGAAATTTTCGCGCCGGTCGGATCTCACTATCTGGATTCCTACAAGAATATGAATATGAAGACGCTGGACTACAGTTCGGGGATTGCGGCGCAGCCGGAGCGGAGATACATGATGGTCTGCAGCGGCGCGAAGGTGATCTTGGAGCCGAATGCGGAGATGCTGAAGGCGGTCCGGAGCGTTGCCCCGCGTAAGGTCTATACGGATTAGCGCAAAGAAATACTGTCAGTTGCATAACTGGCAGTATTCTTTACATAAAGGTCACATCAGGCATCTTACTAATCTCACAAAAGCATAGGAGGAAAGAACATGGGTCAGATTATTGGAGAAGGCATCACTTTTGACGACGTGCTGTTGGTTCCGAGCTATTCTCAGGTAATTCCGAATCAGGTGGACCTGACGACATGGCTGACGAAGAAGATCAAACTGAATATTCCGATGATGAGCGCAGGCATGGACACCGTGACCGAACACAGAATGGCGATCGCCATGGCGAGACAGGGCGGTATCGGCATCATACACAAGAATATGTCCATCGAGGCGCAGGCGGAGGAAGTCGATAAGGTGAAGCGGTCGGAGAACGGCGTCATCACGGATCCTTTCTCTCTGACTCCCGAGCATACGCTGGCGGATGCAGACGCGCTGATGGCCAAGTTCCGGATTTCCGGCGTGCCGATCACGGAGGGCAGGAAGCTGGTCGGCATCATCACGAACCGCGATCTGAAATTCGAGACGGATTTTACCAAAAAAATCAAAGAGTCCATGACCTCCGAGAGCCTTATCACCGCGAAGGTCGGCATCACGCTGGAGGAGGCGAAACAGATCCTCGCCAAAGCGAGAAAAGAGAAACTGCCGATCGTGGACGACGACTATAATCTGGCGGGACTCATCACGATCAAGGATATTGAGAAGACAATCAAATATCCGCTGTCCGCGAAGGATTCGCAGGGCAGACTGCTGTGCGGCGCGGGCGTTGGCATCACGGCGAACGTCCTCGACAGAGTGGGCGCGCTGGTGGACGCCAAGGTGGACGTGATCGTGCTGGACAGCGCACACGGGCATTCCGAGAATGTACTGCGCTGTCTGCGGATGATCAAGGAGAAGTTCCCCGACGTCCAGGTGATTGCGGGCAACGTGGCCACCGGCGACGGAACGAAGGCTCTGATTGAGGCGGGCGCGGACGCGGTGAAGGTCGGTATCGGTCCCGGTTCTATCTGTACGACCCGCGTGGTGGCAGGCATCGGCGTGCCGCAGATTACCGCCATTATGGACGCCTATGCAGTGGCGAAGGAGTATGGAATTCCGATCATCGCCGACGGCGGCATCAAGTATTCCGGCGACATGACCAAGGCGATTGCGGCGGGCGGCAACGTCTGCATGATGGGAAGCATCTTCGCGGGCTGTGACGAGAGTCCCGGCGATTTTGAGCTCTACCAGGGGAGAAAGTATAAGGTGTACCGCGGTATGGGATCCATCGCCGCCATGGAGAACGGCAGCAAGGACCGCTACTTCCAGTCTGACGCCAAGAAGCTGGTGCCGGAGGGCGTGGAAGGGCGCGTCGCCTACAAGGGCACGGTGGAGGACACGATCTTCCAGCTGATGGGCGGCCTGCGTTCCGGCATGGGTTACTGCGGTACGGCGACTATAGAGGAACTGAAGCAGAACGGAAGATTTGTCAAAATCTCGGCGGCCTCTCTCAGGGAGAGTCATCCGCACGACATCCATATCACGAAGGAAGCCCCGAATTATACTATGGGAGAATAGAAAAATGGAGGGATCACGGCAGGAAGCCCCGGACTGTGCCAAACTGAAGGAGATACAGGATAAATTCTGCGAGGCGGCCGGCGTCTACGCGTTCTGTGTGGACAGTGACGGCACAGATGTGACAGAAATGTCAGGAAATGACAGGGATAGGGCGGTGCTGGAAAGGCTGGTGCCGAGAGAAAAACTGATGGCTCTTTTCCACAGAGTGGCGGAGAGCAGGCTTGAAGATCAGGCGATAGAAGATACGGAGATCGACGCGCTGAAATATGCGGCGGTCTGCATCAAGAAGAACGCCGTCCCCGTGCTGACATGGTTTGTCTACGGCGTTCTGTCCGACGCGCCGTCGCCGGAAGGGCAGGAATTTGCCGGAGATTTCCGATACCGGACGACGGAGAAGCAGTTCAATCTGACGCTGGATATTTTCTACGAGACCAGCATGTACCTGGCGGACAGCAGAGCCCAGGCGCAGGACGCGCAGCAGGAGAGTCTGCGCAGCCGTTACTCCCAGGAGGAGACGGAGAATGTGCTGAGAAGGACGGCGGCCACGACCGGTATCGTACAGATGCTGGACAGCGACGCGCCGGTGGAAGAGATCATGGCGGACATACTCTCCACGATCGGCGGGCTTCTGCAGATCGGCTGCGCTTATATGTGCTCTATGGAGAGCGCCGGCAGCCGGCGCATGGACGTGATTGCGCAGTGGTGCGCGGACGGCGTGCCGTCTGTGTTCGATCAGACGAAAGACCAGCCGAGGCCCGCGTTTCTGTTCGGGGAGAAACCGCTGGTGCTCTCGTCGGGCGCCGGTTCGGAAGAACTCTCGGAGAGCATGAGACGGATGGGGATAGAGGCGCTTGCGGCTTTTCCCATCTCCCTGCGCGACCGTGTCACGATGTACGCATTCTTCGCGGAGACGAGAGAGAAGCGCAGCTGGAAGGTGGAGGAAGTCAAGTTCCTGAGCGATTCCGTGAAGGTGGTGCAGAGCATCCTGACGAAGCGGATTCAGAAGAATTCGCTCGCGAGTTCCTACGCCGCTCTGGAGGAAGTGCTCAACAACATCGGCAGTTCCGTCTATGTGCGGGATCTGCAGAGCGGCGGCATTCTGTTCGCCAACAGATGGCTGCGCAATGATCTGCGCTATGAGATGGAGCACGGCGGGCTGGCCGAACTGTTTGAGAGCGGAATTTCGCAGGACAGCAGGGAGGGCAGTATGGAGCTGCGCCTGGAGGAAAGGGGAAACTGGTACGATTTCCTCTACAAGACGATCACCTGGGTGGACGGCAGGGAAGTGCGCCTGTGCTGCGCCTATGACATCACCGAGAAGAAGATGTATCAGAGACGGCTCGAACACCAGGCGTATACGGACTTCCTGACGGGGCTGTACAACAGGCTCTGCTGCGAGCGGGATCTGGCCAAATATGTGGATGTAGCCAGGCAGACGGGGCAGGAGGGCGCGGTGCTCTATCTGGATATGGATGATTTCAAGCACATCAACGACACGCTTGGCCACCAGTACGGCGACGTGCTGCTGAAGTCGATTGCACAGGGTATGCGCGGCGTGCGGGGGATCGCCAATTCCTGTTACCGCATGGGAGGAGACGAGTTCATCATCATCGTGCCGCCGGGACAGTACGGGATCCTGGGAGAGATCGTGGAGGGGATCCGGGCCGTCTTCAACAGGCCGTGGTTTCTCAAGGACGCCGACTACTACTGCACCATGAGCATGGGGATCGTGAAGTTCCCCGCCGAGGGCGAGGGCGTGGAGGAGCTGATACGGAAGGCGGACATCGCCATGTATGACGCCAAGAAGTCCGGCAAGAACCGCGTCGCGTGGTACGACCACGACGTCAGGGACGCTTCCGGCAGGCGCCTCGACATGGAGAAAAACATGCGGGAAGCGGCGCAGGACGGATACAGGGAGTTCGAGGTCTATTATCAGCCGATCGTCGATATCCAGGAGAACAATCGGTGCGTCGGCGCGGAGGCGCTGATCCGCTGGAACAGCGAGGAGATGGGCTTCGTCTCCCCGGTTGACTTCATCCCTCTGGCCGAGTATCTGGGGCTGATCAATCCGATCGGTTATCATGTGCTGCAGCAGGCCTGCGAGACCTGTAAGCGCTGGAACGACAGCGGGAAACCGGATTACAAGGTCAATGTGAATCTGTCGGTGGTACAGCTTTTGCAGCCGGATATCGTGGAACAGGTCGGAAAGATCATCTGGGACAGCGGCATCAATCCGCACAATCTGACGCTGGAAGTAACGGAAGGGCTGGCGATCAATGATCTGGACCGCATGAAACAAATCCTGGGAGACATCAAGGCGTTGGGGACCCGGATCGCGCTGGATGATTTCGGGACGGGTTACTCTTCCCTCAGCCATATCAGAGAGCTGCCTTTCGATGTGATCAAGGTGGATCAGAGCTTCGTCAAGGATCTGGCGGAGGACGACTACTCGAGATCTTTTATCAGAATGGTATCGGATCTGGCGGACGCCATCGGCGTGTCGATCTGCGTGGAGGGGATCGAGACGAAGGAGCAGTACAAGGTACTGGAAGGTATGAAGGTCAGGATGATCCAGGGGTTTTATTTTGACAGACCCATGCCTGAGAGAGAATTTGCAGAGAAATACGTCGGCTGAACATTTCGGATGGAGGAAGAAATTATGGAAAAACGATCTTTGGCAAAAGAACTTGCAAGCAACAGCTACCCGGGCAGGGGGATTGTGCTCGGCAAATCACCTGACGGCCGATATGCCGTCGCGGCTTATTTTATCATGGGAAGAAGCGTAAACAGCCGCAACCGTATTTTCGTGGAGGACGGCTCCGGCATCCGCACGCAGGCGTTTGATCCCGCGAAGCTGGAGGATCCCAGCCTGGTGATCTATGCGCCGGTCAGAGTGCTCGGCAACAAGACTATCGTGACAAACGGCGATCAGACCGACACGATCTATGAACTGATGGACAGGCAGCAAACCTTTGAGCAGGCGCTGCGCACAAGGAAGTTTGAACCGGACGCGCCCAACTATACGCCCCGTATCTCCGGCATCATGCATGTGGAGAACGGCGGTTACAACTATGCGCTCTCCATCCTGAAGAGCAATCATGGAAATCCCGATTCCTGCCAGAGATTTACCTATGCCTACGAGAATCCCTGCGCCGGCGAGGGTCATTTTATCCATACCTATATCGGCGACGGCAATCCGCTTCCAAGTTTTGAGGGCGAGCCCGTCCCGGTCGGCATGGAGAACGATATCGACGCGTTCACGCAGATGATGTGGGACAATCTCAACGCGGAGAACAAGGTGTCGCTGTTCGTGCGCTATATCGAGATCGCAGGCGGGAAGTATGAGACGCGTATTGTCAATAAGAATCAATAAATACGGAGGAGAAGTATGACTGAACTGGAATTGAAATACGGGTGCAACCCGAATCAGAAGCCGTCCCGCATCTACATGGCGGACGGCAGTGATCTGCCGATTAAGGTGCTGAACGGCAGGCCGGGCTATATCAATTTTCTGGACGCCTTCAATGGCTGGCAGCTGGTGAGAGAACTGAAAAAGGCGACGGGACTGCCGGCGGCGGCGTCCTTTAAGCATGTTTCCCCTGCCGGGGCGGCGGTAGGTCTTCCGCTGTCTGAAGTGGAGCGGAAGATTTACTGGGTGGATGATATGGATATGGAGTTCACGCCTCTGGCCAACGCCTATGCGCGGGCGAGAGGGGCGGACAGAATGAGTTCCTTCGGGGATTTCATCTCGCTCTCCGACGTCTGTGACACGGCGACCGCCAGGATTATCAAGCGGGAAGTATCGGACGGCGTGATCGCGCCGGGCTACGAGCCGGAGGCGCTGGAGATCCTGAAGGCCAAGAAAAAAGGCGCCTACAACGTGATTGAGATCGACGAGGACTATGTGCCTGCGCCTATCGAGGTCAAACAGGTGTACGGCGTCAGCTTCGAGCAGGGCAGGAACGAACTGAAGATCGACGGCGCGTTCTTTGACAATATCGTGACGAAGAGCAGGGATCTGCCCGAACAGGCGAAGATCGATCTCGCGATCTCCATGATTACCTTAAAATATACGCAATCCAATTCCGTCTGCTATGTGAAGGGCGGACAGGCCATCGGCATCGGCGCGGGGCAGCAGTCCCGCATCCACTGTACCAGGCTGGCGGGTTCCAAGGCGGACAACTGGTTTCTGCGGCAGTCTCCCAGGGTGCTGGATCTGCAGTTCGCGGATGGCGTCGGCCGCGCCGACAGAGATAACGCCATCGACCTATATATCGGGGAGGACTATATGGACGTGCTCGCCGAGGGTGCATGGCAGAAGATCTTTAAGGAAAAACCGGAAGTGTTCACGGCAGAAGAGAAACGGGCGTGGCTTGATCAGATGAGCGGCGTATCGCTCGGTTCCGACGCTTTCTTCCCCTTCGGCGACAACATCGAGCGCGCGCACAGAAGCGGCGTAAAATATGTGGCGCAGCCGGGCGGTTCGGTCCGCGACGACAACGTCATTGAGACATGCGACAAGTACGGCATGACCATGTGCTTTACGGGAATCCGGCTGTTCCATCACTAGGATGGGCTGAGACGGTTTTTACAGGGAAATAAAGGCGGCGCAAAATAGATTGAGAAAACTATTTTGCGCCGTCATGTTTTGTCTGAAACAGTACCGTATCAGTAGGTCATCGCCTTCTCTTCCCCGTTCAGTACGCGAAGGCCGCCCTGTACCAGAGCGAGCAGTTCGTCTTCCCCGGGATAGACGGTCATGGGGGCGATCCAGCCGGCCTGGGCTTTCAGTCCGTCCACCACGAACTTGTCGTAGGCGATACCGCCGGTAACGACGATCTGATCCACTCTGCCTTCCAGAACGCAGGCCATAGAGCCAATGTCCTTGGCGACCTGTCTGATGAAGGCGTCGCGCACTTCCTTTGCCCTGGCGTCGCCGTTCTCTGCCATCTTGTCCACGTCGCGCATATCGTTGGTGCCGCAGTATGCGTTGAAGCCGCCGCCGCCGACTACCTTCTTGTAGACTTCCTTCTCGGTATACTGGCCGGAGAAACACAGCTTAATCAGCGCGCCGCTGGGAACCGCGCCGGCTCTCTCGGGAGAGAAAGCGCCGTCGCCGTCGAGGGCGTTGAAGACATCCACAACCTTGCCTTTTCTGTGGGCGCCTACGGATACGCCGCCGCCCATGTGCACTACGATCAGATTCAGGCTATTGTAATCTTTGCCGTTTTCCTTGGCGTAACGCTTGGCTACCGCCTTCTGGTTCAGCGCGTGGAATACGCTGGTCCGGGGCAGCTCGGGCACGCCGGAATAGCGGGAAATCGGTTCCAGTTCGTCCACTACGACAGGATCCACGATGTAGGAAGGAACGCCAATGGAATCCGCGATCTCTCTGGCGAGGATGCCGCCCAGGTTGGAGGCGTGCTGCCCCTGTCTGCCGATTTTCAGATCGTTCAGCAGTTCGTCGCTGACTTCGTAGGTACCGCCGGGAATGGGTTTTAACATGCCGCCGCGGCCTACGACCATATTTAAGGAATGGATGTCAAAATTCTTTTCTTTTAACAGACTGACGATGATTTCCTTGCGGAAATCCTTCTGGTCCACGATGGACGCGTATTTTCCGATCTCCTCCGTCGAGTGGCGCAGAGTCTCCTCAAATAAGAGAGTTTCATCCTCGAATACGCCTATTTTCGTAGAGGTGGAACCGGGATTGATGATTAAACTTTTGACTGCCATGATACGTACCCCCTATCAGTTCATTTTGGACATCGCTTCCGCGACGACAGCGCCGAGGGCGATGGAATTGACCTTCGTCTCGAAGTCGTCGGAGCGGGAGGTCAGGATAACCGGAGCCTTCGTGCCGGTCAGAATGTTGCCGTTCTTGACTTTGGCCGTATGTACGAGACACTTGTAGACCAGGTTGCCGGCGTGGATGTCAGGGAAGAGCAGCACGTCCGCGTCGCCCACGATCTTCCGGCCCTCCGCGCCCTTGTGCTTGGCGGCCTCCGGATCGATGGCGAGGTCCAGGGAGAGCGGGCCGTCTACTACGCAGCCGGTGATTTTGCCCTCCGCGCACATTTTGGTCAGTTCGTCCGCCTCCACGGTGACGGGCATCTTGGGATTGACCACCTCGACCGCTGCGAGGGGCGCCACCTTGGGATTCGGGATGCCGCAGGCGTGGCAGATTTCCACGGTATTCTCAATGATATGTACCTTATCTTCCAGCGTGGGATAGGTCATGAACGCCACGTCGGACAGAAACAGCAGATGATCGATTCCCTCGATCTCGAATACGCACACATGAGACAGGGTCTTGCCGGTTCTGAGTCCGACTTCCTTGTCCAGCACGCTCTTTAAGAACGATTTGGTATCGATCAGTCCCTTCATGTACATATCGGCTTTGCCGGTGTGCACCAGCTCCACGGCTTTCAGAGCCGCTGTATAGTTGTCTTTCTCGTCGATGATTTCGAAACCGCCCACGTCCACATTGTCGGCAGCGGCCACTTCCCTGATTTTGTCCGCATCGCCAACCAGGATCGCCTCGGCGATATTGCGCTTTTTGGCGGCTGCGACCGCTTCCAGTACGGCGCTGTCCTGCGCCACGGCCACGGCTACTTTTTTCACGCTGCACTCGGACACCTTCGATAACAGGTCGTCAAAACTCTTGCTCATTTTGTCCTCCATTCCAAAGTGCATTCTTACAACACTTCGCTTTGCATTTTCTTTTCTTTTCAAATGGTAACACTTCCGCGCCCAAAAAGCAAATGGTTCGTGACGGTTGAATTTGAGGGATAAGTCTGTTACAATAGAATGCGTGTATAGATTTGGTACACGGAATGGAGACTGACATGGGTTTGGTACAGAAAGTGTTCGGTACGCACAGCGAGAGAGAGCTGAAGCGCATCGAAGGACTGGTGAAGAAAATAGAAGATCTGCGCCCGGCGATGATGGAACTGTCGGACGAACAGCTCCGTGACAAGACGAAAGAGTTCAAGAAAAGACTGACCGAAGGGGAGACTCTGGACGATCTGCTGCCGGAGGCGTACGCCGTAGTCAGAGAAGCGGCGCGGCGGGTGCTCAAGACGGAACACTACCGCGTGCAGCTGATGGGCGGCATCATCCTGCATCAGGGACGCATCGCCGAGATGAAGACCGGCGAGGGCAAGACGCAGACCTGTCTGCTGCCGGCGTATCTGAATGCGCTGGAGGGCAAGGGCGTTCATGTCGTTACCGTCAACGATTATCTGGCGAAGCGCGACGCGGAGTGGATGGGGCAGGTGCATGAGTTCCTGGGACTGAAGGTAGGCGTCGTTCTGAACGATATGAAGTCCGACGAGAGAAGAGAGGCCTACAACTGCGATATCACCTATGTGACGAACAATGAACTCGGCTTCGACTATCTGCGGGACAACATGGTCATCTATAAGGAGCAGCTCGTGCTCAGGGATCTCCACTACGCCATCATCGACGAGGTGGACTCCGTGCTGATCGACGAGGCGCGCACCCCGCTCATCATATCGGGACAGAGCGGCAAGTCCACGAAGCTGTATGAGGCCTGCGATATCCTGGCGAGACAGCTGACCCGCGGCGAGGACATGGAAGAACTCTCCAAGATGGACGCCATCATGGGCGTGGAGCGGGAGGAGACGGGCGACTTCATCGTGAATGAGAAGGATAAAGTCGTGAACCTGACCGCGCAGGGCGTCGCCAAGGTGGAGCGCTTCTTTCAAATTGACAATCTGGCGGATCCGGAGAATCTGGAGATTCAGCACAACATTATTCTGGCCCTCAGGGCGCACAATCTGATGTTCCGCGATCAGGATTATGTGGTGAAGGACGATCAGGTGCTGATCGTCGATGAGTTTACCGGTCGTATCATGCCGGGACGCCGCTACTCCGACGGCCTGCACCAGGCGATCGAGGCGAAAGAGCACGTGAAGGTGAAGCGCGAGAGCAAGACGCTCGCCACCATCACGTTTCAGAATTTCTTCAATAAATTTGAGAAAAAGGCCGGCATGACCGGTACGGCGCTGACGGAGGAAAAAGAATTCCGCGACATCTACGGTATGGACGTGGTGGAGATTCCCACCAATCTGCCGATCGCGCGTGTCGACAGACAGGACGCCGTGTATAAGACGAAGCGGGAGAAGCTGCATGCGATCGTGGAGGCCGTCAAGGCGGCGCACGCCAAGGGACAGCCCGTGCTGGTCGGCACGATCAACATCGACGCTTCCGAGGAACTCAGCGGACTGCTCAAGAAGAACGGCATCGAGCACAAGGTCCTGAACGCGAAGTTCCACGAGATGGAGGCGGAGATCGTGGCGGACGCCGGTATCCACGGGGCGGTGACGATCGCCACCAACATGGCGGGCCGAGGCACGGATATCAAGTTGGACGAGGAGGCGAGAGCCGCCGGCGGATTGATGATTGTCGGCACGGAGCGTCATGAGTCCAGACGTATCGACAATCAGCTGCGCGGTCGTTCGGGCCGTCAGGGCGATCCGGGCGAGTCCAAGTTCTATATCTCGCTGGAGGACGATCTGATGCGTCTGTTCGGCTCCGACAGGATGATCGCCATGTTCAACGCCCTCGGCATTCCGGAGGGTCAGGAGATCGAGCACAGCGCGCTGACGAAAGCCATCGAGTCGGCACAGAAGAAGATCGAGAACAACAATTTCGGCATCCGGAAGAATCTGCTCGAGTACGACCAGGTCATGAATGAGCAGAGAGAGATTATCTACGAGGAGAGGCGGCGCGTCTTAAACGGCGAGAGTATGCGCGACGCGATCTACAAGATGATCACGGACATCACGGAGAACTGTGTGGACACCTGTATCGGCGACGACAGCGACTTCGAGGATTGGGATTACAATGAACTGAATACCCTGCTTTTGCCGATTATCCCGCTGCAGCCGTTAAAGAGTACGCGGGTGCTGAAGCCCAGGAAGAACAGCTTAAAGCAGCAGCTCAAGGAAGAGGCCGTCAAGCTCTACGAGAGCAAGGAGGCGGAGTTCCCCGAGCCGGAGGCGATCCGCGAGATCGAGCGCGTCATTCTCTTAAAGGTCATCGACAGAAAGTGGATGGATCACATCGACGATATGGATCAACTCAGGCAGGGCGCGGGTCTGCAGGCATACGGACAGAAAGACCCGCTGGTGGAATACAAGCTGAACGGGTATGAGATGTTCGACGACATGACCCAGAATATCAAAGAGGAGACGGTGCGTCTGCTGTTCCGTGTCCGCATCGAACAGAAGGTAGAGCGCGAACAGGTGGCGAAGGTTACCGGCACGAACAAGGACGATACCGTCCAGAAAGGGCCGGTGAAGCGCATGGAGGCAAAAGTGTACCCCAACGATCCGTGCCCCTGCGGGAGCGGCAAGAAGTATAAGAACTGCTGCGGTAAGAGATAAATACTGTAAGAATTTCACCATACCACTGCAGCAGATATATAAATAAAAATGAAAGAAGGTGACGTTAAGTGGTAGAACTGGATAACATGAAGTCTGAGTTACAGGCTTATGAAACGCCATTAGCGGAAGTGAGGGATTCACTTTGACTTAGCAAATAAGTCGAAGCGGATTGAAGAACTGGAGATGGAAATGCAGGCGCCGGGCTTCTGGGACGACCCTGAGAAGTCTAACCAGAAGATGCGGGAGTCCAAGAGCCTGAAGGACACAGTGGATACGATGAATGCCCTCAGCCAGCAGTATGACGATATCATGACGCTGATCGAGATGGGATACGAGGACAATGATCCGGCCATTATACCGGATATCGAGGAGGAACTCAGAGAGTTCAAACAAACCTTCGAAAATATCCGTATCAGCACGCTTCTGTCGGGCGAGTATGACAAGAACAATGCGATTTTGAAGCTGAACGCGGGCGCGGGCGGCACGGAGAGCTGCGACTGGTGCGCCATGCTGTACCGCATGTACACCAGATGGGCGGAGCGCAAAGGTTTTACGATCGATGTGATCGATTACCTGGACGGCGACGAGGCGGGAATCAAGTCGGTGACGTTTCAGATCAACGGCGAGAACGCCTATGGCTATCTGAAATCGGAGAAGGGCGTGCACCGGCTTGTGCGCATTTCACCCTTTAACGCGCAGGGCAAGAGACAGACTTCCTTCGTGTCCCTGGACGTGATGCCGGATATCGAAGAAGATCTGGACGTGGAGATACGGGATGAGGACATCCGCATCGATACCTATCGAAGCAGCGGCGCAGGCGGCCAGCACATCAACAAGACGTCCTCGGCGATCCGCATCACCCATTTCCCGACGGGTATCGTGGTGACGTGCCAGAACGAGCGCAGCCAGTTCCAGAACAAGGACAAGGCGATGCAGATGTTAAAGGCGAAGCTGTACATGCTCCGACAGGAGGAGAATGCCGAGAAACTTTCCGGTATCCGAGGCGATGTGAAAGAGATCGGCTGGGGCAGTCAGATTCGTTCCTATGTCCTGCAGCCCTACACGATGGTGAAGGATCACAGGACGGAGGAGGAGAGCGGCAATGTGAACGCCGTGCTGGACGGGGAACTTGACCCCTTTATCAATGCTTATCTGCGCTGGATCAACGCCGGTTAAAGAACAAAATGCATGGGCATACAAAAAGTCAGGCTTTTCGGAGCCTGACTTTTACGTTCCTGTGCCGTCTGTGATTCACGGTGTGTTTTGTCCGCCGCGGTCAAAATCTGGCGTCCAGATTCATGCCGCGGTATTTGGAAGCCGCGTCGGCGGCTTTCATATCCTTCTGGTAAGGATTGCTCTCGTTGAAGTAGCGGATCTGCGTGGAGGTCGTTCCGCCGGACACATAGGTGCGCCCGCACTCGGGGCAGACCGCCGTGTGGATTGCCACGCTGCAGGAGACTACCTCGCCGTTGTTCTGCGCCGCTTTCTTGTACGCGTTGTTCACATGTTCCTGCTCGTGGCTGCGCACGCGCGCCGCCGCCGCGTTCGGATCGATGTGCGCCGCAGATTTGAAGGAGACGTTCTCGTCGGAGCCGTCCTGATATTTGCGGTTTTTGCATGTCTCGCACTCCGCGGGAGAGGACTTGCGCCCGGCCAGCTTTCTTGTGGACTCGCCGGGATTGCGGATGATCTCTGGTTTTTCTGCGGACTCTCCGCCTGTGCGGACGCCGGATGTTCCGTATTCTGCGCTGCCGGTATAGCCCTCCGGCATTCTGCCGGCTGTGTAGTTGTCGTAGGGGCTGCTGATGCCGTTTGTCATATCGATCTCCATTCCGGAGCGTCTGCGTGAGGAAAGTCTGAAGCAAATTCCTGTGGAAATAACTTCGCCGTCAGGGGAAATTAGGACGCTCCAGCATAAATTGTCTGTTTTTCTATTGTAAATATTCTACCACTGGGAAAAAGAAAATACCAGCCCCAATCGTATCCAATGCCATTAAGTTTAGAGCACATTCGGTCACATAAGAAGTTTTTCTTACAACTAAAATATGGACGGGGTATTTATTTTATAAACCCCTTGAAAGCCGTAAAAATCACATTTGTATGAAATCGCTTTGATATAGCAAAGCTGTTTTTCATTATCTTAACAGGTTGTTTATTTCTGTTTTAAGTATTTATATCATATGAAAAAAGGCGCACCAAAAAAGGATAGAGATAATCGTGATTGGATTATTCTTTATCCTTTTCTTTTTCATCGGGTGTAAATTCTGCTATGTCATCAAGCGTGAAGCCGTCGCCCAAGATATTCAGTATCATATTCAGCGTATGCGTCGTGACGGACTGATTGGTTTTGAGCCGCTGTATCTGCGACCTGCTTATGCACTACACAGGCGGAAACTGTTTCGGACTGTTCCCGCCGTCCTTTTACTATATCCATACTGAGGAAGAAGTCAGGTGCATCACGGATGAAACACTGGAAAGACTGCGCTCCATGATAAAGGAACTGGAGGACGAGCGAACGCCACAGGAGAAAGATTTGAACGCCTTATAAACGTGAGGACAGAGCATTTTCAGACGTAAAATGCTTTTTCTTATAGATGTCGGATTGAGTGGAGCAAGTTAATGAAAATGTGGTAGGAAAATGAGCGTGATTATGGTATAATATGAATGAAACAAATCCCGATTTATCAAATTATAGTAGAAAACCGAGGGAGAAGCAAGTGGATATCGGGAAGACGCGCCGGAAAAATATGCCGCGGTGAAGCCGATTGTGGAACGTGTGCTGCTGGAAAAGATAGAGAAGATCTTGAGCGATTCCCTGTGGGGATAGGGATGGAACAGGAGTGATCTGTCAGAGGACAGACCGCTCCGCCGTTATGCGGGAAAGCGGAGGAAGAGATGGATATTATACAGAAACTGAAGGAAGAACTGCATGTGGAAAAGTGGCAGATAGAAGCTGCCGTGAAACTGATCGACGAGGGGAATACGATTCCTTTTATCGCCAGATACCGCAAGGAGGCGACAGGTTCTCTGAATGACGAGGCGCTGCGCAGCCTGGACGAACGGCTGACTTATCTGCGCAATCTGGAGGAAAAGAAGGAACAGGTGCTCAAGAGCATCGAGGAGCAGGGGAAGCTGACCGACGAGCTGAAGGCGCGCATTGCGGCGGCGGAGACGATGGTCGTGGTGGAGGATCTGTACCGTCCCTACCGCCCGAAGAGAAAGACCAGAGCCAGCGTGGCGAAGGAGAAGGGGCTGGATGGTCTGGCGCAGTTTATCCTGGCCCAGGAGACGACGGCGCCCATTGAGGACGAGGCGGCGAAGTATATCCGCGAGGACGCGGATGAGGCGAAGGCTGTGCGGACGGCGGCGGAGGCGCTGCAGGGGGCGAAAGATATCATTGCAGAACTCATCTCCGACGAGGCGGATTACCGAATCTATATCCGCGGCATCACCGTGGAGGAGGGCAGACTGACAAGCGCGGCCAGGGACGAGAAGGCGCAGAGCGTCTATGAGATGTATTATCAGTACGAGGAGCCGGTCAAAAAGGCCGCAGGGCACAGGATATTAGCGATCAACCGGGGCGAGAATGAGAAATTCCTGACCGTGAAGATCGAAGCCCCCACGGAGCGGATCCTGCAATATCTGCGCAGGAAAGTGCTGAAAAACGACAATCCCGTCACCACACCGATTCTGGAGGAAGTCATCGCCGACAGCTACGACAGGCTGATTGCGCCCGCCATCGAACGGGAGATCCGCAGCGAATTGACAGAGAAAGCGGAGGACGGCGCCATCACTGTCTTCGGCAAGAATCTGGAACAGCTGCTGATGCAGCCGCCCATCGCGGGAAGGGTCGTGCTCGGCTGGGATCCCGCTTTCCGCACGGGCTGCAAACTGGCGGTGGTAGACGAGACAGGCAAGGTGCTCGACACGAAAGTGATCTACCCCACAGCGCCGCAGAATAAGGTGGCGGAGGCCAAGGCGGAGCTGAAGCGGCTGATCAAAAAATACAATGTCTCCCTTATCTCCGTGGGAAACGGCACGGCCTCCAGGGAGTCCGAACAGGTGATTGTAGAACTTTTGAAGGAGCTGGATACGCCCGTTCAGTATGTCATTGTCAACGAGGCGGGTGCGTCGGTGTACTCTGCCAGCAAACTGGCGACGGAGGAGTTCCCGAATTTTGACGTGGGACAGCGGAGCGCCGCATCCATCGCGAGAAGGCTGCAGGATCCGCTGGCGGAACTGGTGAAGATCGATCCGCGCTCCATCGGCGTCGGGCAGTACCAGCACGATATGAACCAGAAGAAGCTGGGCGAGGCGCTGAGCGGCGTGGTGGAGGACAGCGTGAACAGAGTGGGCGTGGATCTGAACACCGCCTCCGCGTCGCTTCTCGAGTATGTCGCCGGCGTGACCAAAGTGATTGCCAGAAATATTGTGGACTATCGTGAGCAGAACGGCAGATTTAAGAACAGGGCGCAGCTTCTGAAGGTGGCGAAGCTGGGGCCGAAAGCCTATGAGCAGTGCGCCGGTTTCCTGCGCATTACGGACGGCGATAACCCGCTGGATGCCACCGGCGTACATCCGGAATCCTACGAGGCGGCGCGGAAGCTGATGGACAGACTGGGGCTTACCATGGAGGACGTCAGGGAGGCGCAGAAGAAAGCGGCGGCGCAGAAAAAGCCTGGCAGCGTGGAGAAGCCTGAAAAAGAGAAAAAGAAACCGCAGCAGAAGAAAATCGTCATCCGCAATACCAACACCGCCATGGGTAAGGCGCTGGCGGCGGCTATGGGCGGCGTGACGCTGGAAAATAATAACGACACGGATGCCGTATCTAAGCAGGGCGCGGCGGACAGGCAGGGAGCAGGAACCGGCAGCCTGGAGAAGAAGATCAAGGACAGGAAAAAGCTGGCGGAGGAGCTGGGCGTCGGCGAGATTACGCTGACGGATATTCTGAAAGAGCTGGAGAAACCCGGACGCGATCCCCGGGAGGATATGCCCGCTCCGATCCTGCGCAGCGACGTGCTGGACATGAAGGACTTAAAACCCGGTATGATTCTAAAAGGGACGGTGCGCAACGTCATAGATTTCGGCGCGTTCGTGGATATCGGCGTCCATCAGGACGGTCTGGTGCACATCTCACAGATCACGGACAAGTACATCAAACATCCGCTGGAGGCGGTCAGCGTGGGGGACGTGGTGGACGTTCAGGTGCTCTCCGTGGATCTTGCGAAGAAGCGCATCGGCCTGACCATGAAGATCAAACAGGAGGCGGCGCCGTAAGGGCGGCGTTTGGGTGGAGAGCGTTATGAAAGAAAACAGCGCACAATATTTCAGCAACAGGGCATGTCAGTATTTCCCCTGCCACCGGGAGGCGGATGCGCGGAACTTCAACTGTCTGTTCTGTTACTGTCCCCTCTATGCGCTGGGGGAACAGTGCGGCGGTCATTTCCGCTACACAGAGCGGGGCGTCAAGGACTGTACGGATTGCAATATCCCCCACGGCGAGGGCGGTTATGAGTATGTGATGGCTCATATCCGCGCCGTCACCGAGATGGCGCGCAGACAGGACGCGGATTGACGCGGGAGACGGTCTGTGCTATGATAGTCCCTGTGATAACTGAATAGGCAGTCGGTGCCGCTGTGTCGGAGCATCCTCCGACGACAGCGGGTAAAAGGGAAACAGGTGGAAGTCCTGTACGAACTCGTCACTGTAAACAGGGAGTGTGACGCCTGGGTGTAAAACCAGCCACTGTGAAGCAAATTTGTAGTGGGATTTGTAGCGGGAATTGTGAAATTTGCGCAGCACATTACGCAGCGGATTTACTTCGCGGGAAGGCGGCCTCACACGATGATCTGTAAGTCAGGAAACCTGCCGATGGCCGGTACGGAGACGACAGTCTCAGGCCACGAGTCATTGGTCGTACGGTTGGAATAGCAGAAATTCTGTGCGCAGCGCGGGAGGTTCTGTCTGTTTTGGTGTGTGAATCCTTTGCCTCAGCGGTGTGAGAGCTGTGGTCGAAGGATTTTTTACGTAGCGGTCCGGCGCATGGGCGGGCCGGGGAGGAGACGGAAAATGAAAAAGAGAGTGGTGGCAGCGCTGTGCGGCATGATTTTGTCCTGTTCGCTGGCGCTTGCGGGCTGCGGCGGCGATGACGCGGCGAAAGAGCAGGGAGCACAGACACAGGAGCAGGAAACGCAGACGGAAGGAGACGAGACGGGCGGGGAGGATGAAGCGGCAGCCTCGTCGGATCAGGAGGCCGCAGACGAAGTCGCGGCGCTGATCGACGCGATCTATGTGCAGCAGAGAACGGACGAGACGGACGCCCAGTGCGCCCGGGCGAAAGAGGCTTGGGACGCGCTGACGGACGCCCAGAAAGAGCTGGTGTCAGGAGAGTTTGCCGATCCGGATTACTTCGGCAGGGACACGGGCGACGCCTCTTTGGATGATCCGCGCAACCAGGATGAAATCGGTGAGAACGAGATTCTGGTAGTGAGCTTCGGGACTTCCTTTAATGACAGCCGTGTCAGCGATATCAAAGGCATCGAGGACGCGATCGCGGAGGCGAATCCCGATTGGTCTGTCAGGCGGGCTTTTACCGCGCAGATTATCATTAACCATATCCAGGCGCGCGACGGAGAGTTTATCGACAATATGGATCAGGCGCTGGAGCGCGCGGCGGCAAACGGCGTGAAAAATCTGGTGGTACAGCCGACGCATCTGATGCACGGAGCGGAGTATGACGAGCTGATGGACGCGCTGACGGCGTATATGGACCGCTTCGAGTCGGTGAAGATCGCGGAGCCTCTTCTCGGCGAGGTGGGCGCGGACGCGGCTGAGGTCAACGCGGACAAGGAAGCGGTTGCGCTGGCGATCACGGAGGCTGCGGTACAGGAGGCGGGCTACGGCAGTCTGGCGGCGGCGCAGGAGGACGGCGCGGCATTCGTCTTCCTGGG
Source organism: uncultured Lachnospiraceae bacterium (assembly GCA_947626775.1). Lineage (GTDB taxonomy): Bacteria > Bacillota > Clostridia > Lachnospirales > Lachnospiraceae > UBA3282. The sequence continues at coordinate 27,329 of CANQTL010000027.1, read as the reverse complement.
GCACGGAACGGCGCATACGGCGAAGGTATCCTACAGCCAGATGCAGACACAGATGATCGATCTGGGCTGCACGAATGTCTTCATCGGCACGGTGGAAGGAGAGCCGGAGGAGACGTCCTGCGAGGCGGTAATCGACGCGGTATCGCAGGCCGGTTATAAAAAGGTGATCCTGCGTCCGTTGATGGTGGTGGCGGGCGATCACGCCAACAACGATATGGCCGGCGAGGAGGCGGACTCCTGGGCGAGTATGTTTGCGGCGAGCGGCCACTTTGACAGCGTGGAGACGCAGATTGCGGGTCTGGGCGCGATCCCGGCGATTCAGGACGTCTATGTGGCGCACACGGCCGCGGCGTCCGAGCTGCAGAAGCAGCAGGCGAAACTGCCGGCAACTGCGGTGACGGACGGCATATATACGGCCAGGTTTCAGACGGACAGCAGTATGTTCAAGGTGAACGAGGCCTATGACGGCAGGGGCACGCTGACGGTGGAGGACGGGGAGATGACGATTCACATCTCTCTCAGTTCCCAAAATATCGTAAACCTTTATCCCGGGCTTGCGGCGGATGCACAGAAAGCGGGTGCGGAGGTACTGGAACCTACGACGGATACGGTGGTCTACGCGGACGGTACGACAGAAGAGGTGTACGGTTTCGATGTGCCCGTGCCGGCGCTGGATACAGAGTTCGATCTGGCGATCCTCGGCAAGAAGGGTACCTGGTACGATCACAGGGTCAGCGTCTCCGAAGTCTCCGTGGCCGGGGATGCGGAAAAGCCGATGGCGGAGCAAAGCGCGGGCGCTGCGGGCGAGGACGGAGGACAGAGCAAAGATACGGGCAGCGCGAAAGCGGGGAGCGGCGTTCTCGAGGACGGAACGTACAGCGTTGCATTTACTTTTGCGGGCGGCAGCGGCAAGGCCGAACTTCTCTCTCCGGCAGAGCTTACCGTGAAGGATGGAAAGATGACGGCCAGAGTGGAGTGGAACAGCGCCAACTACGATTATATGCTTGTGGACGGCGAGAAGTATCTGCCCGTCAACAAGGGCGGCAATTCCGTGTTTGAGATTCCCGTGGCGGCGCTGGATACGGAACTTACCGTGATCGGCGACACGGTGGCGATGAGCACGCCTCATGAGATCGAGTACACGCTGACTTTTCATGCGGACACGATGAAATATAGATAGTGGAGTTGGTGAAAAAATCAGGATATTTTTTGAACTATAGATATAGGACACGCAGCATTTTACTCAGTCATGGCATCCAGAAAGGCGAGTAAGGTGCTGCGCTGTTTGTCTGTGAGCTGAAAGACCCTGGACATGATGGGGTCGACGGATAACTGTTCTTTCAGAGTGTCGCTGAAAAAATCCGCCAGCGTAATGTCCAGGGCGTAGCAGATATAAGCAGGATTTCAGAGCCGGACAGAGTCGGAGAGCTGGTATACAGGGGAGAAAACGTGACCTTGGGATATGCACAGAGCGGCGAAGATCTCATTGACGGCGATGAACGCCATGGCGTGTTGGAGACAGGAGATATGGCAAAAAGGGATGCCGATGGCTTTTACTATATTGTCGGGAGGAAGAAGCGATTCCTGAAAATCTTCGGGAATCGGGTTAATCTGGACGAGACAGAGCGGCTGATTCGGGATAAATTTCCCGATATAGAGTGTGCGTGCAGCGGAACGGATGACCAAATGACAGTCTATGTTGTATCAGATTCTTCCGAGGACTGCCGGGAGAGACTGCGGCGCTATCTGTCGGAAACGATGAAGCTGCATGCCAGTGCTTTTCAGATTATGAAGATACGAAGATTCCCAAGAGCGATTCGGGCAAGATTCTGTATGCAAAGCTGGATAAAGAACAATAGTAGATACATAGCGCATTGACAATTTCATATCTTACGGAAGGGTGTTTCGATAAACGAAAAAACGTTCTGATTAAATGTAGATTTAACTTGTATTTTCCTTTCGGATGTGATAGGGTAGAAACATGAAATTCATTCTCGCACAATAAATTTCTAAGATTCATGTGCGATACACCGGAAATCGCGGTGTCTGGCTTTTCGCCAAGATTTCATGACATTATTGTTTATACGGCGGAGAGCGGTCTTCCGTCGGCGTTACATCAAAGGAGGAAGAGAAAAATGGTAGATCAGGAAATGCTTTCGGCAATATCGGATTTGCTGGATGAAAAACTGGAAGAAAAACTGGAGCAGAAGTTTGATGAGAAGCTGGGGCCGATTTATGGCAGGCTGGGACATCTGGAAACAGACGTACATGACATGCTACCACGCTTGGATAAGCTGGAGACGGATATGCATGACATGATACCGCGGCTGGATAAGCTGGAGACGGATATGCATGACATGATACCGCGTATGGACAAGCTGGAGACGGATATGCGTTATGTCAAGGAGGAACAGCTTGAGAATAACGTGATACCGCGTATGGACAAGCTGGAGACGGATATGCGATACGTCAAGGAGGAGCAGCTTGAGAATAACGTGATACCGCGTATGGACAAGCTGGAGACGGATATGCGTTACGTCAGGGTGGTGCAGCTTGAGAATGACGTGATACCGCGGCTGAACACAATTGAAGCGTGTTATTTGGATACTTCCAACAGGTATTTGGAGAAGACGGAGCAGATGGAGGATATGGCTGCTGATATTGTGGTTCTGAAGAATGTTGTTTCCGGACACAGTGAAACGCTGCAGCAAATGCAGGGCTAGCGGAATATAGCAGCGAATAGAATGTAAAACAGAACATAAAACAGTGATTTGATAAATTCCCAATGTAAGATATGAGATTGTCTTATGTTGGGAATTTTATATATCAGTGATTTTCAGGTTATATTAACGAAGGAGATAATGGAAATGTATACACTGGATGAACTGTTTGAAATTTCGCCGTATGCTCTTGAAAGAGAGCAGAAACATAGAATTTTAACGGATATTGTAAAAAATCTATCTCTAGTGCACCGCGCAAATTGTATGGAGTATAGACGCTTGTTGGGAACATTTCATATGGATCCTGCGACAGTCGATTCGTATGAACAGTTAATGATGATTCCTGTGAGATTGTTTAAGGAGTATGAATTGTGTAGTGTGGATAGAAAAGAGATATTCAAGACAATGACGTCATCTGGGACTTCTGGACAACGAGTCTCAAAAATATTTTTGGATCGGAAGACTTCTGCGAATCAGACGAAAGCACTGGTAAAAACGATGGAAGATTTTCTCGGAAAAAAGCGAAGACCCATGCTGATTCTTGATACGAAGGCAGTAATCAAGAACAGGAGTCTTTTCTCGGCGCGGGGTGCTGGAATACTGGGATTTTCTATGTTGGGTTATGACACTACATATGCTCTGAATGAGAATATGCAGCTCGACTATTCGGTCGTGAAGGCGTTTTTGGAGAAACATCAGGGAGAGGATTTGTTTTTGTTTGGTTTTACCTATATTATCTGGAAGCATTTTTATAAAGAATTATTGAACGATGGAAAAACATTAAATATATCGAATGGAATTCTTCTACATGGGGGAGGTTTCAAAAAACTGTTAAGTGAGGCAGTAGACAACGATGCATACAAGAGATGCTTAGAAGAAGTGTGTGGATTGCAACATATTTATAATTATTATGGCATGGTAGAACAAACTGGCTCTATTTACATCGAGTGTGAGTGCGGACACTTGCATGCTTCCAATTTTTCCGATGTCATCATCCGTAACCCGAAGGATTTCTCGATATGCCCCATGGGGGAAAAGGGGATGATCGAACTCGTCTCCGTTCTGCCGACAAGCTATCCGGGGCATGTGATTCTGACAGAGGATGAGGGGGTCATATTGGGTGAGGATGATTGCCCGTGCGGCAGAAAAGGGAAATATTTTAAAATTCTGGGGCGAATCAGGAATGCGGAGATCAGGGGGTGCAGTGATACTTATGAGAGACCTTAATGTGAAATATCTGGTTGGAGGACCGATCGGAGCAAGCCGCCCGTTGCCGCCTTATGATGGGCGGGTATGCAATTTCCTGGCGGAATTGTCGAGGGCGCTGCAAAGGGATCGCAGAACTGCGTTGTATCCGGATCTGCTCTCTTTTGCTTTCTTTTGCCGGAAAGCTAATATTATGAAGCTGAAAAAGGAGTTTGAGGACGGAAGGGTACGTCTGGGCAAGGGATTGGCGTTTCACATTGCGCCGTCCAATGTTCCTGTCAACTGCGCGTTTACTTATGTTTTTGGCCTTCTGGCAGGGAATGCCAATATTGTCCGGGTGCCTTCCGGAGAGCCGCGGCAGATCATATTGCTCTGTGATATCATGCGGGCGATGCTTGCGGATGAAAAATATAATGACATATGGGATAGGACGGCTTTTATCACTTATGGCCACGATGAGGCGGTCAATGACGCACTCTCTGCGAGGGCTGACGTGCGTGTGATCTGGGGCGGTAATGAGACGATTTCGAAGATTCGGCAATCGCCGATAAAACCAAGATGCACAGAGATTACGTTTGCGGATCGCTATTCCTTTGCACTGATAGCGCCGGAGGCAGTGGCGGATGCAGATGACGACGAGCTGCGGCGCCTCGCGGAGCGATTTTACAATGATACATACCTCATGGATCAGAATGCGTGTTCGACGCCGCACCTGATCATATGGTTTTCGGAAGGGGGAGAGAAGGCAAAAGTCGGTAAACAGCGTTTCTGGGAAGCAGTTTGTCAGACTGCGGAAAAGTATGATCTGGCTGATATTAAAGTCAGCGATAAATATGTCATGCTGTGCCGATATGCGATCGAATTGGAGGACATAGAAAGTGTGCAGCGATTCGAAAATCTGCTCTATGTCGTGACACTTCAGGAATTGCCTGATATCATTACGCGGCTGCGCGGTAGGTTCGGACTGTTTTTTCAGTATGATATACGGCAGCTTGGGGAGCTTGCACGGCATATTGATGAGACGGTTCAGACCTGTACCTGTTATGGCGTCGATCAGGAGGCTGTCCGAAACTTTGCAGTGAATCACGGGTTAAGAGGAATAGACCGTGTTGTGCCGGTGGGTTCCGCATTGGATATCGGGGTTATCTGGGACGGATACGATATTGTCAGGCAGATGAGCCGGATCATCGGGTAGAGAGTGAGACAAGACATGAAGCGGAGTTTGACAGACTGCCTGAGGCATTTCCTGATTGGCTCTGGGGCGGATATTCAAAAAAGCAGTTATATATGGAATACGCTGTCCGGTATACTCAACGCGGGACAGTCGGTGCTGGTCCTGATGACGCTTACCAGAACTGTCGGGATGGAGGAGGCGGGAATTTTTACGATCGCCTATGCGTCGGCGGCGCTCTTTTTTACGGTGGGGAATTATGGGATGCGAAGCTATCAGGTGACAGATACGCTTGGACGTTATTGTTTTTCGGATTATCTGTGCTCGCGCATCATGACATGCGCCGCGATGAATGTGCTGGGTGTTTTCCAAGTCGCATATGGATATGCGCACAGCGGCTATCATGCGTATAAGATTGCGGTCATGCTGATCATCGGTTTGATGAGGACGGTAGATGCCGCGGAGGATGTTTTTACCGCCTTCTATCAGCAGCAGGGCAGATTGGATGTAGGGGCCAGACTTACGTTTGCGCGGCAGCTTTTGAGTGTTGTCTGCTTATGTGTCCTCTTGATTTCAGGCAGGAATCTTTTGATTTCCTCCATAGCGGCGTTGGCGGTCAGCGTTGGCGTCTCTGTATGGGCGAACCGGACGGCAATGGGGATGTTTCGGTGGGAGAAGACAGCCTTTTCTCTTCGGACGGCGATGAATCTGCTGTGGGACTGCATGGGACCGTTTGCGGCGGGTTTTCTCTCTTTTTATCTTGCCAATGCGCCCAAATATGCGATTGACGTGTATCTGCCACAGGAGACGCAGGCATACTATGGATTTATCTCTATGCCGGTTCTGATTGTCGGGCTGCTGAACAGTTTCCTCTATCAACCGATTCTGCCGTCTCTTGCGGCGGATTGGAATGAGGGACGCCGTAAGTTATTTGTCCGCAGGGCCGGCCGGCAGATGCTCGTTATATTCGGAATTAGCTTGTGCGTTCTCGTCGGAGCGTATCTGTTGGGGATACCGGCGCTGTCTCTTTTGTACCATGCGGATTTGAGGCCATATAAGGCGGAACTGCTTATATTGCTGACCGGAAGCGGTATGCTTGCAATGGCCGGTTTTACCAATATTTTGCTGACGATCCTGCGGTATCAGCGGGATTTGATCGGAGGATATTTCCTGACAGCGGTGCTGGCGTTCCTGCTGTCTCCTGTCTTTGTGCGCCGCTGGGGGATAAGCGGCGCCTCATGGGTTTATACGATACTGGTTGGCGGACTGGCCTTGCTGTTTGCAGGGATATTGGCGGTGCGGATCAGGAGAGAACAGATACGCCCGCACGGGGAGTAAAGGCGCGGCGGTGCAGGGACTGCCGGGCCATGGACAGGAACTGCTTATTTACGGCAAAAAGCCGGAAAATACAAAAACACCCCTTGCGTCATCCGCCCGCAGGGTGTATACTTCCTAATAGCAAAAAAATATAGCAGAAAAAATTCTTCGGGGTCGGGTGCAATTCCCTACCGGCGGTATAGTCCGCGACCCGGTGCAGCGTGAGCGCATCGGCTGATTTGGTGAAATTCCAAAACCGACAGTACAGTCTGGATGAGAGAAGAAGCGGCAGTATTTCGTGTGCGCGGCATACGGGATCTGTTTCTTTGGCAGGAGCGCCCCGAAACGATGTTTCGGGGCTTTTTCATGCGTTCGGAGACTTTTTTCGGAATGGAGGAAAAGAGTGACATGACTAATGGATTATGGCAGAGTATCAAGGACAATGTGATTTTCGTACTGGTGAGCCTTATTGTGGCGGTGGGGCTGTTCCTGATCGCCTATGCGGCGGAGAAGTATGCGCATAAGCGGGATGGCGTCGGAGAGCGGATCCTGAGCACCAGAAAGATCGCGATGATCGGTCTGTTTTCGGCGGCGGCGCTGGTGCTGCACCTGATTGAGTTTCCGATTCCTTTTCTGGCGCCTTCGTTCTATGAAATGGATTTCAGCGAGATCCCGGCCCTGGTCGGCGCGTTTGCTTTTGGCCCGGTGGCGGGCGTGATGATCGAATTCTGTAAGATTTTGCTGAAGCTGGTGATTAAGGGAACGAGTACCGCTTTTGTGGGCGACCTGGCCAATTTCCTGATCGGCTGCAGCCTGGTGCTGCCCGCGTCGATTATCTATATGCTGCACAAAACCAAAAAGACGGCGGCGCTGTCCTGCGTGGCCGGCGGTGTGTGCATGACGGTGTTCGGCACGGCTTTCAACGGCGTTTATCTGCTCCCCGCTTTCTCGGCGCTGTTCGGGATGCCGCTTGACGCCATCATTGCCATGGGAGCGGAGATCAACGGCGGCATTCACAGTGTCACGACTTTTGTCTGCTTTGCGGTGGCGCCTTTCAACATTATCAAGAGCGTGGCGGCGTCCGTCGTCACCATGCTGATCTACAAGCCGCTGAGCCCGATCTTAAAAAGCGCGCAGCTGCCGGCGAAACGCCGTGCGGCGGACAGAGCGGAAGGCTGAGCCGCGCAGCGGATGATGAGACACGGCATATTTAGAGATTCTTTAGAGAAAGTCCTGTTATGATGATATCAGAAATACAGTGAATCCGCAGGAGACGTTTCCGCCGCCGCAGGGCGGCGGACGTCTGTGGGAGGGTATGGATGACGAGACATAACACAGGCGTGAAACATCGAAGGGACACGCGGGCTTTCTTTCTTTTCGCGGCGCCCGAATTTGCGGGCGTTCTTATTTTCGTGCTGTTTCCCTTTCTCGACGTGACGGGACGTTCCTTTCGGACAGTGGTGACGGGGCGGTTTGTGGGACTTGGCAACTATGCCACCGTCTTTGCCAATCAGGCGTTCCGGCTGGCGGTAAAAAATACGTTTCGTTTCACGCTGGTCTGCATACCGCTTCTGGTTTTGACCGGTCTTGTGATCGCATATCCGATCAGCAGGATGAAGAACGCGGGGCTGGTCAAATCTCTGTATTTGTTTCCGCTGGCGATGCCGACGGCAACCGTCGTCATCGTGTGGAAGATGACGTTCTGCCGGCAGGGTTTCCTGAATCTTTTGCTAACACGGTTCGGCGCATGGAGCGGCCTGTGGGACGGGGCGCACACGGACTGGCTGGGGACGGGGGCTTCTTTCTGGGTGCTGGTGTTCAGCTATATTTGGAAAAACGCAGGCTATACCATTGTCCTGTGGCTGGCTGGTATTCTGGGGATTCCGGGCGAGCTTCTGGAAGCGGCGCGGGTGGACGGCGCGTCCGAGAGACAGTGTTTCCTCAGGATTGTGCTGCCGAATCTGAAAGGGAGCCTCTATACCATTGTGATCCTCTCGTTCCTCAATTCCTTTAAGATCTATCGGGAAGCTTATCTGGTGGCGGGCGCCTATCCGGATCAGGACATGTATCTGCTTCAGCATTTGTTCAACAACTGGTTCGTGAATCTGGACTTCGACAAGATGGCGGCGGCTACAGTCTGTGTGGGCGGGTTCCTTTTTGCGGTGATCATGCTGCTGCAGCGGCTCTGGGACAGGCGGGAGACGTAGGGCATGGTAAGGTGCGGCGGGCTATGGCTGTATGGCGGGAGGATATCACAATGGGAAAAAAGGAGCGCCCAATAAGTTTACATAACTTATCTGCGAAAAGAGAGGCGGTCAGGCGAAGCGTCACGACGCTTCTGATTATGCTTCCCACGCTCTTAGTCTGTCTGCCGGTGGTTCTGCTGGTGACCGGCTCTGTGATGAGCGACGGAGAGCTGCAGCGTCACCTTGCGCCGGTTTTCGCGGGCGGGGAGGCGTTTGTGAGTTGGAAGCTCGTGCCGGACTATCCGACTTTCGGTCATTACGGGAAGCTGCTTTTCATGACGCCGCAGTTTTTTGTGCTGTTCTGGAATTCCGTCAGGCTGGTGGGTCTGATTCTGCTGGGACAGCTGATGGTCGGCGTCCCGGCGGCGTGGGCGTTCGCTGTGTATCAGGCGCGGGGCAGCCGGGTGATGTTCGCCTTCTACATCGTGCTGATGCTGCTTCCCTTCCAGGTGACGATGCTGTCGAGCTATCTGGTGCTGCATAATCTGCATATGCTGGATACTCCGCAGGCGGTGATCCTGCCGGCGGTGTTCTCGACGCTTCCGGTGTTTCTGTCTTACGGAGGTTTTCGCGCGATCCCGTCGCAGCTGTTCGAGGCTGCGCGGATCGATGGGGCGTCGGAGTGGCGGATTTTCTGTTCGATTGGTCTGCCGCTTGGCAGAAGCGGCCTGCTGTCGGCTATGGTGCTGGAGTTTCTGGAATACTGGAACATGATGGAACAGCCGATGGCTTTTCTGGAGGATAAGTCGCTGTGGCCCCTGTCCTTGTATCTGCCGGAGATTACATGGCAGCAGGCGGGGAACGCGTTTGCGGCGTCGATTATCACCCTGATCCCGGCGGCGTTTGTCTTTGTCTGGGGGCAGGACTATCTGGAGCAGGGAATCGTTTTTTCAGGACTAAAAGAGTAGAACCCCTGGAGGATGCGGACAGAGACAGGCGGCGAAAAAAGGTCAGACCGAAGCGTTTCCGGGCGGAGCGGAGGAAATGAGAGTGGAAGAGAAGAGAAGGAAAAGGATCCTGGAGGCGTTTGCAGCGTTTCTCGTGTTCATGTGGCTGTGCACGGTGATTTCCAGGAGCGTGTACGGCTCGCAGCTGCCGGTCGTGAGTACGGTATCGGCCGAGCAGAAGTATATTGAGCACATCGTCGAGGCGGACGGCATCGTGGTGGCGGGAGACAAGGTGCCTGTGACGGCAGAGAGCGGTCTGCGGATTGAAAGACTTCTGGTGCAGGAAGGCGAAAGGATAGAGGCGGGCGACGTGATTCTGACAGTGGACATGAATGATCTGCAGGATATCATAGCGGACAGACAGACGGAGATCTCCAAACTGCAGGCGCAGATCAATGCCATTGTGCAGAATCAGGAACTGGCCAGACAGCAAAAGGAACTGGAAGAGCAGCGCGCCAGAGAGGATTACGACGAGATCGCGAAGCGGGAAGACACGCTTGTGGGGCGGGCCGCGGAAGAGTACAGCAGAATCGAGGAAGAGATTGACAGGCAGCGCAGCGAGGAGATAGAGAGAAGAAAAAAAGCGGCTGAGGAAAAACGAAAGGCGGAGCGGGAGGAAAATTCTGAGGACGGTGAGGACGCCGATGAGGACGAGGGAGACTCATACGAAACCGATGAGGGAACTTTCGACGAAGAAAATTTCGACGAGGAAGGGCTGGTAGACAAGGAGCTTCTGGAAGCCAGACAGCAGGCGGCCTACGCGGAGGCGGACGCCAGGTGGCAGCGGGACGAGGCGGTCAGGAATGCGGAGAGAAGCGTGGAGGACGCCGCCGCGCCCGACGGTGAAGACGCCTCTCTGGAGGTGAACCGCCTGGAGCTGGAGGCTCTGCAGGGAGAACTGAACCGTTTTCAGGAGATTCTGGAAGCGGAAGGAGAGATACGGACGCCGCAGGGCGGGATGATTACGGACGTCTGTGTCGAGATCGGCGGGCGGACCTCCGATTCCGCGGTTCTGCTGTTGGCGGACGACTCCGTGCCATGCCGGTTTAAGACGGTCATCTCGCAGGAGCAGAAAAAATATGTGAGCCTGAACGATACGGCCAGGCTGAAGCTGGACGGCAGCCGGGAGAAGGAAGTAGGGATCGATTATCTGGCGGAAAGCGATACCGCGCCGGGGAGTTACGACGTTTATGTCGAACTTCCGGAAGGGACAGGCGCACCGGGAATGTCGGGGACGATGAGCCTGTCTGAGAGCGGGGAGAGGCAGTCCTGCTGTGTTCCGGCGGAGGCGGTGCACACGGTGAACGCCAGAAGTTATGTCTATGTGGTGCGGGAACGCGACGGCATTCTCGGCAAAGAATACTATGTCTCGGAACTCAATGTGAAAATTTTGGATCAGAACGACAGCTGGGCGTCGGTAGAGGGCGCACTGGACGGCGACAGCCAGATCATAGCCTCATCCACGAAGGAACTGGAAAACGGCGCGGCGGTCAGGCTGGAGGAGGCGTTTTAAAATATGCTTTTCTAAACCGGCGGAACGATATATAATGTCATTATGAAAATGATAAGGAAGGTCGGGAGGAAAAGATGGGAATACTGATCAAAAACGCGCTGGCAATCCTGCCGCAGGGAGCGGAGGACGCAGTGCGAAAGACGGATATCTATATTGAGAAGGACAGGATTGCGGGGATCGGAGCAAAACCTGACGGTTTCGCTGAGGACAAGGTGATCGACGGCACGGACAAGCTGGTGATACCGGGGCTGGTCAACTGCCACACGCACTCTTATATGTCCTTCATGCGAAACGTGGCGGATGATCTTTCTTTTATGGACTGGCTGTTCGGAACGATCGATCCGATTGAGCAGCAGATGACGGATGAGGATACCTACTGGGGCGCAAACCTCGCAATCATCGAGATGATGAAGAGCGGCACGACCTGTTTCAACGATATGCAGATGAATATTCACCAGACCACCCGCGCCGTCAAAGAGACGGGGATGAGAGCGGTGATCAGCAGAGGACTGGTGGGGAGCGGAGACGACGAGGCTGGGCAGATGCGGCTCAGGCAGGCTTATGAAGAGCGGGACGCGGCGAAGGACTGCGACAGACTCTCCTTTGTCCTCGGTCCTCATGCGCCCTATACCTGTGACGAGGCGTATCTGAAAATTGTCGCAGCCGAGGCGAAGAAGAACGGCATGGGTATCCATATGCACCTGTCGGAGAGCGAGAGCGAAATTGAGCAGATCCGTGAGAAGTACGGGTGCAGCCCAATCGAGCTGGCAGACAGATGCGGGCTCTTTGACGTGCCCGCGGTGGCGGCGCACTGCGTACAGATCGACGAGGCGGACATGGAGATCCTGAAGCGAAAGAATGTCAGCGTAGTGACCAATCCTGCCAGCAACATGAAACTTGGAAACGGTTTTGCGCCGGTTGGCAGAATGCTGGAGAAGGGCATTAACGTCTGCCTCGGCACTGACGGCGCGGCCAGCAACAACTGTCTCAACATGTTCCATGAGCTGAGTCTGCTCACCCTGATCCACAAGGGAACGGGCAGGACGCCTCAGTGCGTCAGCGCGAAGGAGGGTTTCCGCATCGCCACGATCAACGGCGCGCGGGCGCTCGGCATGGAGCGGGAGATCGGCAGCATCGAGGTCGGCAAGAAAGCCGATCTGGCGATCCTCGACCTGAATATGCCGTCCCTCACGCCCAGAAACAACCTGATTGCGGCGCTCTCCTACTCCGCCAACGGTTCTGAGGTGGACACGGTCATCATCGACGGCAGGGTGACGATGGAGCACAGGAAAATTCTGACCGTGGACGAACAGCTCGTCTACCGCAAGATTCAGGAGATTATCGTGCGGATGGGGTTAGACAAGAAGGTGTACTGAGGTATCGCCGCCGGCTTGATCAATTTCTGATTTGGAAAAAGGCTATAACAGAGATGTTGTAGTCTTTTTTTGAGAGATTTTATGTCCAGTTGCGTCATAAAAATGCCCAGTTGCGCAATCCCTGTCAAAAATCAACCCCATTTCCCCGATATAGAAAACAAAAGCAGAAAGAGGGCAAGGCATGATCGATATTGCGGTCTGCGACGACGAGAAGAACATCCGGACATATATCTGCAGTCTGATCCGGAAGCAGGGAACAGAGTGCCGGATCACAGAGTATGCTTCCGCCGAGGAATACTTATTGGCGGGCGCGGCGCATAACCTGTTGTTTCTGGATATCGAGATGAAGGCAGACGGGGAGGAAGATAAAAGCGGGATGTGGCTTGCCGGGCAGCTTCGCGGCATGGAGCTTGCAAGGCAGCCTGTGATCATCTTTGTGACGGGATATGAAAAGTATGTGTACGACGCCTTTGACGTCAGGGCGTTTCAATATCTGCTGAAACCAATCGATGAAGAGAAATTTTCACGGGTCTTTGCGTGTGCCGTCAGACAGATTAAGGCGGCACGGGAGAAGCAGAACGAAGCGCCTGACAGGCAGATGTTGATTGTGCCGCAGGGGAGCGAAAAAAGAGTGATACCGCTCGACGATATTTATTATCTGGAAAGCCACAGCCATAAAGTCATTCTTACCCTGAAAGCGGAAAAGGCAGAGTATTACGCAAAGATCGGGGAATTGGAGAAGAAATTCCGGGGACAGTTTTACCGCATCCACAAGGGCTATCTGATCAACCTTTCCCATGTGGATGCGTATAACGGGTCGGAGGTCACGATGGCGAACGGCGACAGGCTGCTGATCTCCAAGCGCAAGTATGCTGATTTCCGAAAAGCATATATGGAATATATTTCGGAGGGATAGCGTTGGCACAGGCTGATTACGACATATTTCTTAAAATCACGGAATTTTGTATGGTTCTGGTTCAGGCTGCGCTTCTGTTACTGCTGTGGAAAGCCGTCTTTCGCACAAAGAGGGAAAGGAGCGCCATGATCGCGGCGGCGCTGTTCTTTGCGGTAAACCTCATGGCAAAGCTGCCGGTTTCCGTGGCATGGATCCGCTATCTTGCGGTCTTTGCGTTTGCGCTTGTGTATTGCCTGATCCGGTACAGGGGCGGTTACGAAAAGGCGGTCTTTGTGCTTCTGCTTTTTTATAACTTCCACTCATTAAGCACCCTGATCTCCAACAGCCTGCGCCTGAAAGTGCAAAATATACTGCTGTCCGGCATGGATATGATGCAGAGCGGTTATTCGTATCAGTTCCGTCAAAAAATGATGATCAGCGCGTTGGTTTTGACGGTTGTCTATACAGCCCTTATGCTGTTTATGCTGCTGGTATCGATCCGGGTACTGAAAAATGCGGAGATGGACAGGCGGGACGCCCTTTTGTTTTCCGCGTACAGCCTTTCCGGCGGCGTCTTGGCTGGTATCGTGTCGGATCTGTATGCGGTAAAGGTAGGCGATGCGGTTTTTTCTCTGTACGACGCGAAAAAAGAAATGCTCTGGAAGATACCGCTGATGGCGGGCTGTATCTTTGTGGGAGAACTCCTGTTGATTTATTTCTGGAAGAATTACAGAGTACTCCTGGAGGAACGGCAGAAGCGCTTTCTGGAAGAAAAACAGGTGCAGGCGATGAAGCGGCGGCTGGAGGAAGCGGAGGATTTTTACGGAAATATCCGCAAGCTGCGGCATGAGATGAAAAACCACCTTACAAACATCAAGGGGCTTGCGGCGGGGGAACAATACGGAGAGATCGCGGATTATCTTTCAAAGATGGATGAAACCATGCAGGAATTGGAGTGCCGGTACGCAACGGGCAATGCCCTTACCGATGTGATCGTCAACGACAGGTGGCGCAGGGCAGAAAAAATGGGGATTGATTTTGAGGTGGAGTTCCATCCCGTGGATGGCATATCGGCTTTTGATATGGGGATGATCCTCGGCAATCTTCTGGACAATGCCATCGAAGCCTGCGAGAAAGACCGGCAGGAAAAGCGTTTTATCCGTCTGCGGGTAAAGCAGAAAAAGCAGTTTTTCCTGATCGATGTGGAAAACAGCTTTGACGGCAGGCTGCACTGGCAGGAGGGCAGCCCGTTTCCACTGTCCACGAAAGAGAGGGTTGCTCCGCCGCTTATGATGGAGCATGGGATCGGACTGAAAAATGTATCGGACATCGCCGAACGGTATTACGGCGGAGTCAGTATCAAGGTAAAAGAGCAGATTTTCCATGTGACGGTGATGTTGCAGCGGGAACAGAAGTCAAATATCCGCCAATAGGTGATGAGAGTTTAAACGGTAGAGCCAGAAAAATAAAAACACTGAAAGAGAGGAAGGTATGATGGCAGTAACAGGAATTGAGAGGAACTACAGCGCATATGAAAGCGCATACGCTGCGCAAAAGAAAGAATCTGAAAAAGAGGGGAAAGAAAGCCGTGTGATTACAAGTACGGTGGAGTTGAAGACTTCTACTCCGGGAAAAACACGGACGGAACAGATAAAAACGGGATATAGCAATGTGAATGATTATGCGAAGTATTTGCAGGATAAATACAGTTATATGAATGCGGGAACCACTTCCATGCAGGGCGTTCCGACAACGGTATCGGTGTCAGGTGCATTTTTGAAAAAGTGCATGAATGATCCGGAAAAAGCAAAATATCTGGAGGAGAATCTGGCGGTTATTCCAGACTGTGTATCTCACGCAATCTCCCATTCTCTCGGAACGCTGACGAGTATATCTGTCCAAATAGACGCAAACGGAAATATCTCGATGATGAGCTCAGGCACAAGCGATCCAGACGGAAAAATTGCCAGAGAGAATGCCAGAAGAAAAGCGAAAGAGCAAAAAGAGAACGAAGAAAAACTGGAAAGGAAAAGAGCGGAAAAGAAGCAGGCAAAGCGTGAACAGGAAGAACGCCTTGCCGAAATGCGGGCAGAGCGAAAGGCAGAAGGCGAAAATCTGCAATCTTATGAGTTTAAGGTTGTGGGAAAAGATGTGCGGGATTTGACGGAGAAAATGATCGCAGCCATGAAAAACCCGAACAGTGCCGCAGTATCGGCGACGGCGGGGATTGACCTTCAGGTTTGAGGAAAGTTTTTGAAAAATGGAAATCCGCCCTAAACTTTTCAGGGGGGGGGTTGACGATATAAATAATAAACCTATGCAGCGTATGTGTGCGTAGGGAACGGAAAAGGATTTCAAGTTGTGAAGCGCAAGGAGGGCAAAAACGATGAGGATCAATGGAAATTTATTCAGCTTTATGAACAGCGGCTTCTTTAACCGTTATTCTATGATTTCAAAGCTGCTTGGAAGCAGGAATGCCGGCAGCCAGAATATCACGAACAGGACGATTGCAAACAGGAACACGGCGCCGAATTTTATGGACGGCGTTGTCTATAGCAAGAGCAGACCTGCCGCTTCTAAGCTCTACACGAGGGAAGGTATGTTGGTAGGCGCAAGACAGAGACGGCATCCGAGCCAAAGAAAGCCGTTTTATTCTGCACGGGAAATACTGGGTGCGATCGAAAAATATGACGGCTATATGCTCGGCTATGACGGAAGATCGGTTTATTTTCAGGGCATGAAAGACATATACAGCAACAGCCCCATCAGCAAATATGCGGTAGAAAGCCGTCCTGTGGGTGAAAAGATGTATTTTGATCCGGCTGACGTCAATAATGTGCTGGGAATCCATAATCCCAAACAGATGTCCGTGAAGGACAACGAAGTGCGTTTTGACAGCTATTCCTATTATCAGTTTACGGGAAAGGACGGCAGAAACCATAGGGTGCTTTCGATGGGTTCGTCATTAAGCCCGAGCACCTTTGCCAGCTTTGGCAAAGAAAGCTATGATAAGGAAGCGGCGGAGTATGCGGAGTTTTGGGAGGATGTGGCGCATGGGAATGTATGGAGCATCGAACAGCGTTACAGTCAGAAAGAAATCCGGCAGAAATTGAAGGATGTCGGTATTCAGAACGGCTTTTTCACTGTGACGGTGGGAAATCGCTCCCAAAGTTATTATCTGACCGCCAACGAGGACGCCATGACGCTTTTCGATAAGGAAACATATGACAAACGCTACAATGCGCTTATCAGCGGAAAGACGTTTCAGCTTGATAAATTCCAGCCGGGGCAGACCGTAACCGTCGGCGGCAAAGAGTATGTCCTGAACGAACATAAAGGGATTGACATTGAGTATGGGGCAGAAGTTTATTAAGGCATAAAATAGAGCGAAAATAAAAATGCCTATAATGCAGACTGTTCATGCGGTAAATAGACAGAACAATATGCAGAAAGAAATCCGCCTGAAACCGGCTGGTCCTAATTGAGAATTCGTACAATGAGACAGAATCGCGTTGATTCTGTCTCAGACTGTAGACAAAATCCCGGGAGACCCCGGGACTTTGTCTACAGTCTGAGATAACGATAGTTATCTTCTAATGCTGTTCTTATATGAGTTTAACGACAGTTATTTCTTTATATAAGAATATTTAAAAGTAAACGGCGGTATTATAAAAGAGAAGCCGTACGATAGTAAGGTTTCTTAGCGAAAGCGGGAAATAACCTGTAAGAAGCTTGACGATAGTCGATTACTTCTTATGGGTTATTTTTTTGCGCTGTCTGGATGGATATTTTGTTTCTCGTTTGTCGGTAAGATCATTGTTTGGTGATTGACATGACGGTCTATCCGTGGTAGACTACATGATAACACGACAGTCTATTAATAATAGACCAAAATGACGGTGCGTCAGCCGCCGAGGCAAAAGAACATCGGAAAAGGGAGCGCAGTGTGAAAAATCACACTGATGTGCTGATTTTTCACACGAGAATTTGTGCCGGAGCGTCACAAATTCCCCTGATGGCAGACGCGAATTTGAGATTCGCGTCGCCCCGTCGCGAAAACGCTCCGGAATGGGGAGCATGATGAGAGAGTACAAACTGGCTAGGCTGGAAGCGCGTTTCGCAGATATGATCTGGGAGAGGGAACCGATCGCCTCGCCGGAGCTGGTGAAGCTGTGCGAGAGAGAGTTTGACTGGAAGAAATCGACCACCTACACGGTGTTAAAGAAGCTGTGCGACAGAGGGATTTTCCGGAATGAAAACGCGACGGTGACTTCCCTGATGACGCGGGAAGAGTTTTACGGTCACAAGGGCAGGGAGTTCGTGGAGGATTCCTTCGGCGGCTCGATTCCGCGTTTTCTGGCGGCTTTTATGGGCGGCAGGAAGCTGACGCCGAAGCAGGCGGCGGAGATCAAGGAGATGATAGACAGCTTTACGGAGGAGGAACAGCCATGAGCATCGGCCTGATTTTCATGAAAATCTGCAGCATGAGTCTCACGGCGGCTTACTGTATTGCGGTTGTCATTCTGCTGCGGCTTCTACTGTGCAGGCAGCCGAAGATTTTGTCCTATCTGCTGTGGAGCGTTGTGCTGTTTCGTCTGCTGTGCCCGGTATCCATCACGGGCGCATACAGTCTCGTGCAGCCGGTCGTCAACAGATTTTCGTGGGAGCAGGCTGGCGGGGGCGGAGCGGCTCTGTGGCAGGGAGCGGAGAGCCGCACGGAAGAGTGGGAGAACGGCGGCGGGCAGACGGCTGATTTGCCCGGCAGAGAAACGCCATATATTGCCGCCCAGGACGAAAACAGTTCGGTTAGTCGGCTGTCTGTGATCTGCGGCCGGGTCTGGCTGGCGGGAGCGGCGGCGCTTGCCGCATACAGCCTGTTTGCGGCTCTGCGTCTGCGCCGGGCGCTGCAGGGCGCATCGGTTGTCAGCACGGATGGGCGAAAAGAAGCGGCGGTGTACGAGGCGGCGGGGCTTGGCACGCCGCTTGTGTTTGGCGTTTTCAGGCCGTGTATTTATCTGCCCGCAGGAATGGAAGACAGAGAACGGCGGCTTGTGCTGGCGCACGAGCGTGTGCACATTGCGCGCAGAGATTATCTGTGGAAACTGCTTGCGTGGGGCGCGGTGTGCCTGCACTGGTTCAACCCTTTGGTTTGGCTGGCGTACAGGCTGGCGGAGACGGATATGGAGATGTCCTGCGATGAGGCGGTGCTTGTGAGGCTGGGACAGGAAGTGCGAAAAGAGTACGCCGAGGCGCTTTTATCCCTTTCCTGTGCGGATGGAAGCGGGGTAGGCTGTCCGACTGCTTTCGGGGAGAATGCGGTGAAAGGCAGGATCAGACATCTTTTACATTATAAAAAAAGGACTGCCATTATGGTGACAGCAGTGTCGTTTTTGGCGTGCGCGGTCATAGCAGGGCTGGCCGTGAATCCGCAGCGAAGAGACGAAGACGAGGCGGCGGAGCAGGAAAGTTTCGTGGAGGCCTATGCCGGGGCGTTCTGCGGCAGAGACGGGGATGCGCTGGTGCATCTGTATACCGACGAGACGGCGGCTTATGCCAATATCGTAGAACTGGATCGGACGGAAGGCGGGTATACGTTTGGCTTCTCCAGCCCGTGGCCGGATGAGTACCGTTTCCGGATCGAAGACGCGGCGGACGAGGACGCCGTGCAGGCGGAGATCTGGTACTATGCGTGGACTTCCGACCCGCACATCGCCGTGTGGAAAGAACAGATTACCCTGTACAAGACGGCAGAGGGCTGGCGGGCGGCGGACAGCGAACTGACGTGGCTGGACAGCATTTCCACGGCGGAACAGTTCGGGGAGGCGTACTATGATCCCGACAGCGGCGGATACCGTTTCGCGAATTATGTGGAGCGGCGTTTCGTGGATGCGATCAACGAGCAGACGGCATATGATGCGGAGGTGGGCGGCGAAGACCGCAATGCGGTCTACAGAGAGCCGCAGACGGCAGTGCCGTGGATCCTGAACCTGACGGGCGGCGAGAGTACGCTGGCACAGCGCAGTTCGGACGGAGAGGCGGTCGTGGTCTATACCTTTGCGGACGGCAGTGAGGTCCGCATCCCCGCCTACGATGCGAATTATAACGGCGCGACGGAGGCTTATGAGGCGGAGGGGAACCGGGCTTATGAGAGGCAGGAGAACCTGGAGACGGATGAGCCGGACCATGACGCGGACGGAGGGGCGGATGACGCTGCGGCGCAGAATGCGGATTTTGCCAATCGGGAGGTCTGGGTCGTCCCGGGATTCTGGTCGGGGTACTGAGCGTAAGATGCAGACGCAGGGCGGGGAAACATCACTCGTTTTTCTCCCCTTGCACTTCCCGGGAATTTCAGTATAATAGGAAGTAAGGTAAAAGCACCTACAATGTAGGTGCTTTCTTGTGAAAAGAACAGACGCAGACAGAGACGCCGGCGGAAATCGGAGGGCGGGAAACCTCTGCGAAGCGGCCGGCTGCGAGGGAGAGATTTTTAGATGGAAACGGAGTTCGACGTCAGGATCACCGCGAATATTCTGTATGACTATATGCTGCACCACACTTACAGCAGCCTGCCGGGTATTATGGGGTCGATGGTGGGCGTGCTGATGCTGGTGCTTTTTGCCTCCAACAGGCAGCCGCTCTGTCTGATCATCGGCGCGGTGATCCTGCTCTATCTGCCCTGGACGCTCTTTGTCAAATCCAGACAGCAGGCGCTCTCCACGCCGGCTTTCCGGAAACCGCTGCACTACCGTCTGTCCGATGAGGGAATCGAAGTGTCGCAGGACGATACGACGGAGCAGATGGGCTGGGACGGCATGGTGAAGGCGGTCTCCACGCTTCACAGCATTGTGGTGTACACGACGCCGGTCAACGCCTGCATTTTCCCGAAGAAGGATCTGGGCGACAACAAATATAAGGTGATCGAGATCATCTCCGCCCATATGCCGCCTAAGAAAGTGAAGATCAGAGGATGAGGCATTGCGGCGCATGGCAGGGCGGTGGAAAATACAGTGCGGAAACGGAGAAGATGGCATGGAACGCATAGAGACGCACAGCGCCGAAGAGACATATGAGTTTGGCCGGAAGATCGGACAGGGCGCGCAGCCGGGAGAAGTCTATACGCTGATCGGCGATCTGGGCGCGGGTAAGACTGTTTTTACGCAGGGCTTCGCGGCGGGACTTGGCATTGCGGAGCCGGTGAACAGTCCTACTTTCACGATTCTGCAGATTTATGACGATGGACGCCTGCCTTTTTACCATTTCGATGTGTACCGGATCGGTGATGCGTCGGAGATGGACGAGATCGGTTATGAGGAATATTTTTACGGGGACGGGGTATGTCTGGTCGAGTGGGCGAACCTGATCGGGGAACTCCTGCCGCCTGTACATAGGAGCGTTACGATTGAGAAAGATCCGGCGCAGGGCTTCGATTATCGCAGGATCACGGTGGAAGAGCGCGGCAGGATATAGAAGAGTGGCGCTGTGCCAGGACGGCGGCGCGCGTCATACAGTGAGGCTTGAAAATTATGAAGATATTGGCGTTGGACAGCTCCGGTCTGGTTGCGAGTGTGGCGCTTGCGCAGGACGATACTTTGATTGCGGAGTACACCGTACAATATAAAAAGACCCATTCCCAGACGCTTTTTCCCATGCTGGAGGAGATCAGGAACATGGTGGAACTGGATCTGTCCACGGTGGACGCCATCGCGGTGGCGTCGGGGCCGGGTTCCTTTACCGGACTGCGGATCGGATCGGCCACGGCCAAAGGGCTTGCTTTCGCGCTGGACAGACCTGTTGTACCCGTGCCGACGTTAGACGGGCTGGCCTATCAGATGTACGGGACGGATGCGCTGGTGTGTCCCATTATGGATGCGAGGAGAAATCAGGTCTATACCGGAATTTATGCTTTCGCGGATGGGGAAAACGGTTATGACATGAATGTCATAAAAGCGGGATGCGCCCTGTCTTTCGACGAGATTGCACAGGAGTTAAACCGGATCGGACGCAAGGTTATTTTTATCGGCGACGGCATTCCCGTTTTCCGGGAACGGATGAAGGAATTGCTGCGGACGCCTTACTCGTTGGCTCCGGCGCACAGAAACAGACAGTCCGCGGCGTGTATTGCGGCGCTTGGGATCCGGTACTATGCGCAGGGCAGAGCCGTGAACGGGGCCGGGTATGTACCGGAGTATCTGCGGCTGTCACAGGCGGAGCGGGAGCGGCAGGAGGAAGAAAAACGCCGTGGGGGAGCGGAAGGCGGCAGGCAGGAGCGGGAAACCGCCGCGCAGGGAACGGCGCCGGTTCTGTATCGCAGGATGACGCCTGCGGATGTTCCTGCGGTCAGCAGGCTGGAGGAAGAGGCTTTTTCCATGCCCTGGTCGGCCAATGATTTTCTGGAGATGATCGGTAAGGAGAACGCCCGCTATTATGTGGCGGAGCAGAATGGGCGGATTCTGGGCGGCTGCGGTGTGCTGACGGCTGCGGGCGAGGGCAATATCACCAACGTCGTGGTTGCGCCGGAGACGCGGAATCAGGGGATCGGCACAGCGATGCTCGCCCATCTTATGGAAGAGGGCAGGAAGGAAGGGCTGACTGCGTATACGCTGGAAGTCAGAGTGAGCAATGCTGCGGCCATTCATGTATATGAGAAGCTGGGTTTCGTATCGGAGGGAATCCGCCCCGGTTTCTATGAGAAGCCGGCGGAGGACGCCATGATTTTCTGGAAGAGATAAAGCGGTCGAAAGGAAAGGGCCGCAGAGCGACGGCATGTTTGGAAGAGACAGGCAGTGTATGGAACAATTACCACTGTTGTTACGGACTTGTTTTGATAAAATGAAGGCATAAGAGATCGGTAACATAGCGGGAGGTTTGTCATGCGCGTTTATTCGGAACAAAAAGAACTGATTCGGGCGGTTTGTAACTGCTGCGGGAAAAATATGCCGGTAGAAAACGGATTCCTCAGGGAAGAATGCATTCATGTGGAACACGATTTCGGCTTTTTCGGATCGAGAGACGGACACAGCCACAGATTCGATCTGTGCGAGGACTGTTATCGGAAAATGATTGAAAGTTTTTCGATCCCGCCGGAAGAATGGGAGAGGAAAGAGCTGCTCTGAGCAATACAGACAGTACGGATAGGAGTCTATATGTTAGATATCTGCTTATTGGGTACGGGCGGTATGATGCCGCTGCCGCACAGATGGCTTACTTCGCTGATGGCGAGGTATAACGGGACGAGCATACTGATCGACTGCGGCGAGGGAACGCAGATTGCGCTGAAGGAGAAGGGATGGAGCCCGAAACCCATCGACGTCATCTGCTTTACGCATTATCATGCGGATCATATCAGCGGACTGCCGGGAATGCTTCTCACGATGGGGAATGCCGAGCGGACAGAACCGCTTTTGCTCATAGGACCGAAAGGGCTTGCCAAAGTGGTCGGTTCCCTGCGCGTGATCGCGCCGGAGCTTCCCTTTGAGATCAGATATATGGAACTTACGGAGGCGGAGCAGTCGATCGCTTTGGAGGGATTCCGCATCGAGGCGTACAAGGTCAATCACAACGTGCTCTGCTACGGTTACAATATCGTGGTGGAGCGCAGCGGCAGATTCGATGTGGACCGGGCAGAAAAACTTAAAATTCCAAGAAATTACTGGAATCGTCTGCAAAAAGGTGAGATAATAGAGACGGAGGAAGGCGTTTTTACGCCGGATATGGTTCTGGGCGCGCCGCGCAGGGGGTTGAAGGTGACATACTGTACGGATACCAGACCTACGGAGAGTATTGTACGGGGCGCCGCCGGAGCAGATCTTTTTATCTGCGAGGGTATGTACGGCGAGCCGGAGAAGCAGAAGAAAGCGAAAGAATACAAGCATATGACCGTCTACGAGGCCGCGGAACTTGCCAGGAAGGCGCAGGCGAAGGAACTTTGGCTGACGCATTACAGTCCTTCGCTCATCCGTCCGGAAGACTATATACAGGACGTGCGGCGGATTTTTCCGAACGCAGTGGCGGCGAAGGATGGCAGAAGTAAGGATCTTATGTTTGAAGACGCGTAAGATTTGATTGCAGATATGCACAGAGCGGGCAGGAAGGAGCTGATGGTTATGAAGCGTTCCAATGTGATCGGTATGATTGTGCTCGGTGTGCTCCTCGCGGCAGTGATTGCGGGAGTCGCCGTATCTTTTCACCGCAGGGCTAAGATGGCGGCGGAGAAGGATGTGGAGTCCACGGCGGTACAGAAGGTCCTGTCGCGGGATCTGGAGAGAAACTATCCGCCCACGCCCAAGGAAGTGGTGAAGTATTTTGCGGATATTACCGAGTGCTTTTATAATGAGGAGTATTCGGATGAACAGCTGGAACAGCTGGCGCAGAAGATTCAGGGCATCTATGACGACGAGCTGATCGCGAACAAGTCGCAGGAGGACTATCTGAACGATCTGCGCAGCGATATCGCCGGCATGAAGGAAGATAACTGGACGATCTCGAGTTATGTGCTGTCCGCCAGCGTGGATGTGGAAGAGTTCGTGGAGAACGGCTATTCCTGCAGCAGGCTGTACTGCACCTTCAACGTAAAGCGGGGTACTGCGGGCACGACCGCTTCCATGCAGGAATTTGTGCTGCGCAAGGATGAGAACGAACACTGGAAGATCTACGGCTGGCAGCTGGTCAAGGACTGACAGGCGGAAAGGCACGGACACATGGATAATACGTGCGGACAGGACAACATTACGATACTTGCCATAGAGAGTTCCTGTGACGAGACCGCGGCGGCGGTCGTCAGGAACGGACGGGAAGTGCTTTCCAACATCATATCCTCGCAGATCGATCTGCATACTCTGTACGGCGGAGTGGTGCCGGAGATCGCATCCCGCAAGCATATCGAGCGGATTGACCAGGTGATTGGCGAAGCGCTTAAAACGGCGGGCATGGCGCTTCATGACATGGACGCCGTCGCGGTGACTTATGGGCCCGGTCTTGTGGGAGCGCTGCTCGTAGGCGTATCGGCAGCCAAGGCGATCAGCTTTGCTTCGGGACTTCCGTTAGTCGGCGTGCACCATATCGAAGGACATATCAGCGCTAACTATATCGAGAACAGGGAGCTGGAGCCGCCATTTGTCTGTCTGGTCGTATCGGGCGGGCATTCCCATCTGGTGAAAGTCACGGACTACGGAGAGTATGAGATACTGGGGCGCACCAGGGATGACGCGGCGGGGGAGGCTTTCGACAAGGTGGCGCGGGCCATCGGCCTGGGCTATCCGGGAGGACCGAAGATCGATCAGGTGTCAAAAGAGGGAAATCCGGACGCGATACCGTTTCCGCGGGCCAGAGTTGCGGACAATGTTTATGATTTCAGCTTCAGCGGCCTGAAATCCGCGGTGCTGAATTACCTTAACTCCTGTGAGATGAAAGGCATAAAAGTCTGTCAGGCAGACGTGGCGGCCTCCTTTCAGAAAGCGGTGGTGGACGTCCTTGCGGAACATTCCATGCAGGCGTTAGCGGAGTGCGGCATAAAGAAATTTGCCATCGCCGGCGGCGTGGCTTCCAACTCGGCGCTCAGGCAGAGGCTTGCCGGGGAGTGTGAAAAATGCGGCGTAGCTTTTTACCGGCCCTCTCCCATTCTGTGTACCGACAACGCGGCGATGATCGGGGCGGCGGCCTATTACGAATACCGAAAAGGCGTGCGCCACGGGTATGACCTGAACGCCGTGCCGAATCTGAAGCTTGGCGCGAAGTAAATCCCTGCGGGATTAACTTCTGGAGCTCGTTTCACGATCTCCGAGGCTGCGCGTCCGTCTGCAAATAGTCCTGCGGCTTTTGCAGCGCAAAACAGAAAACGAAGCAGAGATAAAGATTATGGATTAGAAGAGTATGGATAAAAAGAGATGTACCGCCATCGTGCTGGCAGCCGGGAGCGGCAGCCGCATGAAGAGCGGCGTGGCCAAACAGTTTATAAAGCTGCAGGGCAGACCTCTGATCTGGTATGCGCTGCAGGCGATGGAAGAGTCCTCTGTCGTGGATGACTGTGTTCTCGTCACCGGGGCGGGGGATATTTCTTATGTGCAGGAAGAGATCGTGACAAAGTACGGTTTTCGGAAAGTGGCGGCGGTCGTGGCGGGCGGCGCCGAGCGGTACGACTCCGTCTATCGGGCGCTGCGGTTTATTGCGGACGGAGGACTGAAGGTTCCGAACCGGGACGGATATGTGTTCATCCACGACGGGGCAAGGCCTTTCCTCACGGAGGAAATACTGCAGCGCTGTTATGAACAGGTATGCGGCTGTCGGGCCTGTGTGGCGGCCATGCCGGTTAAGGATACCGTTAAGATTGCGGATCGTGACGATTTCGCCATACAGACCCCCGACAGGAGTACGCTGTGGCAGATTCAGACGCCCCAGGTATTTGAGACGCAGCTGATCACGGAAGCCTATGAAAAGATGATGGCGCGGCAAAAGAAAGCCGCTCTCTGTCAAACAGGCGTATTGCCGCAGAAAGCAGATAAAAGCGGAAAGATATTGCCGCCCCTGCAAATCACGGACGACGCTATGGCGGTGGAGACGTTTACGGATGTTCCCGTGAAACTGGTGCGGGGATCGTATGAAAATATCAAGATTACCACACCGGAAGATATGGCGGCGGCGGAAGCGCTGCTTAGGAGGCGGTCTGCACGAGCGCAAAAAGCTGCGATGGTTTTTCTGATATGCGGTAAGATCTGCAGCGGCAAAAGTACCTATGCGGAAAGGCTGCGCGCCGAATACAACGCGGTGCTTCTGTCCGTCGATGAGATCATGCTTGCGATGTTTGGTCTGTATGCCGGGGAAAAACATGATGAATACACGGAGAAGATACAGAACTATTTGTTTGAAAAATCTGTTGAAATCGTTAGAAGCGGCCATCATGTGATCCTGGACTGGGGATTCTGGACGAAGCGCAGACGGAGCGCTGCGAGAGAATATTATCAGAGTCGAAATATTGCGTGTGAATTTCATTATATCGATATCAGCGACAGTGTCTGGGAAGAGCGGATAGAGAGAAGAAATCAGATGGTGTCGGAGAAAAAAACGGAAGCATATCTGATCGACGATAACCTCTCGAAAAAGTTTGAGGGTCTGTTTGAACCTCCGACCGACGGCGAGATAGACGTATATGTCCGGGACTGACATTTCATTGTCCGACCGGTTCTGCGGGCAGCGCGGCTGGAACGCTTTTTGAAGCTGAAAATTTGCGCAAATTTTTTGGCAAATTAGGTTGACACTGAATTTCATTTTTGCTAGAATATTTCTTGCGCTGACCGCGGAGATTTGCTTTTTGCAGGCTCCTGGGAAGAGCATTGAGACCCGGAGAGGTATCGAAGTGGTCATAACGAGGCGGTCTTGAAAACCGTTTGTCCGCAAGGGCGCGTGGGTTCGAATCCCACCCTCTCCGCTCGAAACCTCCTCTTCATCAAAGACGCTGATCGGCTTTGTCGTTTGCCGTGAAGTTTCGGGTTTTGTTAGTCTATCATATCGTATTGTATGAGTTAGCTATGTATGGAGAAGTACCCAAGATGGCTGAAGGGACACCCCTGGAAAGGGTGCAGGTCGTTAATAGCGGCGCGAGGGTTCAAATCCCTCCTTCTCCGTTCGCGTCGATAAAGACGCGTTGCGAGAGCTTGCGGAGCAAGCTCTGAAGTTAACGCGAAGCGATTTACTTTGAAGTAAGTTGCTGCGCAACTAACTTCGCACTTTGACAAATAAACAGTAATGCAACCCTGAAAGATTCTAAAAGAGAAGAATAATTCAGAACGTAAAGACGGAAGACAGGAAAGCCAAAGGTTATTCTGGAACCGGATTAAACGAGGAAGAAGCAGGGAGGGGAAACCCTTATGGGGGAAGCCCTTTCTGAGGAAATTATGACGAGAGTTTGATCCTGGCTCAGGATGAACGCTGGCGGCGTGCTTAACA
>CANQTL010000026.1 GCA_947626775.1 uncultured Lachnospiraceae bacterium | reverse complement strand
CATAAACAGTATACTTCTTGGCATTTCACACAGAAAAATCCCGCACAGATGTGCGGGACTTTGTCGACAGTCTGAGACTCAAAAGAGATTTTGAGTCTGTTTTTCTTTGCGGGATGCGCCCGCTCTGCAAAATACGCATGTCCATGGCATAACCGCCGCCTCCGCACAATATGATAGATAATAAGAAAATGCCGCGGTCAACTGCGGGAAAAGACCGCGGCGGATATGCGGGAGTGAAGTGACAGGAATGCGAACGATCGGAAAACGTATTGCGGCATGGCTGTTTCTGGGCTGTTTCCTGCTGAGCGCAGGGTTGATGCGGACGACGATATATGTCTGCGCGGCTCCGGACGTGTCCACGCCGTCCTATATCGTGATGGAGGCGTCCACGGGACAGGTGATCTGTGAGCAGGATGCGGACACGCGCCGCAGCCCGGCCAGCATTACGAAGATTATGACGCTGCTTATCACATTCGAGCATATTAAGAGCGGGAGGATTCATCTGGATGACCTTGTCACCACAAGCGCCTATGCCAAGTCGATGGGCGGCTCTCAGGTCTTCTTGGAAGAGGGGGAATCCCAGACGCTGAAGACGCTGCTCAAGTGCATCACCGTCTCCTCGGGGAACGACGCCAGCGTGGCAGTTGCGGAGTACATAGCGGGAAGCGAGAGCGAGTTTGTCAAGCTGATGAACGAGAAGGCCGACGAACTCGGGCTTCAGAATACGCATTTCGAGGATTGCTGCGGGCTGACGGACTCCGACGGACACTTTTCCTCGGCTAGGGATGTGGCGATCATGTCCAGAGAGCTGATCACGAAATATCCGGAGATCTTTGACTACACGCAGATCTGGATGGAGGATATCGAGCACAGAACGAGCGCGGGGACTTCGACCTTTACGCTCTCCAGCACAAACAAGCTGCTGAAACAGTACGAGTGGGCGACCGGGCTGAAGACCGGCTCCACGTCCAAGGCGCTTTACTGTCTGTCCGCCACGGCTGAGAGGGACGGGATGGAGCTGATCGCCGTGCTGATGGCGGCGCCGGACAGCAAGACGCGTTTCCAGGACGCCATATCGTTACTCAACTACGGTTACAGCGTCAGTCAGATGTACCGGGATGAAAATACGGATCCGCTGCCGGATGAGAGAGTGGAAGGCGGCGTTGAGGATACGCTGCATCTCACCTATGAAGGACCCTTTTCCTACCTGGATACCAAAGGGAGCAACCTGAGCCAGGTACAAAAGGAGATCAGTCTGCCGGAGAGTGTTGAGGCGCCCGTCGCCGAAGGCGACGCCATCGGCGAGGCGGTTTATAAGATCGACGGCGCCAGAATCGGCAGCGTGTCCATACTGGCGGCGGGCAGCGTAGACAAGGCGGGATACAAAGATTACTGGAAGAAGGTATGTCTCCGCTATCTGATGAAGCGGTAGGCGGTGCGAACAAAAGTTTGCAGATTGCGAAGGCGGGGAATTGTGTGCTATACTTTATAGGTTGTTCGGGTACGGCAGTGTATGGAGCGTGGATATGGCAGAGCTTCTCTTAATTCTGATGGGAATAGCGATCGTGATTTGTCTGCTTGCTGCAGCGTGGGACAGCAACAGATTCGTCACGGTAACATATGAGATCCCGTCGGACCGGGTGGCGAAGCCGTGCCGGTTCGTTCTGCTGGCAGATCTGCACAACAAGTCGTTCGGAAGAGAGCAGAAGCGCCTGCTGGATAAGATAGATGAAATATCCCCCGACGCGGTTCTGGTGGCGGGGGATATGCTGACAGCGATCAAAGGACATCCCTTCGATAAGGCGCTGTCCCTGATGCGGCAGCTGGCCGGGCGGTATCCGGTCTATTACGGCATGGGAAATCACGAACAGCGGCTGAAGCTGTACCCGGAAAATTACGGCACAATGTATGACGATTACGTGAGGGCGCTGTCAGAGATGGGGATCGAACCGCTGGTCAACGAGAGCGTCTATCTGCCGGAATACAACGTTGCCATCTGCGGATCGCAGATTGACAGGCGCTTCTACAGGAGACTGCGCAAGTGTCCCATGGATGCGGACTACCTCACCAGGCTGCTGGGAGAGCCGAGGCGGGACGCCTGCCAGATCCTGATCGCGCACACGCCGCAGTATTTTGAGGAGTATGCCGCGTGGGGCGCGGATGTGGTCGTGTCCGGACATGTGCACGGCGGGATCATACGGCTGCCTGTACTGGGCGGCGTGCTTTCTCCGAATATGACTTTTTTCCCGAAATATGACGGCGGCAGATTTGTGAGCGGCAGGACGACGATGATTCTGAGCAGAGGGTTAAGTTCCCACACGCCGCCGGTCAGGGTTTTCAATCCGGGCGAGCTGGCGGTGATCGCGTTGACGCCGCAGAGGGCGCGCGGACAGAAAGGACAGGCATAGGATGGCGATACCGATCAAGCTGGAGGTGTTTGAGGGGCCTTTGGATCTGCTCCTGCATCTGATCGATAAAAACAAAGTGGATATCTATGACATACCGATCGTGGAGATCACGGAACAGTACATGGATTATATCAGGCAGATGGAGAGGGAGGATATGAACGTCATGAGCGAGTTTCTCGTCATGGCGGCGACGCTGCTTGACATCAAGTGCCGGATGCTCCTGCCCAGGGAAGAGGACGAGGAGGGCGAGGAAGAGGATCCCAGAGCCGAACTGGTGGAAAAACTGCTGGAATATAAGATGTGCAAGTATATGTCCTATGAGCTGCGGGATCGTATGGTGGATGCGGAGCGGAGCCTCTACAAGCGGCCCACGCTGCCAAAGGAGGTGGCCGATTACAGACAGCCTGTCGATTATGAGGAGCTGATCGGCGATGTGACGCTCAAGAAGCTGCACGAGATCTTCAAGCAGATCATCCGGCGGCAGGAGGACAAGATCGATCCCGTCAGAAGCACTTTCGGCACGATCGAGAAGGACGAGATAGACATGGAGCTGAAGACCACTTTCGTGGAGGCTTATGTGCGCAGCCACAGGAAATTCAGATTCCGCAGGCTTCTGGAGAAGCAGAACAGCAAGATGGAAGTGATCGTCACGTTTCTGGTGATCCTGGAGATGATTAAGACCGGGCGGATCTGGATCGAGCAGGAGGACACGTTTGCGGATATTATCATCACGGCGAGAGAGGCCGGGGACGGCGCGCCGGTGCAGCTCACATCGGTTTCGGAGTAGAACGGTACGGTAAGAGGGAAAGCATATGGAGAGAGCGAAGGCAAAAGCGGTGCTGGAGGCGATTCTGTTTACGATGGGGGACTCGGTCGCCATCGACAGCCTTGCGGCAGTGATAGAGGAAGACAGGGAGACGACAAAGGGCATTCTGGACGAGATGGCGGGCGGGTACAGCGCAGAGGACCGGGGCATCGGCATGGTTACGCTGGACGACGCCGTGCAGCTGTGCACCAAGGGCGAACTGTACGAATATCTGATTAAAATTGCCAAGGCGCCGAAGAAGTTCGTACTGACGGATACGCTGCTGGAGACGCTGTCCATCATAGCGTACAAGCAGCCGGTCACGCGGCTTGAGATCGAGCGGGTCAGAGGCGTGAGCTGCGATCACGCTGTCAACAAATTGCTGGAATACGATCTGATCACGGAGGTGGGGCGCATGGACGCGCCGGGGAGGCCGCTGCTCTTTGGCACGACGGAGCAGTTCCTCAGAAGTTTCGGCGTGAAATCGCTGGAGGATCTGCCGGAACTCAATGCCGTGCAGATTGAGGAATTCAAGCAGCAGGCGGAGTCCGAGGTGCAGATGCAGCTTGACATATAAGGCATGTCTGCCGTCATACGGGCGGCGCGTCGGCATATATTTAATCGAGAATGAATCGGGACGGATATATGCGCATGTCGAGAGATCACAAAAATAAAGAGCCGTTTCACACGGCTGGTTTTGCGGGCAGGGCGATCGCCGTTACAGCGGCGGCCGCCTTGTTTTGTCTGCTTCTGGTTCCGGCGTATGCCCGGGAATCGGATGGTCCGGCGCGGGATGAAGTGTATGGACAGAGCGGCGTGCCGGAAGGGGAGAGCGGCGAAGCGGAGAAGGAAGAACTGCAGCTGTACGCACAGGCGGCGGTTTTGATGGACGCCGATTCAGGACGCGTTCTGTATGGCAAGAACGAGAAAGATATACTGCCGATGGCGAGCACCACGAAGATTATGACCTGTATTCTGGCGCTGGAGTACGGAAATTTGGACGACGTTGTGGAAGTGTCCCCTTACGCGGCGGGTATGCCTAAGGTCAGGCTGGGGGTGAGACAGGGGGAGACTTACCGGCTGGGCGATCTTCTGTATTCCCTCATGCTGGAATCGCACAATGATTCCGCCGTTGTGATTGCGGAGGCGGTGGGAGGAAGCGTGGAGGGATTCGCCGCCATGATGAACCGCAAGGCGCGGGATATCGGCTGCTTTGACACCTATTTTATCACGCCGAACGGACTGGACGCGGTGGTCAACGAAACCGGAAAGACGCATTCCACCACGGCGGCGGATCTGGCGAAGATTATGGCCTACTGCGTGACGGAGTCGCCGGAGAAGGAGCGGTTCCTTCAGATCACGCAGACGCCCGGCTATGATTTTACGGACGCCGAAGGGAACCGGAGCTTTCACTGCGACAATCACAACGCTTTCCTCGGCATGATGGAGGAGGCGGTCTCAGGAAAGACGGGATTTACCAACAGCGCCGGATACTGTTATGTGGGAGCCGTGGAGAGCGAGGGACGGATCTTTACCGTGGCGCTGCTCGCCTGCGGCTGGCCGAACAACAGAAGCTACAAGTGGAGCGACATGAAGAAACTGGCGGCCTACGGCATGGAGCGCTACGCCTACAGGGATATCTATGAGCGGCAGAAACTGAGCGATATTCCGGTGCGAAACGGCGTGGACCCGGAGACGAACAAGCCCTATGAGGCGGCGTACGTGCGCGTCCGGGTGGAGGACGGGGACACAGAGCGCCTGTCCTGGCTGCTGTGCGCAGAGGACGAGGTGGAGGTCAGAGTGCAGGCCGCCGACGCGCTGCGCGCGCCGGTGAGCGTCGGGGAGGAGATCGGGGAAGTGTGCTATTTCCTGAACGGGGAGCTGATCAGGCGGTTTCCGATCGTTGCGGTCGATGCGGTGCAGGAACGCACGTATGGATGGATCTGCGGCTATCTGTTACGGACATTTCTTCTGTCGTGAGACGTGCCGGGAAGCGGTCCGCGCCCGGGAAGGGATGATTGTCAACGCTGACGACGTATGATATAATCAGACGCGAAACGGCGATTGCCGGCGCCTGATGAACGGCTGACAGACAGAGACGGGACAGATAAAGCTTCATCTATAATTTACGGATTTAAGGCGATAAGCAATGAAAAAACAAATCAGATTGATCATAGTGTTCTGCATTTTCGCTGCGGCAGGCATTGCGTTCCTGCATGGAAACAGGAAGGCGGTCCGGCTGTGCGCGGATGAGAATGGGCTCTACGTTTCGCTGAAGACGGA
Organism: uncultured Lachnospiraceae bacterium; assembly: GCA_947626775.1. Classification (GTDB taxonomy): domain Bacteria; phylum Bacillota; class Clostridia; order Lachnospirales; family Lachnospiraceae; genus UBA3282. The sequence goes on along the minus strand of CANQTL010000026.1, from coordinate 40,649 downwards.
TAACGAAAACATCATTTTGCGGCCCTGGCAGAAAGAGGAAAATGCGCCCTGTTATTTTTTCCTGCCCGCGTTTGCCGATGGGAGCGGGATTTTGATCGACGATTCCATGGCGGGCGCCAATATCGACGGCGTATTTGCGGCGGAAGGATCCCAGCTGAGATGGCAGCAGGGGGGGGGAGAACACAAGGTCGAAAGAGGGAAGGATTCCTGGAACGTCAAATTTATGAAGTCAGAGAATCTCCCGGCCTTTTTTATTTCAACCGAAAGCAAGAGCATGGAATTCATTCATGAGAACAAAGATAACCGGGAGACGGGAGACCTGACGGTTGTAAACGCAGACGGGAATACGTCTTATGCGGGGATGCTTGATAAAATATCCGCGAGAGGAAACACGACGTTTAACACTTATAAAAAACCGTACAATATTACCCTGCACGACAAAAAAGCCCTGTGCGGTCTGGAGGCCGGCAGAAAGTGGACGCTTCTGGCCCTGTATTTCGAGCATGACAAAATACATTCCAAGATTATATACGATATGGCGAGAGAGATGGGAATGAAATACACGACGGAGTGCACGTGGGTGGATTTGTACTGCAACGGCACGTACATGGGCCTGTATCTGCTCACGGAGGCGCCGGATGTCGGGGAGGGCCGGATAGAGATATATGATCTGGAGAAAGAGATCAAGAATCTGAATCCGGCGCTTCTGGCGGCGGACGGCGCGGTGGAAAAGACAGGCGGGGGCTATGCTCTGCTGGAACCGGACGACAGTTCGGGAGGGTATTTGATAGAGCTGACTCCGGAAGAGAGACTGCAGAAGGAGAAGGATGTGTATTTTGAGACGCCGGCAGGATATTATTTTGTGTTAAAAAGTCCGAAATACGCGACGGAAGGGCAGCGGACTTACATACAGAAGTTTGTCTGCAATATTGAAAATCTGATCGTGCAGGAGGATCCCTCCTATAAAAATTATATTGATCTGCAGTCTTTTGCCAGGCAGTTTCTGATTGATAAGATGGTTCTGGATATAGACGCCATGCGCTACAGCACCTTTTATTACAAAGAGAAGAACAGCGATATTTTGTACTCCGGGCCGATATGGGATTATGACAGGGCGCTGGGAGGATATATTTCGGATTATGAGGCCGCGGTTGAGGCGAGGCCGAATAACATGAATCCATGGTATATGTCGCTCTATCAGGATGAGGAATTTTACGGCGAATTGATAGAAAACTACCGAAAGATCATTCCCTACGCCCAGAAGATGCTGACGCAGGGTATCGATGAATATGCGGATATGATCAGGCCGTCGGTTGAGATGGACACCGTGCTGATGCATGCATACGCGGAGCCGAATGAAACGATCAGCTATACATGCTTTGACAGTTATATAAGATACCTGAAATTTTTTATGGCAAACAGATTAAATTACCTCAATTCTCTGTGGGGCGTTACGGATATCTATTTTGATATTCCTGAATTTACGGGAGAGTACCACGAAGTGGTATTTGAAGACGAGACGGGCGCCGTGATCGAAAGGAGAATGGTCATGGATGGGGAATGTTTGGAGGAGTTTCCCGCAGTTTCGGGGGAAGAGGGCGGTTACTGGATGATGAACGGGGGAAAGAAGGGGTATGAGATGCAGATCCCCATTCTGGAAGATATGCTGCTGACTTATCACAGATGATTTTTTTTGGAAAATCTCTAGTTTAATTGCCAAAGATATGTTATACTAACGACGTGCGCTATGCACATCGGTGAATTACGTTTTATTTTTTATTATCATGATAAATGGAGGGCTGAAAAATGGGTACTACTTCTCAAGCGAGTCAAAGAATCAATGCTTTGCTCGATGAAAACAGTTTCGTTGAGATCGGCGCGCTCGTGACGGCGCGGGCTACCGATTTTAATCTGAAACAGACGGAGACTCCTTCGGACGGCGTTGTGACCGGCTACGGAGTGATCGACGGCAATCTGGTGTATGTGTACAGCCAGGATGCGTCCGTGCTGAACGGAACGGTTGGCGAGATGCATGCGAAGAAGATTGCAAACCTCTATGATCTTGCGCTGAAGACGGGAGCGCCCGTGATCGGTCTGATCGACTCTGCGGGACTCAGACTGCAGGAGGCGACGGACGCGCTCAACGGTTTCGGCGAGATCTATATGAAGCAGGCGCTCGCGTCGGGGGTGATCCCGCAGATCACAGCCATATTCGGCAGCTGCGGCGGCGGACTGGCCCTGATCCCGGCGATGACGGATTTCACTTTTATGGAGGAGACGAAGGCGAAGCTGTTCGTCAATTCCCCCAACGCGCTGGAAGGAAATGAGGTTTCCCGGTGCGACACATCCTCCGCGGCGTTCCAGAGCGGGGAGACCGGGCTGATAGACGCGGTGGGCGACGAGGCGTCGATCCTTGCGCAGATCAGACAGCTTGTCTCCATGCTGCCGGCCAACAACGCGGAGATCGCGGTAGACGAGTGCACGGATGACCTGAATCGGACGTGCGCGCAGCTTGCAAACTGCGTGGGCGACACTTCCATCGCGCTGTCCCAGATTGCGGACGACGGTGTATTTGTGGAGGTCAAGCAGAACTACGCGAAGGACATGGCAGCCGGATTTATCAGACTGAACGGCGCTACCATCGGTGCGGTTGCCAACCGTACGGAGGTGTACGATGAGAACGGCGAGGTTGTCGAGAAGTTCGATGCGGCGCTGTCCGCAAGAGGCGCGGAGAAGGCGGCGGAGTTTGTCAATTTCTGCGACGCATTCGACATTCCGGTGCTCACGCTGACGAACGTTGCGGGCTTTGCGGCGACCAAGTGCGCGGAGAAGAGAATCGCCAAAGCGGTAGGCAAGCTTACATACGCTTTCGCCAACGCGACGGTGCCCAAGGTGAACGTGGTGATCGGCAAGGCATATGGAAGCGCTTATGTGGCGATGAACTCCAAGGCGGTCGGCGCGGATATCACGATCGCATGGCCGGATGCCGAGATCGGCATGATGGACGCGAACCTTGCGGCGAAGATCATCTGTGACGGACAGGGCGCGGACGCCATCGACGCATGCGCGAAGGAGTACGCGGCGCTGCAGAACAATGTGGCGAGCGCGGCGAAGCGCGGGTATGTGGATCAGATCGTTGCGCCCGAGGACACGCGCAAATATGTGATCGGCGCGTTCGAGATGTTGTCTACGAAAAGTGAAGGACGTCCGGACAGAAAACACGGTACGGTCTAGAAAGGATGATGCTTAATATGAGAAAATTACTGGCAATATTAGGTGTGATCACCTGTATGATCGGTCTGTGCGCGTGCGGGCAGGAAGAGGCCAAAGTGGATTCCGCCATGGAAGAGTCGCTGATCACACAGTGCGGCTCGGTTCTGTCGGCGATCGATCTGGTAGTCGCGCAGGGCGGGGAGGCGATCGAGCAGAACAAGGACAACCCTGCCATCTACAACGGTATGCTCAGCTGGCAGAGCGCGCTTGAAGATATCGGACAGTTTAACGGCACGGACGGCGGCACGGTGAAGGCCTCGGACGACGAGTTCGTGGTGGACATCAACGTGCTCGGCTCCGACCACAACGCGGTGGTGGAGTTCGTGGTGGACAATTCCAATCCCAGTCAGCCCGTCATCACCGGCATCGCGGCGAATGTGTCCTACTCCTTCGGGGAGAACATGACGAAGGCGGTGATGAATACCGTGATCGGCATGGGAACGGTGTTCGTCGTGCTGATCTTCATCAGCCTGATCATCTCCTGCTTCGGCCTGATTTCCAAGGTCAATGTAAAGAAGCCGAAGAAGGAGGAGCCTGCGGCAGCGCAGAGCGCGGCGGCTCAGGCGCCGGTCGTGACACAGATCGCGCAGAAAGAGGAACTTGCAAACGATGGGGAACTCGTGGCGGTCATCGCGGCGGCGATCGCAGCTTACGAGGGGAGCGGTTCTGCGGACGGCTTCGTGGTGCGCTCCATCAGAAAATCTAACAAGAGTAAATGGCAGAATGCCTAGATCATAGGAGGATATCAAGATGAAAAATTATACCATTACCGTAAACGGAAGCGTATATGACGTAGTTGTGGAAGAGGGTCAGACGAGCGGCGCGCCGGCGGCGGCAGCTCCCGCTGCGCCGAAGGCCGTTCCCAAGGCGGCTCCCGCGCCCGCGGCGGCTCCTGCTGCCGGCGGCGCACAGGGCAGTGTGAAGATCGAGGCCGGTGCGGCAGGCAAGGTATTTAAGATTGAGGCGAACGTGGGCCAGGCGGTCAAGAAGGGCGATGCCGTTGTGATCGTGGAGGCCATGAAGATGGAGATTCCTGTAGTGGCGCCCGAGGACGGCACTGTAGCGAGCATCAATGTAGCTGTGGGCGATGCGGTTGAGGCCGGCGCGCTGCTTGCGACGTTGAACTGATCGTCAGGCGCCCTGACAAAAGGCGCGCCTGAAACTATAACTACAGGAGGTTAAGCAATGGATTACATTACATCTACGCTATCGAATCTGATCCACCAGACGGCGTTCTTTAATCTGGAAGTCGGCAACTATATCATGATTCTGGTAGCACTGGTATTTCTGTATCTGGCTATCCGGCATGAGTTTGAGCCTCTGCTTTTAGTCCCGATAGCCTTTGGTATGCTGCTTGTCAATATCTATCCGGACATCATGGCGGAGTACGGCGAGGGCGGCGCAGGCGGCGGTCTGCTGTACTACTTCTACAAGCTGGACGAGTGGGCGATCCTGCCTTCCCTGATCTTCATGGGCGTGGGCGCGATGACGGACTTCGGACCGCTGATCGCGAACCCGAAGAGTTTCCTGCTCGGCGCGGCGGCGCAGTTCGGTATCTTCGCCGCGTACTTCGGCGCGATCGCCATGGGCTTTAATGACAAGGCGGCCGCGGCCATCTCCATCATCGGCGGCGCGGACGGCCCTACGTCCATCTTCCTGGCCGGCAAGCTGCAGCAGACGGCACTGCTCGGACCGATCGCGGTGGCGGCATACTCCTATATGTCGCTGGTACCGATTATTCAGCCGCCGATCATGAAGCTGCTCACGACGGAGAAGGAGAGAAAGATCAAGATGGGACAGCTTCGTCCGGTCAGCAAGCTGGAGAAGATTCTGTTCCCGATCGTGGTTACGATCGTCGTATCCCTGATCCTGCCCACCACGGCGCCTCTCGTAGGCATGCTGATGTTAGGCAATCTGTTCAGAGAGTGCGGCGTGGTCAGACAGCTCACGGACACGGCGTCCAACGCGCTGATGTACATTGTCGTGATCATCCTCGGCACTTCCGTGGGAGCGACCACCAGCGCGCAGGCGTTCTTAAATATGGATACGATCAAGATCGTTGTGCTCGGCCTGATTGCATTTTGCTTCGGCACGGCGGCGGGCGTGCTGTTCGGCAAGCTGATGTGCGTGCTGACGAAGGGCAAGGTGAATCCGCTGATCGGCTCGGCGGGCGTGTCCGCGGTGCCTATGGCAGCCAGAGTATCGCAGAAGGTCGGTGCGGAGGCGGATCCCACCAATTTCCTGCTGATGCACGCTATGGGGCCCAACGTGGCGGGCGTAATCGGCACGGCGGTGGCAGCCGGCACGTTTATGGCGGTGTTCGGCGTATTCTAAAAAGAGAAAAATCCATCGGAATTCATTTCCGGTCACATAAAAATTTAGAGAAAGGAATGAAAATAAAATGGCAGAACAGATTAAAAAGCCGGTCGGCATCATGGAAACCGTTCTTCGCGACGCGCATCAGTCTCTGATCGCGACCAGAATGCCTACCGAGAAAATGCTTCCGATCGTAGATACAATGGATCAGGTCGGCTACCACGCGGTAGAGTGCTGGGGCGGCGCGACTTTCGACGCGTCCCTCCGCTTCCTGAAAGAGGATCCGTGGGACAGACTGCGGAAACTGAGAGACGGCTTTAAGAAGACAAAATTACAGATGTTATTCAGAGGGCAGAACATTCTGGGCTACAGGCCCTATGCGGATGATGTGGTGTACGCGTTCGTGGAGAAGTCCATCGCGAACGGCATCGACGTCATCAGAATTTTCGACTGCCTGAACGATATCCGCAATCTGCAGGCGGCGGTGGACGCTACCAACAAGATCAAGAAGCAGGAGGGAAGGGGAGAGTCACAGGTCGCGCTTTCCTATACCCTCGGCGACGCCTACACGCTGGACTACTGGGCGGATATGGCGAAGAAGATTGAGGAGATGGGAGCGGATTCCATCTGTATCAAGGATATGGCGGGACTTCTCGTTCCCTACCGCGCGGCGGAGCTGGTCAAGACCCTGAAGGAGAGCACGAAGCTCCCGATCCAGCTGCACACGCACTACACTTCCGGCGTGGCTTCCATGACGTATCTGAAAGCGGTCGAGGCCGGCGTGGACGTCATCGACTGCGCGATCTCCCCGTTCGCGCTGGGCACTTCCCAGCCTGCGACGGAAGTTATGGTTGAGACTTTCAAGGGCACGGAGTACGACACCGGCTATGATCAGGAGATCCTGGCCAAGATTGCAGATTACTTCCGTCCTTACCGTGAGGAGTGCATCGAGTCCGGCCTGATGAGCACCAAGGTGCTCGGCGTCAACATCAACACGCTGCGCTACCAGGTGCCCGGCGGTATGCTTTCCAATATGGTGAGCCAGCTGAAAGAGCAGAAGGCGGAAGATAAGTACCAGGAAGTGCTGGAGGAGATTCCGAGAGTCCGCAAGGACTGCGGCGAGCCGCCGCTGGTTACGCCGTCTTCACAGATCGTCGGCACGCAGGCGGTATTCAACGTGCTGATGGGCGAGCGCTACAAGATGGCGACGGGCGAGTTCAAGGATCTGCTGCGCGGCAATTACGGACAGACGGTCAAGCCCATGAATCAGGAAGTGATCGACAAGGTCATCCCCGGAGAGCCCCGCTCCACGGCCCGTTCCGCGGAGGCGACAGGCCATGTCGAGCCGGAGCTTGCAGGCCTGGAGGCGGAGATGAAGGAATGGAAGCAGCAGGATGAGGACGTACTGTCCTACGCGCTGTTCCCTCAGGTGGCGGTCGATTACTTCAAGTACCGTCAGGCACAGCAGGAGAAGGTGGACATGAGCGTCGCGGACACGAAGAACGCGGCATATCCGGTTTAGGCTCCTGGCCGGATCCATATGATATTTCCAAAAAGGCTTCCCGCAGATGTGACGATCTCACAGGGCGGGAGGCCCTTTTTATATTTTTGTCGGAAAGGGGATTGACGTAGGTTACATAATATATTATAATAACATATGTTACCAAAATGATAACGGAATTGTTGTACAAGAGAGGTTATATCTTATGGCTAGGAAAGAGACGATCACAAAAGACGAGATACTGAACGCGGCGTTTCAGATCACGAGAGAGAACGGAGTTGCACAGGTGAGCGCCAGAACGCTGGCGGCGAAGGCAGGCTGCTCCACACAGCCGATCTTCCGCGTCTACAAGAACATGGAGGAGCTGGGCGTGGAATTGTTTGAGAAGGCGATTGCCTTTTTCAATGATTATTACTCGAACTTCCCTAAGAAGAGCGAGACGCCCTTCGTCAATCTCGGCCTTGCGTACATCCGTTTTGCGCAGGAGGAGCGGCAGATCTTTGAGCTTCTCTTTATGGCGCAGAACCGTCATGGCAAGAGCCTGTACGATCTCTTAAACGGCAAAAACGGCTGGGTGGTGAAGGAGATCAACAACGCCAAATTCTATGGATGCAAGGATCCGAGCGGCATGTTTATGCGGATGTGGATCTTCATTCACGGGTCGGCCTGCATGTCGCTGACCGGGGATTACGACCTTCAGGAGGAAGACACGATCAAGCTGTTGGAGGAATCCTACCAGGCATTTTTGAATCTATAAAGCGGAAGGGCATATTGGCGGTAGAAGATGGTTATACAGAATCGTTATGACGTTATCACAAGGATCAACGAAAATTACAGCAGGATGAGCAAGGGACAGAAGGCGATCTCCGCGTTTATCTATGACCACTACGACCAGGCGGTTTTTATGACCGCAGCCAGGCTCGGGGAGACGGTGGGGGTCAGCGAGTCCACCGTCGTCCGCTATGCGGCTTTTATCGGCTACAACGGTTATCCGGAATTTCAGCGGGATCTCGAAGACTGGGTGCAGAACAAGATCAACTCCGTGCAGAAGATCGGGGCGAAGTACGGCAAGAGCACGCAGTCCGAGATCCTGACATCGGTGCTTGAGGCGGATATCGAGAAGCTGCAGGACACGATACATAATCTCGATCCGGTGGCCTTTGAGACGGCGGTGGATATTATCCTGGAGGCCAGGACGATCTACATTATGGGCGTCAGAAGCTGCGAGCCTCTGGCGGATTTTCTGCATTTCTATCTGAATATGGTGCGGGGCAATGTGGTGCTCTTAAAGACGACGAGCATGTCGGAGACTTTTGAACAGATGCTCCGCATCGACGAGCAGGACGCCATGATCGGCATCAGCTTCCCGCGCTATTCCATGCGCACGCTCAAGGCGATGGAGTTCGCCAACGACAGAAACGCCAAGGTAATCACCATCACGGATTCCGTTCACTCGCCGATGAATCTCTATTCCTCCTGCAATCTGCTGGCCAGGAGCGATATGGTCTCGATCGTGGATTCCCTGGTGGCTCCTCTCAGCGTGATCAACGCCCTTGTGGTGGCGATCTGCCTGAAGCGCCCGGAAGAGGTGAAGAAGAGTCTGAAGGATCTGGAGGAGGCCTGGAACAACTATCAGGTTTATCTGAACGACGAGATCAATTTTATCGACGAGGAACCGATGCTGAATTATCCCCTGCGCAGGAAAGAAGAGTGACGCACAGATGGGGCGCGTGATCGTGGTGGGCGGCGGCGCTGCGGGCATGATGGCGGCTTATGGGGCCGCGGAGTGCGGGCACAGCGTGACGCTTTTGGAACAGAATGAAAAATTGGGGAAAAAGCTGTATATCACAGGGAAAGGCCGGTGCAACGTCACCAATGCCTGCGAGGCCGACGGGTTCTTCGAGAGCGTGGTGTCAAATCCCAGATTCCTGTACAGCGCCTACTACGGCTTTGACAACAGGAGCGTGATGGAACTGCTGGAGCGCGCGGGCTGCAGGCTTAAAGTCGAGCGCGGGGAGCGTGTTTTCCCGGTATCTGATCACGCCTCCGATGTGACGGCGGCGCTGCGGCGCATACTGGACAGATCGCGGGTGGAGGTCAGGCTTCATGCGCGGGTGGAGAGTATTCTGACGCGCGAACGTCAGCCGGAGGCACAGCCTGACCGGCAGGAAAGCGGCAGGGCGAAGAGAGAAAGCGCATTGCAGCATATGCAGATTGCGGGCGTGCGTCTGGAGGATGGCAGCGAGGAGCGGGCGGACGCGGTAATCCTCGCCACGGGCGGGCTCTCCTATCCGACGACGGGTTCTTCCGGGGATGGCCACAGGATGGCCAGGGATCTCGGACACAGCGTGAAAGACTGCGTCCCGTCGCTGGTTCCCTTTGAGACGTCGGACAAGTGGTGCGCTTCGCTGCAGGGGCTGTCGCTGAAAAACGTCGGTCTGACGCTGTTTGACGGAGAGAAAAAAATCTATCAGGGCTTCGGCGAGATGCTGTTTACACATTTCGGCGTCAGCGGGCCTCTGGTTCTGAGCGCTTCCGCGTATTACGGGCGCTGCCGGAAAGAGAAAGAGACTTTCTGCGAGATCGATCTGAAGCCGGCGCTGACGGAAGAACAGCTCGACAGAAGGATCCTGAGGGATTTTGAGAAAAATATGAATAAGAATTTTCAGAACGCGCTGGGCGGGCTGTATCCCGCCAGGCTGATCCCGGTGATGATCGGATTGGCGGGCATCGCCCCTGACAGGAAAGTGCACGACGTCACGAGTAAGGAGCGGAAGCGTCTGGCCGGACTGACGAAGCATCTGCGCCTGTCCGTGTCCGGAGTCAGGGGATTTGCGGAAGCGATCGTCACGCAGGGCGGCGTGTCCGTCCGAGAGGTCGATCCCTCCACGATGGAATCCAGACTTGTCCGCGGGCTTTATTTCGCGGGAGAGCTTCTGGATCTGGACGCCCTGACGGGCGGTTTCAATCTGCAGATCGCATGGTCTACGGGTCATCTGGCGGGCGAGAGCGCGGGCCGGCGGGGATAAAAGACGCAGAAGAAAGGGAGAAAAAATCATGAGTTATAATATTGCGATCGACGGGCCGGCGGGCGCCGGCAAGAGCACTATAGCCAAGAAAATTGCAAAGAAGCTGGGCTATATTTATGTGGATACGGGGGCGATGTACCGCGCCATGGCGCTGTATCTCATCAGAGAGAAGGTACAGCCTTCCGAGACGGAGAAGATCAGCGCAAAGTGCAGGGAGGCGGACATCTCCATCGGTTACGAGAACGGCGAGCAGATCGTCTATCTGAACGGTGAGAACGTCAACAGTTATATCAGGACGGAGGAAGTGGGGAACATGGCGTCCGCCAGCAGCCCCAACCCCGATGTGCGCAAGAAGCTGGTGGAGCTGCAGCAGAAGCTCGCGGCGAACAATGATGTGGTCATGGACGGGCGGGATATCGGCACCTGCGTGCTGCCGAACGCCCAGGTCAAGGTGTATCTGACCGCTGACAGCAGGGTGCGGGCCGAGCGGCGGTTTCAGGAACTGCAGGCAAAAGGCGAGCCCTGCGATCTGGATACGATAGAGAAGGATATCATAGAGCGCGACAGGCAGGACATGACGCGGGAAATCTCTCCCCTCACACAGGCGGAGGACGCGGTCCTGATCGATTCCTCCCACATGAGCATCGACGAAGTGGCGGAGGCGGTCGTCGCGCTGCTGCAGCCGGTGTGAGCCGGGAGAACAGGAGAGACGGAAGGGTCTGATACAGCATGGAAGTGATTCTGGCAGAACACGCAGGCTTCTGCTTCGGCGTGAGGCGGGCGGTGGAACAGGTGTACGAGCAGGCAGAGACCGGACGGAAACTCTATACCTACGGGCCGATCGTGCACAACGAGGAAGTTGTGAGGGATCTGGAGCGGCGGGGCGTACAGGTGATTGACACTCCCGAGCAGCTTGCGCAGATCGAGGAAGGCGTCGTCATGATACGCGCTCACGGCGTTCCCAGAAGCATCATCGAGATGACGGACAGAGAGGGCATTACGTGCGTGGACGCCACGTGCCCTTTTGTGAAGCGCATTCACAATATTGTGAGCCGGGAGAGCGCCGCCGGCAGACGAATCGTGATTATCGGCAATGCCGGACACCCTGAAGTGGAAGGAATCGTGGGCTGGACGGAGGGAAAAGCGACGGTGCTCGGGACGCCTGAGGAGGCGCGGGAATTTACCTGTCAAGACGGCGAGGAGCTCTGCATTGTGTCGCAGACGACATTTAACTACAATAAATTTCAAGATATGGTTGAAATTATTATGGAAAAAGGTTACAATGTTAGTGTTGTGAATACTATATGTAACGCTACGCAGGAGCGTCAGACCGAGGCGGGAGAGATCGCGTCCAGGGTCGATGTGATGATAGTTATAGGTGGCAAACATAGTTCTAATACACGGAAGCTATATGAGATATGCATGCAGGAATGTGCAAATACGTACTTTATACAGACGCTTGACGACCTGCATTTGGCTTTACCTAAATCTGTCCGACGAGTGGGTATTACAGCAGGGGCTTCGACCCCAAACAATATAATCGAGGAGGTTCAAAATTATGTCAGAATTAACTTTTGAACAAATGTTGGAAGAGTCATTTAAAACGATTCATGCAGGGGAGGTCGTGGAAGGAACCGTTATCGACGTAAAGCCTGAGGAGATCATTCTGAATATAGGGTATAAATCAGACGGAATTCTTACCAGAAACGAATACACGAACGAGCCGAACGTGGATCTGACGAACGTGGCGAAAGTCGGCGACACGATGGAAGTCAAGGTGCTCAAGGTGAACGACGGCGAGGGACAGGTCCTTCTGACCTACAAGCGCCTTGCAGCGGACAGAGGCAATAAACGGATCGAAGAGGCATATAATAACAGAGAGGTTCTCAAGGCGAAGGTCGTACAGGTGCTCGACGGAGGCCTGAGCGTGGTGGTGGACGAGGTCAGAATCTTTATCCCGGCCAGTCTCGTGTCGGATACCTATGAGAAAGATCTGACGAAATATGCCGATCAGGAGATCGAGTTCGTAATCAGCGAATACAATCCCAAGAGAAGAAGATACATCGGCGACAGAAAGCAGCTTCTGCTGGAAAAGAAGGCCGAGATGCAGAAGAAGCTCTTCGAGACGATCAAAGCGGGCGATACGGTCGAGGGTACGGTCAAGAACGTGACGGACTTCGGCGCTTTTATCGATCTGGGCGGCTGCGATGGCCTGCTCCACATCTCCGAGATGTCCTGGGGCAGAGTGGAGAATCCCAAGAAGGTATTCAAGGTGGGCGACGTCGTAAAGGTCCTGATCAAGGAGATTTCCGGCGAGAAGATAGCGCTCAGCCTGAAATTTGAGGATGAAAACCCGTGGAGAGACGCTGCGGGCAAATATGCGATCGGCAATGTTGTGACCGGAAGAGTCGCTCGCATGACCGATTTCGGCGCGTTCATCGAGCTGGAACCCGGCATCGACGCCCTGCTGCATGTGTCGCAGATCTCCAAGGAGCATATCGACAAGCCCTCGGACGTACTGAAGACGGGCGAGGAAGTGACGGCCAAGGTGGTGGACTTCAACGAGGCGGACAAAAAGATCAGCCTGAGCATCAAGGCGCTGCTCGCTCCCGAACCGTCGGAGGCGAAGGAGGAAGACGAGGATGTCGTCTCCGTGGATATCGACGCCGTGATCTCCGGTGAAAATGAGGAGTAGAGCGGGAGATACGAACGGCTTGGCAAAGCGGGAAAATAAGAAAATAACGGACGGTGAAGAGTATGGCGTACGACTACGAGTATTTTAAAAAAGCGGTCTATGATCTGACGAAGATTGACCTGAACGCTTATAAAGAAAAGCAGATGAAACGCCGGATCGATACGCTGATCGCCAAGAATAAGGTAGTCGGTTACGACAAGTATGTGGCGGCCCTCAAGGCGGATCACAACATGTTTGACGAGTTTGTCAATTACCTTACGATCAATGTTTCCGAGTTTTACCGCAATCCGGATCAGTGGAAACTTCTCGATCAGGATATCTTTCCTGATCTGATCAAGCGTTACGGCAAGAATCTGAAGATATGGAGCGCGGCCTGTTCTACGGGCGACGAGCCGTATTCCCTTGTTATGGCGCTGTCCAGGCATCTGCCGCTCAATCAGATCAAGATCTATGCGACGGATCTGGATAAACAGGTGATCGCGAAAGCGAAAGCGGGACTGTACGCGGAGAAGAGCGTCGCGGGCGTTCCCGAAGATCTGAAGAAGAAATTCTTTACCAAGATCGGCCCCTCCTATCAGATTTCGGAGGAAGTGAAGGCGAGGGTGGATTTCAAGGAACACAATCTTCTGAAAGATACCTATCCGACAGATTATCATCTGATCGTCTGCCGCAACGTTCTTATTTACTTTACGGAGGAGGCGAAAGACGAAGTCTTCCGCAAGTTCCAGAAGAGCCTGAAACCCGGCGGTTATCTGTTTATCGGCAGCACGGAGCAGATCATCAACCACAAGGAAATCGGTTTCGACAGAAAGAATTCTTTCTTCTATCAGAGGCCGCTGTAAGAGAAAAAAGATCCCCTTTGGGGCAGAATAACTTCATATTTTTAAGCTGGTTTGCGTCTGAAGGAGTTTCTGATTATCTCAGGAACTCTTTTTTTAGTGCGCCCGGCGTGTCAGTAAGTCTTCGCCATTCTGCCGAGCAGATACTGCGCATAGCGGGAGAAGAACGCGCGGTCCTTTTTCATCTCGTCGGTCAGCTCGAAGAACAGCGCTTTGTCCCTGTAATTCCGCTTGAAGAAGGGTTCCTGAAAGATATCCCACTGGGGCAGATAAGCGGCATATTTGCGCGTATAACAGGTGGAGGCCGTCGCCTGTACGCGGTGGTCTCTGTCCACGAAGACGGCGACAGATTTGTGGAGAGCGGTATCTTCCTGGGGCAGATAATAATAGTCTTTGTAGTTTGAGTAGAAATATTTCATCTCCTCCTCGTAGAGGGGGACTTTCAGAATGCCGTCCCGGCCTTCGCCGCTGAAATAGCAGCCGTTGGAGAGGTTTGAGACGGCGAGCGGCAGGGTCGTCGGCAGTTCCAGTTTCATCAGAAGCTCCTGCCGGTCATGCCCGTGATAATCGACGAAGGCGTTGGCCTGCACCTTTCTGGCCGTGAGAGGACAGTTGAAAAGATCGTGAAAGGCGAGGAGCGGAAGGATCTGCAGCATGCCCTTCATGTCGTCGCTGTTGTGGAGCAGAAGAAGGCGGAGCGCCTCCTCGTCGGGCTGTCTGACATAGGCGTGATACAGACCGATCAGGTCGCCGCCGCCATAGAGATCTTCCCTGTCGACGCCTAAAAGTTCTTCCAGCGTCTTCTGCTTGCAGTTGGGCACGTGAAGGAAAAACTTGTAGGGCGAGATGCGCTTGTACAGATCGATACCCTCGAAATTGTCGAAATTGTACGGCAGATGCAGCATCTCACATTTCTGGAGAAGGTAGGGCAGATCGAAGTGATTGCCGTTAAAGTGGATCAGATGGGTATAGTCCGCCGCAAAGGAGAAGAAATCCTTGAGCAGCGCGGCTTCGTCGCCGTCGCTGTCCGCGAACCACTGTCTGATGTGCCACAGACCGCCCGCAAAGTAGGCCGCGCCGATCAGATACAGCGAGGAATTCTTCGCGGTAAAGCCGGTGGTCTCAATGTCGATAAAAAGCAGCCTGTCGGGAGACGCGATGCGCTCCAGGGGGTATGCCGTCTCAAAATGTTCCAGTGTCTGATTGATCGTCCGCATAATATCATCTCCCGGGAAATAACTTAGCTATATACTAACATATTTTTTGAAATTGCAGTAGTTTTTTTCGTCGAAAAATAGTATATTGATAAAGTAGGACATATTTGGTGCGCCGGCAGTGTGGCCGCGCCCGGAAAGAGGGACTGACAATGGCGAAATTAACGTTTCACGGCGGTATTCACCCCTATGACGGCAAGGATCTGTCCAAGGATAAGCCGATTCGGTCGGTGTTGCCTAAGGGCGATCTGGTCTATCCGCTGTTCCAGCACATCGGCGCTCCCGCGAAACCGATCGTGGAGAAGGGAGACCATGTCCTGACGGGACAGAAGATCGCGGAGGCCGGAGGTTTCGTGTCGGCGCCGGTCTACGCGACCGTGTCGGGAACGGTGAAGGCGATCGAACCGCGCCGCGTCGTCACGGGAGACAGCGTGATGAGTATTATTGTGGAGAACGACCGGCTGTACGAGGAAGTGGAATATCCGGCGGTCAAACCGCTGGAGGAGATGACGCGGGAGGAGATCATCGACCGCATCAGAGAGGCCGGCGTGGTCGGCATGGGCGGCGCGGGATTCCCTACGCATGTCAAGCTCTCGCCCAAGGAGCCGGATAAGATAGACTATGTGATTGTCAACTGTGCAGAGTGCGAACCTTATCTCACATCCGATTACAGGAGAATGATCGAGGAGCCGGAGAAGCTGGTAGGCGGCCTGAAGGTGTCGCTGCAGCTTTTCGGAAACGCCCGCGGAATCCTGGCGGTGGAGGACAATAAACCGGATTGTATTGAGATTCTGAAGAAACTGACGAAGGACGAGCCGCGCATCAGTGTGAAGGCGCTGCGAACCAAGTATCCGCAGGGCGCGGAGCGGCAGATCATCTACGCGGTCACAGGCCGGGCGATCAACTCGTCCATGCTCCCGGCGGACGCCGGATGCGTCGTCAACAATGTGGATACGGTGGTGGCGATCTATCACGCGGTCTGCGAAGGCAGGCCGCTGATGTACAGAATCGTAACCGTGACCGGGGACGCCGTGGCCGATCCGTGCAACATTATGGTGCGTATCGGAACGAACTACCATGAACTGATCGAGGAGGCGGGCGGATTTAAGAAGGAGCCTGTGAAGATTGTCTCCGGCGGGCCGATGATGGGTTTCGGCATCTTCGATCTGGATGTGCCCACGACCAAGACAGCGTCGGCGCTGCTGTGCCTGACGCAGGATGACGTCTCACGCATGGAGCCGGGGCCGTGTATCAACTGCGGCCGCTGCGTGGAGGCCTGCCCGAGCAGGCTTGTGCCGAGCATGCTGGCCGACTATGCGGAGCATTATGACGAGGAGGCCTTTCTGGCACACGACGGCCTGGAATGCGTGGAGTGCGGGTGCTGCAGTTATGTGTGCCCGGCCAGGCGTTCGCTCACGCAGTCGATCAAATCCATGCGCAAGATACAGCTTGCCAGGAAAAAGAAGCAGTGAGAAAGGAGAGAGGATACGGAGATGAGTGGTTTAATGAAGGTATCGTCCAATCCGCATATCAGATCGAAGATGGGAACGAGCAGCATCATGCTTTCCGTCGTGATCGCGCTTCTTCCGGCGGCGGGCTTCGGTATCTATAATTTCGGCGCCGGCGCGCTGATCACCATTCTGGTGACGGTGGCGTCCGCTGTGCTGACAGAATACCTTTTTGAAAAAGTGTGTAAGAAGAAAATAACGATAGGAGATTATTCGGCGGTGGTGACGGGACTGCTGCTGGCGCTGAATCTGCCGGTGTCCGCGCCGTGGTGGATCGGCGTGATCGGCGCGGTGTTTGCGATCCTGGTGGTGAAGATGCTGTTCGGCGGGCTCGGTCAGAATTTTATGAATCCGGCGCTGGGCGCGCGGTGTTTTCTGTTGATCTCCTTCACGTCGATCATGACGAATTTTGACTGTGACGCCTACACGGGCGCGACGCCGCTCGCCGATCTGAAAAACGGCTTGGACGTCAACATACTGGATATGGTGATCGGGCGGACCGCGGGAACGATCGGAGAGACTTCCATGATCGCCATCGTGATCGGCGCCTGCTTCCTGATTCTGGTGGGTGTGATCGATCTGCGGATACCGGGCAGCTATATCGTGAGTTTTGTAATCTTTCTGTGTCTCTTCGGCGGACACGGACTGGACTGGGCCTATATCTCCGCGCATCTGGCGGGCGGCGGTCTGATGCTGGGCGCGTTTTTTATGGCTACGGACTATGTGACCAGGCCGGTGACGAAGAACGGACAGATCCTGTTCGGCGTCCTGTTGGGTATCCTCACGGGGATCTTCCGCCTGTTCGGGCCTTCGGCGGAGGGCGTTTCCTACGCGATCATCCTGGGGAATCTGCTTGTGCCGCTCATTGAGAAGATCACTCTTCCGAAAGCGTTTGGTAAAGGGGGAGAGAAGTCATGAAGGAAATGATGAAAAATACAGGCATCATACTTGTGATCACGATCGTTGCGGGGCTGATTCTCGGGGTGGTCTATCAGATTACGAAGGAGCCCATCGCCGAACAGGAGGCGAAGAAAAAACAGGAGGCCTGTCAAGAAGTTTTTCCGGATGCGGACGGTTTCGAGCCGGCGGAAGCTGAGCCGGTCGAAGGCGTGGACTGGGCGGAAGCCGGATTTGCGCAGGAGAGCGTTGACGAGGTGATGCGCGCCGTAGACGGATCCGGCAATGCGCTGGGCTATGTGATTACGGTGACGACGAAGGAGGGCTACGGCGGCGACATCACTTTCTCGATCGGCGTGCGCATGGACGGCACGGTGAACGGCATGTCAATTCTGTCCATCTCGGAGACGGCGGGACTCGGTATGCGCGCGGAGGAGGTTTTAAAGCCGCAGTTCGCGGGCAGACAGGCGGAATCCTTCGCGTACACGAAGAACGGGGCGACCTCAGACGATCAGATCGACGCCATCTCAGGAGCCACCATCACGACGAACGCCGTGACGAACGGCGTGAACGCCGGACTGTATTATTTCCGTACCAAACTGGGAGGAGGCGCTGTCAATGAATAGAGCAGGCGAACGGCTTGTCAACGGTATTATCAAAGAGAACCCGACTTTTGTATTGACGCTGGGAATGTGTCCGACGCTGGCGGTCACGACTTCGGCGATCAACGGCCTGGGTATGGGGCTGACCACGATGGTGGTGCTGGCGCTGAGCAATGTCTTTATCTCTCTGCTCAGGCACGTCATACCGGATAAGGTGCGCATCCCGGCGTTTATCGTTATCATCGCTTCCTTTGTGACGGTGGCGCAGCTTCTTCTGCAGGGATTTATCCCCTTCCTGTACGACGCGCTTGGCATCTACATTCCGCTGATCGTGGTCAATTGCATCATTCTGGGACGCGCGGAGGCGTATGCCTACAAGAATCCCGTGATCCCGTCCCTGTTTGACGGCATCGGCATGGGCCTTGGCTTCTCGGTGGCGCTTACCTGTATCGGCGCGGTCAGAGAACTTCTGGGCGCGGGAGAAATCTTCGGCGTCCGCGTGATGCCGGAGAGCTATGTGCCGGTGAGCATTTTTATCATGGCGCCGGGCGCGTTCTTTGTGCTGGCGCTTCTTACGGCGATCCAGAACAAGGTCAAAATAAGCGGCGAGCGCAGGGGCAGGGATATGTCCAGAATACAGTCCGGCTGCAGTTCGGACTGCTTAAACTGCGCGGATACCGGCTGCGCGCGCAGGCTGTATGACGACAGGGCGGGCAGCGCGCCGGCTGCTTGGGCAGAGCAGAAGACCGGGCCGAAAGAGATTGCGATAGAAGAGATAAAGGAGGGGAAGGACAATGGTTAAAGATCTGCTGGTGATCCTGATAGCGTCCTCGCTTGTCAATAATGTGGTGCTGAGCCAGTTCCTGGGGCTGTGTCCCTTCCTCGGCGTGTCCAAGAAGACGAACACGGCAGCCGGCATGGGCGTGGCGGTCATCTTTGTCATCACGCTGGCCTCCGCGGTGGCGGGCGCAATTTATCAGTATCTGCTCGTGCCGCTTGACATCACCTATCTGCAGACGATCGTGTTTATTCTTGTCATTGCGGCGCTGGTACAGTTCGTGGAGATGTTTCTGAAAAAGTTTATGCAGCCTCTGTATCAGGCGCTGGGCGTATATCTGCCGTTGATCACGACCAACTGCGCGGTGCTGGGCGTGGCGCTCACCAACGTGCAGAAAAACTACGGCATTCTGACGGGAGTGGTAAACGGTTTCGCGACGGCGGTGGGATTCACGGTTTCCATTGTGATCCTGGCCGGCATCAGGGAGAAGATGGCATATAACGATATCCCGGAATCCTTTCGGGGGATGCCGATTGTCCTGGTCACGGCGGGATTGATGGCAATCGCGTTCTGCGGTTTCTCGGGACTGCTGTAACAGAACAATGCGGAAAGGCGGAATGGAGATAATATGAGTGTGACCGGAATATTGGTGGCGACGCTTACGGTGGGAGCGGTTGGGCTTTTTGTAGGGCTGTTCCTCGGCGTTGCGGGAATAAAATTCAAGGTGGAAGTGGACGAGAAAGAGGAGGCTGTGCTTGGCGTTCTGCCGGGCAATAACTGCGGCGGCTGCGGCTATGCGGGCTGTTCGGGTCTGGCTGCGGCCATCGCCAGGGGCGAGGCGCCGGTAAACGCCTGTCCTGTGGGCGGTGAGAAGGTCGGGAAACAGGTCGCGCAGATCATGGGCGTGGAGGCCGAAGACAGCGTGCACATGGTCGCGTTTGTCAGATGTTCGGGAGACAGGGAGCGCACGCGGACGGATTATGAGTACAGCGGGATCGAAGACTGCCGTATGCTCTCTTTCGTGCCGAACGGCGGGCCGAAGTCCTGCAATTATGGCTGTCTCGGCTATGGGAGCTGTGTGAAGGAGTGTCCTTTTGACGCGATTCATATCGTGAACGGCGTGGCAGTGGTGGATAAGGAGGCCTGCAAGGCCTGCGGCAAGTGCGTCGCCGTCTGTCCGAAGAATCTGATCACGCTGGTTCCCTATGACGCCAGACACATCGTGGCGTGCAGCTCAAAGGACAAGGGGCCGGTGACGATCAAGGCCTGCGACGCGGGCTGTATCGCGTGCCAGCTCTGCAAGAAGAACTGTCCGGCGGACGCGGTCACAATCGAGGACTTCCACGCGAGCATCGATCAGGAGAAATGCACCGGCTGCGGCACATGCAGGGAGAAGTGCCCGCGCAAGGTCATTGTGTAGTCAGACGGGTGGCAGTATGTAATAAGCATGGAAGCGGAAACGGAGGAAGACATGACGAATGAGGTAACGCTCGGCAGGACCGGGATCACAACGAATAAAAATGCGTTCGGCGCTCTGCCGATCCAGAGAATATCGGAGGAAGAGGCGGTGCGGCTGCTGCGCAAGGCGTACGACAACGGCATCACTTTCTTCGACACGGCCAGATGGTACACCGACAGCGAGAGTAAGGTGGGGACGGCTTTTGCGGGAATACGGGATCAGATTTTTATCGCGACGAAGACAGGGGCGAAGAACGCTGCGGATTTTTGGAAAGATCTGGAGACGAGCCTGACAGAACTGCGCACGGATTACATCGATCTGTACCAGTTCCACAACCCGCCTTTCTGCCCGAAACCGGGGGACGGCACGGGACTCTACGAGGCGGCGCTGGAGGCGAAGGCGCAGGGAAAGATACGCCATATCGGCATCACGAACCACCGTCTGGCGGTGGCGCATGAGGCGGTGGAGAGCGGTCTCTACGAGACGCTGCAGTTTCCGTTTTCCTATCTGGCGACCGACAAGGACATCGAGCTGGTGGAGGCATGTAAGAAGGCCGATATGGGCTTTATCGCCATGAAAGCATTGTCAGGCGGCCTGATCACGAACTCTGCCGCGGCTTACGCCTATCTGGCGCAGTATGACAATGTGCTGCCGATCTGGGGCGTTCAGCGGGAGTCGGAGCTGGATGAGTTCCTCTCATACATCGACAATCCGCCGATGATGACACAGGAGCTCGAGGCGCTCATCCGCCATGACAGGGAGGAACTGTCCGGCGATTTCTGCCGGGGCTGCGGCTACTGTATGCCTTGCCCCATGGGGATCGAGATCAATACCTGTGCCAGGATGTCGCTCTTACTCAGGCGCTCTCCGTCGGCGAAGAATCTGAATGAATCGGGGCAGGCCATGATGAAGAAGATCGAGAACTGCATTCACTGCAATCAGTGTAAGAGCAAATGTCCCTACGGTCTGGATACGCCGACGCTCTTACAGAAGAATCTGGAAGATTATAAGAAGGTGCTGGCCGGCGAGGTGCGGGTGTAGCCCGAACCGTGCGCGGCCTGTACAGAATTGTGAAGGCTGGCGAGGTTATATCAGGGCAGCGGGAACCCCTCGGAACAGATCAGTTCGCCGTCCTTAGTGACGAAGAGAACTTCCGTGTTCTCCAGGGTTTCGATCAGTGCAAGTCCCTCGTCGATGCCGAGAAAATAGCAGGTGGTAGACAGAGCGTCCGCCTCCGTGGAGGAGGGGGCGAGGATCGTCACGCCTGCTATCTCATTGTCCGCGGGATAGCCCGTCGCGGTGTCGAGCAGATGATGATAGAATTTGCCGCCCTCATAGAAACAGCGTTCGTAGATGCCGGAGGAGACGACAGAAGCGTCCGTCACGTCGATGACGGCGACAGTCTCACCCTCGTCGGCAAAAGGCTTCTGGATGCCGATGCGGTAGGGGGCGCCGCCGGGCTTCGTGCCGATGGCGACGAGATTGCCGCCCAGGTTGACGCAGGCGCTTCCGATTTCCCGGGAGAGCAGATAGTCCCGCAGGCGGTCGGCGATATAGCCCTTGGCGATGAAGCCCGGGTCGATGGCGGCCGCAGGGTCGGTGAGCGTCACGGTATTGCCGTCTATCCTCACCGCGCGGTAGTCGATGTGCGCAAGGGCGTTCGCAGCGGCATCCCGGTCGGGAACGCGAGGGGTGTCTCCGGAGCCGAAATGCCACAGCTCGCTTAGCGGCAGAACGGTCAGATCGACCCTGCCGTCCGACAGCTCGCAGTAGCGCAGGGCGGTCTGCAGCAGGCGGACTGTGTCGTCGGAGACGGCCACCGGCTGCCCTTTTGCGTGATTGATGTTCCAGATATCCGAGCCCTCCACGGTGGCGCTGAACATTTTTTCATAGCCGTCTATCAGTTCAAAACAGGCGTCCATTGTCTCATCGCAGGCAGCCTCCCCGTCCGTGTCGTACAGCGTGATCTGTACCGCGGTGTCGAGATAGAAACCCGTCCGCGTGACGGGCGATGCGTTTCGCCCGCAACCCATAAGAAGGGCGGCGCCGAGCAGCGCAGCGGTCAGCGTTTGTCTTATATGGTTCATGGCGTAAAATCCTCCGTGTCGGTCTGCGCAGAAGTTGTCAAAAAATTTTTCCCATGATACAATAGGTAAGGTCATGGCGACAAGACCAGTATAGCATCAGTGGAAGAGATAGGCAATGCGGCGGGCGACGCGCCGCTTTGGGAAAGAAGGAGAGAACGATGAGACTGCCGGGAGAGGAAGAACCGGGGAAGGGCGGGATATCCGTGGTCTATATGATCCTGGGCGTGTCGGCTTTTGTGCTGCTTCTTCTGTTCGTCATACTGCAGAGCAACAAGAAGGAGCAGGGCGGCGGACATGCCGGAAAGACGCAGCAGGAGCAGATGCAGGCGGAAGAGCTGGCGGCGGCCGATACAGCTGGAGAGGAAGCGCAGGAGGACGCCGGATCGCCCAAGCTGCGCGCGGAGGATCTGGATTTCTGGGACATGTATCCGGTGGAGGATCAGGCGGGGGAAAATGCCGCGCCGTCTGCTGCGGACAGAACAGATGAGACGGACGACGAGGACGGGGAGACAGGCTCAGCCAGAAAGGACAAGCCGGACTTTGCCAAAAAGGCACAGGAAGAACAGCAGAAGACAGAGCAGGCGGCGCAGGAGGATCCGTCCACCGACGGGAAACACACGCTGGTTACGACGCGGGACGGCAAGGAGGAGTGGGTCCTGATCAGTCCTTATCTGACCAAGAATACCTACGATTACACGAAGCTGGAGGAAAAGGCCGGTCTGAAGCGGTATATGGAGAACGGAAAGAAAATCTCCTATGTCGGCGCTGACATCTCCAGGGAGACGGGGAGCGTAAATTTCTCCGGTCTGAAGACCGCCGGCGTGGACTATGTGATGATCCGTCTCGGCTCCCGGGGCTACAGTACGGGACAGATTGCGCTGGATGAGAATTTCAAGGAAAACATCGAGGGAGCGATCGCGGAGGGCCTGGGTGTGGGCGTCTACTTCTATTCTCAGGCGATCAGCCAGGACGAGGCCGTGCAGGAGGCAAATCTGGTTCTGCAGAATCTTGAACCGTACAAGACGGCGATCAAGTATCCGGTCGCCTTTGACATGGGGTTTGTCGCGAACGACGCGTCTAGGATCGACGGGCTTAGCAGGGAGGACAGGACGGCGATTGCAGCCTCGTTTCTGGAGGTCGTGCGCGCGGGCGGTTATGTGCCGATGCTCTATGGGGACAAGGAATGGCTGCTCAAGGAGATCGATCTTGCGAAGCTGCAGGATTACGACGTGTGGCTCTCCCAGGATGAGGACATCCCGGATTATCCGTACCAGTATGCGATGTGGCAGTATACCTCCACGGGCGTGGTGAACGGCATCAAGGGAGACGCGAATCTCAACATCTGCTTTATCGGTTATTCGCAGCGGTAATTTCTGATACCGGAAGACACTTTAATGGAAGCGTACAGGTCGGCGTAGACGGCAGGCGGCATGCCCTCCATATAGTTGAGGGCATAGGCCTTATTTACGCCGGCCTTTTTCAGCAGATCCGCCGCCTTGTTGTAGGCGACCGCGGCCTCCTCCTCGGAGTCGTAGACGCCCACGTTGAGATTGCCCTTCACATGGATCCTGACCCGGTAGCGGATCTTTCCTTTCTCGCGCACGGCAAAGACGCCGTGGTAGCGGTTGATGATCTCGATATTCTCATAGCGCATATCCTGTGAGTTTCCGTTGATAAAGCGGAAGTCTCTGCCTTCTACGGCATAATTTTTGATCCCGTAACGGCTCATGATATTGATCTGCATCCCGTAATCCGCCACAAAGAAATGCCCGCCCCGGCGCGAAATCCTGCGCGTGGCATAGTAGAACAGGTCTTCCAGATCAAAAATGAAAAAATCCGACGGAGCAAAATAATAGTAAAAAAATTTCGGGCGGACATAGATCGGCGTCGCAAAGTAGATGCCGTTGTCGCGGAAATTGATGAGACAGACCCATTTGTCGAAAGGCAGGGGAGAATCTTCCCGGTAATCGTTCAGGGAGACGGCGGGATCGGCGAGCAGAGAACCGGCGAGCAGATAGGCCCGATGCGCGTCCTCGGCGCGGTCGTAACTGCCCAGGCTGATATGTTTGGCGCGATAAGTTAACGACGCGCGGAAATATTCCGTTTGATCCCTGCGAACTGCCGTATATACGCCCGGTAACTGCCGTTCCATGTCCTGCGCCTCCTCTGTTATGATTGTACCATTTTTGAGAAAAAAAACAAATTCAGAAATATTTTTCCTTTTTCCTGTATAGAATATATACATGAAAAAAATCATGTCGTTAATTTTGTATCGGAATGGAGGAAAAATGTACAGAAAATATATCATGAGTTTTGTGCTGGCGGGGATGACGCTTCTGGCGTCGTGCCTGTGCGCCAGAGAACTCAGGATCGACCGGACGGCTGCAGATCCCGCTTTTCGGATCGCGTATCTGGACGACAGCCTTGCGGAGGACAAGCACAGTTTTGTCAGGATGCTGAAGCGCGTCTCGTCGGGCCAGAGGGTGGTCGACTATGAGGTTTTGGAACATACCATGAAGTATCAGCTTTCCGACAGGGACCGCGACGCGCTTCTGCGCATTGTCGAGGCGGAGGCGGGCGGCGAGGATCAGGACGGCAAGCTTCTGGTCGCCAACGTGGTGCTGAACAGAGTGAACAGCGAGATCTTTCCCGACACCGTGTATGATGTGGTGATGCAGAGAGAACAGGGAATTGCGCAATTTTCTCCGACTGTGGACGGAAGATATCAGAGCGTCAGAGTGAGCGCCGACACGTCGGAGGCTGTGGACAGGGCGCTGTACGGGGAGGATATCTCGCAGGGCGCGCTGTATTTCTGCGCCAGAGAGAAAGCCGACGCCGGAAACTTACAGTGGTTCGACAAAAAGCTGACGCGGCTGTTCGCCTATGGCAGCCATGAATTTTTCCGATAGGACATGCGCGTTTGCGTGTTTACGCTTTTTGGGATTGCAGAGATGAGAAGTTTGATATATTCCTGTCTTTGACAGTTGAAAAGAACAAAAAGTCTCGCAGGTCCTATAAATAGTTCGATTGCGAGACTTTTTTCTTTGTTTTGAAGTATGGTAATTTTATTTTCCTTTACTCTTTTTTTGAATTGTTTTCATCTGACTCTTGGTGATGAATTCATAGTCTGTTCGGAAACCGCAGACTTCGTGAAGGTTATCAGTCAGTTTTGTTCTCTTGTATGTGGGGATGAAACCCTGTTCTTTTATGCCTGCAAAGTTCATTTTTTTGAGTGTGCTGAGTATGTCATCACAGGTGTATCTGTCATCAATGCTTTTCTCAAGGTATCTGTATACGATCAGGGCAAGAAAGCATGTGAGGAAATGCGCTTTTATCCGGATGCTGTTCTGAAGGAATACTGGTCTTGCTTCAAAGTCGGTTTTCATGATCCGGAAGCATTCTTCTATTTCCCATCGGCCTTCGCTGACATTCAGGATGTCTCTGACCGGGTCATCCAGTAAATCCGTTGACACAGCATAAAGCCCATCATAAAGAGATTCCTGTTCTACTTTATCCGTATCAAGGTAGCTATGGATCTGTGCTGTCTCTCCGCTGTCAGTAATTGCAATCCTTCCGATGAAGCGGGCAGGATCATTGGGATTTTTTCGGTTTCTTTTTATGGAGCCTGAGTCAATCAGTTTCTGCGCACGTTCCACCTGTGCGTCACGGACGGTTTTTTGATACCTGGCAAACTTGGGCGAATAGGTAACTATAAGGCGCTGATGGAGCGTCTGTGGTGTATAAGGTTCTTCTTTGTAATACAATCCGGTGTCGTCATCCGGCAGATCAGAAAGGTCTATGGGAGTATCGTCTGACACTCTTTTGAATCCTTTTTTGCTCAAGGCCCATTCTTTATCCTCTGCCCGGAGTTTCTTGATAGATTGCGTCACAATAAAGGCCCTCTCACCCAAGTGGTTATAGTTCCTTATCTTTTCCGACCCCAGTCCCGCGTCGCTGCAATAGATAAATTTCTGACATCCGAACTCAGAAAGGACTTTTTCCTCAAGAGGTTTCAGGGAAGTCTGTTCGCTGGCATTTCCCGGAAACAGGGAGAAAGCAAGAGGAATGCCGTCACCATCCATGAACATGCCCATCTGAATAATGGGGTTGGGGCGGTGTTCTTTACTTTTGCCGTATTTCCGGACATTGTCTTCCTGTTCGATCTCAAAGTAGTAGTTCGTGCAATCGTAAAACAAGATCCTGTCGTTTCTTTTTCCAAGAAGATGACTGTTTTTATATACCTCAGACTGTATGAAATCGCATTCGTTCCCCAGGACATCCAAAGCCCGGTATATATCATGGAGCTCATAGGTTGGCTTTTCCAAAAATTCCGAAGCAGCTTTAAAAGAGGATCTTTTGCTTGACGGCTCAAGGATGCGTGCAAAGATCATGTCGGAAAGAATGGCGTTGATATCATACTGAAACTTATATTTGTTCCTGAGTTTTCTACAGGTTTTATCTAAAGAGAGGGAATAATAGACTGACTGAAGAAAGAGATATCCACCGCGGTGAAGTACCTGCTGTTCGTAGTCAAGCTGCCTGTCAGCGTGAAAGGTAATCTGAACAGTCCTGGATTGCTGTTCTTCTTTGTATTTTTCTGTTTCGAGTTTAGCTTCTTCCCTGGCCCAGGCCAGCACGTCGTCCCTCGTTGGACCATGCTCTTTGAGTAATTCCTGCAGGGTTCCCAGCTTGCGGATAACAGTGGATGTGCTGACCCCTTTGTCATTGATATAACCCTTGGTGATGTAAAAAGACTCTGAATTCTTAGACTTAGAAATGGTGAGTTTCATAGGCGGTTACCTCCTAAGTCTTATTATACCATACGTTGCCATATATTGCCATAGTAAAAAACAACAAATTTGACAAAAGAAATACAGACCTAATGCGGCCTGTAAGATACTTTTATCCTATTCAACTGTCAAACTGCAGAGCAGGTCAAGTATGCCCTGGACGAGGCCGGCATATCCGTTCCGTATCCGCAGATGGACGTCCATCTGGACAGGGCGGGAGAAACAGGTGAAAAATAAAAAATAGTTCTTGCAAAATGACCCGTAAGCCAGTATAATAATCCTTGTTGCAGGAATGTGCTGGAATAGCGCAGTTGGTAGCGCAACTGATTCGTAATCAGTAGGTCGAGGGTTCGAGTCCCTTTTCCAGCTTCCTCAAAGGGCGGCGTCCGCAGTATGCGGACGCCCCTTTTTTGTACAATAGGAAATTCCTTCGTCGATTCTATTTTATATGGTCGATGAGCCAAGCTGACAAATTTGTGTACTATACCTTGACAGAAAAGAAAACAGTGCTACAATATATAGTATACGCGAACGTCTTGATTTACATAATATAGTGTTTACGGTAATCTTGGTTTACAGAGAAGGAATGGGATAGGAATGAAGATCATCAAGAGAAGCGGGGCGGAGGTCAATTTTGACCTGGAGAAGATCGTGGCGGCGATCTGCAAGGCGAACGACAGCGTCAAGGAAGAGGATAAACTGTCCGAGCGGGAGATCGACGAGATCGCGGAGGTCGTGGCGAAAAACTGTGAGGAGATGAAGCGGTCTCCGAGCGTGGAAGAGATTCAGGATATGGTGGAAAACCAGCTCATGAAGTACCGGGCTTACACGATGGCGCGCAACTATATTACCTATCGTTATAAGAGGGCCCTGATCAGAAAGTCAAATTCTACGGATGAACAGATTTTGACGCTCCTCGAGTGCAACAACGAGGAGGTTAAGCAGGAGAATTCCAACAAGAATCCGACGGTCAACAGCGTGCAGAGAGATTATATGGCCGGCGAGGTCAGCAAGGATATCACGAAGCGCTTTCTGCTGCCGCCCGATATCGTGGAGGCGCATGAACAGGGCATCATTCACTTCCATGACGCGGATTATTTCGCGCAGCACATGCACAACTGCTGTCTGGTGAATCTGGAGGATATGCTGCAGAACGGCACGGTTGTGAGCGAGACGATGATCGATACGCCCAAGAGTTTTGCGACCGCTTGCAATGTGGCGACCCAGTGCATCGCGCAGATCGCCAGCTGTCAGTACGGCGGGCAGAGCATTTCTCTGTCGCATCTGGCGCCGTTCGTACAGGTAAGCCGCGATAAGTTCCGCAGAGAGATTCGGACGGAGATGGAAGAGAGCGGGATCGAGGCGAGCGACGAGCAGATCAATAAGATCGCGGAGCGCCGTGTGCGTGACGAGATCAAGAGAGGCGTACAGATTATCCAGTATCAGGTTATCACGCTGATGACGACCAACGGGCAGGCGCCTTTTATCACGGTGTTTATGTATATCGACGAAGTGCCGGAGGGACGTCTCAGGGATGATCTGGCCATGATTATAGAAGAGATGCTCAATCAGCGCATCAAGGGCGTCAAGAATGAGAAAGGCGTCTATATCACGCCGGCTTTCCCGAAACTGATCTATGTGCTGGAGGAGGACAATATCCGCGAGGGCAGCAAGTACTGGTATCTGACGAGGCTGGCTGCGAAATGCACCGCCAGGCGCATGGTGCCCGATTATATCTCCGAGAAGGTCATGAAGAACCTGAAGGACGGCAACTGCTATCCCTGTATGGGCTGCAGGTCTTTCCTCACCGTATATCATGACGAGAACGACAGGCCGAAGTTCTACGGGCGCTTCAACCAGGGTGTGGTCACTTTGAATCTGGTGGATGTGGCATGTTCATCCGGCAGAGATATGCAGAAATTCTGGGAAATCATGGACGAGCGGCTCGATCTGTGCAGGCGGGCGCTGATGCAGCGTCACAACCGCCTGAAGGGAACGCCGTCGGATGTAGCGCCGATCCTGTGGCAGAACGGCGCGCTGGCGCGCTTAAAGAAAGGGGAGAAGATTGACAAACTTCTCTACAACGGCTATTCCACCATCTCGCTGGGCTATGCCGGACTGTGCGAGTGCACCAGATATATGACCGGGAAAAGTCACACAGACCCGGAGGCGACGCCTTTTGCGCTGAAAGTTATGCAGTATCTGAACAACGCCTGCAAAGAGTGGCGTGAGGAGACAAACATCGATTTCAGCCTGTACGGTACGCCGTTAGAGTCCACCACCTACAAGTTTGCGAAATGTCTGCAGAAGCGGTTCGGAGTCATTGAGGGAGTCACGGACAAGAACTATATCACCAACAGCTACCATGTGCACGTGACGGAGCCGATTAACGCTTTTGACAAGCTGAAATTTGAGGCGCAGTTCCAAGAGCTGTCGCCGGGCGGTGCGATCAGCTATGTGGAAGTTCCCAACATGGAGAACAATCTGGACGCCGTGCTCTCCGTAATGCAGTATATCTATGAGAATATCATGTATGCGGAGTTAAATACCAAGAGCGATTACTGCCAGGCCTGCGACTATCACGGCGAAATTCAGATCGTCACGAATCCTGACGGCAAGCTGATCTGGAAGTGCCCGAACTGCGGCAATACGGATCAGAATAAGATGAATGTGGCGAGACGCACCTGCGGTTATATCGGCACGCAGTTCTGGAATCAGGGGCGCACGCAGGAGATCAAGGAGCGCGTGCTGCACCTGTAGACAGAACCGGCGGGCGCGTATCCGGCAAAGGACAGTCTATGTACTATGCGGAGATCAAAAATTATGATATCGCCAACGGACCGGGCGTGCGGGTCTCGCTCTTTGTGAGCGGCTGCACGCATCGCTGCGAGGGCTGTTTCAATGAGATGACGTGGGCTTTCGATTATGGGGAACCTTTCGACGACAGCGTACAGGAGCGGATTCTTTCGGATCTTGCGCCGGCTTATATCGCGGGGCTTACGCTTCTGGGCGGCGAACCCCTTGAAGCCGTGAACATGCAGGGGCTTCTCCCGCTGGTGAGAGAAGTTCGGAACCGCTATCCGGATAAGACCGTCTGGTGCTATACCGGATACCGTTTCGAGGAGGACGTGCTGGGAAAGTTTCTGACGCAGCGCGAAGACATGAGGGATTTCCTGGACTGCATCGACGTGCTGGTGGACGGGGAGTTTATTCTGGCGCAAAAAGACATCAGCCTGCGGTTCCGGGGATCTGCAAACCAGCGGATCATCGATGTGCCGGCGTCGCTTACAGAGGGCAGAACGGTGCTGTGGGAAGATCTATGAAGAAGGAGTAGAAGATATCGCTATGAAACATCAGCTCCGCCTGTCCACGACCCAGACGATTCTGTTGAGTTTTCTGCTCGCCATACTGGCGGGCAGCCTGCTGCTTGCCCTGCCTGTCAGTTCCGCGGGCGGGGAAGCCGTTCCGTATATCGACGCGCTCTTTACGGCGACTACCGCCGTCTGCGTGACTGGGCTGGTGACGGTGCCGACGGTCTCCGCGTGGAGCGTATTTGGACAGGCCGTCATCCTGCTTTTGATTCAGATCGGCGGTCTGGGCGTTATCACAATCCTCACAGGGCTGCTGATCGGGCTGCACCGCAGAATCGGCATCGGAGACAGAATGCTGATCCAGGACGCCTTTAATCTGAATACCATGTCCGGGATCGTAAAGTTTATCAGAAAAGTGCTTGCGGGTACGTTTGTGGTGGAGGGCGCCGGCGCGCTTCTCTATATGACGGTGTTCGTGCCGGAGTACGGCGCGCGGGGCGTGTGGATCTCCGTATTTAACGCCGTATCGGCTTTCTGCAACGCCGGCATGGATATTCTGGCTGAGGACAGCCTGTGCAGATATACTCTGAATCCGGTCGTCAATCTGGTGACGTGCGTTTTGATCGTGTTTGGCGGTATCGGGTATATCGTCTGGTGGGATGTGGTGAGAGTCTGCCGGGAGAGAAAGAGGAGGCACGGCGGATGCCTGCGCAGTCTGACGCTTCACAGCAAGATCGCGCTGTCCGCCACGGCATTTCTGATCCTGGCGGGCGCCGCCGCGTTTTTGGTTTTTGAGTACGACAACCCGCTGACGATACAGGCGTATACGCTGCCGGAAAAGATCATGGCGGCGCTTTTCCAGTCGGTGACGACCAGAACGGCGGGCTTCGCGACGATTCCGCAGCAGAATCTGACGAATGCCTCGGCGCTTGTCTCGCTCCTTTTGATGTTCATCGGCGGTTCTCCGGTGGGAACCGCGGGCGGCGTCAAGACCGTGACGGTGGCGGTGCTGCTTGTCTTCGCGTTTGCGGCCATACGCAACAGGGAGGACGCCTCGCTCTTTCACAGGACAGTTCCCAGACATGCGGTGAGCAAGGCGGTGGCCGTCGTATGCATGTCTTTTCTCATTCTGTTTACCGCGACCGTGCTCCTGTCGCTCTGTACCGACGCGGAGGCGCTGGATATCGTCTACGAGACGGTGAGCGCGACCGCGACCGTGGGACTGACGCGGAATCTGACGCCGGCGCTGAATCTTTGGGGCAAACTGATCATTATTGTGACGATGTATCTCGGCAGGGTAGGACCCATCTCGCTGGTGATTGCATTCCATACAAGAAAAGAGAGCAGTAATCTTATTAAAGATCCGACGGAGGAGATCAGCGTCGGCTGACAGATGGCAGAGAGAAAGGCGGAGCAATGAATATTCACAAATCTTATGCGGTGTTTGGATTGGGAAGATATGGAAAAGCTGTAGCCAGGGAGCTGGTGAGAAGCGGGGCCGAGGTGCTCGCCGTCGATATCGACGAGGATCTCGTCAACGATGCGATTGCGGACATTCCGTACTGCAAATGCGCGGATGTGACGGATGTAGAAGTGATCAGACGGCTCGGCATTGCCAGTGTGGACGTCGTGGTGATCGCGATGGCGACCAATCTGGAAGCGAGCGTGATGGCGACGATGCTGTGCAAGGAGATCGGGGTCAAGACGGTGATCGCAAAGTGCGCCAGCGAGATGAACTGCAGGATCCTGAGCAAGGTGGGGGCGGACAGAGTGGTGCTGCCTGAGAACGAGTCGGGCATCCGGCTGGCGAAAAATCTCATGAGTTCCGGGTTCGTCGATATCGTGGAACTGTCAGGGGACGTGTCCATGATCGAACTCGAGGTCAGACAGGAGTGGGCAGGAAGAAACCTGATCGAACTGAATCTCAGGAAGAAGTACGGGATCAATGTCGTGGCGGCCATTCAGGAGGGAAAGGTCAGCGTCAATATAGACCCCGCGCAGCCGCTTTCAGGAGATATGAGGCTTATCGTGATTGCAAATCCGGCGAAGCTGGAGAAAATGAGATAAATCGGATCTTTGCGGAATAGAATCATTTGCAGATAACGACATGAAAAATCATATTTATATACTTGACGCCTGTTCGCTTGAAAATACGGATACCTTTGACAGATGGCACAGCAAAATGCCGATGGAGCGCAGGGGAAAAATAGATTCTTTTTGCTTTTTAAAGGACAGGCGGCTATCTCTCGGAGCAGGGATCCTGCTGTACGAGGGGCTTCTGCGCGAAGGCGTCTCTGACGTCAGGCTGTCTTACGGGGAGAACGGGAAGCCATTCCTCATGGACAGACAGGATCTCTGTTTTAATCTATCACATTCGGGGAATATGGCAGTATGCGCTTTTTCCGACCGCCCTGTCGGCGTCGATATAGAGGCATACCGCTATTTTGAGAATGATCTTGTCAATTTTGCGTACTATCAAAGCGAGACAGATTATATACGCAGCCGTGAAAAAGATGCGGACAGGGCGTTTACGAAGCTGTGGACAATCAAAGAAAGCGTTATGAAATATTTCGGCGCAGGGGTGGATTTGGAGCCAAAGGATCTCTATATAGATATGCGGGACGGTATCGGCGCGTTTTGCGATCAATATGATTGCGGGAATCTTTATTTTGCAGAATACGCCGTAAAAGGATATGCTATGACCGTATGTTCCGAGTATGAGAAATTTTCCGGCGGGCTTGAATGGATTACTCCCTGAACGGGGCAAAAGGCCGGAATATCGGACAGACGGTGAGAAAAAGGAGTGGAAGGCAAAATGGCAGATCTATTCGGGAAACAGACCGCAGCGAAAGAAGAAATGGCGGACCGCTATCCTCTCACAAGGGCGCAGATGAGTATTTATCTCGATTGTCAGGCAGGAAAGGGGACTGCGTACAACAATGTATTTCTGCTTTTTCTGCCAGACGATATGGAAGCGGACGCGCTGCGTCTTCAGAGCGCTGTGGAGACAGTGCTTAACAGTTATCCGATACTCGGCGCCTCCGTTCAAATGACGGACGGCTTTCCGGCGCTCATACCCTCCGGCAGGAAAATAACGGCAGAGCTGAAGGAGACGGAGATTACCGACAAAAATGCGCTTGCAAAGAGCATTGATCAGCCTTTTGATATAGAAAACGATCTTCTCACACGCGCGGTCATTTTCAAAACACGCGCGGGGCTGTGTCTTGTGCTCGCGATGCATCACATTGTCTGCGACGGCACGACGGCCTCCATCATCATAGGCAATATCGCCGCGGTCTACGACGGAAAGCCGCCGGTCCAGGAAGATATGAGCAACTTTGCCCTCGCGCGGTATGAGGCGGCGCACCCGGAAATAACGCAGGCCGACAACGAAGTGTACAGAAAGATGCTCGATCATATGGAGGGCGATACCGAACTGTACAGCGACGATGCACCGGAACTTGCCGATCTGAAAGGCAGACTGGGCGTGTATGACACGATGCTCTCTGCGCGGGAACCGGAACTGCCGGACCGACTCCTCTCTTTTTTGCAGGGACATCAGCTTACGAAAAATACCCTGTTTATGAGTGCCTACGCATACATGTTAAAACTTTTCTGCGATCAGGAAAAAGTGCTTTTCTTCATCGGCGAAAACGGCAGACATGATCCTGCATTGCAGCATACCGTCGGCATGATGGTGCATAACCTTCCCGTGCTTGCGAGTATTGACGAAAGTATGGACTGTACGGATTTTATGTCGGGTATGCAGCAGTCTTTTCGTGAACTCAGGGCGCATGACAATGCGGATATTGCGCAGCTTTGCGGCGAGTACGGCATACAGCCCGACTGTTTCTTTGTATATCAGAGCGATCTGTTCTCCGGTGTAACGATAGGCGGCAGATATATCCCTGTGGAGATTGCTGTCTCGGAGGATGTGATGGCGTCGCTTACCCTGCATGTATTTAAACAGAGCAGCGGAGACTATCTGCTCAGGTTTGAATACGCCGCTGAAAAGCTGGCGGCAGAGACCGTAAGGCGCATGGCGGAAGTATATACGCTGATCGTATCGGGGCTTTGCAGCGGCGGCAGGCTGGGGGATATACGCCTTGTCACCGACGAAAATATCGACGAGATGGAACGCTTTAACAGGACCGAAGCGGATTATCCCGTTACCGATATCGTGTCGATGTTCAGAGAACAGGCGGCAAAAAATCCCGACCGTCCCGCGGTATATTTTAAGGACGAAACTCTTACCTACGTGCAGATTGACGATATTTCGGAGCGCATTGCGTCCAGGATACATGCGCTCGGCCTCGGTCCCGGGGATGTGGTCTCCATACTGATACCGCGATGCAGCTATATGGTCACAGCCTCCCTGGGAGCGCTTAAATCGGGCGCGGCCTATCAGCCGCTTGATCCGGCCTATCCCGCCGACCGCCTTGCATTTATGATGTCGGACGCCGGTGCAAAGCTGCTGATCGCCGATGAATCGCTGCTTTCCAAAGTACGCGGATACCAGGGCAAAGTACTGCTCACAAAGGATATTTCCGGGCTTCCCGACTGCGGCAGGATGGAGAAGAATCCCGAGCCGGATGCGCTGTTTACGCTGCTCTATACATCGGGTTCAACGGGCGTACCGAAAGGTGTCATGCTTGAGCACCGCAATCTCGCCAATTTCTGCTGCTGGTACAGAGAGTTCTATCAACTGGACGAATACTCCCGCGTGGCGGCCTATGCAAGTTATGGGTTTGACGCCAATATGATGGATATGTATCCCGCATTGACGGCGGGAGCCTGCGTGTGCATTGTGGAAGAGGAAATCAGGCTTGATCTGATAGAGCTTGAAAAATGGTTTCACAGGATGGGAATCACACATTCCTTTATGACGACACAGGTGGGACGGCAGTTTTACGCCATGACCACCGCTGAAAAACTGAGACATCTCTCCATCGGCGGAGAGAAACTCGTGCCTGTCAGTCCGAGAGATACGGCTCTGCAGCT
Organism: uncultured Lachnospiraceae bacterium; assembly: GCA_947626775.1. Lineage (GTDB taxonomy): Bacteria > Bacillota > Clostridia > Lachnospirales > Lachnospiraceae > UBA3282. The sequence goes on along the minus strand of CANQTL010000026.1, from coordinate 5,349 downwards.
CTATAATGTTTACGGACCGACGGAGTGTACGATCTTTACAACCATTCAACCGATCAACCGCCTTTACGACAGAGCGCCGATCGGCAGAGCGCTTGCGAACTATAAATGCTATGTTGTGGATCGCAATCTTCGCAGACTGCCGCCGCTGGTTCCCGGAGAACTGCTTATTGCGGGGCGCGGCGTCGCAAGAGGGTATCTGAACAGAGAAGACTTGACGGACAGAGCCTTTGTGCGCAATCCGTTCAGTGACGACCGGGATTATCTCAGGGCGTATCGCTCCGGGGATGTAGTCCGTCTTCTGCCCAACGGAGCAATCGACTTTATCGGAAGAAACGACGGACAGATCAAGGTGCGCGGCTTCCGTATTGAGCTGACGGAGGTTGAGGGAGTGATCCGCGAATTTGAGGGCATCAAGGACGCCACCGTCCAGGCATTTGAGGACGAGGAGACTGGAGAAAAATATATTGCGGCGTATATTGTCAGCGATCACGAAATAGATATATCAGCCATGAACGAGTTTATAGGAGAGCGGAAGCCCGCCTATATGATTCCGGCCGTCACCATGCAGATAGCCTCCATCCCTCTGAACCAAAACCAGAAGGTCAACAAAAAGGAACTGCCGAAACCTGTGAGAAAACAGGCGGAAGTGATACCGCCGCAAAATGAAACGCAGCAGAAGATATTCGATCAGATCGCAGAGGTGCTCGGCTATACCGATTTCGGCATCACGACGAATATCTATGACGCGGGGCTTTCTTCTATTGGGGCGATCAGGCTGAATGTGCTTCTCTCAAAAGTCTTTGACGTGCCTGTGAAAACCTCAGACTTTAAAGAAAACAATACCGTGGAAAAACTGGAACATTTTCTTGCGCGTGCCGAAAAGGCGGAGGTCTACGGGATACAGCCGGATTATCCGCTTACAAAGACGCAGGAAGGTATTTTTGTCGAGGCGGTCGCCCAGCCTGAGACGACAGTATATAATATCCCCATACTGCTGAGGCTTGGCGGGAACATTGACGAAGACAGACTGAAACGGGCTGTGGTCAGCGCGGTCAACGCCCATCCCTATATAAAAACAAGATTGTTTATGGACGACGACGGCAATATCAGGCAGCGCAGAATGGACGGCGACTTTTCTTTTGATGAAAATTCGATAGAAACGATCGTTACCGAAGATATCGAAACTGTAAAAGCGCAGCTTGCAAAGCCTTATCGCCTGCTCGGAGGAAGACTGTTTCAGGCGAAGCTGATCAAGGCTGACAGGCTGTATCTGTTCCTCGATATGCATCATATCATAAGCGACGGCGCCTCTCTAAACATTATTTTGAGAGATATCGCAGGGGCATATGAGGGCGAAACGCCTGCCGCAGAAACATATTCGAGCTACGAGGCCGCCCTCTCGGAGGAGAAAGCAAGGGTTTCGGAGCGTTATGTCAGGGCCAGGGACTATTACGCCTCCCTGCTCGGCGGCTGCGATACCGACTGCCAGCCCAAACCAGACAAAAACGAGCCCGGAGTCAGAGCGGGTTTTATGGCGGCCGCTTCTTCGGTCCCGCCGGAAGAGATAGAAGCATACTGCCGGCAAAACAAAGTTACCGCAAACGGCTTTTTCAACGCGGTATTCGGGTTTGTCCTCGGAAGATACCAGAACGCGGAAGAGGCGGTATTCACTACGGTCTATAACGGCAGGAGCGATTCGCGAACGGACAATTCTGTGGGAATGTTTGTCAAGACGCTGCCCGTATACTGCGGCATCGACGGTCAGAAGACCGTTTTGGAATATGTCAGGGAAACCGGCGCACAGCTGCTTGACAGCATGGAAAACGACATTTATTCCTTTGCGGAAATTTCGAGGGAATACGGCGTCAGCTCAGACGTCATGTTCGTCTGTCAGGACGGCAGATTTCTTGAGCATATGGTCGGCGGGGAAAAATGTGACATGGAGATTCTGGACCTCGACACCGCGAAATCAAAACTCTCGGTGGAAATCATGCTCAAAAACGGCGTCTATGAGTATGCGGTCGAGTATTACGGCAATCTCTACAGCAAGGAATTTATCAAGACCTTTTTAAACTCCATCGACACCGCGGCGGCCTCCTTCCTTGCAGATACCTATATCAGCGAGGTGTCCATGCTTTCGGCGGAAGACGCCAGGGCAAATCAGAAATTTAATGACACGGCTTATCCCGTTGAACCTGTAAGCGTGAACAGGCTGTTTGAAGCGCAGGCGGCGGCGCATCCCGAACGGGTTGCCGTCATTTCGGATAACAGAAAGCTGACATACGGCGAATTGAATGCGCTGGCCAACAGGACGGCACATTCGCTTATGGGGATGGGCGTAGAACTCGACGAACCCGTAGGCATGCTGCTGCCGAGAAGTATTGAAATTCCCGTTGCCGAGTACGGCATTATGAAAGCCGGCGCAGCCTTCCTGCCCATGCTGCCCGATTATCCGGACGACAGGATCGATTACTGCCTCAGGGATTCCCATGCGCGTTTTGTCATCACAACGGACGAACTGAAAGAAGAGAGGGCAGAGTTTTTCAGGGGAAAACCGTATGCCGCGCTGACCGTGAGCGAGCTGACACGCGGCGAAAACAGTTCAGATCCCGAGAGAAAGATTCCGGAAGATTCGCTGGCTTACTGCATATATACTTCTGGTTCAACGGGAACTCCCAAGGGCGTTATGATCGAGCACGGCAACCTCTGTAATTTTGTCAATGCAAATGTGAAAAATCATGAGACGGCAGCCTTTGTGAACGGCGGAAAAACCGCGCTTGCCATCGCGGCGGCGTCGTTTGATTTCTCCGTCATGGAAATTCATATTTCACTCTGCAACGGTATGACGGTATGCATAGCTACCGAGGAGGAGATCCACGATCCGCTTGCGCTTGCCGGAATCATAGAGAAAAACAATGTGGAAGTAATGGCCGGCACGCCGTCTTTTTTGACGAATATTGCCGAAATGCCTCAGGCGGCAAAGGCGCTTTCTTGCATAAAGATGTTTGATCTCGGCGCGGAAGCGTTTCCGCCATCCCTGTACGGGCTGCTGCACAAAGTCAGCCGCGACGCCGTGATAGTCAATGGTTACGGGCCTACCGAAGCAACTGTCAGCTGCATAGCAAAGGTAATCACTTCGGGAGAAAACATTACCATCGGCAAGCCCGCGGCAAACGTCCAAGCCTATATTATGGACAAATACAGACATATCCTGCCGGCAGGCGCAAAGGGAGAACTGGTGATCGGCGGCCTCGGCGTCGGCAGAGGGTATGTCGGACTGAAGGAAAAGACCGCCGAGGCGTTCATCGAACTTGAAAACGGACGTGCCTACCGAAGCGGCGATATCGCAAGGCAGCTGCCGAACGGGGAGATAGAATTCTTCGGCAGAGCGGATAATCAGGTCAAACTGAGAGGCCTTCGTGTTGAACTTGACGAGATAAGCAACGCTATGGAAAGCTATCCTGATGTGACCAACGCGGTTGTCATTGTAAAGGGCGAAGGCCAGCAGCAATATCTGTGCGGGTATTTTACCGCTTCAAAACCGACGGACAAACAGACGCTTACCGATCACCTTAAAAAGTCGCTCGCACATTATATGGTGCCATCGGTGCTTATACAGCTCGATCAACTGCCGCTGACAAAAAACGGCAAGGTAGATAAAAAGGCATTGCCCGAACCCGACACGGCGCAGAAAAAAACGGAGGGGAGAAAGGCCGCAACCAGTACGGAACAGATATTCTGCGATATGTTTGCTGCTGTGCTCGGTCTGGATACGGTATATGCCGACGACGATTTCTTTGAACTCGGAGGCACCTCTCTGCTGGCCTCCAAGATAGCCGTGCGCTGTATGACGCAAAAGATCCCGATCGTCTATAAGGATATCTTTGACAACGCCACGCCGGCCAGACTGGCGGCGCTTGTCAACGCGTCGGAAAAGGCTTCGGCTAAGGCAGAGACAGCGGCGAAGACTAAGGCGCGCGAAGAGTGCGAGCCGCTTTATGACGTCCTGCAATACAATACGGCAGCGCATGTCGGGGAAATAGACTATGCGGACGTCGGAAATATCCTGGTCACAGGCGCCACGGGATTTTTGGGCGTTCACATACTGAAACAGCTTATGGACGGCGGCGCTGAAAAGATATTCTGCCTGGCACGCGGCAACGGCAGGCAGACAGCCGAAAAACGAGTGAAGCAGATGCTGATGTTTTATTTTAACGACGCCTGCGATGAATGGTTCGGAGACAGAATCATCGTGATAGACAGCGATATCACTTCGGACACGCTTACGGATCAGCTGCGCGGATACGATTTTGATACCGTGATAAACTGCGCCGCATGCGTCAAGCATTTTACAAACAGCGATATCCTTGAAAAAGTAAACGTAGAAGGCGTCGAACATCTCATAGCGGCCTGCCTGGAACTTGACAGGAGCCTTGTTCAGATCTCAACGGTCAGCATCGGGGGCGAAAGTATCAACGACAGTATTCCCAGGGAGATAAGACTCGCGGAAAATATGCTGGAATTCGGGCAGAATCTTGACAACAAGTATGTCAACACCAAGCACAGGGCGGAAAAGGCGGTGCTTACCGCAGTCAGGGACAAGGACCTGAGAGGGAAAGTCATTCGCGTCGGCAATTTGATGAGCCGTGAAGAGGACGGAGAATTTCAGGCGAATTTCCGGACCAACAGCTTTATGAATATGCTGCGCGCCTATGCGGCGCTTGGCTGTTTCCCGGTTTCGGAACTCGACAGGGACGTCGAGTTTTCCCCGATCGATTCCACGGCGGCTGCGATATTGAAACTTGCGGGAACGCCTTCAAAATTTACGGTATTTCATGCGTATAATTCGCACTTTGTCCACATGGATAATGTGATTGCCGGCATGCGCCAGAATGGCATCCCTATAAAAATCGTATCGGATGAGGAATTTGAAAGGCGCTTTCATGAGATTCTGTCGAATGACGAGAAGAGCATGGAGGTTTCGGCGCTTATATCTTACAGGGAAAACGACGCGGAACACAGGGAAGTTGAATGCATCAACAAATTTACCGTAAAGGCACTGTACAGGCTGGGGTTTTCGTGGCCTCTGATCGATGAGAATTATATCGGCAGGGCGGTAAAGGCGCTTGTCACCCTTGGCTTCTTCGATCATGCCGCCGATATCTCTTCGTTTGCGTGACGGTTGAGTTACAGCTTATATATTGTCGGGAGATACGGTGAGAAGCAGAAGAATAACCTGTTCGGTTTCGTCGAAAGAATGGCGCTATTCGGAACTACGGAAACTCAAGCAAGAAATACTTGGATTTTTCGCCTGTTTGTGCTATTATATAAATAATATTGCAAAAAATT
>CANQTL010000025.1 GCA_947626775.1 uncultured Lachnospiraceae bacterium | reverse complement strand
GGGAGGCCCCCGTAAAAAGGCGAACGCTCTTGGTTCTCTTAGGAGGCGGTCGCTCTATCCAACTGAGCTACGCAGACGTATTTCTATATCTATACGGATGGGGGATAATTGATATATCCCTGCATCCAAACGATACCTTTAAACCTTCTTCCGACCTGCGGTTCCCCGTACAGATCCATCTTGTTAATGCACACGTCAAACTGCAGATCGTTGCAGTTCAGCTGCATTACATAAATCTCTTCGCCGGTAAGTCTGTTGACGCGAAGATCGATGTCCAGTATCTCTCCCATGATCGAGTACTGGTCGCATTCCACGCCATAGGGCATAAAATACGTGTCCACCAGACTGAAGACGTCTTCTGTCAGAATCTTCCTGGATATCGCCGTGTAGGTGTCCATATCCTCTAACGTCAGGCTCTCAATCGCATCCTCGTCTCCTCTGCGCGCCGCGTCAATCAGCTGGTTTCTGTTCATGGACGCTTTCTGTACCTTTTTTCTCTGCTTCTCATTCTTGCTGATCGGGAGAATAATGCTGCCTTTCAGAGACAGCCCGGACAGCGTGAGCGTCGTCCCCCTGATCGGCAGCAGATCCTCATGCTGCGCCTTGACGTAGGGAACTATATTCTGAAGATAGAAGATCAGGCTCACACCCACCTTGATATCGTCGCAGACGCCCGCATAGGATTCCTTGTCGGCGTGCCGCTCCACGGAAACATCCTCACAGGAACTGATTCCATGTCCCCGCAGATAAGGGTAAAAGTAATCATAGGTAAATTTGTCGCTCTCATCGAACTCACCGCAGACGGCGATTCCCATATCCTCGGCAAAATCTTCACAAAATTCTGCAAGTATGGTCTCGTCGCCGTTGGATGTATAGGTGCGGTGCGAAGCGTTCAGGATGATATCCGTGATCAGTTTCTGCTGTTCACGGCGATCGGTCAAACTGCTGAAACCAATAGCTCGCATATATTTATGCAAAAATTTCACCTCCTTCTGCTTTCTGACAGGCAGACTGGCACTAGCGGATTTCCGTCATGCCGCCCATATACGGACGAAGCACCTCCGGTATCCGGACAGAGCCGTCGGCCTGAAGATTGTTCTCCAGAAAAGCGATCAGCATTCTGGGCGGAGCAACTACTGTATTATTCAGAGTGTGAGCGAAATACTTGCCGTCCTTGCCGTTGATACGGATGCGGAGCCTTCTCGCCTGCGCGTCGCCTAAGTTAGAACAGCTTCCCACTTCAAAATATTTCTTCTGTCTGGGAGACCAGGCCTCCACGTCATAGGATTTTACCTTGAGATCCGCCAGGTCGCCGGAGCAGCACTCGATCGTTCTCACGGGTATATCCATACTACGGAATAAGTCTACCGTATTTTGCCATAGTTTGTCAAACCATATCGGAGAATCTTCCGGTTTGCAGACTACAATCATCTCCTGCTTCTCAAATTGATGAATGCGGTACACACCTCTCTCCTCGATACCGTGCGCGCCTTTTTCCTTGCGGAAGCAGGGCGAATAACTCGTCAGGGTGTGCGGAAGTTCCTCCTCCGGGATAATAGTATCGATAAATTTGCCGATCATGGAGTGCTCGGAAGTTCCGATCAGATACAGATCTTCCCCCTCGATCTTGTACATCATGGCGTCCATCTCGGCGAAACTCATCACACCGTCAACCACCGCGCTCCGAATCATAAAGGGCGGCACACAGTAAGTAAAACCCCTGCCGATCATAAAATCTCTCGCATAGGCAAGCACCGCGGAGTGCAGCCTGGCAATATCGCCCATCAGGTAATAGAAGCCGTTGCCGGCCACACGCCCGGCGGCGTCCATGTCGATACCGTGAAATCTCTCCATAATTTCCGTGTGGTAAGGGATCTCAAAATCCGGTACCACCGGTTCGCCGTATTTCTGAACCTCGACGTTCTCCGAATCGTCTCTGCCGATCGGCACGGACGGATCAATAATATTTGGGATCGTCATCATATCTTTTTTGATCTTCTCCCGGAGTTCATTCTCTTTTTCTTCCAGTTGTGCAAGACGGGCCGCATTGGCAGCGACCTCGGCTTTCTTCGCCTCGGCCTCCTCCTTTTTGCCCTGTCCCATCAGCGCGCCGATTTCCTTGGAAATCTTATTTCTGCTGGCACGGATGTCGTCCGCCTCCTGCTGCGCTTTTCTGACCTCAGCGTCCAGCGCGATCACCTCGTCTACCAGCGGCAGCTTGCTGTCCTGAAATTTCTTCCGGATATTTTCCTTTACAACATCCGGATTTTCCCGTAAAAATTTAATGTCTATCATGCCAGTCTCCATTCCATGTGATTGCTCACACAATATCTCTGTCTGTCAATCGATGACGTCCTCAATATACACGTTATCGATCTCTCCAAGATCTTTCAGGATATCCACGTTTCTGCCGTCTCTGTCTTTTATGATACGCAGAACCGGCCTGTCGGGATAATCCTTATTCTGGTAGAGAACGATTCCCGTCTCCCGCTCGCTGGTGCGCACGGTAGTCCCCGCCGGATATACCGCGGTAAACTCCAGAAATGTATCGACAATCTTACCGTCAAACTTTATATCCCGGTACTTCCTCAGATACGCGATCGCCTCATAGACCCGGACCTGTTTACAGGCAATCCCGCAGATCATCTCGTCGAACACATCGCAAACCTGAATAATACGGCACTCCAACGGAATATCCGTAGCTTTGAGCGGATAGCCGGAACCGTCCATTCGCTCATGATGATATAATATCATATTTTTGCTTGCATTGGAAATCCAATTTTCATCGCGCAGCGCCGTGTACCCGTATATCGGATGCTTCTTGAACTCCGAGGCTTCCGATTCCGTCAATTCGTCAATATCCCTGTCCGTATAATCAACGGTCGTATAGCGGAGTCCCAAATCATGGAGCAGACAGCCGACGCCGATATCGTGCACCATCTCGTGCGACAGTCCCAGCTTGAGCGCGACGAGCGTCGCCAGGCTGCATATGCTGATGGAGTGCTCATAGATATCGGAACTTCTGCCCTTGATGTCATAGATCTGCTCCACAACCTTATCCTCTTCCAGGATCTGTGTGATGATATTGTCCGCCGTTGAGCTCAATTCCGCCAGTTTTTCATTATGACTGTAAGTATGCTTCTCCAGAATACTCTTTACCTTGGATTTGAAAGAGGCCTCCACCTCTTCCCGCAGGATCACAACCGTCTTCGTGTTAGGATCCTCGTCCTCAATATATACTTCCTTGATATTAAGCTCCCGGAGCTTCTCTATATACTCATGCTTGAGCGGCATTCCCACGGACAACAGTATCTGATATTCCGGCGTAAAGACATCCTTTGCCAGCGTCTCCGTCCCGGTTAACTTGTCAACTTCACATCTTCTCATACCGTTACCCTATTTCTACTAATTTCCCAGCGTAACATCTGTGGTTCCCATCGCGATATCAAGCGCTTTCTTCTCCTCGTCTCCCAGCGAGATATCGCAGATTCCGTTTTTGATCTCCTTTGTGTAGGAATAGCAGCCGTCGGTGCTGTGGACGGAGTTCAGAATAAACCCGTTATCATTTTCATCCAGAAGCGCCAGCGAAAAACTCAGCTGTCCTCCCATCTGCTGAAAAGCGTCATACTTTACAATACCGACTTTCTGAAACGCTCCCTCGAACTTTCTGTAGAGAGACTGAATATCTTTGCGGTTCTTATCTGTAGCCGCCTTGATAAATCTATTATCCTCAAAAATGTTCTCAATATCCTGTTCCAGACTTTTTGCATTCTTACCGCTCATGAATTTCCGATAGCGTTTTGATAGTTTGGTAAGTTTGACAGTTTGAACAATCACCACGATAAACAGAATCAGGATCAGCGCGTATGCGGCTATAAAAAGATAGGTCAGATCAAAACTGCCGATCCCCGTCTCTTCCAGTAAATTATAATTCATCGATATCGTACCTTTCCGTATCGGAATACCATTCCATGTCGCGTATCATCCGTTCCCTATCTGGACAACAGATCTACAATCTTATCCAGATCGTCATGGCTGTAAAACTCGATCTCGATCTTCCCGCTGCCGTCTCCTTTGGGAGAGATGTCAACCTTTGTGCCGAGCGACTGTTTCAGCTTTTCCGCCACATCCTGATAGATCACGTTAAGACTCTCGTCGCTGTCGGAACTTTTCTTAGGTTTCTCCGGCTTGTTCAGATTTCTAACCAGCTTCTCCACGTCGCGCACGCTCAGTTTTTCGTCAAAAATCCTCTGTGCGATCGTATACTGCTGCTCCGGATCCTCAATGGAAATCAGCGCTCTCGCATGGCCCGTAGAGAGCATATCGTCTATGATCATCTGCTGCACCTCATCGCACAGCTTCAGAAGTCTCATCGAATTTGTAACCGCGGTGCGGCTCTTGGACACCCGCTCCGCAACCTCGTCCTGCTTCAGATGAAACTCCGTCAGAAGACGCTTGTAAGCCTGCGCCTCCTCGATCGGATTCAGATCTTCTCTCTGGATATTCTCGATCAGGGAAATCTCTACGATCTCCTGCTCGGTATAGTCCCGTATGATGACCGGCACTTCTTTCAGACCCGCCAGTTTGGCGGCGCGCCACCGGCGCTCGCCCGCGATAATCTCATAGTAGGTCTTTCTGTCCTGTACCAGGATCGGCTGCAGCAATCCGAACTGTTTGATAGAATCCGCCAGTTCCTGCAGAGCGTCCTCGTCAAAATTTTTTCTCGGCTGTTCCCTGTTGGGCTCAACCTGTGTGATCCGGACAACCGTCTCCGCTCCCTTGCTGTCCGGCTTCTCCTCCGCCGCTTTCCCGGAAGCAGAATTTTCCGAAACGGGAATGATCGCATCCAATCCCTTGCCTAATCCTCGTTTTACTTTCGCCGCCATCTTCTCATACGTCCTTTCTGTTGATCACTTCATCCGCCAGGTGCATATATGCTTCCGCGCCTGTGGATTTCGGATCATACATGGCGATAGGCATGCCGTAGCTGGGCGCTTCCGCCAGACGGATATTTCTCGGTATCACCGTGTCAAAAACCTTCTGTTTAAAATGATCCTTAACGTTCTCCACAACCTGTAAGGAGAGATTCGTCCGGGAATCATACATGGTAAAGACGACGCCCTCCATATCCAGCGCAGGATTCAATCTCTCCTTTACCAGGTTGACCGTGTGAATCAGCTGGCTCAATCCTTCCAGCGCATAGTACTCGCACTGTATCGGAACCAGCACGCTGTCCGCCGTTGTCATGGCGTTGATCGTCAGCAGATTCAGGGACGGAGGACAGTCTATCATAATAAAATCATATTTGTCTTTGATCCAGTCCACTTCTTTCTTCAATATGTATTCTTTCTTGTCAACGCCGATCAGCTCTATCTCGGCTGCCGCCAGATTTACATTAGAAGGAATTACGGCCACTCCCGGGATCACATCGCTTAAAATGCATTCGTTGATGGAGCATTCCCCGAGGATCAGCTCATAAACTGTGTTTTCCAGTTCGTTTTTTTCAATGCCGAAACCGCTGGTGGTATTGCCCTGCGGATCGGTATCGATGACCAAAACTTTTTTTCCTTTGTTCGCCAGTGATGCAGATAAGTTGATAGCCGTTGTCGTCTTGCCGACTCCGCCCTTCTGATTTGCAATCGCGATCGTTCTTCCCATACTTTTTATTCCTCTGCCTTTCTTCCTTGTGACAGAACGTTCTCTCCGGATTCCATTCTTTTCGTGTCTGTTTACGATTATAACACTAATCGATAGGAGAATCTACAGGAAAATTTTTAACATGCGCGGTTTTATTACAAAACCATAAGTATCGTGCCGGCGCCGATCAGAACGCAGCCGATCACGGACTTCACTGTAAACTTCTCATGCAGAAAGACAAACGCCAGGATCAACGTGATGACTACGCTCAACTTATCAACGGGAACAACCTTAGACGCCTCGCCGATCTGCAGCGCCTTGTAGTAGCACAGCCAGGATGCGCCTGTCGCCAGTCCGGACAGGATCAGGAAAAGCCAGCTCTTTTTGTCGATTTCCGGCAGCCCGCCCTGCGCATGGGTGAGGAAAACCATGCCCCACGCCATGATGACAACAACCACAGTTCTGACAGCCGTTGCGAGATTGGAATTGACGCCTTCAATACCGACTTTCGCCAGAATGGAAGTCAGCGCTGCGAATACTGCGGACAGTAGTGCAAAGATAAACCACATTATTTTTTCCTCCGTATGTGTATTGGTTCAGATATTGTTTAGATCTTAGTTTGTTGCCGCCCCATTCCATTTCATCTTATGGTATATGCCAAGAAAAGCATTATATATGATATAGGCAAAGCTGAACGTCATTGAAACGATAGGCAAAGAACATATTCTAAAAAATAGATTTATTTTGTTTTTCATCTGTAGCTCCTCTGTTTCACATCCGATTTCTCGTTATCATAGGAATGTTTCACGGAGTGCTTACAACATCTTGGGGCAAATTGTTTCACGTGAAACATTATCTTGTGTCCGATCATATATATAAATGTCACATTTCACGTGAAACTCCGCCGTACATGTAAAAAAAGATCGCTTTAGTTATTGTCCAATATTTTTATATGCCGTGTACCATACTGGCAGATATAACTTGGCAAATCCGTCGGACTATGTCCTTCAAGCGCATAACGAAATGTAAGTATACTTTGTGAATCATGAAATTCCAGTAAATATATTTGATACGAATAATTTTCGCTGCTTTCGTTTTTCAACTCTTTTGTACTGTTTTGCTCTAAGTAAGCCATGTATTGAGATAAAACATCTATATTCCCAGATAGTTCAAAGGAAAAATATCTTGAAACGTGACTTCCATCGGCTAAATGGTATGAGACATGTTCAATTGTAATCCCATCATATAATTCCAGACCCATGATTTCAAATATCTCTCGGCTCTGCTGCAGAGAACATTTATCCATATCGTAATAAGTATGTTGATCCGCCCAAAATATATACCATACCATCATATAAAGCACCAATAAAATTCCGATGGCAGTTATCACGCATATTATGAATATTTTTATTCCTTTTTGAAAAAATGTCTCTAATGCTGCCATATCGTTTAGATGCTTATCCAATCCAGGGTTGTTATACAGTGTCACAACTGTAACTGTATGGCTTATTTCAAGCGTTGAATATACTGGAAAAATGTGATATATTGTCGATATGGGAAAGTCATAGAGCCAAAGGCGGCTTTACCCCTCTGCTTTTTCGGAGGGTTCGAGTAGCCCTCCAGACGAAAGAAAGGAGGGTGATTGCAATGGTTACATATGCGGAGTTAATCCAATTATTGTTACTGATTGTCGCCCTTGTAGGTCTGTGTTATCAGATTTTCAAGGGAAAGAGATAGCCGCCACTACTTCCGATAGTGACGGCTGACCCTCTTTAGAGGGTTTAGTTTGTTGTTAATGGGGTAGAGCCGCTTCTATGACTTTCCCTATTTGTAATGTACCACAAAAGAAAACGAAGTTCAACAGGAAATTATCAGAGGAGAAAATGGGCTCGCATCTTGTCTGCCGCCAACAGCAGAGCAAACGCAATAGGCAATAAAAGTATGTTTCACGGTCGGTTTTCCGTCACAATTAAAATGTTTCACGGAATTCTCACAACATCTTGGGTTAAATTATTTTAAGTGAAACATTATCTAGTGTCAATATTCCCACATATAGAAATGTTTCACGTGAAACATACTAAAACAACGTCACAATATTATTTCTAATTGCAAAAACTGCCGCCTGCGTCCTATCAGAGACATCGATTTTCTTAAAGATATTAGAAACATGATTTTTAACTGTCCGTTCACTGATATTCAAACTGGTCGCAATTTCTTTATTAATCATACCGTTCGCAACACGAACAAGCACTTCCATCTCTCGGCTTGTCAGAGATTCGATTTTATCCTTATCAATGTCTCTGTTAGCCAGACGATTATTTAATGCCGGTATCAGACTTGCCTGGATATAATTTTCTCCGGATACAACCGTCTGTATCGCCCGCTTCAGTTCCGCTGATTCAGACTCCTTCAAAATATATCCGTCTACTCCAATATCTACTGCTTTGATCAAATATTCCAATTCATTATGTACTGTCAGAATCAGAACTCTCACATCATAGCTTCGTCTCTTGATTTCCTCCAGAACTTCCAACCCATTCTTTTCAGGCATATTGATATCCAAAAGTAACACTTCAGGGAGTTCTTTCTCCAACTTTTCCAAACACTCCACACCATTTGCCGCCTCGGAGATCACTTCTATACTCCCGTCAAATTCCAATAGCTGTTTGATCCCCTCTCTGACCAAACTGTGATCGTCCGCGATCATAACTTTTGTACTCACGCCTTTTCCCTCCATTCTGCTTGTTATGAACCCTTATTTTCCCCGCCCTTTTTCTTCGGAATCTCTATTTCTATAGAAGTTCCGTTACTCACATCAATATCCATTTTTCCTTCCAGGAACATAACCCGTTCCTTGATAACCGACAAGCCAAAATGTCTTTCCTTCTTCATGGCAGAATCGACGTCAAATCCCCTGCCGTCATCCCGCACGACAATACGGTAACAACTGCCGCAATCCTTCAGCTGCACATAAATTTCTTTTCCATCGGAATGTTTGATCGCATTCTGCACACACTCCTGTATGATCCGATAGATAGACATAAACATCAGCTGCGAAGTCGGATCGGAACTCATATCCATGATAGTATCAATATCCGTCTTAATATAAAACTGCTTGTCCTGATTCAAAACCGCGAGCAGTTTGTCAATCGTCTCCTTTAATCCGAGGTCATCCACCGACATCGGCCGCAGATCAAAAATAGTGTTCCTGATTTCTTCGATAACCTGTCGGATTCCTTTCTCCACCGTGGCCAGTTCCAGCTTGGCCTTCACGGGATCCTGATCAATATAGAGACTTCCCAGCTCCACCTTGTGAACCAGATAAGTAAGATTCTGCAGAGAAGTGTCATGCAGATCTCTGGCGATCCTCTGTCGTTCTTTCTCCTGCGCGTCCAAAATAGAAAATTGTTTCACGTGCAGCATAAAGGATTCCGACAGAAACTTTTCCAGCTGCTCCAATTTTTTTTCATGGGAATGCAGCTGTTTCTCAAGTTCGCTGCACTCTGCGAGCAGTTTTTCTTTTTCCGTATTGCTCTGTTCTATTTCACTATGAAATACATCCTCCACTTTTCTTGGAAGAAATACCTGTAGATCGCTCTCTTCTTTATCAAGCAAACCGTCGAGATAAATATCTATCTCCCTGATCTTATCTTTCTTCTCCCGCAGGAGAGAACACCGCCGTGCCTGCTCTTCTTTCAGCTCATCATATAGCGATTGTATGACGTCAAAATTTAACAGATCCATAATCTCCGAATATACCCATATAGATACATCAATCAAATAAACGCAATGATACTTTTACTATAAACTAAATATTAAATTTGTCAAAGTCTGTTTTTCCGCGCGTACCATATTGGATAATTGAAAATAAGTTCTTCTTAGTATAGCATAACCCTCTTTTCTCTACAACAATATTTCCGATATTAAAATACGTCAAAAAATTTCAGGTAATATTTGTAAGAAATCCAATTATCTATTATAATAAAGATAATGACAAATCGGACAGGTTCGCCTGATGACAGAAGACGATTCCCAGGGAATTTCTTTCAGGTCTTCGGCGCGTGAACACCCCGGAACGGAGAGTATATGAGCAAAAAACTGACGACTGTTGTTTTACTATCAGGATCTTCCGTCGCAGCGATGCATGTTATCAATCGGGTACACTCGTCCCTGTGCACCGCGAAGAGCCTTCTGAACAATTCCGAAAACCGCTATTACGAATGGCGTTTTGGAAAGGTGAGATATCAAAAAAAGGGAAGCGGCAGCCCGCTACTCTTTATCCATGATCTGACAGTGGGAAGTTCCAATTACGAATACCACCGTCTCATCAATAATCTGACCGAAAAGCATGAGATCTACTCTGTGGATCTGCCAGGCTACGGCCTGTCGGACAAACCGTCGATGACCTACACGGGAAATCTGTATGAGCAGCTTATCAGCGACTTTATCACAAGCGTTATTAAAAGAAAGACATCTGTAGTTGTATCTGGAGAGGCCGTACCCTTCGTATTGTCTGCCTGCCACAACAACCCGGACTGCATGAACAAGATCATCTGCATCAATCCACAGAATCTGTACTCGCAGAATCAGATCCCGTCCAGCCAGACCAAACTGATGAAACTTTTTCTCGAAATACCCGTACTGGGAACATTCGCCTATCATGTGCTCGCCAATAAGACTATGATCGAAAAGAGCTTTCAAACCCAATACTTCTGTGATCCGGAAGAAATTCGGGAAAAATATATCGCAAACTATCTGGAAGCCGCACATGCCGGCGGCTACAATGCCAAATACGCTTTTGCAAGCTATGTCGGAAAATATATGAACCTGAATATTCTTCGTGAACTGAAAGAGCTTGACAACAGCATTCTGATGATCGGCGGAGAAAAAGAACCGGATATCCGCACAACGATCGAGAACTATCAATATTACAATCCGGCCATCGAAGAAGTTTATATTTTCAATACCAAACATCTGCCTCAGCTCGAAGCGCCGGATGAGATACTGGAACAGATCAGAATCTTCCTCGGAGAATAAGAATATCGAAAAAGAGCCATCGCCCGGTCAGATATCTGGCCGCCGCGATGGCTTTTCGTTTTAATACTGTCTTATACAAACCTTATCAGACTGTGAAATCATATTTTCCGCCGCTCTCCGGCATCTTCTCCGGTCTGACGGCATCCCAGTCGATTCCGTTCATCTTTTCAAGAAGTTCTTCCAGACTGTCAGCCTCCACCTCGGTTCGTTTCGTATCCGGCCTGTTCTCGGCATACTTGTCGATCTCTTTTCCTGCCTTCTTCTCCTCTTCTCTTCTCTCAGCTCGTCTGTTTTCAAGAAGCTCTCTCTGCTTCGCGCTTGATTTCTCCAGTTCCGCAAAGAAAGAGGTCGTTCCGTCATCGTTAAAGACAATACCCACTTTGCTGATCTCGGCGCCGTTTCGCTTCTGACCGAACTGCTCGCAGATCTGCCTGGACATATTTACGGCATGTTCCATTGAGCTTAGTTTCTTCTCAGCATAATCCGCATCATTCGCCATTTTTTCCAGTTCTTCATTGGAGAAAATGATTGAAAATTCCTTGCTGCCGCTCTTTGCCAGCCCTTTCAGGTCATCGCCGCTGTTGCCGACGAAAAAGTCGTAATCGCCGTACCGTTTCTGCAGATTTTTCAGGAAATCCTGCGCCTTTGCCGAAAGTTTGGACTCATCTGTATCCGCCACTTCGCAGGATTTGTTGGTGGTATCTCTGAGATCTTCCAATGTTCTCGGCTTAAAAGTCCGTCCCTTGATTGAGGGCTTCGGCATGCCGTAAGCATTCTGATAACCGCCCGATGTGATATCCATACCCATAAGTTTGTCCTCCTTTGACTAAAGTAAATTATTTCATAATTTACTTGTAAATTACTTCATAATCTACTTGTTTGCAATTCCGTTTGCCATAGTGTATGCTTTATTATCATATCGACATCTCGCCAGGAAACATTAACCTCACGCCAACATTCTTTTTCCCCTTTTTCAGAATAGAACCGCATTCACCTGCTTTAGTGCAGCGGCTTTCTGCTCGCTGTTCCGGCTTTTCTGGGATATTTAGGCGGAGTCTGTCTGTCTTTGGCAATGACGATCAGGCTGCGCCCGATATCGGAATCGGGAAGCGTAAAAGAAATCTGTTCTACCGATCCGCCGCCCAGAATGCGGACCGCATTCCCGGCTTCTTTCATCTCTTCCGAAGCCTTCTCTGATTTGTATGCGACAAAACTGCCTCCCGTTTTGACATAGGGAAGACAGTATTCCGCCAAAACGGACAGATGAGCCACCGCCCGCGACACGCACAAATCATACTGTTCCCGAAGCCGGTCCGGCCTTGCATAATCTTCAGCGCGCCCATGAATCGCCTCAATCCCCTCTAATCCCAGACTGTCAATCACTTCCCGTAGAAAATCAACTCTTTTATTCAGAGAATCCAGCAGTGTGACACGAAGATCCGGAAACACAATTTTGAGAGGAATCCCGGGAAAACCGGCCCCTGTACCAATATCGATCAGAGTCAATTCCGATCGGCCTGAGGAAGAGACAGATTCCTGCTGCCATTCAGACAGATCGATAGCTTTCACCAGAGAGAGACTGTCGATAAAATGCTTTTTGCAGACTTCCGCAAAATCCGTAATTGCCGTAAGATTTACCGACTCGTTGCGTTCGATCAGCATTTCATAGTATACAACAAATTGTTGTATCTGTTTTTCGGATAAGAGAAGATGAAACGCTTCAAGATCTTTCTGAAATTGCCGCAGATCATATTGTCTCTGACCACTAAAATCCATTTTCATCCTTATTCATCGCTTTTCTGTCTTCCATATTTTTCCAAATACACCAATAGTACCGAGATATCCGCAGGCGATACGCCTGAAATTCTGGAAGCCTGTCCTACGGAAACGGGTCTGTAGGCAATCAGTTTCTGTCTTGCCTCCAGACGCAGAGATTTGACGTCATTGTAATCAATATCCACAGGAATCCGCTTTTGCTCCATCTTTTTAAACTGCTCTACCTGACGAAGCTGCCGCATGATATATCCTTCATATTTGATCTCAATCTCTACCTGTTCGATCACATCTGCAGGAAGCGGTGAACGTTCTCTGTCAATTTCTAAAAGCGTCTCATAGGAAAGCTCCGGTCTGCACATAAGCTCTGCCAGACTCATACCTGTCTTTAATTTCGCGCTGCCGTGAGATACCAGAAATTCCTGATTTTCTTTTGCAGCGCCCACGATTGTATTTTTTAAACGCGCAATTTCCCGGTCAATCAGCTCTTTCTTGTGAAGCGTAGATCTGTAAATCTCCTGCGGCACAAGCCCGATCTCATACCCGATCTGACGAAGCCGCAGATCGGCGTTATCCTGTCTGAGCAGCAGCCGGTATTCCGCTCTGGACGTCATCATACGGTAAGGCTCAAGATTTTCCTTTGTCACCAGATCGTCAATCAGAACACCGATATATGCCTGCGATCTGTCCAGAGTGACAGCTTCTCTTCCCAGAATCCTCATCGCCGCGTTGATACCGGCGATCAAACCCTGCGCGGCGGCCTCTTCATAGCCGCTGCTCCCGTTAAACTGCCCGCCGCTGAACAATCCTCGAATATCCTTAAATTCCAGAGACGGATAGAGCTGCCTCGGATCAATACAGTCATACTCAATCGCGTAGGCATTTCGCACAATCTCACAGTTTTCCAATCCGGGAACGGTGCGGTACATGGCGATCTGCACGTCTTCCGGCAGAGAGGAGGACATACCGCCGACATACATCTCGTTGGTATGCAGTCCTTCCGGCTCAATAAAAACCTGGTGTCTGTCCTTATCCGCGAATTTTACAACTTTATCCTCTATGGAAGGGCAGTACCGGGGACCCGTCCCCTCTATGATGCCCGCATAGATCGGAGAACGGTCAAGGTTTGCCCTGATAATCTCATGAGTTCTCTCATTCGTATAAGTCAGCCAGCAGGACGCCTGATCGATCTGTACGTCTTCGGGATTGGTGGAGAAAGAAAAGGGAATGATCCGCTCGTCCCCAAACTGTTCCTCCATCTTACTGTAATCAATCGTCCTTCCATCCATTCTCGCAGGCGTACCCGTCTTAAATCTGCGAAGCTCGATTCCGAGATCCCGCAGAGAATCAGAAAGATGATTCGCAGCCTGCAGACCGTTCGGACCGGTATAGGTAATCGTCTCTCCGCACAGACATCTCGCTTTCAGATAAGTGCCCGTACACAGAACAACCGCTTTGCATTCATAGACCGTTCCCGTACAGGTTCTGACGCCGACAATCTTCCTTGCCGCTATGCAGCTGTCCGCCCGGGAAGATGCTCCGCAAGGCTCTGTCAGAAGCTCACAGATTTCCGCCTGCCTGATTCTCAGATGTTCCTGACTCTCCAGAACTTTGCGCATCTGTCTCGAATATTCCGCCTTGTCCGCCTGTGCCCGCAGGGAGTGAACCGCAGGACCTTTGGATTTATTTAACATCTTGGACTGGATGAAGGTCTTGTCGATATTCTTACCCATCTCCCCGCCCAGAGCGTCGATCTCCCGCACCAAGTGTCCCTTGGAAGTTCCGCCCACATTCGGATTGCAGGGCATCAGCGCGATACTGTCCACACTGACCGTAAAAATCACTGTCTCCAGACCGAGTCTTGCACATGCCAACGCGGCTTCACATCCCGCATGTCCCGCTCCGACCACACACACATCTGTCTGAATCTTATTCTGAAGCATACTTTGCCTTTCTCAAAACATTCTCTATTTGCCCATACAGAACTTAGAGAAAATCTCATTCACCAGATCTTCTCCGACTTCCGCGCCTATGATCCTGCCAAGGGCCGTATAAGCGTTCATCATATCGATGGTATAGAAATCTTCCGGCATCCGGTTTTCTATACTTTTCTTCACCTGAAGAAGACTCTCATGAACCTCCTGCAGAGCCTCCTTGTGACGGGCATTCGTGATATAGACTTCATCATTATAGGTAAGATCTCCATGAAAAAACAATTCCCTGACCGTCTCCAGGAAAAGATCCGTTCCGATTCTGTCCTTCATGGAAGTTTTTATTATCTTCTTCACATTCAGATTTTCTCTTTTCGACAGGACAGAGAGAAGATTTTCTTCTGACACAACGGACAAAAGATCCGATTTATTCAAAAGTACAACTGTATTCTTTCCCTCGATCATATCCAGAATCTTTTCGTCATTCCCATCAAAGGGAACGGAAGAATCTATGACATACAATACCAGATCGGCTTCCGAAACAGCTTTTTCCGCTCGTTCTACGCCAATCTTTTCAACCACGTCGTCCGTGGAACGGATGCCCGCGGTATCCAGAATACGGAACATAATACCGCCGATCATGACGGTTTCTTCCAGAATATCTCTCGTTGTGCCGGCGACGTCCGTGACAATCGCCCTTTCCTCCCCTGTCAGTACATTCAGAAGAGAGGATTTTCCGGCGTTCGGTTTTCCGACGATCACCGTATGGATTCCCTCGGCCAGTATTCTGCCGTCGTCTGCGGAATCAATCAGCTTCTGAACCTGTCTGTCAATCTTTTCCATTTTTCCAAGAAGCATTCCGTCATAGCCTTCCGCCTCCAGATCAAAATGTTCCGGGTCATCCAGAGCGGCTTCTATAAATGCGATCTCATGTATGATATCCTCCCTGATCTCTTTGACCAGATCGGAGACGGAACCTTTTAACTGTTTCACAGAAGATTTTAAGGCAAATTCATTCCGGGCATGAATAATATCCATAACCGCTTCGGCCTCGGACAGATCTATCCTGCCGTTCAGAAAAGCTCGTTTTGTAAATTCCCCTGGTTCCGCAGCCCTCGCGCCCGCTTTGATAACAAGATCAAGAATTTTTCTCATCATGAGAATTCCGCCGTGACAGTTAATCTCAACGGTATCTTCCGCAGTATAGCTTCCGGGAGCTTTCATGACGGAAACCATAACTTCGTCGACAGTATTCCCGTCCTCTCCAACAATAAAGCCATAATGAATTGTGTGAGAACCATATTTTTTTAAGATTCTCTCACCTTTCACATTTCTGTACAGTTTATCCGCAATCTCAATCGCGTCGCCGCCGCTGATTCTTATAATTCCGATACCGGAATCCGATACAGCCGTCGCGATCGCAGCGATTGTTTCTCTCTTTTCAGAATACATACAGATTCCCCATAATGATGAAAAAAATCCTGCAAGCCGCAAAATGACCTGCAGGACTTTCATCCTTTTTCAATTCTCAGCTTCTCTCGTACTTTTTCAGCACGACTACAACATGGCGGAAAGGCTCTTCTCCCTCGCTGTGCGTCGTGACATACTTATCATTCTGAAGAGCGGAATGAATAATTCTTCTCTCATAAGGATTCATCGGTTCCAAAGATACGGGCCTCTTTGTCCTCTTAACTTTATAGGAAATATTCTTAGCCAGATTCTCGAGAGTTTCTTTTCTTCTCTGACGGTAGTTCTCCGTATCAACCTTGACTCTGATATAATTTTCCGCGTTTTTATTGACGACAAGGGATACAAGATATTGCAGAGAATCGAGAGTCTGTCCTCTCTTACCGATCAGAACGCCCATATCGTCGCCGTTTAAGTCGATATCCATGGAATTCTCCGCCTCGTCATATTTCACATTCACAACCACCGTCAGATCCATAGCTGCAAACACATCCTTCAAAAAATCTCTGGCGGTATCCTCTACGGAATTTTTGACTCTCGCCTTGATCACAGCGGGCTTGGAACCCAATCCAAAAAGCCCTGAAGAACCTTCGCTTACAACTTCATACTCCAATTTATCGCTTGTAACGGTCAGTTTCTGGCATGCTTCCGTGATTGCGTCGCTGACTGTCTTTGCAGATACTTCTATAAATTCCATGTCAATTCCTCCGTTTCGTTATTTATTATTCTTCTCGTTATACTGTTTTACCATGTTTGCCTTGGACATCATACTGCCCGGTTTGGCGTTTTTATTGTAATATTCCGTAGACTTTCTGACCGCTTCTTCTCTCTCTTCCTGTGTCATACTCGGTCTGGACTGCGCTTTCGGAATACCGCTTACATTCTTGGTATTCATATTGGCGTAAGCCGCCATCTGCTGTGCCTTGACGCCGGCCTTCTCCATTTTCTTTTTGGCCTTTTCCTCATTCTTCTTGATAACTTCATCCAGGTCCATCTTATCAATATGTTTGTTGATTACAACCTGCTGAATACTTCTCACCACAGAACCGGCTATCCAGTACAGACCCATACCTGAAGGAAGCGTGTAACAGAAAATAGCAGACATAATCGGCATCATCATATTCATGGTCTTCATGGACTGCATCATGGCGTTCTGCTGATCGTTCGCGTTCCTGTTAGTCTGCTCCGTTTCCTGCTGCGGCATCAGTTTGACGTTGATCCACTGTGTCACCGCCGACAGTACGGGAATTGACAGAGCGGCGATCAACAGCAGAAAAGAACGGGATGCAATCGCTTCCTTCATCACATAAGAAGGAGAATTTCCGATATTTAATCCCAAAAAATTATTGTACTGATTGAGCATGGAAAGCGTGTGATCCACATCTGCCGACAGAGACGGAAACTTGTCCTTAATGCTCAGCCACTCCGCAGTCGACGCCTTGTTGAGCACATCGATAAACGTATTCTGCACATAAGAAGTCACGCCGCCTGTAAAAGACGGATCTGTAAACTGTCTGGCATACATGCGCGCCTGTGAAAAGGTCTGAATAAAATCGGAACTTCCCGTCTGGGCAATCAGGTTGTCCACCAGAGGAAAAAAAGCCTCTTTAATCTTACTTACATAGGCAGGCATATTGTAAATGACACGATACAGAGCAAACAAAATCGGCATCTGAATCAACAGCTGCACACAGCTTCCGGAAGGAGATACGCCATACTTTGCATAGACCGCCTTCGTCTCCATATTCATGGCCATCATGGATTCATTGTCATTCTTACCTTTATACTTAGCCTGGATAGCCTGAAGTTCAGGATTCATTCTGACGGACAGCTTGGAAAATTTCTGCTGTCTGATCGTCAGAGGCATCAGCAGAAGATAAATGACAATCGTAAATAAAATAATGGAAAGCCCGATATTCGGAATGCCTATCTTGTCCAGCAAAACAAATATGCCTTCCATAATATAACCCAGAATTCTGGCAATCGGACCCACGATCCTGCCGGAATACTGAGTCAGTAAAATATCTGACACTAAGACTACCTCCTTAAACTTCCGTCCTGTCTTTACGGAACAGGATCATAACCGCCTTTTGAAAAAGGATTACATCTGCATATTCTCCACAAAGCCATAAGACCGCCCTTAACGGCGCCGTATTTCTCAACCGCCTCCAGACCGTATTCCGAACAGGTTGGAATATATGGACATTTCGTGCTCTTCATGGGAGAAATATACTTTCTGTAACATTTAATAAGACAAATCAGTAATTTTTTCATCTCAATTTCTAGTTGTCATCACCATAAAAATAAATTTTTATTATATGATGAAGTTTTGAAAGATGTAATAACGCCTTCTCGATCTCTCCGTATCCAACCGAAGCGGCGCTTTTTCTTGCAACGACTACTATATCTAAACCACTATTAAATATATTTTCATGCAGTCGGTAACTCTCTCTCACCAGTCTGGCAAATCTGTGTCTTACGACGCTGTTTCCGATTTTCCTGCTGGCGGAAATTCCCAGTCTGTTTATGTTCATGTTGTTTTCCAATACATACATCACCAGATACTTATCGGCAAAACTTTTGCCGTTTTCATAAACATTCCGGAAATCGCTGTTCTTCTTCAGGGACTCTGAAAATAGCATTTTCAAACGCACCTTTCTGCGGAGAAAAATAGACCACAAAAATGCGGTCTATGCTGATAATCTCTTTCTTCCCTTTGCGCGTCTTGCCTTGAGCACTTTTCTTCCGCCCGCGGTACTCATTCTCTTCCTGAACCCGTGTACCTTGGACCGCTGCCTCTTCTTAGGCTGAAAAGTCATTTTCATACGGATGCACCTCCTTCTTGCAAACCTTAATATATATAAGGTAGATATTCATTGTTACGATTGGAAAAACAACATGATGATTATATATAATTTATAAGAAAACGTCAAGTAAATCTGAAATTTTTTTATCCACTTTACATAAATGTATCCACAAAATGTTCATAACATGTGAATAACTTAAAATTATTCTGTCAATAAATTTGCTTTTTATTTTAAAATGGACAATGAAAAGCGTTGATAACAACTATAAAAGTTATACACAATCATTTTATCCATCATAAAAAATATGTAAACTTAAAGTACGAAATCATTCCGATTATGTGGACAACTTATCATTTGAATTTTTAAGATATTTATATTATTATATATGGTAGGATATTTTCGATGTAGCTTACTCCCCTGACGGCGAAGTTAAAATTTACTTCATGCCCTCTGCCGCGGGTATGCTCCGGAATGGAGACTGATATGGATTCGATTAAGGAAAACTGGGATTTGATCAAACAGACTCTGCGGAAAGAATATGAGCTTTCCGATATTTCTTATTCTACCTGGATCGAACCTCTCACGTTCCATGAGGTCAAGGATAACGTAGTCACGATCATGATTCCGTCCAACCAGGCGCATGCCCTGAATTATATTTCTTCCAAATATAAAATATTCTTTCAGGTGACGATTGCAGAGATGATGAACCATACTTATGATATCTCTTTTATTTTGGAATCCGACGCCCTGAACGAATCCTCAAACGACATGCTGCCTTCGGGAAACACTATTTACAATATCAACTATGAAAACGCAAACCTGAATCCAAAATATAAATTTGATACTTTCGTTGTGGGAAGCAACAATAGATTCGCGCATTCCGCATGTCTGGCAGTGGCGGAATCCCCTGGCAAGGTATACAATCCCCTCTATATATACGGAGGAGCCGGACTTGGAAAAACGCATTTGATTCACTCTATCGGTCATTTTATACTGGGGCAGAATCCTAATATGAAGATTCTGTACGTCACCTCGGAAGCTTTTACCAACGAGGTAATAGACAGTATCAGAAGCGGTGACGCTAAGAAGATGAGTAAATTTCGGGAAAAATACAGAAATGTGGACGTTCTCATGATCGATGATATCCAGTTTATTATCGGCAAGGAAAGTACGCAGGAAGAGTTTTTCCACACTTTCAATACACTGCATGCCGCAGGAAAGCAGATTATTCTGTCTTCTGATAAACCGCCGAAAGATATGGATACTCTGGAAGAGAGAATCCGCTCCCGGTTTGAATGGGGACTGGTCGCAGATATCCAGCCGCCCGACTACGAGACGAGAATGGCAATCCTCAGAAAAAATGCGGAGACATATAATAAGAAGATAGACGATGAAGTGTTCCAGTACATCGCCAACAATATCAAATCAAACATCAGAGAACTGGAGGGAGCTTTCAACAAGATCATCGCTTTCTCTAAGTTAAATAAGGTAGATATCAATATGGCTTACGCGGAGGAAGCCCTGAAAGACGTAATTTATCCGAATCAGCCCAAAGTGGTGACCCCTTCTCTCATCATAGAAGTGGTAGCGGAACATTTCGGCGTCGATCCTAAGGACATCACTTCCCAGAGGAGAAATTCGGAGTTTGTGCTGCCGCGGCATATCGTTATGTATCTCTGCCGCGATATTATCGGCATGTCCCTTGCGGATATCGCCAAGCTTCTCGGCAAAAAAGATCACACGACAGTTATCCACGGAATCAAGAAGATAACTTCTGATCTGGAGACAGATGAGGATGTGAAAAACAAGATAGACGTCATCAAGAAGAAAATTAATCCCTCCTGATGTCCACAAAGATTTTTGAGGATATTTAGAGTTTTTCACAACTTAATCGTTTTCATTTTCGTTGAAAAATAGTATAATAGATAAGGTTATACACTTATCAACACCTATTATGATTATGATTACGAAATTCTTTATATATAATATGCCATGCTGCGGCACAAAAATCATTCACATGTAAGAAAGGAAGTTATGCACGAATGAAAATCGTATGTAAGAAATCCAACTTGGTAAGCGGCGTTCAGACTGTCTCCAAAGCTGTTCCGAGCAAGACGACCATGTCTATCCTGGAATGTATTCTTGTCGATACGAGAAACGGCGAGATTAAACTGACGGCAAACGATATGGAACTTGGCATAGAGACGGTGATAGACGGGGAGATTATCGAGAAGGGTATGATCGCTCTCGACGCCAGGATTTTTTCGGAGATTGTCAGAAAACTTCCCGATAACGATATCACAATCACAACGAACGATTCCTACATGACGACAATCACATGTGAAAAGGCTAAATTTAATATCATAGGAAAACCGGGAGATGATTTTTCGTTTCTGCCTGAAATCGAGAGAAACGACAGCGTTATGGTTTCTCAGTTTACTCTGAAGGAAGTCGTCAGACAGACGATATTCTCCATTGCCGACAATGACAACAACAGACTTATGACGGGAGAATTGTTTGAGATAAGCAACGATACTCTGAAGGTGGTCTCTCTGGACGGACATCGTATTTCCATCAGGAAGATTACTCTCAAAAATTCCTATGCGGACAAGAAAGTAGTCGTACCCGGCAAGACGCTCAGCGAAGTGAGCAAGATTCTTTCGGGAGATATGGACAAAGACGTCAATATTTACTTTACGGACAGACATATTCTGTTTGAGTTCGACAGGACGATCGTTGTCTCCAGGCTGATCGAAGGAGAGTATTTTAACATTGATCAGATGCTTTCCAGCGATTATGAGACGAAAGTGAGAATCAACAAAAAGGAACTTCTCGACTGTATTGACAGGGCGACCCTTCTTGTGAAGGAGGGGGACAAGAAGCCTATTATCATCAACATTATGGACGGATCTATGGAATTGAAGATGAATTCCACCATGGGAAGCATGGATGAGGAGATCGATATATCCAAAGAAGGAAAAGATCTTATGATCGGATTTAATCCCAAGTTTCTGATAGATTCTCTCCGTGTGATCGACGATGAGGAAGTAGATCTGTATATGGTAAATCCTAAGGCGCCCTGCTTTATCAGAAACGCAGAAGAATCTTATATTTACGTGATCCTTCCGGTAAACTTTATTACTGTCAGCTGAGTATATAAGTGAAAATGATGGAAATAATTCAAATCAGAGATGATTATATCAAGTTGGGCCAGGCTATGAAACTGGCGGGACTGGCCGATTCCGGCGTGGACGCCAAGGCTGAGATCCAAGAGGGACTTGTGAAGGTAAACGGCGAGACTGTGCTGCAGCGCGGTAAGAAGGTGTATGCCGGCGATGTGATAGAATTTGACGGAAAATTGGTTAGGGTAGAAAACTGATGATTATAAAATCATTGGAATTAGCGGATTTTAGAAATTACGATTCTTTACATATCGATTTCAGCAGCGGCACGAATATTCTCTATGGCGATAACGCACAGGGCAAGACGAACATCCTGGAGGCGATCTATCTGTCCGCTACCACGAAATCTCATAAGGGAAGCAAAGACAGGGATATCGTAAATTTCCATAAAGAGGAATCTCATATCAGAACTTATCTTGAAAAAGACGGTATTGAGATAAGAGTTGATATGCATCTTCGCAAAAGTAAGTCCAAAGGAATTGCGATAGACGGTCAGAAAATTAAAAAAGCGGCGGAATTGCTCGGTTTATTGAATGTTGTTTTCTTTTCTCCGGAAGATTTGAATATCATCAAGAACGGCCCGGCGGAGAGAAGAAGATTTGTAGATATGGAATTGTGCCAGCTGGATCAGTTTTATCTCTATAATCTGAATCATTATAACAGGATCGTAAATCAGCGAAATAAACTTCTCAAAGACATGTACTTTAACCCTTCTCTCAGGGACACTTTAAATATATGGGATTCTCAGCTTATCTCTTTTGGAAGCAAGATTATTGAGAGAAGAAAGCTTTTTGCAGAGCAGCTGAACGAGATTATTCTGGATATCCACAAGAGGCTGTCCGGCGGAAAAGAAGAATTGCTGATACGCTATGAACCTGATGTTCTGATTGAAGATTATGAGAAAATGCTTTCTGTAAATCAGGAACGGGATATTCGATTGAAACAGACTGTTACAGGACCGCACAGAGATGATTTTTCTTTTATTGTAGGAGATATCGATATCCGTAAGTTCGGTTCTCAGGGGCAGCAGAGAACGGCGGCGCTGTCCTTAAAACTGTCGGAAATCGAATTGGTGAAGAAGATGACGAAAGACAACCCTGTTCTTCTTCTTGACGACGTGTTGTCGGAACTTGACAGCAGCAGGCAGAATTATTTGTTGAGTACGATCGGAGATATCCAGACGATCATCACTTGTACAGGTCTGGATGAATTTGTAAACAACAGATTTGAAATCGACAGAGTTTTTCATATTGAAAACGGAAGAATAGTTGACAGAGATATTTAAGTCCTTTGGAAAGGCATGGTGAACAGATGGCTAACGAATACAGTGCGGATCAGATTCAGATATTGGAAGGTCTTGAGGCGGTAAGAAAAAGACCGGGTATGTATATCGGCAGCACTTCTCTGAGAGGTCTTCATCATCTGGTGTATGAGATTGTTGACAATTCAGTGGATGAGGCGCTGGCAGGATTCTGCAACACGATACATGTGACGATCAATCAGGATAACTCTGTGACCGTGGAGGACAACGGCAGAGGAATTCCTGTCGGAATCAATCATAAGGCCGGAATTCCTGCTGTGGAGGTAGTCTTTACCATCCTGCACGCCGGCGGCAAGTTCGGCGGCGGGGGATATAAGGTGTCCGGCGGACTGCACGGCGTGGGCGCGTCTGTAGTGAACGCTCTTTCGGACTGGCTGGAGGTTGAGATTTTTACGGAAGGCAAGATATATAAACAGCGTTATGAGAGAGGACATGTATGTTACTCTCTGAAAGTCGTGGGAGAATGTAATCTCGAAAAAACCGGAACAAGGGTTCATTTTCTTCCGGATTCTACGATTTTCGAAGATACTGTTTTCGAGTATGACACATTGAAGACAAGACTCAGGGAGACGGCTTTTCTCACAAAGGGCCTGAAGATTATTCTGGAAGACGCCAGGGAAGGCATCGAACAGAAGAGAGAGTTTCACTATGAAGGCGGTATCAAAGAGTTTGTTACATATCTGAATAAAAGCAAGGAAGCTCTCTACAGCGACGTCATGTACTTCGAGGGCACGAAGAACGGCATCTATGTGGAAGTGGCTCTGCAGCACAACGATTCCTACAATGAGAGCGTGTACAGTTTTGTCAACAATATCAATACGCCGGAAGGCGGCACACATCTGGTAGGTTTCAGAAATGCCCTGACAAAAACTTTTAACGATTATGCCCGCAGCAATAAACTGTTGAAAGACAGCGAGGCAAATCTGTCGGGAGAAGATATCAGAGAAGGTCTTACTGCGATTATCAGTATCAAGATTGAAGATCCGCAGTTTGAGGGGCAGACGAAGCAGAAGCTTGGAAATTCTGAGGCAAGAGGAGCTGTGGACAGCGTAGTCAGCGAACAGCTTACCTATTTTCTTGAACAGAATCCCGCTATCGCCAAGACGATCTGCGAGAAGTCCATCCTGGCGCAGAGAGCGCGTGAAGCTGCCAGAAAAGCGCGTGATCTGACACGCCGCAAGACGGCGTTGGAGGGAAGCTCCCTTCCCGGCAAACTTGCGGACTGTTCCGATAAGGATCCAAAAAATTGCGAGATTTATATTGTGGAGGGAGATTCCGCGGGCGGTTCTGCCAAGAAGGCCAGAAGCCGCGCGACACAGGCGATCCTTCCTCTGCGCGGCAAAATATTAAATGTGGAGAAGGCAAGACTTGATAAAATCTATGGAAACGCCGAGATCAAGTCGATGATCACTGCATTCGGAACCGGTATTCACGATGATTTTGATATTACAAAACTGCGTTATGACAAAATCATTATTATGACGGACGCCGATGTGGACGGCGCGCATATCGCGACGCTGATGCTCACCTTTATCTATCGGTTTATGCCGGAACTGATCAAGCAAGGTCATGTCTATCTGGCAAAGCCGCCTCTCTATAAACTGGAGAAGAACAGACAGGTATGGTATGCGTACAGCAATGAAGAACTGGATAAAATCCTTGCAGAGGTCGGCCGCGATCAGAACAACAAGATTCAGCGCTATAAAGGTCTGGGAGAGATGGATGCAGAACAGCTCTGGGAGACGACGATGGATCCGGAAAAGCGTATTCTTCTTCGTGTGAACATCAACGAGGAAGAGGAATCGGAAGTGGATCTGACGTTTAATACCCTGATGGGAGACAAAGTGGAACCGAGACGTATTTTCATTGAAGAGAATGCAAAGTTTGTCAAGAATCTGGATATTTAATGAAAAACGAGGATGAAAATGGACGATAAAATATTTGACAAGATCGAGGAAGTGGACCTCAAGAAAAAGATGGAAGATTCTTACATC
The DNA here is from genome assembly GCA_947626775.1 of uncultured Lachnospiraceae bacterium. Lineage (GTDB taxonomy): Bacteria > Bacillota > Clostridia > Lachnospirales > Lachnospiraceae > UBA3282. The sequence continues at coordinate 22,427 of CANQTL010000025.1, read as the reverse complement.
GATTATGCCATGAGCGTTATCGCCGCCCGTGCGCTTCCGGATGTGAGAGACGGTCTGAAACCCGTGCAGAGGCGCGTTCTGTATTCCATGATAGAACTGAATAACGGTCCGGATAAGCCGCACAGAAAAAGCGCCCGTATCGTCGGCGATACGATGGGTAAATACCATCCCCACGGAGACAGTTCTATCTATGGCGCCCTGGTCAATATGGCGCAGGAGTGGTCTACCCGTTATCCCCTGGTGGACGGTCATGGAAACTTCGGTTCCGAGGACGGCGACGGCGCCGCAGCCATGCGTTACACGGAGGCGAGACTGAGCAAGATCTCGATGGAACTTCTTGCCGATATCAACAAAGATACGGTAGATTTCGTCCCGAACTTCGACGACACGGAGAAAGAGCCCGTCGTACTGCCAAGCCGTTATCCGAATTTGCTGGTAAACGGTACTTCCGGTATCGCCGTCGGCATGGCGACCAATATTCCGCCGCACAATCTGCGTGAGGTGACAAACGCCGTAGTCAAGATTATCGACAACAGGGTAAATGAGAACAGGAAGACTGATATTGATGAAATATTGAGTATCGTCAAGGCGCCGGATTTCCCGACAGGCGGCATTATTCTCGGAACGAGAGGCGCCGAAGAGGCTTACCGCACAGGGCGCGGCAAAGTGCGCGTGCGTGCCGTGACGGATATTGAGACGCTTCCCAATGGCAAGTCGCAGATTATCGTCACGGAACTTCCCTATATGGTGAACAAGGCGAATCTGATTCTCAAGATCGCTGATCTGGTAAAAATGAAAAAGATCGACGGCATCACGGATCTTCGCGACGAGACGAACCGGGAAGGCACGCGTATCGTGATTGAACTGCGCAGAGACGCCAACGCCAATGTAATCCTGAATCAGCTCTACAAGCACACACAGATGCAGGATTCCTTCGGCGTGATCATGCTGGCTCTCGTCAATAATGAGCCGAAGGTCATGAATCTTCTCGATATGCTCACCTATTATCTGCAGCATCAGGAAGAGGTTGTCACCAGAAGGATAAAATATGACCTGAATAAGGCTGAAGAGAGAGATCATATTTTACAGGGTCTGCTCATCGCTCTGGACCACATCGATGAAGTGATACAGATTATCCGGAACAGCCAGACGACCCAGATCGCAAAAGAAAGACTGATGGAGCGCTTTGAATTGTCCGACGCGCAGTCACAGGCTATCGTGGATATGCGTCTGCGCGCGCTGACGGGTCTGGAGCGGGAGAAGATTGAGAATGAACATAAGGAACTGGTGGCGAAGATCGCAGAACTGAAAGCGATTCTGGCGGATGAGAAGCTGCTGCTCGGCGTGATTAAAGAAGAACTTCTGATGATCGCTGAGAAGTACGGCGACGACAGGAGAAGCCAGATTGGATTCGACGTCTACGACATCAATATGGAAGACCTGATCCCGAGGGAGAATACCGTGATCGCCATGACCAGTCTCGGCTATGTGAAGCGCATGACCGTGGACAATTTCAAGGCACAGAACCGCGGCGGCAAGGGAATCAAGGGAATGCAGACCATCGAGGAAGATTATATCGAAGATCTGCTTATGACGACGACGCACCATTATCTGATGTTCTTTACGAACCTGGGGCGCGTGTACCGGCTGAAAGCCTATGAGATACCGGAATCGAGCCGGACGTCGAGGGGTATCGCCATCGTCAATATCTTACAGCTGAATCCCGGGGAGAAAATTTCCGCCATGATTCCGATTAAAGAATATGAGGAAGACAAAAATCTCTTCATGGTGACGAAGAAAGGCATCGTCAAGAAGACTTCCGTCATGGAGTACAATAATGTGCGCAAGAACGGATTGATCGCCATCAATCTCCGCGAGGACGACGAACTGATCGAGGTGAAGACGACTTCCAACGATACGGAAATCTTCCTCGTGACGAAACTCGGTATGTGCATTCGTTTCAGGGAAACAGACGTGCGGCCTACGGGGCGCGCTTCTATGGGCGTGATCGGCATGAACCTGTCCGATGGAGACGAGATTGTCGGTATGCAGCTCGACCACCAGGGCGATTCTCTGCTGATCGTATCAGAGAACGGTCTCGGCAAGCGTACTTATCTGAATGAATTTACGGTACAGAAGCGCGGCGGCAAGGGTGTCAAGTGTTATAAGATCACGGAGAAGACCGGTGATGTAGTCGGCGTCAAGGCTGTCAACGATGATCACGAGATCATGATGATCACGACAGAGGGTATCATCATACAGCTTCGCATGGAAGATATCTCTACGCTCGGCAGGATCACATCGGGCGTCAAGATGATCAATCTGGACGACAATGTGAAAGTTGCGAAGATCGCCAAAGTCCGCGAAAAGATCAGCGACGGAAATAAGGAATTTGAGAATATCGAGGATGCGATGGAGGATATTCCAGAGGATGAGAAATACAATCTTCCTGACGATGACGGCAAGGAAGTGACGCTGCCTAAGGAAGAGGAAGAGTGATTGACCGCAAAAAATAAATGAGGTTAAAATATGGCGGCAGTTCTCACGAAAGACATGTCTGTCTGTGAGAATCTGCCGCCTGTTTAATTATCGAAGCTGCAGTACGCTAACTGTCCTTCATATTCCGAGTCATTATATATAATGACATTGTATCCAAGCGATTTTGCCTTATCTATGGTTTCCTGCCATTTATCTCCGCCCCAGTTGGTACGCCATGCCCAGAATCTGGTCGGCAGATTATTGATATCTATAGCAGTCGTGGCTTTGTCCAAAAATCCTTCCCGATATTCTTTTGAATGGGAAATATAGTATTGAAATCCGTCCGGAGCACAGCCATACAGATATGTCGTGTCCTCCCATCCGTTGTGCTCCAGCCATATTTTGGCAAATTCGTTGTCCAGAGATTTATTCCAGTTTTTTATAGTCGAACAAAATGATAAGCCGATGATCGACGCGCACAGGATTCCGACCGTATATTTAAGTATGGCGGGATATACTTCTCTGTCGGCAGCAGCTTTGTATTCCAGTATTACGACGGGTACCGCCAGGCATAACAGAGGAAGATAAAAATAGCTGTATCTGCAGTAAAATCCGCTGCTCTCTCCGGGATGTGTCATTGCATATATATGAAGACGAACAAGCAGATAATGCATAAAATAGCCTATCCATGTACAGATCAGGAGACTTTTTTTCACCCAGCCGTCATTTGAGGATGATTTTCTGACGACCAGCATGACAGAAAGACTTATCAGGAGAAAGCCTGCTATGCTGAACAGAAAAGACCACATATCTTCACCGGGATACAGATGAAAGAAATATCCTATGATTTTACCGAGACAAAAAGGAAAATCCATAAATAATTCCGGCGTTAGGCTTACTTTATTTTCAGTTATTTTGTTACCGCTCATCTGTAATCTCAAAAAATAGAAATACAGCGGAAGAGCGGCTATGACAAAACTTCCCAGATAGATGACGACAATCCATATTTTTCTGACCTTATTTGTATTCTTATCAAATATATTGCCAAGAAAGAACAGGAGCAAAAGCGGCAGCGCGACGAAGACAGCACCGTACTGGCTGTAGATCGAGGCAATCGCGCACAGGACAAACATCACCATTCTAAAATAAGTAAATTGTTTGAATGAGAGGATATAAAAACAGAGCGCTCCGAATAATGCGCACAGCATCAACGCATATTCCGAGCATTCCTGTATGCAATAGATCCACTGGTAGCACACCGCCAATATGCACAGCGCCGCGCAGGCTGTTTTTCTGCTATACAGTACCGTCAGAGAACGAAACAAAAATATCCCTGAAAGAAATCCCAGAAAAATATTAAAACTCCTGAACCATACGATAGATGTTCCCGCTTTTAGCCAGAAATGCATGATGAAATTATATAAGGGAGGCTGAAAAGTAGAAATGATATTGCGATACAGATCACCGTTGAGAATATGCGCCTGTGAAAATTTGTATTCCGTCCATTCGTCGCCCCACAGGGCAGAGTGCATCAGCCTGAAAATCATCATGAATAAGAAAAATCCGAATGTCAGAATCTCGAATATTTTTTCTTTATGAATATCGTCGATTTGCCTGTTATTTATATGCATATGTATTTTCCTTCATGTCCTTTTTGAATATTCTGAAGTCTTTCAGAGCCTGCCACCCTATCCTGCATATACGGAAAAGATTGACAGAATTTGCGCCGCCCTGCCGCGGTTTAAACGATATTGTCCGAAATGCGGTATCTTCCTTATAGAATACATAGTATGTCGTTATCATAATATTGGGAATGTTATAGTCCGACGGCAGCTTATACAGATATTTTTGCAGGGTATGTGTCTGCATCAGGCGGAAAGGAGCGTTGGCGTCCGGTATTCTGACGCCGAAGTATAACTTCAAAAGAAAACATACGATCTGTTCTACAAACGCTCGGACTCTTCCGTCGCCGCGGACCTTTCTGTGTCCGAATATGCCGGTATATGATTTTCTCAACTGCCAGAATTCTTCAAACTCATCGGGATTGGTCTGTCCGTCGGAATCTGTCTGAAAGATATAGTCTGCGCCCTGTCTGACTGCATAATCATAGAGAGCCATCACCTTTGGCCCGTGCTGACGTCCGGTGTCGGACAGGATCTCAAGCTGCTGCAGCTTATCCTGCAGACGGACAAGAATTTCATGCGTGCGGTCCGTGCTTCCCTCGTCCGCAATGACAAGACGGGATTTCGGATCTTTGTCGGCGAGAATGGGATACCATTGGTGTACAACAGCCTCAATATTGAATTCTTCGTTATAAGCGGGCATAACGATAAATAAAGAATCCATAGGCGGGGTCCTCTAAAAGTAATAGGCAGAACAGAAACCGTACAGGCGCGTGACAGCCCCTATACAGCTGATAGAATTGTAGCATAACAACCCGTACAATTCAAGTTGTATCTAAAGTCTTGACAATATCCTGAGGAAGTGATATAAAGATTTTATCAATAGTGCGAGATTAAATCTTGTAAAAATGATAGGAGGTTACGATATGGGTATCTATGATTTCAAGATCAAAGCGCAGGACGGCAGCGAAGTTGCCCTGTCAGATTATAAGGGTAAGGTGCTGTTGATCGTCAACACAGCGACAGGCTGCGGGTTTACGCCGCAGTATGACGAGTTACAGGATCTGTATGAGCTGCACCAGAAGGACGGGTTGGAAATTCTGGACTTCCCCTGCAACCAGTTTGCGGGGCAGGCGCCGGGCAGCGACGAGGAGATCCACAGTTTCTGTACCGGGCGCTATGGCATTACTTTTCCGCAGTTTGCCAAGATCGACGTCAACGGAGAGAATGCGATTCCGCTCTATCGGTATCTCACGGAGCATACCACATTTGCCGGATTCAGCGGTCCGATGGGACTTATGTTAAAAGGCGTCGTCAAGAAGATGGACAAAGATTATAAAAACAACGGCAATATCAAGTGGAACTTTACGAAGTTTCTGATCGACAGAAACGGCGAGATTGCCGCCCGCTTTGAGCCGACCGAATCGCTTGATACGGTTAAGGAAAAGGTGGAGGAGCTTCTGTAGTATTTCAATTCTGAATGTAGATAAAGGAGATTGGTTATGAATATAGCGGTACGATATTATTCGAGGGGCGGCAATACGGCCAAAATTGCAAAGGCGATCGCGGAGGCCGTCGGTGTGGAGGCCAAAACGGTATCGGAGCCTCTGGACAAAGATGTGGATATTCTGTTTCTGGGCAGCGCGCCTTACGCTTTCGACGTTGACGACGAAGTGAAAAAATTCATAAGCGGTATCAGCGTGTCAGTTGGCAGGGTTGTGAATTTCAGCACTTCCGCCGCCGTCAAATCTACCCGAAAATATGTGGAGAAACTGTTTGCGGAGAAAAAGATTCCCGTTTCAGAGGAAGAATTTTCCTGCAGAGGCGCTTTTGCAATGCTCCATAAAGGCAGGCCGGACGAAAACGATCAAAAGGCTGCAGCCGATTTTGCGAGGAAAATCATATCATAAGGAGAAACAGAAGCGATGGCGGATCAATCAGACCCTTTGAAACTTGAGAATCAGATCTGTTTTCCTCTCTATGCCTGCGCGAAGGAGATTGTAAAGGCATATAAACCTTATCTGGACGAACTCGATCTCACCTACACGCAGTATATCACCATGATGGTGATGTGGGAACACAAGGAACTGCGTGTAAAGGAAGTCGGCGGATATCTGTATCTCGATTCCAGCACACTGACGCCGCTTTTGAAGCGTCTGGAGGAAAAGGGATATGTGACAAGACGCCGCTCACAGGAGGATGAACGGGACCTGATTGTCTCCATTACTGACAGAGGAGAAGCGCTGCGCACAAAAGCGCTGACCGTGCCGCGACGCTTCGCGGCCTGTGTGGATATTGAACCGGAAAAGGCGAAAACTCTCTATAAGATTCTGTATGAACTGCTCGGCAAACTGGACTGCGGAGACAGAACCCAGGACAGGGAAACGGCTGGCCGCAGGCGGACGGCTGCAAAAGAGACGCTATGAGGGGCGAGATGGAACGAATGTTTGACGATGCGGAGGACAGAGAATATCTTGCGCGCCGGGCGCAGAGACAGAAGCGCCGTATGCTGGAACGAAGACGAAGGGAGAGAAAACTTCGTCTTATCAAGCTGTCCCTGATTCTCGGAATCATCTGTATTGTGACCGCAGTCTGTGTAAAAGCGGCAGGGCATAGGGCGGAGCCGGATTTAAAGAGCGATCAGAAAGATACTTTAGTAAAACCGGTTGTCGTGGAGACGCCGCCGGAACAGATCGAGGAGAAAACAGAAGATTCCGCGGCGGAAGATACGGAAGAAAAAGCAAAACCGCAGATTTTTCGATTTGAAGAGGATTCAGATACGGTCAACATCGACACCGAAAAGGTTATCAGTTCCAATGCGATTCTGGTGAATGCGGACACGGATAAAATTATTTCGGTGAAAGGCGCCTATGACAGGATTTCTCCGGCGTCCATGACGAAGGTGCTGACCGTCCTGGTTGCCGCGGAGGCGATCGATGAGGAAGATCTGGAAGACACTTTTACCATGACGCTGGAGATCACGGATTACGCTTATGTAAATGACTGCAGCAGCGTGGGTTTTCTGGATGGAGAAAAGATAAAGGTAAAAGATTTGTTTTACGGGGCGGTTCTTGCGTCAGGCGGAGACGCGGCCCTGGGACTTGCGGTTTATACAGCCGGTTCACAGGAAGCGTTTGTGGACAGAATGAATGCGAAGCTGGAGGAGCTCGGGATATCGGACAGCGCGCATTTTACGAATTGCGTCGGAATCTATGATGAAAACCATTACTGTACCGTATACGATATGGCGGTGATCATGAAAGCGGCCATGCAGAACGAATGGTGCAGGAAAGTTTTGTCCACGCATACTTATACTACCGCGTCAACGGCGGAACATCCGGAAGGAATAGAAATTTCCAACTGGTTCCTGAGAAGGATCGAGGATAAGGATACGGGAGGACTGGTCGTCGGCGGTAAGACCGGCTATGTGGTACAGTCCGGAAACTGTGCGGTAAGTATGCAGGAGTGCGCGGACGGGATGTCGTATATCTGCGTTACGGTGGATTCCACGAGCGGCTGGAGATGTATTTATGACCATGTAGAGATCTATAATCGCTACATTCCGTCTGGATCTTCGTAGGACAGCCGCAGACCGAACGGCGGCAATGACAGAAAACGGGAGTACAGAGTATGTTTCATCTGGCAGTTATGGGAGATATTCACAGCAATCATATCGCGTTGGAGACCTGTATTCGTCACGCGCTCGACCGGGGCGCGGACGAATTTCTTTTTCTTGGGGACTATATCAGCGACTGTCCTTATCCGCAGAAGACCATGCGGGTTGTCTATGAGATGCGGCGGCGTTTTCCCTGTCGTTTTATCCGAGGAAACAGGGAAGACTATATGCTGCGGCACAGAGAACATCCCGAAGAACGGTGGACTTACTCTTCCGCCAGCGGCAATCTGCTCTACACATACGAGAACCTGACGGATGAAGATCTGGATTTCTACGCGGATCTGGAGATTCAGGGCGTCTATGAGAAAGAAGGATATCCGCCCTTTTGCTACTGCCACGGCTCTCTGACCTCCTCCAGCGAACTGCTGATTCCGGAAAATGAGAAAACGGAACAATATATGGCGGCGCTGGACACGGCGCTGCTTGTCAGCGGGCATACGCATATCCAGGAGAGCAGGGCGTACGGGAACAAAAAACTCATACACCCCGGCGCAATCGGACTTCCGTGGTACCATGGCGGAAAAGCGCAGTATATGATGCTGCATGGCACGGAACAGGGCTGGGAGGAAGAATTTTTTCAGCTTCCTTATGACGTGGACGCGGTGAAAAGAGAGTTTGAGACTTCGGGCATCTATGAGAAAGCGCAGTTCTGGGCGAAACTTGCCGTACACACGCTGGAGACGGGGGACGATTATTCTACGCCCTGCCTTCGGCTGGCCATGAAACTGTGCGGGGAGGAAGAGGGAAATGTCAGCTGGCCGGATATCGATGAGCGATACTGGCAGCAGGCGGCGGAAAAGTTCGAAATCGACTGATTACGCGGCATGCAACCCACGCTTTACATGAAAAAACCGAAAAGCAACAGAAAATGTATAGCCTTTACCTGTGTGCGCGGCTATGATAAAAACATCATTTGACTGCGCGGGAGAATGAAAGTACGGAAAACAGAGAGTACGATGAAGGAGGCTGTATTTTATGAGTTTAGGGGAGAATCTGCAGTTTTTGCGGAAAAAAGAAAATATCACGCAGGAGCAGTTTGCGGAACGGCTGGAAGTGTCCCGTCAGTCCGTCTCCAAGTGGGAGTCGGACAGCGCTTATCCTGAAATGGAGAAGATCCTGCAGATGTGCGAACTGTTCCACGTCAGCATGGACGATCTGGTGCGGAACGATGTGAGCGCGCTTTATATCGGGGATCGGACCGAATATGAGACGCACATGAACAATTACAGCAGAATGATCACGGCGGGAGTGGGGTTGATCCTGTTCGGGCTGAGTATGATGTTTTTTCTGGAAGGGCTGAACGCGAGATTCCTCTGGTTTTACGAGGAGTATTATGATGCTCTCGGACAGTTTGTCAGAGAGGGGAGAGAAGGCGTCTTTTCGTTTGTCCTTCTGATCTTCGTGACAATCGCGGTCGCCCTGTTTATCGTGGCGGGCTTACGGCACGGGAATTTCTGGGAGGAGCATCCTTATCTTCCGCAGATGTACCGCAGGGAAGAGGTAAAGGCGTTTCGGAATCGTTTTACCGCGATGATCGCGACAGGCGTTACCGTAATTCTGATCGACGTTATCATTATGGCGGGCATGGAATCGTTTTTCCCGATGTTGGACGACAGCGCCGTCGGAGAAAGCCTGAAGATAGCTTTGTTCTTCCAGCTGCTTACTGCGGCGGTTTCCCTGTTCGTCTATGCGGGCACGCAGAGCGCGAAATACGATATCGACAACTGGAACGTGATGCACGACAAGACCTCGGAGGCCTACAGAAAAGATAAGCTGACGGGTATGCTGTGCGGCTGCATCATGATCGTTGCCACCATCATCTATCTGATCGGGGGATTTTGTTTCGGAGCGTGGGGAATCGGCGCTGCGGTTATCTATTCCGTGGGCGGGCTGCTGTGCGGGATCGCGGCGATTGTCGTAGACCACTGCAAGTTGGATAAAGGGAAGAAGAAAAATAAAGAAGAAGACGCGGCCGGGGAGACGGAAGAAGAGGAAGAAAAGAAAAACAGCATCGAAAAATAAGCGGGTTTACGCGAGCAATGAGCCAAGCTGACAGGCTTGCCTGTCAATTTGGCGAATGCCGCGATAACGAGTGAAACTCGCAAAGCGGGTTTCAGCTCGTTGTTACCCGCATCTGCTTCATTTCTTCGCTGCACAGATCTTTTACTACTTCGCCCGCAATGATCAATCCTGCCACGGACGGCACAAATGCTACGCTGCCCGGAATATCCCTTCGTTCTGTGCACTTATGTTTTGCCCCGGGCGGACAAATACAGTTTGTCCTGCAGCTGACAGACATATCGTCAAGCGGTCTGATAGGTTTTTCTTCGGAATATACAACCTTTAACTTCTTTATGCCTCGTTTTTTCAATTCCCGCCGCATGACCTTTGCCAATGGGCACATTTTTGTCTTATATATGTCGGAAACCCTGAACTGGCTGCCATCCAATTTGTTTCCGGCGCCCATGCAGCTGATAATAGGCACATTTTTCTCCTGCGCCTTTATGACGAGTTCAATTTTAGCGGTGACCGTGTCTACTGCATCGACGACGTAATCATACTCATGAAAAGGGAATTCATCTGCGTTTTCGGGAAGAAAAAAACACTTATGTATGACGATATGTGCATCCGGATTGATTTCAAGTATCCGGTCTTTCATCACTTCCGCCTTGTATTTTCCTACGGTTTTTCTCGTGGCGATAATCTGCCGGTTCAGATTTGTCAGGCAGACCTTGTCGTCATCAATCAAATCAAATGCTCCGACTCCGCTTCGCACAAGAGCTTCACAGACATATCCCCCAACCCCTCCGATTCCAAAAACTGCGACTCTTGAATTGGATAATTTTTCCATCGCTTCTTTTCCGAGCAATAATTCCGTTCTTGAAAACTGCGTCAACATTTATGCGTCTCCATATCCTATTGTTATTTCTTGGCATTTTTTATCCAATGCTTTTATTCTCTATGTTCTTTTCTATTTTACCACATGAGATGCATATAGAGTTATATGGTTTTCAGAAAATGTAGCAGGGCGTCGTATTGCTGAGGATTTAATTTAGAGGCATATTTAAGCAGGGCAAGTTCATGTTCAGTCAAGATTTTTTGAATGAGCATCTAAGAATGGTATCGCCTTATTTTCAGGAATGCGGTTATTTATCCAATCGAGGGGGTCTGTTTACCTGCTACATCTACATAGTGTTAGCACCATGTAATGCTCACACTACCAATGGAAGTTATCTATTTTCCCTCAGTTTTTCTAATATTGCCATAACATCCGGCTGCGTTGGCGTAAATTTGATACCGCGCTTCAACATACCCATAACTTTTCGTGCCTTTTGCTCAATCTCTCTGGCAGTATGTTCACTCGTCAGCATCAGATGATTTCCGGCTATTGTGTATTCACGCTCTATGTACTCCTCCGTTATGGGGAACATATCCTGTATCAGAAATGCGCTCTCCCTATTATCGTCCAGTTTGACGATATGAAGAATGTCGCAAGGTTTTCCGCACTTTTCCTTTTTCTCCATAATCCTTCTGTATTTTTCAATTCGGCTGGACAACGGTATCATCCAGTATATTCCAGTACTTGAATCTTCAAAGCAATAATAATGCGGTCTGTTCCCCGCTTTATTTCCCTTCAGATAAGGGTCTGACATATCATCAAAAAACTTATCTTTGATAATATAAAAGCCGGTCTTCTTCATTTGTCTGTCCTCATTACTGAAAAGTCCTCCGCTTTACGGCGAAGGACTATACTTTCAACCCAACCACTTATATACCGCATATTGGTCAGCGGTAAACTTTCAACCCGACCATTTATATACCACATATCGGTCAGTGGTAAACTTTCCTTGTGCTATTATTCTAGCAAGCACAAGGCAGAAAGTCAATATGGAGCTGGCTTTCCCTTAAAATTTTAGGTTTTTACCGCATAATTTATACATATTGAGAAATCACTCATACTCTGTTGTTTTTTTGTTTTTTCAAGCCAGCGCTTCATCGACTTGTTTTTTCAACCAATCTATTGCAGCGGGCTCGTCTGTTTCAATAGCAATTTCCACAGCTTTTACCGCAACACTAATTAGTTTTTCCGCATCTCTACGCAAGGCAAATGATTTTTGTACTTTTTCAGAAATTTCACATTGCTCCTCATATGGCAAAATAGGAATTATCACATTCGCAATATCACTGGGTTTCCAATGCTGTATAATAGCACCGCTGGTATCCCTCTCTGCTTGAAGTTGTACAATTTCTGAATTGAGTATAAGAGTCAGATAATCCGGCAAAATTTTATTGCTGTTCCTTACACGGAAGTGGAGTAATGCGCCGGAAGTGACCGCTTCAATATCCTCCTCTAATTTATAAGCAATGCCCACACTGCCATCTTTAGAAAACAGGATCGTATCTTTCTTAGGATATAGGTTTTCTATAGATGGCACCGTAGTTTTTGGAATTTTAATGGATGGAGTGTTTATACCCATTGCGCTGACATCGCTGACACGGATAAACGGTACTCCTTCATCGCCGTAATACTTACTGCCCGGTTCGATAGACTTCATCGTATCCACAATATTACCAAGTCGTTCTGTCGGAAGCTTATCCAACATGGCAAATAAATCATCGTATTTAGGTTGGTAATATTCCGCATCTAATCTGCCGGAGGTGTCGAAAGATTCGGACAATCTTTTTTCAGAGATCCCACTTGCTGATACAGTCGAGGTCTCGAAATGCAGTTTATCCAGCAACTTTTTTTGTGCTGATAAATATAGCTGCTCAGACTGATATTTTTTTGCAATCGATTCTTTATAAACATCTGCAACAAAAGATTGGATAGTTATAAAATCCGGAATTTTGATTTCAAGTATTGAAGGGAGTGTGAGATGCGGCTGCCCTGTTTGGCTTGCCAATCTCCATAAAATTCCCTGGCCATATGAACTGTGCAGAAAAGCCCATAAAAAGTATTTATTCAAGCCATTCAGGTTATCCGTTCGCAGGATAATAACGTCACGACAGGTAGCGTAATATGGAAATTCGTCCGTTATAAGTCCAACTTTCGCAAGAGAGTTTCCCCCTTTTGCTATGATGATATCCCCTGGATATGCAAGAGCAATGGTTTTGCGGTTTTCTTTAAGAATTTTTTCTGGTAAAAAAACGGTATCTTTGGTAATATAAATAAGCCCATTACATATTTCATTCACTCGTAAGAACGGAATTTGCTGCCTATCGTGGCTATAATATCCCGTAATGGATGGATAAAAAGCGCTACAATCAAGGACTGCACCATACGCCCTCATCGGATATGTGCCAACGGCATTAAGCCTATCCTGTAAAATAAAATTCCTTTTGGAATAGAATTCTGCATCAAGTCTTGCATAGGAAACTTGCTCGCTTAACATGATTTCACTACATTCCAGCCCATCCATCAAAACTTTATATTTGGCTTCATTGAAAGGTTCAGCGGATGGGCTTATCGAAAAAAACTTAACCCTTCCTTCTTTGCAAATTCGGCAAATGCCTCCGCAATTCCATCCTCAGTCAGCCCGTCATGATTGAACAGGTCGTGATCGACAATCATGTGCCCGTGCTCATCGAGAACAATACGTCCTTCATCGTCTATTCGCACGATCTTATCACCGGAATTGTCCTTGCTTGGTTTCTGCATCGTGGCAAAAAAAATCGGATAATCTTCTTTTTTCGGGCACAGAGTTTCATCCCACTTCTGTACAAACAGAACGGAGGTTTTTGTGCCAGTATGCGGTTTAAACACGTTTCCGTGTAGACCGACAACAGCAAGAATACGACAGCGCTCGGCGATAAAATCGCGGATATATTTGTCGCTGGAGTTATTAAATCTTCCCTGTGGAAGAACAATAGCCATCCGTCCACCAGGCTTTAAGAAGCACAGGTTTCTTTCAATAAACAGGATATCTCTACCAACTTTGCCCTGGTATTTTCCCTTCGCGTTTTTTCCAAGTTCATATTTTGTAATAATGCGACTTTCTTTAATGTCCCCCGCAAACGGAGGATTTGCCATCACAATGTCAAAGTTAAAGTCCCGGTTTTCGCCTTTCTTTGCACGTAACGCGCGTAATCCGCGCCAACCTTCGTAATAAATGTCCTGCCATGCTTCTTCCTTCGTTACCTCATCCCACCGCTCATAATCAAGCGTATTCAAATGCATAACGTTTGTCCTTCCATCGCCAGCAATAAGATTCAGTGTTCTTGCTACGCGCACTGTCTTTTCATCGAAATCAATGGCATAAACATTCTTTTGGACATAGTCTTCACACTCAGCCGGTTTTTTCTCTGTCGTGAACAAATGGCTTTGCTTAATACCCTTTTCGGCAAGTATGTTTTTCCATACATAAAAGATCGTATGAACAGGAAAGCCGCATGAACCGGATGCCGTATCAATCATTTTCTCATTCTTTTTCGGATTTAACATCTTAACGCACATATCAATGACATAGCGCGGTGTGAAGAACTGTCCTTTTTCGCCTTTTTGGGATTTGTTCATCAAATACTCAAAAGCATCGTCCACAACATCAAGATTGGAATTAAATAACTTGACGTCCTGTAAAGAAGATACACAAACGGCAAGATGGGATGCAGTAAGAGCAATGACTGCATCGGTAGCAAATACGCCCGGCCATTTCTCTTTGGCCTTTTCAAAGAGACCTTGAATATTTACCTTCAAATCCTCGTCAGTATCGCCGTAATTGCGAAACTCAAGTGTGCGGGAGTGATCTCTTCCACTTTCCATCTCGTCATACAACTTCGTATAGATGAGCTTGAAAACTTCCTCAAAGACATCCACTCCGGCATTGGCGAGAACTTCATCCTCCATTTCTTCGATAAGTCCCTTGAGAGATTTTCTTTCATTAACCAATTTATCTTTCTTTACGAGATCGTCAATCGTCCAGCGTTCTGTTAAAATATCCTTCAGTTTTTGGCTCGCACTTGGAATATTCGGGATATCCTCAAAATAATTAGGATCTTTCCTATGATAATAAGAAATCTGATGACCATTTGTCCATACATCCATTGTAGCTCCGGTCGCATTGCAATACGACTTCAGCTGCTCTTTTCCCTCAGAAAGTTTAGGTTTTTTAACTTCTACGATAATATATTCAACATTAGGATGGGCTTTATCAAAAACGACAATATCAGCACGTTTGATCTCTCTGCCAAAATGGATGTGCCGTTCCAGTTCCATCTGATTAACAGAATAGCCGTATTCATGTATAAGCGTATAGATATAGAGCTGCCGTACCGCTTCCTCTGGCGTCAGCTTAATGTCTTTTCCTCTCACCTGGCACTTTATGTACGGTACTTCAATATCCTTGACGGGTTTAGTGAAAATCATTTTCTCAACTTCCTGGATGGTGTTATCGCTAAATAACGTGCTCTTATGGGCGCTATCTTTCAGCACTGCCGCTAAAGAATACATATAAGAACCTCCCTGTGCCATTAAATTATCGTTTTGTTTATTTTTTTCAATCATCAAGTGAAATAATTTTTTGTAACTAACAGCCGTGGATATACCTCCTCCAGCTTTACTTTTATAGCATATCATGAAAAGGTGAATTTTCCAACGACTCGTGATCACTTTTTTCTGTACAGGTTATCTAAAAAAGAATCGGGAAAAAGGTTAATCTGAGGGTAAGTTATGGTATAATAGACTCCAGAATCCGGCTGCTGTGCAGCCGTCGTGCTACGCACATGAAAGAGAACAGCAAGGAGGCGGGTGGCATGGAGAAAAAGTATCAGATTGATACCCCTGAAAATAAGGCGTTCATGGAGAAGATCAGAGACGATCTTCTGAGGTTTGGACGGCGGTTCCCGTCCGAAGCAGGCTCTTCCTATTATCTGGGAGACGACGGTACGCCGTGGATGGACAGACCCCGCGAGACCTGGATCACCTGTCGGATGGCGCATGTGTACAGCATAGGCGCCCTGCTGGGATATGAGGGGAGCAGCCAGCTGGCAGAGGCTGCGATAAAAGGGCTTCTGGGAGAGCTTAAAGATCAGAGGAACGGGGGCTGGTATTCAGGGATCACGGCAGAACAGGAGATCCTTCCCGGAAAGCAGTGTTACGCCCATGCGTTCGTGATCCTAGCAGCGTCCTCCGCCTCGCTGGCAGGAATACCGGGAGCAAAGGAGCTGTTGGGGGAAGCACTGGAGGTTTATGATCGGCATTTCTGGCAGGAAGAGGATGGGCTTGCCTGTGACACCTGGAATACGGAATTTACGATTCTGGACGATTACCGGGGGCTGAATGCCAATATGCATTCGGTGGAGGCTTTTCTGGCGGCGGCGGATGTGGTGAAGGATGAAAAGTACCGCGAGAGGGCCGGCAGGATCATTGACCGGGTTATCGGCTGGGCGGCTGGGAACCGATGGCGGATCCCGGAGCATTTTACAAAAGACTGGAAGGCAGATCTGGAATGCAACAGAGAGCAGCCGGCGGATCCTTTCAAGCCGTACGGCGCCACTCCGGGACACGGGATCGAATGGGCCAGGCTCATCACGCAGTGGGCGCTCTCTACATACCCGCAGGATAGGGACGCGGCGCTGCCCTGCATAAAGGCGGCAGAGGAGTTGTACTGCCGCGCGGTGGAGGACGCCTGGAATGCGGACGGCGCGCCGGGCTTTGTCTATACCACTGACTGGGAAGGGAAACCGGTGGTACACGACAGGATGCACTGGACGCTGGCGGAAGCGATCAATACTTCCGCAGTGCTGTACCGTACTGTGAAAAAAGACAGGTATGCCAAAGATTACGCTGCATTTCTGGAGTATCTGGACAGGAAGGTGCTGGACCACGGGCAGGGTTCCTGGTTCCATCAGCTTGACCGTGAAAATCGTTTGATCGGTACAGTGTGGCCGGGGAAATCGGATCTCTATCACGCCTTTCAGGCTACGCTGATCCCCTATGTCAGAACGGATCTGTCCGTCGCCGTGGCGGCGGCCCGGGATGCGGACAGTACAGACGGAAGGACAGGAATTGACCGCTGAAGCGGTGGAATGATGAGGGAAAAGATGAAAAAATATGATGTGACGGCAATGGGAGAATTACTCATTGATTTTACGCGAAACGGCGTCAGCGCGCAGGGAAATCCCGTGTTCGAGGCAAATCCCGGCGGCGCGCCCTGCAATGTGCTCGCTATGCTGGAGAAGCTGGGAAAGCGGACGGCGTTCATCGGGAAGGTGGGCGCGGATCAGTTCGGGAGACAGCTGCGCGGCGTCATTGAAGAGATCGGGATAGACAGCCGGTACCTGTTGGAAGATCCGCAGATCCCCACTACGCTTGCCTTTGTACATACCCTGCCGGACGGCGACAGGGAATTTTCCTTTTACCGTAAGCCCGGAGCAGATATGATGCTGACGGCAGAGGAAATTTCGGAGGATATGGTGAACGATACCGGGATCTTTCATTTCGGGACGCTTTCCATGACCCACGAGGGAATCAGAAAAGCTACGCTGAAGGCGCTCGAATATGCAAAGAAAACGGGCGCAGTCATTTCCCTGGATCCCAATCTCAGGGAACCCTTGTGGGATTCTCCGGCATCTGCGAAGGAACGGATGATGGAAGCGCTTTCCTACTGTGACATTCTGAAAATTTCTGACAACGAGATACAGTTTCTGAGCGGGGAAGAAGATTATGACGCCGGGATCGCATGGCTGCGCGAAAGGTTTGAGATTCCCTTGATCTGTCTGACGCTGGGAAAAGACGGGAGCCGGGCGTATTACAGGGATTTTAGAGTGGAAGTCGGAGGTTTTGCTCAAAAGGAGACGGTGGACGCCACCGGCGCGGGAGACACTTTCTGCGGCTGTGTTCTGAATGCCGTCTGTGAAAAGGGGCTGCAGAATCTGACGAAGGAGGATCTGAGAAAGATGCTTGTGTTCGCCAACGCTGCAGCGTCGCTGGTGATAACGAAGAAAGGCGCGATCCGCTCCATGCCGGATAAAAAGGAAGTGGAGGCATTTTTGTTACAGTGTAAGAAGCGAGGCTGGCCAGCTGCAGCCAACCTCGTCAGGAAATTATAAAATCAAAATTATGCTATCCGATCTTCTCGAAGTCCTCCGGCCCGTGCTTGCAGAGCGGGCATACGAAGTCGGCGGGAAGTTCCTCGCCCTCGTAGACATAGCCGCAGATCTTGCAACGCCAGCCCTTCTTGGGCGTATCGGCGGTGTCCTGCGGTTTCGGCTTTACGTTGGCGTGATAGTAGGCGTAGGTCATGGGCGCGTCGTTCGAGAGTACGTCCGCGTCTACCACCTCGGCGATAAACATGATGTGAGTTCCTACGTCGATCGTATTTACCACTTTGCAGTCCAGGTATGCCGTTGTATTTTCTTTCAGATAAGGAAGTTCCTGTTTCGTCAGACCGAAGGGAACGCCAACAAATTTGTCCGTATCTCTGCCGCTCTGAAAGCCGAAATGCTGAAACAGGGAAAAAGGCGCTTTTTCGGAGAGAATCGAAACCGAAACAATGCCGGATTCCCGGATCAGGTCACAGGTCAGGTTCTGCTTGTTGATTGTCATGGCAACTTGCAGAGGATTGCTGGTGATCTGTGTCACCGTGTTGATGATGCAGCCGTTCATCTTGGCACCCGCCTTGGAAGCGGCTACATACAGTCCGTAGGACAGCTGAAAGATAGCTTTTTGATTCATAGAGGATTCCTTTCCGCCCGGAGAGGGCTTTTTTATTTATATTATACCATATTCTCTGATGCCAGTACCATAAATCATTCCGGGAGAAGTGCAAAGCAATTTGTATCTTGCAGATCACGCCGGCCTTCCCTAATTGTAAGGTTAATGTAAGATTCGTGAAAGGTCAATGTAAGGTTGGCGTGATAGAATACAGGCATGAGGAGGTTTCGCAATGAGTAACTATGTAATTGAAACAAAAAACCTTACAAAACAATATGGGGCACAGAAAAGCGTTACCGATTTGAATATTCATGTCCAAAAAGGGCGCATCTACGGTCTGCTTGGCAGAAATGGTGCCGGAAAGACAACGACAATGAAAATGCTGCTTGGATTGACGCAGCCCACTTCAGGGGAAGTGCTGATTTGGGGGAAGCCTTTAATGGAAAACAGAAAAGAGCTGCTTCCACGCATTGGCAGCCTGATTGAATCTCCCGGTTTTTATCTGAACCTGACTGCCACGGAAAACCTGCGGATTTTTGCCGCCCTGCGGGGAGTCCCGGATCGCAATGCGATTCAAAAAGCGCTTGATTTAGTCGGCCTGCCTTACAAAGACAAAAAACTATTTTCTCAATATTCTCTTGGCATGAAACAGCGGCTGGCGATTGCCCTTGCCGTTATGCACGACCCGGAGCTTTTGATCCTGGATGAGCCGATCAACGGGCTTGACCCGATAGGAATTGCGGAAGTGCGGTCTTTTATCCGTAACCTGTGCAATGAGCGAGGGAAAACAATTCTGATTTCCAGCCATATTCTTTCCGAGATCGCGATACTGGCTGACGATATAGGCATTATAGACCACGGCTTATTACTGGAAGAAAAAAGCCTTGCAGAATTAGACATTTGTGAAGAAAGTCTTGAAGATTATTTCAAACGCATAACAGGGGGCGAAGGAATTGCTTAAACTGATAACGTGTGAATTTTGGAAACTGAAACGGAAAGGGCTGTTGAAAATTGCTTTTTTTACTTCTGTCCTGTTCCCGGTTTTTAATAGTATGCTTCTATCCGGCGCAGATCTGGCGGACGTTATGAGCAGCGTCCGTGAGGAAAGCGGGTTTTTGCTCCTGATTCCCATACTGGTAATTTTAGCCGCCAATCTGTTTTTTAAAGAACACGATAATGATACGTTAAAAAATCTTATCTGTGTTCCTGTCACGAAAAGCCGTCTGGTTATGGCAAAAGTGACAGTGCTTCTTCTTTTTTCTGTCGTCTATGAACTTATGGGATTTTGCATTGGTGCTTTGTTTGCCGCTGCACAGGGTATTTCTCTATCTGGATGGGGATTGCAGTTACTTCTTACATTCTGCACAGGAATTTTAATATGGGCGGCAGCTCTGCCATGTATTATTTTAGTGGTCTGGTGCAATAAGTCTTATATTATTTCTGTTATAATCGCCTTTTTTTATACCATGCTTCAATATGCGCTGCATCTTAGCGATGCCATTATGATGAAACCGTTAGGTCTTAATATCAGTACGTTTATTCCTGTTCCCATCATCTTTAGATGGCTGTATCAGTTTAAGACGCCTGAAGGAAAAATTATGACAGAATTTTATAATAGGTTTAGCCTGTATTTTATATCGACGCCCGTAGTTTTCCTGATATTGGCTGCGGAAGCTGCCGTATGTATTGCACTTGTTATAAGAGTTTATCAAAACCAGGAAGTATAAGGGGGATATTATATGCTATCTATCATCTTGACTGAATTTCAAAAGATAAAACGGTATCATATTCTTTTAATCGGCATTATCGGAATGACGCTTTCTCCTGTCCTTGGGCTGATCACTCAGAATGTTGCGATTGAAGAAGCCAGAAACCCGAATTTCGATATCAGCGCATTAGTAGACAGCACAATCTGGAATAATGCGACGATATTTATGCCTGTCATTTTTACTTTGATTGGCGGTTATTTGATAAACAGAGAGTATACCGATGATACACTGAAAAATGTTCTAACTGTTCCCGTTTCATTTCCTAAATTACTGGCCGGCAAACTGGCTGCTATCGGTTTGTTATCCGTTGTATTGGGAATCTATAGCTTTATCGTCACAATGATTGTCGGCATTTGCGCCGGACTGCCCGGCGCGAATATTTCGGTTCTGATAAGCGGCCTGTTTTATATGGCGGGTATATCCGTTTGTATATATATTTCCGTTCTTCCGATTATTTCTCTTTGCGGAAGAATACCTGGGGTTTTTATGGGCGGTTCTACTATTGCTTTTATATTGGGATATTGCAGTATGTTCTTTAAAAGCGGCCTGCTCAGAAATATTTATCCATTTTTAGCTGCTTTTACGGTGATTGGTTTCGACGCTGCATCCTATATCAATGCAACAGGCAATGCCAATGTTCCTTTGGGGCTTGTGTCGCTTGGAACAATGCTGATGATTTCTGTATTGATCGTTGCGACTTCTAAATTTGATATACAGTGAATCTTTTCGTTTATGCTAACTGCATAACTTCTTTTTCAATTTCATCATAATCGTTACTACCTCCACTTCCTTGCTGCTTAAATACTGTTTTAAGATATTCCTGTCCTTGCAGATACGGATTGTCTCTGTAACGGCCTGTTTTGTCATTCCATGCCGTTTTATCTGTTCATTAAAAACTTTGCAAAAAACGATGTATTCATTGATAATGTTGTCGCTGTCGCTTTCATAAATCACTTTGGCTTTTATTTCAATATCGATATCTGCACCATTAAAAAACTCTTGTGATAAAGATATGGTATCGGGTTTTCTGCCTTTATTACCTGTAAATATTACGTACAATTCAGGTTTTGGCATTTTTACTTTCTTAATTATACAGAAAAGTGTTTATGCTTACAATAAAATTCGCCTTAAATTTCTTGTGCCCAATTTTTATTGATGTTTTCCTATCATATTATGCGATAAGAGCCACACAGCGCGTCAGCGCAGAAAGCTCTCTCTCACCTGAGCAAGGAACCGCTCCGCGATCGGCGTGAAGGTCTGGTATTTGTTCCAAATCAGAAAGAGCCGTGATTCCAGTTTGGGCGATAGCGGTCGAAACACAAGACCGCTGTTCGGCGAAGTGTCGATCAGATGCTCGAATGTGAGCTGATAGCCCAGACCTTCCCTGACAAATACAGAGGCGTTGTAGGCAAGCCGAAAAGAACCTTCCAAATGCAGTTCATGGAGGCGTTCGCCGCACCACCTGTCGATATCACCCAGCCAGCCCTGCTCGGAGGCAAACAGCGAAAGCCCGACAAGGTCGTCTGCGCAGACGGTCTCTTGCTGTGCGAGCGGCGCGTCGGCGGGCATAATGACGCCCCAGCGGTCGGCCTCTGGGAAGGGAATGTAGTCATACTTGCGCGTATCGGGCGTATCGCACAGCACGGCAAAATCCAGAAGTCCTTTGTCCAGTTTTTCTGTGACCTGTTCCGTGTCGCCGCTCGTGATGTGATATTTGAGTCCGGGATACCTGTCTTTCAACGTCCGTATCTCTCTTGCAAGGTATCTGATTTGATAGGACTCAGCGAGGCCGAGAAACAGCTCTCCGCCTGTGATGTCGTCCAGAGACTGAAATTCCTGTTCGATTTTATCCGCCATCAGCAGAAGATCCTCCGCTCTGTCGCGCAAGAGTATCCCTTCCTCGGTCAGCGCGATGCTGAAACTGTGTCTGACAAACAGTTTTTTGCCAAGCTCGTCTTCCAGGGTCCGCAGCGCCTTGGACAGCGTGGGCTGTGTGACGTGCAGAAGTTCGGCGGCTCTGGTCATGTTTTCTTCCCTCGCTACAGCGAGGAAGTAGCGTAACGTTCGGATTTCCATAAAATCTTTGGCCCCTTTCTCAGGTGAGTGCTAAAATTTGGGTTTTAAAAATAAGCATATAGATTTTTTGTCTATATGCCTCAGACTGTCGACAAAGTGGTTCTGGGATGTGCATCCCAGAACCATTTTTCTGTTATTGATTGAATTGTGAGCAA
>CANQTL010000024.1 GCA_947626775.1 uncultured Lachnospiraceae bacterium | reverse complement strand
CGGTCCTAAGGTAGCGAAATTCCTTGTCGGGTAAGTTCCGACCCGCACGAAAGGCGTAATGATTTGAGCGCTGTCTCGACAATGCACCCGGTGAAATTGAAGTACCAGTGAAGATGCTGGTTACCTGCGCCAGGACGGAAAGACCCCATGGAGCTTTACTCCAGCTTGATACTGGGATCCGGTGCTGCATGTACAGGATAGGTGGGAGGCAAGGAAGTGATGACGCCAGTTGTCATGGAGCCGGTGTTGGGATACCACCCCTGCAGTACCAGGTTTCTAACCTGCGCCCGTAAGCCGGGCGGGGGACAATGTCTGGCGGGGAGTTTGACTGGGGCGGTCGCCTCCGAAAGGGTATCGGAGGCGCTCAAAGGTTCCCTCAGAATGGTTGGAAACCATTCGGAGAGTGCAAAGGCAGAAGGGAGCTTGACTGCGACACCGACGGGTGGAGCAGGTACGAAAGTAGGACTTAGTGATCCGGTGGTATAAAGTGGGATTGCCATCGCTCAACGGATAAAAGCTACCCTGGGGATAACAGGCTTATCACTCCCAAGAGTTCACATCGACGGAGTGGTTTGGCACCTCGATGTCGGCTCATCGCATCCTGGGGCTGAAGCAGGTCCCAAGGGTTGGGCTGTTCGCCCATTAAAGCGGTACGCGAGCTGGGTTCAGAACGTCGTGAGACAGTTCGGTCCCTATCCGGCGCAGGCGGAGGATATTTAAGAGGAGCTGTCCTTAGTACGAGAGGACCGGGATGGACGGACCGCTGGTGCACCTGTTAGGCATCGGGCCTACAGCAGGGTAGCCAAGTCCGGCAGGGATAAACGCTGAAGGCATCTAAGCGTGAAGCCCCCCTCAAGATGAGATATCCGGGAAGAGAAATCTTCAAAGACCCCTTGAAGACTACGAGGTAGATAGGCCTGAGGTGTAAGTGCAGCAATGCACTCAGCTGACAGGTACTAATCGGTCGGGAGCTTGACCACGGAGTAAACCGCTGACGCGGTTAACTCCAGAGGATCGCAGGCGATCCTCCAAGAAAGCGGAGAAAACTCAGTCATTGATTCAATCATCTTTCAGGTTCGGTTTTGAGGGGACGTCCCTCGGAGTAAATCCCTTACGGGATTAACCGGAGTAAATCCCTTACGGGATTAACCGGAGTAAATTTCTTAAAGGAATTCTAATTATGTTTTCCTCGATAGCTCAATGGTAGAGCACGCGGCTGTTAACCGCGGGGTTGTAGGTTCGAGCCCTACTCGGGGAGCTGGAAAAAGCCCGTAAACATCAGTGTTTGCAGGCTTTTTGTGTGTGACGAGAAAAACGGGTGACGCTCTTTTAGGTCGTTTAACGGGGACAGGAATAATTTAATCTGAAAACTGGATAGTGAAAATTGGATAGTGAAAATTGGATAGTGAAAATTGATTTTCTATCTTGTCAGAAACATCAAGGTATGTTATGATAATATACGCTGAAAAGTACATGGTGGCTTAGCCAAGTGGTAAGGCATCGGTCTGCAACACCGTCATCGCCGGTTCAAATCCGGCAGTCACCTTTTGAGAAGGAGATATTTTCAGGGCATGGCTGCTTTGAAAATATCTCTTTTTATTTTCGGAGGGAAACTAAAAATCAGTTCGCAGCAGTGGGAATATTTTACATGTGAAACTGACTATGGTAAAATGGACGCAGATTCAGCAATCTGCGTCCAGAGAATCGCGATGCGATTCTCCCGGAATGATTTACAGTACTGGCATAAAAGGTTATGGCAAAATAGCCGCAGATTCAGCAATCTGCGGCTTGGAATGGAGGAAACGGAAGTATGGCAACAGTGCGCAAGTATTTATCCCGGGTATTTGGGAGATACAAATCGATTGTTCACTCCTATGTAGCGCCCTACAGATGGGAATACTGTCTTGGCGGTATCTTGATATTGCTCATTTTGTTCTCTCAGATGTACGGTGATTTTTTTGTGACATACAGGGCGGGCATTAATTTTTGGTATGCTTTATTTGAGGGACATCCGTTATCGTTCTATTCTTATGCGGGCGCTATTCAGGGAGCGACTCCGAATCGGGTAATGGCCAGCGGCGCGGCGTATGATTTTACGATCTATGCCTTTTTTGCAATATGGAATTTGCCGGCTTATCTGTATGAACGTATTTCCGGCAGTCATGCGGAATCCTGTTTTCTGCTTCTGGCTTGGGGCAAATTGATGTTCCCGGTGTTGGCGATCGTGATTGCGCGCGGCATGAAGAGAATTCTGGTGCTGATAACGGATACGGAAGAGGATTCAGCAGAAATGCTCTATGCGTACATGTTTTCGGGCATTCTGATTATGGCGGTTTATCTGATTGGCCAGTATGATATTATCGGAGTCGTGTTTGCGGTATATGGCCTGTATTATTTCCTGAAAAAAGATTATAAAAGGTTTTATCTGTATTTTGGCGCGGCTATTACCTGTAAATACTTTGCGGCGTTTTTGTTTATTGCGCTGGTATTGGTCTATGAGAAAAGGATTCTGTATATTATCCGCGATATCGCCGTAGGTTTTTATCTGGTTGTTATCGAGAAATTTCTGTTTGGCTTTGGCAAGAGCTATGCGGCGATACATGCGCAGGGCGCGGCGGAGGCGGCTGCGCAGATACATCCGCCGGCTGCGGCGGCGGATGCATCCATGGTGGGGGTCGGTTTGCTGCCTACGCGCATCAAGTATCTGTTTCACCTGAAAACGCTTATGGGCGTCGACAGTCTTTCCGTTTTTATGCTGCTTGTCGCGCTTATATGGGTGTATTGTTATCTGCAGAAGAGGGGCGACAGCGATACTTATGATTTTTACTATAAGGTAATCTATATCGCTTTCTGCATTAACGCGGTGTTTATTCTCTATACGGCTTCAACGCCGTATTGGGCGCTTCTGTTTGTCCCGTGGATGATTCTGACGATATACTGCAGGGCTGACAACAGGAAACTGAATCTGCTGTTGGAGACGATAGGGACAGGATGTTTCATTGTCTGGCACTTTGCGAGAGAACCATATTTTTTTGTGAGTGAGAATTGTGAGGGAATGCTTTTTTACTATTTGTTAGGCAGACCGCCCGTGTATTCCGGCGGCCTCAGCGGGGCGCTGTCCGAGTTGTCTGTGGAGGGCGCTATGCTGGCCTCCCCGATCAATATGATCCGCTCTGTCTTTTATGTATGCTTTTTGATTCTGCTGATTGTTAATTTCCCGGCATTTTGCAGCCATAAGGGCGGATATGTCAGGAAGGAGGCGGAACCGGGCATGAGAGGACTGCTCGCATTCCGAATGATCTGTATGACGGGAGCGCTGCTGCTGCCGGCGGCGGTGTATGTGGTCCAGGTTGTATTGCACAATACGCTGGTTGGTCTGCAGACGGCGGGCGGAATATGGGGCGTGCTCGCGCCTTATCTTATCAGTTATTGAGGTCTGTGACGCCGCGGATTTTGTTCAAAACGGCAGCGATAAATATGATGAATGGATGTGAGGAAGATTATGTTTGAGAACAGGACGGAACAACAGGCCAGGGAAGAAATTCTGGATATGGTCAGACAGTATGCGGAGCGCTTTCACAGCCAGCCGAGGAAATTCCGGGAGGGACAGAGAATACCTTATGCATCCCGGGTCTATGACAGTGCAGAGATGGTCAATCTGGTGGACAGCGCACTGGAGTTCTGGCTGACGTCAGGCAGATATACGGAGAAATTTGAGAAGAAGATGGCGCAGTATCTGGGAATTCGTTATTGTTCCCTGGTCAATTCGGGTTCTTCCGCCAATCTGCTTGCGTTCATGGCGCTCACTTCTCCGCTTTTGGGAGAGAGACAAATACGGCGGGGAGACGAGGTTATTACGGTGGCGGCGGGATTTCCGACGACCGTGACGCCGATGATTCAATACGGTGCGGTTCCGGTTTTTGTGGATGTGACGATACCGCAGTACAATATCGATGTCGCACAGCTGGAGGCAGCCCTGTCCGGGCGGACCAAAGCGGTCATGATCGCACATACGCTGGGAAACCCGTTTGATTTGAAGGCGGTCAAAGAATTTTGCGACAGGCATGCTCTGTGGCTCGTGGAAGATAACTGCGACGCGCTTGGCTCAGAATATACGATAGACGGAGAAAAACGTCTGACCGGAACGGTAGGAGATATTGGAACATCCAGCTTTTATCCGCCGCATCATATGACGATGGGGGAAGGCGGGGCAGTTTACACGGATAACGCGCTGCTCCACAAGATTGTCCGCTCTTTCCGGGACTGGGGGCGCGACTGCGAGTGCCCTTCAGGGTGCGATAACCTGTGCGGTCATCGGTTTGATAAGCAGTATGGGGAATTGCCGCTCGGTTATGATCACAAATATGTATATTCTCATTTTGGATACAATCTGAAGGCAACGGATCTGCAGGCGGCAATCGGCTGCGCGCAGCTTGAGAAGTTCCCGGATTTTGTGGAGCGGAGACGCCATAATTTTGACAGGCTGAAAGGACAGCTTCTCTCTGCAAAAGGCATCTCGGACAAGCTGATTCTGCCGGAGGCCTGCGAAAATTCTGCTCCCAGCTGGTTCGGTTTCCTGCTCACATGCAGGGCGGGTATTGACCGCGGCCATGTGGTACGATATGTGGAAGAACGCGGCGTGCAGACCAGGATGCTCTTTGCGGGCAATCTGACGAAACATCCCTGCTTTGATGAAATGCGGGCGTCCGGAACAGGGTATCGAGTTGTCGGAGATCTGGAAAATACGGACAGAATCATGGCGGATTCTTTCTGGGTGGGCGTGTATCCGGGAATGACGGACGAAATGCTGGATTATATGGCCCGCACGATCGTTATGGCAGTACAGGGAGAATAGTGTGAAAAATCACACTGATGTGCTGATTTTTCACACGAGAATTTGTGCCGGAGCGTCACAAATTCCCTTGATGGCGAAGTTAATTCCGAAGGAATTTACTTCGTGCCTCTGTTGCGAAAACGCTCCGGAATGGGGAATAGAATGGAAAATTTTTACAAAAATAAAAAAGTTTTAGTTACGGGCTGCACGGGTTTTAAGGGTTCCTGGATGTGCGAAGCTCTTCTGAAAATGGGGGCGGTGGTGACAGGATATGCGCTGGAGGCGCCCACTGTGCCTGCGCTCTATACGATTCTGGGGCTGGAGAACAGGATGGAGACTGTGACCGGAGATATCCGCGACTTGGATAAGCTGCGCCGCGTTTTTGAGGAGAAGAGGCCGGAGATTGTGATCCATATGGCTGCGCAGCCGATTGTCCGGGAGTCATATAGAGATCCGGTGTACACCTATGGCGTCAACGTGATGGGGACAGTACATGTCCTGGAGTGTGTGCGTCACAGCGACTCGGTGAGGTCGTTCGTGAATGTGACAACGGATAAGGTGTATAAAAACAGAGAGTGGGAATGGGGATATCGTGAAAACGAGGAGTTGAACGGATTTGATCCGTATTCCAACTCCAAATCCTGTTCGGAGCTGGTTACCGACTGCTATAGAAATTCTTTTTTGGGGGACGGCGCGGCGGTCTCCACGATGCGGGCGGGGAATGTGATAGGCGGCTGTGATTTCGCCGCCGACAGGATTGTGCCGGACTGCGTGCGCGCGGCGGTGCAGGGCGAGCAGATCATCGTACGAAATCCTCATTCTGTCAGACCTTATCAGCATGTGTTGGAGCCGGTTATGGCCTATCTGCTTGTGGCTTGGAAACAGTATGAGGATATTTCAAGGGCGGGCTGTTATAATGTGGGGCCGGACGATAAGGACTGCATTTCGACCGGAGAACTGGCGACTCTTTTCTGCGAGGCGTGGCGGCATGTATCGGGCCGCGAAATATGCTGGAAGAACGTCGGGGACGACGGCCCGCACGAGGCCGGTTTCCTGAAGCTGGATTCCTCGCGGATAAAAAGGACGTTCGGCTGGAAACCGAAATGGGATGTCGGGACATGTCTGCGCAAGACGGTGGAAGTATACCGGGCTTATTATGAAAAAGCGGATGTCGCCGATGCGGTGAGAAAACAGATCGGGGAATATGCAGGAATGTGAGACGAAGGTATGCGAAAGAAATTCAGGGATGAGGGCAGCCGAAAAGTCATTTGGAAATGACCGGAGGGACGCCTTCATTTTTTTCGGGAGATCTGCACGAAGAGAAAATTGCCACCGCTGCGGGGGCAACGTGCATAGGCGATAAATGTTATAATAGCATCGTCAGGAAAAGAGAAGGGATTCGATTATGACCAGAACGATCATCAGGGACAGGGCTGCAAAAGTATCCCATAAGACGATGCCTGCACAGCGCAGAATACGATTCTGATGTCTGCACAGCGGAAGATGCTCCTGTATATTGCGATAGTTGCATGAAAAAAGCACGATGGTCAGCATCGTGACAAGGCAGAAAAAACGTTCCAGCCACAGCGCCGGTACGCTGACGTCTTTGACGTCCAGCGTCAGAGCTGTCCATCCCAGGAAGAGATAGGAGACTGTGGCGACGAGCATTTTCCAGGGTTTTCCGGTTCTGAATCCGGGAATAGCATAGGAATTTTGTAAGGCGGCCGGCGCAGATACGGCGGCGGAGGCGGGAGCGATAAGGTCCAGCGCACACCGGAGGTCTGCGGCCGATCGATAACGCTCGGTCGGTTCCAGTCTGGTGCAGCGGTCAATGATGGACGAGAAGCGTTCTGCCGGTTCAGGCAGCGCTCGGGACAGTTCTCTGAGCAAAATCCCCATCGCATAGATATCGGTCTGCGGCGTGGATGAACCGAAGCCGTATTGTTCCGGGGCTGCATAGCCCTTCGTCCCCAGCAGAATCGTATCGGAGGTGCTGGCATCGGTAAAATATTTGGCGGCATTGAAGTCCAGCAATACGATATGTTCATGGTCTGTGACCAGGATGTTGGACGGCTTGATATCGCGGTGCACAATCGGCGGATTGAGAGCGTGCAGCTTTTCCAGGATATCGCATAGTTCGCGCATATAGTGAATTACAGATGTAAAAGAGAGCTCTCTCGTATCAATTTTTTCCTGCAGAGAGAGGCCGGATACGTATTCCTCTATGACCGTCAGATATCCGTTCTCTTCGCAGAGATCTATAATGCGTGGGATTCCGCTTATCTTGTGCGAATACAGATATTGATAGATCTGTTTGTTATATACGGTTAGAATTTTTTTGACATATATTTTTCGCGTGTCCTGGTGCTGCACCAAGGTGACGCCGTGTTCCTCATTGATCGCGGCGATGGTTTTGTAACAGGATAGGTTGGGACGGGAACTTTCATTCATGTTTATGCCTCTTTCAAATATAGATCTGCAAGCAGACATTTTGTCACACGACAGATTCGCAGGGCTTAATGCCTTCGTGAATATTTTACCAGATTGGAGATCAGAAATGAACGATAAAAGTACGCAGGAGCTCGAAAATGTACTCGGCAGCACGCATGTCAGAGATTTTGACACTTTTTGTAAAGAAAATCAAAAAAGTATGATCACCGATTCGGATGCTTTTTCTACCTATGTCAAGGATTTGTTAAAACATAAGGAGATTACGCAGCAAAATGTTTTTCTGAAGGCCGATATCCCGGAACGGTACGGATATAAACTGTTATCGGGTGAAAAAAGGACCCGGCAGAGGGATATTATCCTGCGCATCTGTTATGCGGCTGAGTTCTCTCTTGCCGAGACGCAGGAGGTGCTTAAAAAATATGAAATGCCGCCGCTGTATGCCAAGATTCCCAGGGATGCGCTGCTGATGATTATTTTTAACGAGCGTCCGGGCAGTATTATAGAAGTTAATGCGCTCCTGAAGAAAAACGGAATGAAACCACTCAAGACAAGCGGACTTCAGGATTAGGCACATTAAAATATAAACAACAAGGAGGAAGAGAAATGAAAGTAATAGGTATTTTGCTGATTGTGCTGGGTGTTGTGGGGATTTTGATGGGATTCATGATGTTTGGTGATATCGGCATTGCGTGTATCGTAGGAGCGCTTGCCGCATTGTTGTCCGGTATTGGATTTCTGATAACATCTGGAAGAGTATAAAGAGGTGATTGCGATGAGAAAAAATTTTTTGATGGCGCTGCTGGCGGCGGTTTTGTTGACAGGATGTCAGACAGCGTCAGATTCAACTTCGCAGAATATTGCGCTTAGGGATAACAGAACGTCCAGTGAGACCGGCCAAAAGGAGAATGCGGGTGCGAACACCGTTGTCGTAGATAACCGTGTACAGGCCGCTTCTGCATCTAATGCGGCTGTCTCCGATGAGGAATTTGATAAGATCGGGTATTTATATGAAAACTCGATCGGAGATTCTCTTTACTTTTACATTGTAAGCAGTCACGCCGATGTTCCTGTTTCAATAGACGGCAATGCAACAGCATATGACGCTGGCGGTAATGTGGTTGGTGCGGCGACGGGAAGTATTGAAGTACTCGGGCCGGATGAGAGCAGTTTGATTGTATTTTATTTTGACAGTGTGGAAGGGATCGACAGGGTGGACTGTTCACTCAGTTATGATACGGATACATACTATACGCCCGTACTTGCAAACCTCAGTCTGGAACAGACGATCAACGATAATAATCTTACGGTCGTGGCGACGAATCAGGGGGATGTCAATGCGCAGTTTGTAGAGGCGTATGCGCTGTTTTTTGATGCGGGAGGAAATATTGTTTCTTATAATTCCGCTTATCTGACAGATGGTGACAGCGAGATCAAGCCGGGGGCGTCTTTGTCGGCACAGTTGGATGCATATGAATCATTTGATCATGTGGAGTGCTTTTTGACAGGGAGATCAGACGGAGAGGCATCCGTGACATCCGGCGCCGTGTCAGACAGTGATTTTGCCGTGAAGGAATACAGTTATGAAAACAGTATCGGAGATAGCATGTATTTTCTTGTAATCACGAACAACAGCGCGGAAACGGTCGGCATTGACATCAATATGACGGCCTACGATGCAGGAGGCAATGTCATAGGCGCTGACAGCAGTTCTATAGATGTGCTCGGGCCGGATGAACAGTCTATAGCAAGTTTCTATTTTAATGCCGTGACAGGAATAGATCATGTTGACTATAGTATGGGATATGATGACGATCCGTATTATGACGCCGTTTTAAGCGAACTGGATATTGTGCAGAATATTAATGATAGAAATGTGGTTGTCTCTGTAACGAATAACGGCGGCGAGGCCGCGCAATTCGTAGAGGCATATGCGTTGTTTTTTGACGCCGGAGGAAATATAGTCTATTATGAGTCTGCCTATGTAACGGATGGCGACAGTGAAATCAAGCCCGGGGCGACAATTTCAAAACAGCTGGATGCCTACCAGGATTTTGATACGGCAGAGTGTTACTTTACGGGACGGGCTGGTGGATTTTGACGGTTTAATTAAAATAACAAAGGCGGAGAACATATCGCTCTCCGCCTTTTCGCGTATCAGTATTGATCTGATTAATTGGTTCCGCCGACTTTCACATCATCTACCAGGAAGGAATCGCCGTCCTCAACGATGCAGACCATCGTCTTGCCGGTGTTCAGTTCGATCTCATTGCCCTCGTCGTCATAGTATCTTGTAGCGCTGTAATCTGCCGTCTTCTCCCAGTTCACATGGATGCCCCTGCCGTTGGTGAAGAACCATCCGTCGCGGGTCGTATCGTGGCACTGGAATGCGAGATACCCTTTTTCATCGCGGACCTCATAGTAAGTATTCTGAATCAGGATGTTTTTGAACGCCAGCTGTTTGCCGTTTGCCTTATCCGTGTGCGGACCGTCGGCTGTGCCGGACAGATGCTGGAATCGGTCATATAACCCCGTCTCCGTGTTATATACGAAATAACAGTTTGTCAGCGGATAGGTGGGGGACATATCGATCTTGTTGGCGGTGATGGCGTCGCTGTACTGCTCCAGAGTATTGGGCTCGCCGGAGGGAGCAAACTTGTAATGCTGTTCATCGGAATAGCCGTCACGATACTCTAAGTCGTAGCCCAGCTTGTCGATATCTGCCAGGATACCCTTGGTATCTACATAAGCATTATCGGTGGAGTTGCTGGTGTCATCGGCACGCCAGAAATTACTGCTGGACAAACCGTCGATGTCTTCCGTGTCCGGACGGTTGATTACCTCGTCTATGTAGAAAGGACCGCCGAAATGAATGTAGAAAGCATCCCACTCAAAGGACCAGTATATATAATAATCGCGGCAGCTTCTCACATTTCCGAGTCTGTCAAAATTGCGCCAGTCCTGGAAAAGAGCCATCAGTCTGGTGATGCTGCCCTCGACGTTGCATTCGTACAGGACGTCCGCCTGGGAAATGCCGTATTGAGCCGCCGTCTTTGTGTTCGGAATCATGACGGTGATCGGCCGGGTGTTGTTGACTTCCTCGTCGACCCATTCGTTTGTGATACGGCTGCGGACCATGCCTTCCTCCGGAGGCGTATCTTCGTCAACTTCCGTCTCCGTATCTTCCGTCTCTTCTTCTGGTTCGCTTATGTCATCGATGACCTGTTCTACGACAGGCTCCACGACCATTTCTTCTTCCTTTTTACCACAACCAAACAATAGAAGAGTAGAAGACAAGGCTACAAGAGAAAGCGCTTGCAATCTTTTCATTTCTAATCCTCTCTTTCCTTTTGCTACTTATAGTTAGAGAATAACCTAACCTTTCCTAGTATACCATAAGCGGAAGAGAGAGTCACTAGAAAAAAATTGAAAAAATTCACAAAATGTCAGAAATATAATATATTAAGTTTGGAAATGTGCATAGCGGCGCGGACACATTGTAATTGCATAATTTCGCGACAGGATGTATGATAAGATTATTATAAAAAGTGGAAATACAGCGGCAAATTGCGGCAGAGGAGAGGAAAGCATGAAGAAACTGATTGTTACGGGTGCGAACGGACAGCTGGGGCGGGCCGTCAATCTGCAGTATGCGGACAGCACAGAGTATGAACTGATCAATACGGATGTGGGGGAATTGGACATCACGGACGTGGGACAGGTTATGGCCTTCGTCAGAGAGGTCAGACCGTATGCGATTATCAACTGCGCGGCCTATACCGCGGTGGAGAAGTGCGAGCAGGAAGAGGATCTGGCATTCCGTATCAACGCGGTTGGCGCGAGGAATCTGAGTATTGCCGCAAGCGAGACGGGGGCGAAACTCGTTCATGTCTCCACGGACTATGTCTTTGACGGCAGCGGGACGAGGCCGTATCGGGAGACGGATCCGACGGGACCTCAGGGGGCATATGGCAGGACCAAACTTGCCGGGGAAAATTTTGTCAGGGAGTTTGGCGAGAGACATTTTATTGTGCGGACAGCATGGTTGTACGGCGACGGCAAGAATTTTGTGAAGACGATGCTGCGCCTTGCTCAGACGAATGACAGAGTCCGGGTGGTAAGAGATCAGGTCGGTTCGCCCACAAGCGCGGCGGAACTTGCCAGAGCGATCGCATATCTGCTCCCGACGGAGAATTACGGTCTGTTTCATGGAACCTGTGAGGGAGACTGCAGCTGGGCGCAGTTTGCGGAGGAAATCTTCCGGCTGGCAGGGAAGAAAACGGTCGTTGAGCCGATCACATCCGAGGAGTATGGCGCGGCTGTCAAGCGTCCCGCATACTCGATTCTTGAGAATTATATGTTCAGGATGACGACGGATTTCATGTTTGCGGATTGGCACGACGCTATTGCGGAGTATCTGAAGGACATGCCGTGACGACGGCGGCAAAACGGCGGACAGATCGCGGAATGGCTTTACAGAACCGCATTTTTGTGAGAAAATGAAGCCGCAAAGTGCTGGCGGCCTTAATGGGGCAAAGACAGACAATGTACGAGAAAGGAAATTGTTGCGATATGCAGAAAACAGCGTTGATCACAGGTATTACGGGACAGGACGGCTCTTATCTGGCGGAATTTCTGCTGGAGAAAGGATATGAGGTGCACGGTCTGATCCGGCGGCACAGCATTTCCAATACGGCGAGAATAGATCATCTCATCAATTCCGACTACTATAAGGTGAAATTTTTCCTGCATTTTGCGGACACGACGGACTCCAGCAACCTGATGAGGCTGATCGCGGATATCCGGCCCGCGGAGGTGTATAATCTGGCCGCGCAGTCCCATGTGGGCGTGTC
This sequence comes from uncultured Lachnospiraceae bacterium, assembly GCA_947626775.1. Lineage (GTDB taxonomy): Bacteria > Bacillota > Clostridia > Lachnospirales > Lachnospiraceae > UBA3282. The sequence goes on along the minus strand of CANQTL010000024.1, from coordinate 37,186 downwards.
TTTTGAAGTGCCGGAATACACGGCGGAGGCGACCGGCGTGAGCACGCTGAAGCTGTTGGAGGCGATCCGTGTGAACGGGGGCGCGTGCAGATTCTATCAGGCGTCTACTTCCGAGCTGTTTGGCGGGATTCCCGAGACGGCTCCGCAGAGTGAGAAGACGCCTTTTTATCCTAAGAGCCCCTACGGCGCGGCCAAGCTGTATTCCTACTGGATTACGGTCAATTATAGAGAATCCTATAACATGTTTGCCTGCAACGGCATTCTCTTCAACCATGAGTCGCCGAGGCGCGGGGAGAATTTCGTCACGAGAAAGATTACGCTGGCGATCGCGAATATCGTGGCCGGCAAGCAGGACAAGCTGTCTCTCGGAAATATGAATGCTAAGAGGGACTGGGGGTTCGCCGGCGATTATGTGCGGGGCATGTGGCTGATGCTGCAGCAGGACGCGCCTGACGACTATGTGCTGGCAACCAACGAGACGCATACGGTCAGGGAATTTGTGGAGGCTGCCTTTGGCGAGCTTGGCATTGCGGTCCGCTGGGAGGGAACCGGCATCAACGAGAAGGGGTATGACGCGGCGAGCGGCAGGCTGTTGGTTGACGTCAATCCGGAGTTTTATCGTCCGGCAGAAGTGGAATTCCTCTGGGGTAACTGCGAGAAGGCGGAACGGACGCTGGGCTGGAAGCGCGATGTGGATTTCAGAGGACTGGTGGCCATGATGATGGATTCCGATCTGCGGGAGATTGCAGGCATGAGCTGCGAGGAATATAAGAAGAGCAGGCAGTGAGGGAAAAGAGAGAGGCATAGACGTCGATGCTGTCAGTGATCGTCATATGGATATATATGTTTCTGACCACCTTTCTCGTCGGATACGGAATACTGGCTGCGCTCACGCGCGTCATCCCATATCGCGTCAGGCATATGGACAGCTTTTTGATGTGCGGTCTTGCCGCCGTGACGGTGTATGCGCAGTTCTTCAGTCTGCTGGGACGCGTCGGGATGGCGGCGAATCTGCTTCTGTGTCTTGCGGCGGTTTTGGCGGCATGGTTTGACAGACACAGACTCGGCAGAATGCTGTGCGGCCTATGCGGCGATATACGAGAAAAGCGATCGGGGAAAAGAGGAAAGGCGCTCGTCATGCTCTTCCTCTTTTTGCTGTTTGCCTACGGGACTTCCAGAGGGATCATCCACTATGATACTGGACTGTATCATGCGCAGAGTATCCGGTGGATTGAAGAGTACGGCGTTGTAAAGGGATTGGGCAATCTGCACTGCAGGCTGGCGTATAACAGTTCCTCTTTCGCGCTGTCGGCTCTGTACAGTATGGCGTTCCTCGGCGGGCAGTCCTATCACTGCGCCGCCGGATGGCTGGCGTATCTGCTGGCGGTCGTCTGTCTGGAACTGGGCGGATCGATCTCGAGGAGAAGACTGCGGGCCAGTGATTTCGCGCGGGTGATGTGCGTATATTATCTCGTGAATCTCTTCGATGAGATGATTTCTCCCGCCTCGGATTATTTCATGGTGTTGACGGCCTTTTATCTTGTGATACGGTGGCTGGATCTGACGGAGGAAGACGTTGGGGAGAGTATGCCCTATGCGATGCTGTGTGTGCTGGGGGTGTTCCTCATGACCGTCAAGCTGTCGGCGGCTCTGATTTTGTTTTTGACGGTTTGTCCGGCGTACCGTCTGCTCAGGGACAGGCGTGTGAAAGAGATTATGCTGTACCTGGCGCTGGGAGTGGTGACGGTTCTGCCGTTTCTGATCAGGAATGTGCTGATATCGGGATGGGTGGTTTACCCTTTTACACAGATTGATCTGTTCGATGTGCCGTGGAAGATACCCAGGGGCGCGGCGGATTACGACGCGCGTGAGATACAGGTCTGGGGCAGGGGTTACACGGATGTGACCAGGTATGATATGCCGGTGAGCGGATGGCTGCCCGGCTGGTTTGGCACGCTGGAGGCGAGCGATAAGCTGCTTGTACTGCTGGCCGTTCTGTCGATCGGCGTTCTGCTCCTGTACTTTGTGGGGGGGGGTAAATTGCGGCGCGGGGATTTCCGATATCTTCCGGTGCAGATCACGGTAGCGGCGTCTTTTTTGTTCTGGCTTTGCACTTCCCCGCTGATGCGGTATGGCTGCGTCTGGGTGTATCTGACGCCGGCGGTGGTGTTCGGCGGAATCTGGGACGCCGTGCGTCGGACCTGGGAGAGCGGTACGGAGGAAAAAGCCGCAGCGCGGCGGCTTGCAGCGGATCGGGCGCTAACGGCGGCGGTAGTTTTCCTGCTATTGTACAAGGGGATTGCGCTGTGCAGGGAAACGGCGGTTTCCTATGTGAACGATTACTGGCTTGTGCAGAAAGATTATGACAATTACGAGACGGTTCCCTATGAGATTCATGGCGTGACTTTCTATTATTCCGCAGAGGGAGACCGGGTCGGGTATGAGAGTTTCCCGTCCGCTCCGGCCAAAGCGGATCTGCAGTTTTTGGGAGAGGACGTCGGGGACGGGTTTCGGGCGGCAGACAGCCGAAAAGAATAAAAAGAGGAAAAACCTCGGAAACGGAGAGAGAAAATGAGCGGAGCATCAAAGCAGGCGAATGCCAAAGGAATCGGTTTTACGGACAAAATTTATGTGGCCGGACACAGAGGGCTGGTCGGCAGCGCGATTGTGCGCAATCTGGAAGCAAAGGGATATACGAACGTCATCGGGAGGACGCACAGGGAGCTTGACCTGACAAATCAGCAGGCTGTCAGGGATTTCTTTGAGTCGGAGCGGCCCGATGCGGTGGTGCTGGCCGCGGCCAAGGTGGGCGGCATCAATGCGAATAATACGACGCCTGCGGAGTTCGCCTATGAGAATATGCAGATCCAGTGCAATGTGATCAAATGCTGTCACGATTATCATGTGAAAAAGCTGCTGTTTCTGGGGAGCACATGCATCTATCCGCGAATGGCGCCGCAGCCGATCCCGGAGGACGCGCTGCTGACCGGTCCGCTGGAGGAGACGAATGAGGCGTATGCCATCGCCAAAATTTCCGGGCTGGAAATGTGCAAATTCTATAAGAGGCAGTATGGGGATGATTTTATCAGCTGTATGCCGACCAACCTGTACGGTCCTCATGACAATTACGATCTGTCCGGCTCTCATGTCATGCCTGCGATGATCCGTAAGTTTCACGAGGCCAAGATGAGCGGCGCTTCGACGGTGGAGCTGTGGGGAACCGGTACGCCGCTCAGGGAATTTCTCTATGTGGACGACATGGCGGACGCATGCGTATTCCTGCTGGAGAATTACAGCGGAGAGCAGCATGTGAACATAGGGACCGGCCGGGAAGTGACTATCAAAGAGCTGGCAGAGACGGTACAGAGGGTTGTCGGATATCAGGGCGAGATTGTGTGGAATCAGGATATGCCCGACGGAACGCCCCGCAAGCTGACGGACGTTACCAAACTTCACGGTCTGGGCTGGCGGCACAAGGTAGAGCTGGAGGAAGGCGTCCGCCTCGCGTATGACTGGTTCAGGGACAACGTGGACTGCGCGAGACTCTGATCCCGGCGTCCGGCAGGCGATAACTTACAATTTACACAGCCCGGCTTGTCTGCTATGATAAAATTATACCATAAAACTACATACATAATGTGATGCGCAAAAGGAGTAAAAGGGAATGTTACAAGAGAGTGTTTTGTCCGGGCAGGAGCTGGAACGGGCCATTTCCGAGTTCATGCTGGAGCTGGGTATCCCTGCGCATTTGAGGGGCTATCAGTACCTGAGAAGCGCGGTGGAAATGTGCGCGGAAGACATGGAGCTGGTCGGCAGCGTTACGAAGCTCCTGTATCCGGATCTGGCCAGGCTGTATAAGACCACGGATCAAAAAATTGAACGCGCGATCAGGAACGCGATCGAGGTGTCATGGGAACGGGGAAACAGCGCGCTGTTCGAGCAGCTGTTTGGCTATTGCAATTCAAGCGAGTACAGCCGCCCTACAAACAGTGAGTATATTGCGGCGGTGGCGGATCATATACGTCTGAAATACGGTTTGATATGACCGCCGGAAAGGGAAGAGATACGTCTCTTCCTTTTTTTGTTCAGATATGATAGAATATTCAATATCCATATCGACAGGAAAGGTGCGGTTGTGCGCATGAAATTGCTCAGTGTGATAGTGCCTTGCTATAACGAGGAAGAAAATGTGAGGGATTTTTATGACGAATTGTTTAAAAATGCCGCATTTTTCCAAAACAATGAGATAGAGGTGGAACTGCTGTATATAGACGACGGCTCCAGGGATAAGACGGCGGAGGAAGTCAGAAAACTGCGCGACGAGGATGCAAGGGTGCATCTGGTGTCTTTTTCCAGGAACTTCGGCAAGGAAGCCGCCATCTATGCCGGGCTGCAGAAGGCAAAAGGCGATCTGGTCGTACTGATGGACGCCGATCTGCAGGATCCGCCATCCCTGCTTCCCGAGATGTACGGTTATATTGAGGCGGGGTATGATTCCGTGGCGACGCGGCGCGTCACGAGAAAGGGCGAGCCGGTTCTCCGCTCTTTCTTTGCCAGAATGTTCTACCGGCTCATGAACAGAATATCCAGGACAGAAATTGTGGACGGGGCGAGAGACTACAGGCTGATGACCAGACAGGTCGTGGATGCGATTCTTGCCATGACGGAGTATAACCGTTTTACCAAGGGGATTTTCGGCTGGGTCGGCTATGAGACGAAGTGGCTGGAATACGAGAACGTGGAGCGCAGGAAGGGAGAGACGAAGTGGTCGTTCTGGAAGCTGTTCCTCTATTCGCTGGAAGGGATTGTTGCCTTTTCTACGGCTCCGCTCACCATAGCGGTGGTGATGGGAACGCTCTTCTGCGTGCTCGCTTTTGCCATGATTATCTTTATCATCGCAAGGACGCTGCTGTTCGGAGATCCGACGTCCGGCTGGCCTTCTCTTGTGTGCATCATTCTGCTGGTCAGCGGCGTGCAGCTGTTTTGTCTGGGAATACTGGGACAGTATTTGTCCAAGACTTACATGGAAGTGAAGAAAAGGCCGATCTATCTTGTGAAAGAGGACTTTTAGATGTCTGATTTGGTCAGTATTATCGTGCCGGTATACCGGGCGGAAACCTATATTGCCGAGACGATAGCGATGGTGATAAGCCAGACATACAGGAACTGGGAATTGTTGTTGATAGATGACTGCTCGCCCGACGGCAGCGCGGCAGTGATCCGCCGCGTCCTCGACAGATATGAACGGCGGGATCTGTGTGCTGAGGAATGTGGCGGCGCGCAGGGGCCGACAGGAGAGGTTTGTTCTGCGCAGGAGTATACCGACGGTACGGGACGGCGGATTGTGCTGGCAGGCAGGCGGGAGAACGGGGGCGCCGCGGCAGCGCGCAACACCGGTCTTGGTATGGCGCGCGGGAGGTACATCGCCTTTCTGGACGCCGACGACGTGTGGCTGCCGCGAAAACTGGAGCTGGAGCTTCGCTTTATGCAGGACAGGCAGGCGGGGTTTGTCTTTACGGCGTATGAGTTCGGGGACGAGAACGCGAGACCGACGGGAAAAGTTGTTCATGTGCCGCCGGAGCTGGGATACAGAAAGGCGCTGTCACGGACGATCATATTTACCACGACGGTGCTGTTGGACAGAGAGCGTATTCCCGAGGAACTGATGTATATGCCCGACGTGGAGAGCGAAGATACGGCTACATGGTGGCAGATCCTGCGCGCGGGCTATACGGCCTGCGGTCTGGATGAGACGCTGGCGATTTACCGCCGGCCGCCGGGTTCCCTGTCCTCCAATAAATTTGCGGCGATGAGGCGTATTTGGGCGCTGTACCGCCGGCGGGAGAAATTATCCGTGCTCTCCAGCGCGCGTTATTTTATCCTGTGGGCGTTCAGAGCGACCGTCAGACGGCTTTAGCCCTGCGGTTTTGGATGAGGTGTGGTTATGAAGCGGATAGAAACGCTGAAAAGATTTATCATATTGCAGCTGTCTTTCATCGGACTTCTCTTTCATACGGCGATCTATGCATACTTCTGGTTTGAAGAGTACTATCCGTATCTGAAGCTTCACGGCAAGGCAAATTTTTTCTTCAGAGGACATGTTCTCATTATTTTGATCTATTTCGTGCTGCTCTTTTTCTTCGCAAGCACTTACGGCGTACTGAAAATAGGTTATCTGAAGCCGACGGATGTGTTTGTCTCGGAATTTTTTGCGCTGCTGTTTGCCAATGTTATCTCCTATTTTCAGATTTCTCTGCTGGCAAACTGGGTTGTAAAAGTCAGGCCGATCGCGCTGACGATGCTTATACAGACGCTGTTTTCTGTCTTGTGGGTGTTTGTGTGCAACACTTTCTATTACAGGGTTTTTCCGCCGCGCGATATCCTGATCGTCCATGGGGAGCGCCCTATCGACGATATTGTGGAGAAATTTAAGTCCCGCAGGGAAAAATACAAAATCAGCAAGAGTATGAATATTTCGGAAGGCGTGGAGGCCGTCAGGAAGGAGATCATGAACGGCTACGGCGCGGTTGTGCTGTGGGATATTCCGGTGGCGGACCGCAATTATCTGCTGAAATACTGTTACAGCCGCTCCATACGCGTATATATGATGCCGAAGATATCGGACGTTCTGGTGAAAGGGGCGGATCAGCTCCATCTCTTCGACACGCCGATCTATCTGACGAGAGAGTATGCGCTCAAGATAGAGCAGCGGATTGCCAAGAGACTGATCGATCTGGTCTGTTCCCTGCTCCTGCTCGTCATTGCGTCGCCCGTTATGCTGCTTGCGGCGATTGCCATCAAGGCATACGACGGCGGACCGGTATTCTACAAACAGATCAGATGTACCATAGGCCGCCGCGAATTCTCTATTTTGAAGTTCAGAAGCATGGAAGTAAATGCGGAGAAGGACGGCGTGGCGAGACTCGCGGCCAAGAATGATCCGCGCATCACGCCCATCGGCAGATTCATCCGTGCGACCAGGATCGATGAACTTCCGCAGCTGTTAAATATCCTGAAGGGCGATATGTCCTTTATCGGTCCCAGGCCGGAGCGGCCCGAGATCATAGACAGATATATGGAGGAGATGCCGGAATTTGCTTTTCGGACAAGAGTGAAAGCCGGATTGGCGGGATATGCGCAGGTGTATGGCAAGTATAACACCACGCCGTACGACAAACTGAAACTGGATTTGACCTATATCGAGCAGTATTCCGTGTGGCTGGATCTGAAGCTGATGCTGCTGACATTGAAGATTCTGATCAAGCCGGAGAGCACGGAGGGCGTGGACAGTACGCAGACCACGGCGATGAAGGAGACCAAATGAAGACGGTGATGTATGACAAGACAGAGGGGATGGACTTAAAAAAGCTGATTCTTTTTCTGCTGAAAAAGCTCTGGCTGCTTCTGGTTTTGTCGGTGGCCGGGGGCTTGCTGGGAGGCGGAGTCTATCTGTTCTATCACACGGTGATTTCGCCCAACCGGGAGTATCAGGCCTTTTCCAAGGTGTACCTGAATTTCGCGCCGGACGAGACGGGAGAGGTATACCAGGCGTACAATGGATATACCTGGAACGACCTCATCGCCACCTCGCGTATTATGGACGAGACTTTGGAAAATCTTTCCCATGATTTTACCGCAGAGGAAGTGAGGGAGGCCGTGAGCGCTACGATCCTCTCGGATCTGCGGCTTTTGACGGTCACGGTCACTACCGATGATCCGGCGAAGACGGAAACGTTCCTCCATGCGGTGGACAAGGCGCTGGTGACGCTTGGCGAGCAGGCCAGGGAGTTTCGGGATATCGAGGTTATTCAGGAGGATTCCGCCAGACTGCTCGTGGTTGATGACCGATTGTTTCAGGCGGTGCTTTTGGGCGTTCTGCTCGCCTTTGCAGCGGTGCTTCTGGGTATGGCGCTGTGGTATGTGCTGGATGACGGCATCTATGTGGCTGGAGATTTGAAGAGCGTGACAGATCTGCCTTTTGTGGGATATCTGCCGGCTGGGGAAACGCGGGGAGCGATAGGAGAGCGTCTTGCGGAAGACACGGAGAAAAACCGGGCTTATCTGGAACAGAAGACGGGCAGACTGGAGCGCTATGTTCCGGGAGAGGCGGGTGCGGAGGAAGCGCTGTTTGACAGACTGCGGCAGGCGGACGGCGTTCTGCTGGAGCTTCCTTACGGCAGGCTGGACCGGGCAAAACTCGCTTACGAGCTGGAACGTCTGGCGCTGCAGGACTGCAATGTGGTCGGTGTGACGATCAAAGATGCTGATGTGAGGTTTTTGCGATGGTATTACAATCACCTTTGAACATACAGGTGCTGGTGTCGGCGGTGGAGCAGGACGCCGAGGCGCTGGAGAGGCGGATGCGGATAGGGACTTCCGCAGTCATCGTGAACCAGTGCGACCGGTACGGTTATCGGGAGTGGCGGGAAGCCGGCGGCGGACAGAGCGGGAAAAAAGATCGCAGAATACAGGTATTTTCCATGCCGGAGCGGGGTGTGGGACTGAGCCGTAATACCGCGCTTCTGCATGCGAGCGGCGATATCTGTCTCTTTTCAGACGAGGATATTGTGTTGTCGGAGGATTATGAGGCACAGATCGCGGAGGCGTATGGACAGCTGCCCGATGCGGATATGATTCTCTTCAACGTCAGGGTGGCGCCTGCCAGGCGGACTTACTGGAACGAGGACATCCACAGGATCAACCGCCGCAATTACGGGCGGTATCCGGCGTACAGCATCACGGCCAGGCTTGGGGCGCTGCGGCGCGCCAACGCGCATTATTCGCTGCTTTTTGGCGGCGGGGCAAGATACAGCAACGGGGAGGACAGCCTTTTTCTGCGGGACTGTCTGCGGGCCGGACTGAGGATCTATGCCCACACGGCCTGCATCGGGGAGGAGACGGAGAGAAAATCTACCTGGTTCAGCGGTTATCACGAGAAATTTTTCCGTGACAGGGGCGTGCTGTACCATTACCTGTACGGGCGTCTGGCTCTGCCGCTTTCCTGCCGCTTTCTGCTGGCTCACAGACGGCAGATGTGCGTGGAGATTCCGGTAAGCCGCGCGTACGCGCTGATGCGGGACGGCGTGCGGGAGGCCAGACGGGGCGGCGGAAAGGACAGCGGCGGCCAATGATTCTGTATATTACAGTGGCGGCGCTTTCAGTGCTGCTTGCGGGGAGGGTGGACAACCACCCGGCCACACAACCATATAGGACAACCAGGCAGCAGATGTACAATCGGATCTGCCTGTCTGCGGTCTTCCTGCTTCTGTTTGGGCTGTCGGCGTGCAGGCTGAACGTTGGGAATGACTATGCAAAATATGTGGAGTTCATGCATCTTGTCAACTGCAACGCCTATGTGCCGACGGAGATCGGCTTTAATCTGCTGGTCAGGCTGATTTACGGGCTGTCGGGATTTGAGAATTATCTTCTCGTGTTTGCGGTGTACGCGTTTGTTACAGTCTGGCTGTTTATGCGGGCGATGTATGAGCAGAGCGACGACTTCCCGCTCACCTTTTTCCTGTTTATGGCGCTGGGATATTATTTCCAGACTTTCAGTACGGTGCGCTATTATCTGGCGCTGGCGGTCGCGCTGTATTCCATGAAGTTCGTACTGCGCGGGCAGTGGGGCAGATTTCTGGTATTGATTCTGCTCGGTTCGACATTCCATAAGTCGCTTCTGGTGGTAATACCGCTCTATTTTCTGGCGTCGCTTCGCTGGAAAAAGTGGCAGCTGGTTCTGGCGGGACTGTTTTGTACGACGTTTCTCTTCTTTCAGGATTTTTATCTGAAAGTAGTGGTATTCCTGTATCCGACCTATGAGAATACGGAGTATCTGGAAGGCGGGACAAGTTATATCAATATCGTGAGATGCCTGGCGGTGCTGACTCTGGCGGGTTTGGTGCGATGGCTGCAGAAGCGCGGAAAGGCGCCCGCGGCGGACGCCGATGACGAGCGGCGTTTTTGGTTCTTTTTCTATCTGGATCTGGGAGCGCTCGCGCTGTATGTGTTCTGCTCTTTTTTGCCGATCATATCGCGCATCGGATATTACCTGACGGTCAGCCATATTCTGTTTTTGCCGATGCTGCTTCGCAGAACGGGCGGCGAACGCCTGGGGAAGCTGCTGCGGCTGGGCGTTCTTCTGGCTGCGGTCTGCTATTTTATCGTCTATATGAGCCGCGCCGGCGACGACGGCGTTTTAATTCTGCCATACCGGACGTTTTTCTTTAACGACATGGTCAACATTCTGTCCGATGTAAGCTGACGAAAGGCCGGCGGCTGCGCGTCTGCACGGCGATGTCCTGCGGCGCGGAAAGGGAAAATGAGAATATGACTTTCAGCATCATCATCGTGTGCCTGAACGCGGGAGAAAAACTGCATGAGACGATGGAGAGCATTCGGAGCCAGACGGATCGGGACTATGAAGTTATCATCAAGGACGGAGAGTCTGCGGATGAGGCGACCAAAGCGTATCTGGCGGATTATGCGCAGGACGACGCGTTCCGGGAACGCGTCAGAGTCTACAGCTGCAGGGATGCGGGAATCTACGACGCCATGAATCAGGCCGTGCGGTATGTGCGGGGACGGTATGTATTCTTTCTGAACTGCGGGGACTGTTTCTATGACGCGGAGGTGCTCGGGCGGGTGAGAGCGCAGATTGACCGGCAGAACGCCGCCGGGAAGAAGCGCTGTATTTATTACGGCAACGTCTATGAGTGCAGAACCGGCGCCTTGGTGCAGTCGAATCCGGTGATTGATGATTTTGCCTGTTACCGCAATCTGCCCTGCCATCAGGCATGTTTCTACGACGCAGCGCTGATGCGGGAGCGGGGGTTTGACATCTCCTACGAGGTGCGCGCAGACTATGAGCACTTCCTCTGGTGCTATTACAGGGGAGACGCCAAAACGGCGTATATGCCGGTCACCGTGACGCGCTATGAGGGCGGAGGTTTTTCCGAGACGAAAGAGAACGAGAGAAAGGCGAGGCAGGAGCATCGGGAGATTACGGGAAGGTATCTGCCCGCGGGTAAGCTGTGGAAATACAGGCTGGTTATGCTGCTGACTCTCGCGCCGCTCAGGACAAGGCTTGCGCGCAATCCGGCCACGGCGGGTATCTACCAGACGATCAAGAGAAAACTGTATCAGTGAGCAAAGATGGAGGAAACTATGAAGGTACTATGGGTATGCAATATTATGCTTCCGGCGATTGCCAGGCAGCTTGGAGTTACCTACAGCAGCCGGGAGGGCTGGCTGAGCGGTCTGCTGGACCGCGTCGCGCAGGAGCAGGGACATAATCGAATCGAACTCGGCATCGCGTTTCCTGTCGGAGAGGATCTCGGGGAACTGCAGAGAACCATGCAGCTCGGGGAGAACGTGTCCTGCCGCTGTTACGGTTTCCGGGAAAATCTCGATACGCCGGAGGTTTACGACGAGACACTGGAAAAGCGGTTTGCGGAGATATTGGCTGATTTTGCACCGGATATTCTGCATGTGTTCGGAACGGAGTTCCCGCATGCGCTCGCCTGTATTAAAGCATACGGAAGATCCGACAGAACGCTGGTCGGCATACAGGGATTGTGCAGCGTCATAGCGGAAGAGTACATGGCGGATCTGCCCGCAAAGGTACAGAGACAGATGACGCTTCGCGACCGTATCAGGGAAGACGGGCTGAAACAGCAGCAGAAGAAATTCAGGAAGCGCGGGGAACATGAAAAATCGGCGCTGCTCATGGCGGGGCATATTGCCGGCAGGACGGATTTTGACCGCGAACAGACTGCAAGGATCAACCCGTCCGCCAAATATCACTATCTCAATGAGACGCTCAGGGGAATCTTCTATCATGACAGATGGAAGAGGGCGGCGTGCGAGCCGCACAGCATCTTTCTGAGTCAGGGAGATTATCCGCTGAAAGGTTTTCATTATCTCCTGCGGGCGCTCCCGAAAGTGCGGGAGCAGTTCCCTGATGTGCACGTCTATGTGGCGGGGAGCAATATCATAGAGGCGGCTGCTTTTCAGGACAGATTGAAGCTGTCGTCGTATGGCAAATATCTCAGGAAGCTGATCCGGGAAAACAGGCTGGAGGAGCACGTGACGATGCTCGGCAGGCTGACTGCGGAGGAGATGAAGGAGCAGTATCTGCGCTGCCATCTCTTTGTGCTGCCCTCGGCGCTGGAAAACTCTCCCAATTCACTGGGAGAGGCCATGCTGCTCGGCACTCCCTGCGTGGCGGCGGATGTGGGAGGCGTACACAATCTGCTGACGGACGGCGGCGACGGTATGCTGTATCCGGCGGGCGACGTGGATGCGCTGGCTGACAGAATTGTGGAAATCTTTACGAAGGAAGCCATCGTGGAGCGCTTTTCGGACAATGCAAGGAAACATGCCCGGGTGAATCATGATGCGGACCAGAATTATTACCGCCTGATACATATTTATCGGGAGATGCTGTCATGACTTTCACTTTTGCATCCAACTATATCAACCATCATCAGATCCCGCTGTGCGACGCGCTGTATCGCAGGCTTGGAGCGGATTTTACTTTCGTTCAGACGATGCCGATGGAGCAGGAACGGATCGACATGGGCTGGAATGCGGATGCTCACAGGCTGCCCTATGTGAAATGCCTGTATGAGGAGGAGAGCGAATGCCGGCGCAGGATTATGAGAAGCGATGTGGCGCTTTTGGGCTGGACGGAGCGGGAGGATCTCGCCGGGGAGAGGCTGGCCTCCGGGAAGCCTACGCTGCGTGTCAGTGAGCGGCTTTACCGTGAGGGGCAGTGGAGAATGCTCTCTCCGCGCGGGCTTAGAGCGAAATACCGGGAGCATGTCAGATACCGCCGGCAGAATGTCTGTATGCTCTGTGCGGGCGCGTATGCGGCGTCGGATTTTCATCTCATCAGCGCCTATCCCGGCAAGCTGTTCCGATGGGGATATTTCACGTCGCTTCGCACTTACGGCGAGGAAGAGTTTGCGGCTATGAAACCGCAGGACGGCGCGCTCCATATCGTGTGGGCGGGCAGATTTATTCCGCTGAAGCATCCGGAGTATGCGGTGCGGCTGGCCAAGACGCTCCGCGCAAAGGGGTATGATTTTTTTGTGCATATGCTGGGGGACGGCGAGATGGAGCGCACGCTCCGCCAGGAGGTGAACGATCTCGGCCTGAAGGAACACTTTCGGTTCTATGGATACACGCCGCCCGAAAAAGTCCGCGATGTGATGGAGCAGTGTCATATCCATCTGTTTACGAGCAACCATCTGGAAGGATGGGGAGCCGTGGTCAACGAGGGTATGAACAGCGGCTGCGTGGAGGTGGTCAGCGCGCAGGCGGGAGCGGCGCCCTATCTGATCAGACACGGAGAAAACGGGCTGGTCTATCCGGGCAGCCGCTACGGGGAGATGGAGAGTCTGGTTCTGGAACTGTTCGCGCACTGGGAGCGGTACGCGCACATGGGACGGGCGGCCTACGAGACAATTCGCGATGTGTGGAATGCGGACCGGGCGGCGGACGAACTGCTCCGTTTCGCCGGCGGACTGACGGACGGGAAGATCCTTCCGGCGAAGGAGGGGCCTCTCAGCGCAGCGCCGGTGATCAGTCCGCGCGGCATGTACCGGGCGATGACGGAGCACAGGCTGTAATCTGCGGCCTGATACGGAGGAGAGCGATGAGCGCAAAGATCAGTGTGATCGTGCCGGTCTACAATTCCATAGATTGTCTGGAGAGGTGTGTACATTCCGTCTGTGCGCAGACTTATGAAAATCTCGAAATACTTCTTATAGACGACGGTTCCACGGACGGTACGGACGGTCTGTGCGATCGGCTGGCGGCACAGGATTGCCGCGTCCGTGCTTACCACAAACAGAACGGCGGCGCATCTTCGGCGCGCAATATGGGGATTCGGCTGGCGGAGGGAGAATATCTCGGTTTTGTGGACAGCGACGATTATATTGAGCCGGATATGTACGGACGGATGATGGAGGCCGCGTCAAAAAGCGGCGCGTCCATTGTGCAGATTGCGAGAGACGAGGTGGATGAAGCCGGGCGGAGACTCCCTGATGTGTGTACGCCGCCTGACGGCGAGCGCTTCTGTGGGGCGGAAGATTTTCTGCGGGAACTTCTCCTGCACCGGGGAGACTGTTCCTTCTGTACGAAGCTGGTGCGGCGGGGGCTGTTCGAGGCGCACAGGTTTCCCGAAGGACTTTTGAACGAAGATTTTCGGCTGTTAGTGGAGATGCTGCGGGAGACGGATGGCATTCTGATGCTGCCGGGACAGTGTTACCATGTGGTCTGCCGGCAGAACAGCACGACCAGAAGCCGGACACAGGACAGTTTTTCGCGGGTTTTTCTGGATATTGTGGACAATGCGGACAGGGTCCAGGTACTGGTGGACAGGGAATATCCGGCGCTGCACGACTGCGCGGTCCGGTTTAATCTGTATCAGAGACTGGACTATCTGCTTCACGTGCCGATTTCGCAGATGAAGGGAGAATTCTATCGCAGCGTTATCCGATATCTTCGCGGTCATGTGCGGGACACCGCGGGCAATCCTTATCTGAGCGCTAAGAACAGGGTGTATCTGCTGTTGTTTACGGCTGCGCCCAGGACGGTCAGGAGAGTGCATGCGGGCAAGATGGCATGGCGGATAAGACGCTGACGCAATCGGACAAAGCGGCGGTTGGAGATTATGGAACGGTGGGAGACGAGAAAAAAATATATCATACTGTTTGCCCTGCTCTGGGTGGCGCAGATGGCGGCCGCCTTTTATTTCTGCACGCAGAAACAGGGGTTTCATGAGGATGAGTATTACACGTATTATTCCACTGCCCGCACGAACGGATTTTATGTGGAGGACGGACAGTGGATGGAGCGGGATACTTACCGCAATGAGTTCGTGGTGCTGCCGGATCAGCGGTTTCAGTACGGTCTGGTCAGGCTGGTGCAGTCGTGGGATGTGCACCCGCCGCTCTACTACTGGGTGTTTCATACGGTATCGTCGTTTGTGCCGGATGTGTTCTCCAAGTGGACCGGCCTGAGTGTGAATCTGCTCTTTCATGGACTCAATATCTTCCTGGTTGCGTATCTGGCATATGCCGTCGGGGGCAGGAACGGAGGTTTTGCGCTCTGTGCGGCTGCATTCTGGGGAGCCGGCCCCGCCGTCATGAGCGGCGTGGTTTTTATCAGAATGTATGAGATGCTGACGACGTTTGTCCTGCTCTGTGCGATACTGCATGTGCGCGCCGTCTGCGGCGGCAGAAAAAAACTTTCTCCGACAAGCCTTGCGGCGATGGCGGTTGTGACTTATCTGGGGTTCCTGACGCAGTATTATTATCTTGTGTTTCTGTGCTTTATCGGAGCGGCTTTCTGCGTGTGGATCCTGCGAAGCGGCAAAAGCCCCGGCGACTGTGTCAGGTACGGTCTTTGCCAGGGTGCGGCGCTGGCGCTGGCGTGGGCGACTTATCCCGCCTGTCTTGGCCAGATGTTTCGCGGACAGAGGGGAGCGCAGGCGACGGAGAACTTTCTGGATTTATCCAATACCGCAGAAAGGATCGCCTTTTTTGCCGATTTGATGAACCGATATGTATTCGGTCATTTCCTGCCGCTTTTTGCCGCGCTCATAGCGGCGTATGCGGCGGTTGTTCTATACGAAGCGCTGGCGGGCCGCGCCCGCGGACGGGTGGGTGGAAAGATCGCCGTTTCGCGGACAGAATCGGGATACGGCGCGGGTTTTTGGCTGTTGGTTTCGGCCGCGGCAGGATATTTCCTGACCGTGTCGAAGACGGCGCTGCTCCTGGGCGATACGTCCAACCGCTATCAGCTCCCGATCTACGGGATCGTTGTGATTCTGGTTTTGGCGGTGCTTCGCAGCTGTCTGCAGGCGGCGGCGTCTCTTCAAAAGAAGCACCGTGTGACGGTGCGGGCGGCTGCGGTTCTGTCGTCGCTTGTCTGTATCTTAGCCGTGCTGACGGCCTATCGGCAGGAAGGCGTGCTGTTCCTCTACCCGGAAGACCGCGAGGAAACGGAATTTGCCGACGGATTCGGCCTGCGGGGAACGCCTGTCGTGTGGCTGTACCGGCCCGGGGAAGAATGGTGCGTCTGGGATGTGACGGACGAGCTGCTGCGCTATCCCAAAGTCTATTTTGCGGCTGCGGACAGCGTTGAGCCGATTGCGGACCGCGAGATACGGGAGGCGGAATGCGTGATCGTGTATCTGGCGCGCGGCGCGGACGAGGAAGAACAGCTTGGCAGGATCCTCGCCGCGAATCCGGGGCTGACGTCCAGGACCCATGTCTTTCAGGAAAAATATTGCGATGTGTGGGTATTGAGTGGTATACTGTAACTTGCGAACAGAAAGCGGAAGGAGATTCCCATGTTAAACGATAAAACGATTCTGGTTACCGGCGGCACCGGTTCCTTTGGCAAATGTTTTACCAGATATGTGCTGACCCACTATCATCCTAAGAAGATTATCGTCTATTCCAGAGACGAGTTCAAACAGTGGCTCATGGCGGACGAATTCAGGGAATATGAGGACAGACTGCGGTTTTTTATCGGCGATGTGCGCGATCTCGAGCGCCTGAAGCGGGCATGCGAGGGAGTGGATTATATCATTCACGCCGCGGCGCTCAAGCAGGTTCCTGCCTGTGAGTACAATCCGAACGAGGCGATCAAGACGAATATCCACGGCGCGATGAACGTGATCGACGCCGCGCTGGACTGCGGTGTGCGCAGGGTCGTGGCGCTCTCTACGGACAAGGCGGTCAACCCCGTCAATCTGTACGGCGGCACGAAGCTGGTGTCGGACAAGCTGTTTATCGCGGCGAACGCCTACGCAGGAGCAAAAGATATCAATTTTTCCATTGTGCGCTACGGCAATGTGGCGGGAAGCCGCGGGTCGGTGATCCCGCTCTTCCACAGGCTGATCAGTGAAGGCGCGACGGAACTTCCCGTCACGGACGTTCGGATGACGCGGTTCTGGATCAGCCTCACACAGGGCGTAGAACTCGTGATTAAGGCGCTGACGGAGGCCAGGGGAGGCGAAACCTTTATCAGCAAGATACCGTCCTTTAAGATTACGGATCTGGCGGAGGCGATGCTGCCGGGCTGCGGCATTCGGGAGACGGGAATTCGTCCGGGAGAGAAGCTGCATGAGATTATGGTGACGACCGAGGATTCGCACACCACATATGAATATGACAAGCATTTCATCGTCTATCCGCAGATGACGTGGAACGACAGGCAGCAGCCCGATTTGAGCGGCGTCAAAGTGGAGGAAGGATTTTCCTACAGCTCCGGCACGAACAGCGAGTGGCTGTCGGTGGAGGATATCAGGGAATTGTTGAAGGGAGTGGAGCTTGAAAAATAGCGCCTCAGGCGGGCGGCAGCCCGGCCGATCTCAATAGTGACAGAACAGGCTAGGGGACATGTAGGAATGCATGTCCCCGATCAATACGGGGACGAACTGACGGAAAGGGACAAGACTATGGGAAAACCGATAGAAAAGCCGGCGGCCGCAGGCGGCGAGCCTGCCAGGAAGACAAAAATTTATTACGGGCACCAGTATATCGACGAGGCGGACGTGCAGGCGGTCACAGACGTGCTGCGCAATCACGATCTGACCTGCGGGCCCAAGATCAAGGAACTGGAGGATAAGCTGTGCAGGCTGACGGGAGCGAAATACGCGGTGGTGTGCAGCAATGGAACGGCGGCGCTTCATATGTCCTGTCTTGCGGCGGGAGTCGGGGAGGGGGACGAGGTGATCACCACGCCGATCACTTTCGCCGCGTCCGCCAACTGTGCGCTGTACTGCGGGGCGAGACCTGTCTTTGCCGATATCGATCCGGAGACATACAATATCGATCCGCGCAGGGTGGAGGAGGCGGTCACAGAGCGCACCAGGGCGGTGGTTGCGGTGGATTATACGGGGCAGTCCGCTGCGCTCGATCCGCTGCGCGAGATCTGCAGGCAAAGAAAGCTGATTTTGATTGAAGACGGCGCTCATGTGATCGGCACGAGGTATCAGGGACGGTACAACGGTTCGATTTCAGATATGACTACGTTCAGCTTCCATCCGGTCAAGACCGTCACGGGCGGCGAGGGCGGCGCGGTTCTGACCAATAATGAAAATCTGTATCGGAAGCTGCTGCTCTATCGTTCCCATGGCATTACAAGAGACGCCGGCCTGATGGAACATGAGCCGGACGGGCCCTGGTACTATGAACAGATAGACCTTGGATTTAATTACCGCATGACGGATATCCAGGCGGCGCTCATCATCAGCCAGCTGGACAAGCTCCCCATGTTCAGCCGCAGGAGAAAAGAGATCGTGCGCAGATACGACGAGGCGTTCTCCCGGCTGCCCCAGCTGTATGTGCAGAGGGAAATTCCGGAGTCGGATACCACGAGACATCTGTATATTCTGCGTATTGTGCCGGAAAGGCTTACGATCAACCGAAGGCAGTTTTTTGATGCGCTTGCGGCGGAGAACGTGTGCTGCAACGTGCACTACATTCCTACCTACTACTTTCCGTATTACGAGAGGATGGGGTATCACAGAGGGCTGTGCCCGAACGCGGAGAAGCTCTATGAAGAGATTATTTCTCTGCCGCTCTACTACGCCATGACCGACGAGGATGTGGAGAGCGTCATCGAGGCTGTGACGAAGATTGCAGTGTATTATGCCAGAAATTAACGCGGAAGCGACGTGTGAAGGAGCCGTATGCAGGCGAAGGTAGTGCCCTTGAAGACAAAAATCATCTATATCGTGTCCGTCTGTCTGATCTCGCTGTTTCTCTGGCTGGGAGACGAGGGCGGCAGTCCGCTGGTGTACCAGGGCGGCGGCCTGCAGTATTCCGCAGGGCTGGTGGACTCGGAGAATAATCTTGTCGTGCAGGAATCCGCGGCGAGAAACGGTGTTGTGGCGGGGACGCCGCAGTATGTTCTCAACAGGGGAAGTTATACGGCCAGCCTGGCTTACAGGGCGGAGCAGGAGGGGTCCGTTCTGGAGCTGTGGGAGCAGAAGAGCAAGATCGCCGCGTGGCCGCTTGATCCGGCGCTCACGGAGTTCAAGGTTGACTTTGCGCTGTCCGGGGACGCCAAGCAGATGCAGCTCAGGATCAATTACGGGGGAAGAGGGGCGCTGACGATTGCGGAACTGAGCCTGTCGCCCGTCGCGCTGTTTTACACGGACACGTACTTCTTTATTGCAATATTTCTGCTGAGCAGCCTGCTCGGGTGGCTGTGTATGACGCGCGGAGGAATCCGCCTGACGCGGGAACAGACGGTGGACTGCTGCGTGATCCTTGGCGTGGCGGTGCTCGCCACGACCCCGATGATGCAGACCTATCTCTACAACGGGGACGATCTGTGCTATCATCTGGCGCGCATGGAGGGATTGAAAGACGGTATTCTGGACGGGCAGATCCCGGTGAATATCCTGCCGGAGGGACTGCAGGGCAACGGTTATCTGAACGCGATGTATCCGTATCTGTTTCTGTATATAGGAGCGTTTCTCAGGATCTGTCGTGTCTCCATCGGGCTTTCCTACAAGGTCCTGGTGTTTCTGTCCAATCTGGGTTCCGCGGTGTGCGCTTATGCCGCGGTGCGGTCCATGTGCCGGTCCCGCCGGAGCGCCATACTGGCGGTGGTGCTGTACACGCTGATGCCCTATCGCTTTACCAATATTTTTTCCAGGGGAGATTTAGGGGAAACGCTGGCGCTGATTTTCTGGCCGCTTATCATTGCGGGGATGTACCATATCGTCATGGGGGAAAGGCGTTACTGGTATTATCTGGTGATTGGGATGAGCGGCGTTCTGCAAAGCCATATTCTGAGCGCGGCGTTCGCGGCGGGATTCTGCGTTCTGACTGCGCTGGTGTTCTGCGCGCGCATCGTCCGCGAGAAGAGATATGTGGAGGCCGGCAGGGCGGCGGGATGGTTCCTTCTCTTGAATATGTGGTATTTGACGCCGTTTCTGTACTATTATTTCAGGGAAAATCTGAGCACGGAGATGCTGCGGTGGAGCGGATATTTTGAACAGTCCATCAATCTGTCCAATCTGACCGAGAGTATCAGCCTGTACAACAAACAGTATTTTTCGCTTGGTCTGGCGCTGATCGGCTGCGTGGGTATCGGGATCGTGAGGCTGTTTGGCGAGAGGCGTACAGAAAGAGCCGCGAATTACAGCTATCTGCTGTATCTGCTGGTGCTGGGCTGCATTCTGACTTATATGACGACCGGATACTTCCCCAGCAAGGCTCTGCTTGCATACAAATGGTTCAGAGATATTGTCACGATGATCCAGTTTCCGTGGCGCTTTTTGGGGCCGGCGTGCGCCTGCTTCCTTTTTGTGGGAGCGATCGGTCTGTCCGAATCTGAGGTTCTGAAGCCCTATCGGAATTTGGTTTTTGCCATGCTGGTGAGTCTGAATCTTCTGGTGATCGTATCGGTTCCGACGGACAACAGCCATATGCCGTACACGAACGCGGAGGCTGTGGTCTCCAAAGGGCACGAGAGCAAGCTGGCGGCCAATATCGGTCTTTTCTATCCGCAGGAATGGCGGCTTGACGGGGCGTTTGACGAGAGGCTGACGTCGAGCGTCGTCACGTCTGACGCCGACAGGCTCTTCATCCGCGATTACCGGAAAAAGGGCACCAGGGCGGCAGTCGTGTATGCGGCGGAGGGAGACGGCTGTTATCTGGAGCTGCCGATACAGAACTACCTCGGGTACCGCGCTTACGACGAGGACGGAGAAAAACTGCCGATAGAGCAGGGGACAGGCGGCAGGATGCGCTTCGCCGCAGAGGGGGACGGCGCGGAGCATACGATATCCGTCCGCTACGGGCCGAATCCGCCCTTTATCGCCGCGAATCTGGTCTCGGCGCTGGCGCTGGCGTATCTGATATTCAGGCGCAGGAAACGCGCAGGAGGGATATTGTATGAGTAGTGTGGGGGGGGGAAGACGCAAGAGGGATATTCAGTTCCGGTATTACGAGATTCCGCAGAACGAGCCCTGCCTCGCCCTGCTTGGGGAGGCGTGGGTACGACCTTACGGCGACGGGGTCAACTGTCAGCATTTTCACAATTATATGGAGATCGGTTTCTGCCATGACGGTATGGGGATTGTGGAGCTGGACGAGGAGCGCGCCCGGTACCGGGCGGAGATGTTTACCGTGATTCCCAAGAACTATCCGCACAACACGGAGAGCGAGAATTTCTCTCTGAGCAGCTGGGAATATCTGTTCATAGATGCGGAGGCCCTTTTGCGGGAGATTTACAGAGATAACAGTATCTACGGGGAAGAGCTTGTAGAGCTGGTCAATGGCCGCGCGTGGGTTGTGGGCGCGTCGGAGTATCCGGAGACGGCTGAGCTGATCCTGAGAATTATGGAGGAGATGCGCTGCAAGCAGGAGTTTTACTATGAGAGTGTGCGGGGGCTGCTGTTTGCGCTTCTGATTAATATTGCGCGCATGAACGACAAGGCTTCGGATAAAGTCAGGCGGCAGAGCAGCGGCGTGTCGCAGATGACGGTGGCGCTGCACCATATCGGCAAACATTATGCGGAAAACATGACGATCGGGGATCTCGCGGCGGTGAGCCATATGTCGGAGACACATTTCCGGCGGGTTTTTCAGAAAGCCATGAATATGACGCCGTCCGATTATCTGAATCTTGTGCGGGTGCAGATGGCCTGCGAGTATATGAAAAAATCTGCGGACAATATGGAACTGGTGGCCGAAAAGTGCGGTTTTCAGTCGGTATCTACTTTTAACAGGAATTTCAAGAAGGTGCTGGGAATCACGCCGTATCAGTGGAAGATCCACCCGGAAAATTATGAGGCGAAATTGCAGAATTATAAAATTTCCGCCTACAGGGGCTGGTGAGCCGGCGGCGCAGTTTTCAATCCCGGCCAATTTGATGGCGTAATCGTTTAAGATGCAGATTCATGGTCGAATTTGCATCTTTTTTGATTTTTGCTAGCAACATAGAACAGGCGCAAGGGGTTATAATGCATACATAATCAATCGAAACGAGGGAAAAGTTATACAAAATGACGAAAAAACTCGAAAAAAATTGATTAGACTGAACTGAAAATGCACGCAATGTGCACAAGATGAATGGGAGGAAACAGAAATGAAAAGAAAGATTTTGGCGGCGGTTCTCGCGTCCACAATGATTCTTTCACTGGCAGGCTGCGGCGGCGGATCGGCTGATTCCGCAGGCACGGCGGACACCGGTGCGGCTGCGGACAGCGGTGCGTCGGCAGACACAGAGGCGGCTGCGGACACGGGCGCGGCGGACAGCGGCGACACGGCTGCGGCAGGCGGCGAGACTCTTACCGTATGGTGCTGGGATCCGGCATTCAACATGAACGCCATGTACGAGGCGGAGAAAGTTTATCAGAAGGATCACCCGGACTTTGCGCTGAACGTGATCGAGACTCCCTGGGAGGATGTGCAGACCAAGATCACGACGGCTGCGGCTTCCGGCGATCTGAGCACGCTGCCCGACATTGTTCTGATGCAGGACAACGCGTTCCAGAAAAACGTTATCAGCTACCCCGACGCTTTTTTGGACCTGACAAACAGCGGGATCGATTTCTCACAGTTTGCGGCCGGCAAAGCGGGTTACTCTATTGTCAACGGCGCAAACTATGGCGTTCCCTTTGATAACGGCGCTGTAGTCGGCTGCTATCGCACCGACGTGCTCGAGCAGGCGGGCCTGACCGTAGACGACTTCACGGATATCACATGGGATCAGTACATCGAGAATGGTAAGAAAGTCCTGGAGGCGACAGGCAAGCCCCTTATCTCCATGCAGGCCGGCGAGTGCGATCTGATCATGATGATGCTGCAGTCTGCGGGCGCATCTCTCTTCAATGAGGACGGCTCCGCAAATATCGTTGACAACGATACGCTGAAGGCTGTTATGGAGACCTATAAAGCGCTGAAGGATTCCGGCGTGCTGGTTGAGGTAAACAGCTGGGATGAGTACGTGGGTTCCTTTGTGAGCGGCGATGTGGCCGGTACGGTCAATGGCTGCTGGATCCTGGCGTCTATCCAGACGGCGGAGGATCAGGCAGGCAACTGGGCGATCACCAATATGCCGAGTCTGGTAGGCGTGAGCAACGCTACCAACTACTCCAACAACGGCGGTTCTTCGTGGGCGGTAACTTCCAACTGCCAGAATACGGATCTCGCATTCGATTTCCTGGCAAGCACTTTCGCGGGCAGCACGGAGCTGTATGACAACATCCTTCCGAGCGGCGCTCTGGCGACGTGGGCTCCTGCGGGTGATTCCGACGCATACGGCGTAGGCAATGACTTCTTCGGCGGCGACGCGGTTTCCGCTAAGATCGTAGAGTATTCTACAAAGGTGCCTTCCAACATCACGGGCGTATATTACTATGAGGCGCGCGACGCGGTTGCTACGGCGATCACAAACTATATTAACGGTTCCGATCTTGAGGCTGAGCTGCAGACCGCTGCAGATACCGTAAACTTCAATATGGGACAGTAGTGTGGGACATAACAGATAAGACGCAGGGGGAATAGTTCTAACCGGCTGTTCCCCCTTATCTTATTTATCACGGCAAATAAGAGAAGGTATTTCCGATAGAGGGAAAAGGAGGGATTTATTTTGAGCAGACCGTCAAAGAAAATGACGCTGAACAGGAAACATAATCTGATGGGATGGCTGTTTCTTGCTCCGGGCGCGCTCTTGATTTTATTCATGAGCTTCGTGCCGATGTTCCGGGCTTTGATGCTGTCCTTTATGACAGGTGTCGGCGCTTCGATGAAGAACTGCGGACTCCTGAATTATACGCGAATGTTCAAGGACACGGTATTTATCCAGTCCATTAAAAATACATTTTTCTATCTGATTATTCAGGTGCCGCTCATGCTGATCTTCGCGCTGATTCTGGCTTCTATCCTGAACAACAGAAATCTGCGGTGCAAGGGATTGTTCCGAACTATGATCTTTCTGCCCTGCGCGACCTCGCTGGTGGCGTACGCGGTTATTTTCCGCTCGCTGTTCGCCAACAACGGCATTGTCAATCTGGTGCTTATGAAACTCGGCATCCTAGATGCGCCCTACTCTTTCCTGACCAATATGTGGAGCGCAAGGATCGTTATCATTATCGCGCTTCTCTGGCGCTGGACGGGATACAATATGGTATTCTATCTGGCGGGCCTGCAGAACATTGAGTACTCTGTCTATGAGGCGGCCAAGATCGACGGCGCGTCGGCCGTGCAGTCGTTCTTCCGCATCACCGTGCCGCTCTTGAAACCTACGATTCTGCTGACGGCGATTATGTCCACCAACGGCACGCTGCAGCTGTTCGATGAATCTGTCAACCTGACGGACGGAGGCCCTGCCAACGCGTCGATCACGATGTCGCACTACATATATAATATGTCGTTCAAGTATGTACCGAACTTCGGATACGCGGCGGCCATGTCCTTCCTGATCCTGATTCTGGTTGCCGTTCTGGCATTCATGCAGATGAAAGTAGGTGATAAGCGTGATTAAATTCAAACGATTTTTGATGTATGCCTTCCTGTGCGTCGTATCATTTTTCTCCGTGTTCCCTCTGTATTGGATGGTCAGCGCCGCCACCAACAAGAGCGCTGAGGTGATCAGCGGACGCCTGGTGCCGGGCACCTATTTTGTGCAGAATTTCAAGGCGCTTATGGCCAATCAGGACGTGGGAAGAGCGCTGGGCAACTCCTTTAAGTATGCGATTATCCTGACGCTTGTCTCGCTGGTGGTCAGTTCGCTTGCGGGCTACGGCTTTGAGATTTATCACGACAAGGCCAAGGATATGGTGATGAATATTATCCTGCTGGCGATGATGGTTCCTTTCGTGGCGACGATGATCCCGCTGTTTCAGATGTTCTCTACGGCAGGGTGGCTCAACTCCACCATAGGATTTATCCTGCCTACGATATCGACGCCGTTCCTCATTATGATGTTCAGGCAGAGCGCGAGGTCGTTCCCTCATGATATTATGGAGGCGGCAAGAATAGACGGCCTTTCCGAGATACGCATCTTCTTCCAGATGTTTATTCCTACCATGCGCTCCACCTATGCGGCGGCGATGACGATCACTTTCATGAATGCGTGGAACAGTTATCTGTGGCCCAAGGTCATCATGACGGATGCGACGAGCCAGACGATGCCGATGGTAGTGGCAAACCTGACACAGGGCTATGTGACCGATTACGGTATGCTGATGCTGGCGGTACTGATCTGTACGCTGCCCACGGCGATCGTATTCTTCTGTCTGCAGAATGCATTTGCAGAAGGTATTACCGGTGCGGTAAAATAGAGAAAAAGATAAAAGGAGAGGGTTATGCAAATCACATACGATGTGTTACAAAATCCCCGCTTTTTCAAGGAGAATGTGCTTCCGGCGCATTCCTCACACGCAATTTATCGCGACAGAAAAGAGCTGTTCGACAAGAACAGCTCTCTTGTCAAATGTCTGGACGGCGTATGGAAATTTTCCTATGCGGTGAATCTGGACAGCGCGATACCGGGATTTGAAAAAGCGGATTATGACTGCAGAAGCTGGGCGGATATCAGAGTGCCGGCGCACATTCAGATGGAGGGTTACGACGCGCCGCAGTACGTCAATCTGCAGTACCCCTGGGACGGCAGAGAGAAACTTGCGCCGGGCGACGTGCCGAGAAGGTTCAATCCGGTGGCAAGCTATGTGAAGTATTTTACGCTGCCGGCGGCGATGGCGGACAAGGAGATCCGCATCTGCTTCCGGGGCGTGGAGAGCGGTATGGCGCTCTGGCTGAACGGCAGTTATGTGGGCTACAGCGAGGACAGTTTCACCCCCTCCGAGTTTGACCTGACGCCCTATCTGAAAGACGGAGAGAATAAGCTGGCGGTACAGGTTTACAAATGGACCTCTTCGAGCTGGTGCGAGGATCAGGATTTCTTCCGCTTCTCAGGGATCTACCGCAGCGTGTATCTGTATGCGGTGCCGAAGGTTCACGTGGAGGACGTTCGTATTCGTACGCTCTTTGCGGGAGAGGATCTGAGCAGAGCGGTACTGGAGACGGCTGTGCGTGTGAAGGGCGAGGGCAGGATACGCATGACGCTGCGCGACGGTGAGACAGTTCTGTTCGTGCGGGAGATCAAGGCGGCGGAGGAAGCGGTGCTCTCGGAGAACGTGGACGCTCCCAGGCTGTGGAGCGCGGAGACGCCGAATCTCTACACGCTGGAGATCGAGGCCATTGGCAGCGGCGGCGCTGTGGAAGAGTACACAGAGCAGCAGATAGGCTTCCGTCTGTTTGAGATGAAGGATAACCGGATGTTTTTAAACGGCAGACGGATCGTATTCAAGGGCGTCAACCGTCATGAATTCAGCGCCGTCTCCGGCAGGCACGTGTCCTATGAGGAGCTGGAGCAGGATATTGTGACCATGAAGAAGCATAATATCAATGCCATCCGTACCTGTCACTATCCGGACGACGTCGACCTCTATGATCTGTGCGATAAGTATGGCATCTACCTGATCGCTGAGAACAATATGGAGACGCATGGGACGTGGGTCGCTTATCTGAGAGGATTTGAGGATCAGTCCTATATTCTGCCGGGAGATCGTGAAGAGTGGGAGGCGATGCTGCTCGACCGCGTCAACTCCTGCTATCAGAGGGATAAAAACCATGCCGCCATTCTGCTTTGGTCCTGCGGCAACGAATCCTATGGGGGCAGGACGATCTATCGGATGTCGGAGCTTTTCCGCAAGCTGGATCCGACCAGGCTGGTACACTATGAAGGCGTCTTCCAGGATCGGAGTTACAACGATTCCTCCGACGTAGAGAGCCGCATGTATCCGCCCGTGACGGACATCGAGCAGTATCTTGCCGACAATCCGAACGGCAAGCCCTTTATCTGCTGCGAGTACACTCACGCGATGGGCAATTCCTGCGGGGCGATGCACAAGTACACGCAGCTTGCGGACAGGGAAAATTCCGGTTATCAGGGAGGCTTTATCTGGGACTATATCGACCAGTCCCTCTACGCGAAAGACCGGTATGGGGAAGAGTATCAAGCGTACGGCGGCGATTTCCACGACCGCCCAAGCGATTATAATTTCAGCGGCAACGGCATCGTGTACGGCGGGTCCAGAGAGGCGTCCCCGAAGATGCAGGAGGTAAAGTACAATTACCAGAATATAGAAGTCACTGTGTCCGAACAGGAGTTTGAAGTGTGGAATAAAAACCTGTTTGTGAATACGGATGTGTTTGACGCATATGCCATTCTGCTGCGTGACGGCGGGGAGATCGCGCGCAAAGCGATAGCTGTCTCCGTGGCGCCGGAGAGCAGGCTGAAGTTTCCGCTGCCTTTCGGGATACCGCCTTACGCGGGCGAGTATGCCGTTACCATCGCTTTCTGTCTGAAAGAGGATACGCTCTGGGAGAAGTCGGGTTATGAGGTGGCTTTCGGGCAGGCCGTGGTCGCGAAGATTGCCGGAAAAGATACGGCCGACGAAGAGAACAGACCATATACCGTGGTTTATGGCATGACCAATATCGGGGTGCTGGGCGAAGAGTTCGAGGCGCAGTTCACGACGGAGCTGGGGCTTACCTCCTACCGCTATGCGGGCAGAGAACTTCTGGAGAGCACCGTGAAGCCCAATTTCTGGCGGGCGCCTACGGACAACGACGAGGGAAATAATATGCCGGGACGCTACGCGCAGTGGAAGATTGCAAGCCTCTATCTGACCGCGAAGGGCTGCGGCGAAGAGCGGCAGGTTCCGGAGGGAACGGCGTGGAGGAATCCGGTCGTACAGGAGGAAAAGGATCACGTGCGCCTCACCTATGTGTACGATCTGCAGACGACGCCCGCGGCAAAATGCCAAGTGACCTACTGTGTGTATGGGAACGGGCGAATTGAGACGACGCTTTCCTACGATCCTGTGGAGGGGCTGGGCGACATGCCGGAATTCGGCATGATATTTAAGCTGGATGCGGATTACGATCATGTGGAGTGGTACGGCAGCGGGCCGCAGGAAACCTATGCAGACAGGCAGAGGGGCGCGAAGCTGGGCGTGTACCGCAATCTGGTCAAAGATAATATGGCGCAGTACATGGTGCCGCAGGAGTGCGGCAGCAAGACGCAGGTGCGCTATGCGAAAGTGACGGACCGCAAAGGGCGCGGGCTGCTCTTTACCGGGGACTGTTTTCATTTCTCGGCGCTGCCCTGGTCGCCTCATGAGATCGAGCTGGCCAGACACCCCTATGAGCTGCCGAAGGTGCATTACACAACCGTGCGGGTATCCGGGCGGCAGATGGGGATCGGCGGAGACGACAGCTGGGGCGCGCTGGTGCATCCGGAATATCTGATCGATGTGAGCGGCAGGGTGGAATTTACCTTCGCCTTCCAGGGAATTTGAGATTCGCGCCGCCTCGCCGCGAGAATGTTCCGGAATAAAGTTCAATATATGGCCCCCGCCTGTGCGAGTCGCAGGCGGGGTGTTTTTGGTTGCTGAGAAAACGGGATTATGCTATAATCGACGCAAAAGAAAAGCGGATTGATCAGTATGAAACTCAGTATTATCGTGCCGGTATACAATATGGCTTCCGGCGGCAAACTGCAATATTGTATGGATTCTCTCGTGGCACAGGAACTGGAAGACTATGAGATCATCGCTGTGGACGACTGCTCGACGGATGGCTCATATGCGATTCTGCAGGATTATGAGAAGAGATTTCCGGCTAAAGTCCGCGCGGTGCACTCTGAAGTAAACAGGCACCAAGGCGGGGCGAAAAACATCGGCCTGAAGCTGGCGCAGGGGGAGTGGGTCGGCTTTATCGACAGCGACGACTGGATCGCTCCCGATATGTACAGGAAGCTGATCGAGCGAGCGGAGGAGACCGGCGCAGATCTTGCGGGCTGCGATTACTCTCTGACGGACGAGCATTCCATGCGGGTTGGCCGGATTGTTCACAACAATAAGCCGGAACAGAGCGGCGTGCTGGATACGCAGAAACGCCGGAGCCTCATCCTGGACGGCGGCAGTCTGGCGGTCAAAATTTTCCGCCGTTCCATGATTCTGGAGAACGGACTCTGGTTCCCGGAAGATATCTTCTATGAGGACAATGCGCTCGGCAATTCCTATCTTGTGCTGGCGAAACATTTCGAGTATATGGAAGAGCCGCTGTATTACTATTATCAGCATGACGCTTCCACTGTGCACACGATTTCACAGAGGCGCTGTGAAGACCGCATGGCGGCGGGCCGTATTATGCTGGAGGAAGCGCGCAGGCATGGGTACTATGAGGAATATCTGCCGGAGCTGGAATACAGCTTTGCGCTGCTGTTTTATGTGAATACGCTGTTCACCTATATGGCGGGCGCGGAGCGGACGAAGAGCAGCTTTGTGAGAGCGCTTGGGAGAGAGATGAGCAGGATTTTTCCGCATTTTCAGGAAAATCCGTACTATCTGGAGCGGACGAATGCGGAGGAGCGGAAACTGATACGCATACAGCAGCGTTCCACGCTGCTCTTTATCCTGTACTATAAAATGTTGTGGGCTTATCGGAAGTTTCGCCAAAAGTGCCGAAGGCAGGGAACGTGAGCGCCTATGGAAAAAAAGCAGGGAATTGACGGAAAACAGAACGCGGAAACGCAGACCATCGGTATCCGTGCGGACGCCAATGTGGAGATCGCCTCGGGACATGTCATGCGCTGCATTGCGATCGCCGCACAGCTTATCCGTCTGGGCGGCAGAGTGATTTTTTATACGGCGGACGAAAGCGCCGACGATCTGTTGGACGGAGCCGGCATGCGGCATGTCTGTCTGCACACGGACTGGACACGCATGGAGGACGAGACGGAGACGCTTCTGAGGGAACTTCGCAGGACGGGGTGTAAGAAGCTCCTGGTGGATTCCTATCGGGCGACGGAGCGTTATTTTCGGGCGCTGGCAGAGCAGTGTAAACTGATTTATCTGGATGACTGCTTTGAGAAAATTTATCCGGCGGATATGGTCGTCAATTACAATCCATATTGTACACGATTTCCGTATGAGGAGGCTTACGGAGACGGCGCGCGTCTGCTGCTGGGTCCGATTTATGCGCCGCTTCGGGAGGAATTTGCAGCGGCCTGTGGAAAAAGTGCGGATGAGACGGCGCAAGTAAGATGCGGAGCCGTACCGACGGGCGAAGAGAGCGGAGCGGCTGAAGAGAGAGGGCGCATACTTTTGAGCGCCGGCGGCGGCGATATCTGCGACGCGCTTTCGGGGATTCTGGAGGCGGTTATGGAGGACAACGCGCTCTGCGGGCTGACGTATGAGGTCGTAGTCGGAAAGTACAATGAGAATCGGAAAAAACTGGAGCGTCTGGCGGAGGCGCACGGCAATATTCGTCTGCACTGCCAAGTAGACCACATGGCAGTGCTGATGCGGGGATGCGCTGCGGCGGTGTCCGCGGCGGGTACGACGCTTCTGGAACTGTGCGCCATGCAGATACCGACCGTATTTTTCTGCACGGCGGACAACCAGCGGTATGACAGCGATTTCTTTGCGCTGGAGGGTAGAATGCTCTTCGCGGGAGATATCCGGGAAGATCGGGGGCGCTGCCTGCGGGAGATCTGCGGCGCTCTGCGGAAAATTCTGGAGAGCGAGACGCTGCGGACAGAGATGAAAGGGAAGCTCGGCGCGGTTACGGACGGCCGGGGCGCATGCCGCATTGCGGAGGAGATCATCGCCCTGTGACAGGGTAATACCGCAGCCGGATGCGGGAGATAGGGAGGATAAGATGGGAGCTTTGGCGATTATCACTGCCAGGGGCGGCAGTAAGAGAATACCAAATAAGAATAAAAAACTGTTTCTGGGGAAGCCGATCCTCTGCTATTCCATCGAGGCTGCGCTTGCATCCGGTCTGTTTGAAGAAGTCATGGTGTCCACGGACGACGAGGAGATCGCACGGATTGCGCGGGACGCGGGCGCGAGCGTTCCTTTTATGAGAAGTGAGCGCACGGCGAACGACTTCGCTACCACTGACGACGTGCTTCTGGAAGTGCTCGCGGAGTATGGGAAGCGTGGAGAGAACTTTGCGTATATGGCCTGTCTCTATCCGACCGCGCCCTTTGTCACCGCGGAGAAACTGCGGAACGCTTTTCGAATTCTGGAGGAGCAGAACGCCGCTGCGGTCATGCCGGTCGTGCGGTTTTCTTTTCCACCGCAGCGCGGTATGACGGTGCGGGGCGGCAGGCTGGTTTACTGTTACCCCGAGAATGCGCAGAAACGGTCACAGGATCTGGAGGCGATGTACCACGACTGCGGGCAGTTTTATTTTTACAGGACGGAAGCGTTTCTCGCCGGCGGCGGCGATCCGGCGGAGGGGTATGCGCCGATCGTCATGCCGGAGACGGAGGTACAGGATATCGACAATCCGGAGGACTGGGAGATCGCGGAGCTGAAATATCGCAGAATGGCGGGGCTGTACTGATCGCGGGCCGAGACGCTGATGCGGGGAGAGCAGGATCCTGATCGGATGGGAAACGGAAGGTTGTCGTGCGGACGCTTAGGGGTGAAGATTCGTATGAATAAAGAATTTTGGATCGGAAGACATCATATCGGGGAGGACAGTCCGTGTTTCCTGGTGGCGGAGATGTCGGGGAATCATCTGAAAGACTACGGGCGGGCGGTGGAGATCGTCCACGCGGCGAAGGAGGCGGGAGCCGACGCGGTCAAGTTGCAGACTTACACGGCGGACAGTCTCTCGATCGACTGCGACAACGAGTATTTTCAGATTCACGGCGGACTGTGGGACGGTATGACGGAATACCGGCTCTATGAGGAGGCTTCCACGCCTTGGGAGTGGCAGCCTAAACTGAAGGAGCTGGCGGAGAGCCTGGGCATGGAGTGTTTTTCCTCTCCCTTTGACGCGCGCTCCGTGGATTTCATGCGCGAGTGCGGGATGCCCGCCTACAAGGCGGCCTCCTATGAAATTACCGATATCCCGCTGATCAGGCGGATCGCCGCGCAGCACAAGCCGGTCATCTTCGCTACGGGCGTGGCGCGCGCAGAGGACATTGAGCGTGCGCTGCAAGTCTGTCAGGAGGAGGGCAATGAGGACGTCATGCTTTTGAAATGCGTGTCCGCCTATCCGACGCCCTATGAGGAGTGCAATCTGGCCATGATTCCCACATTGGCGCACACTTATGACTGCCTGGTGGGACTCTCCGATCACACCATGGGCAGCACGGTGCCTGTAGGCGCCGCGGCCCTCGGGATCAGGATGGTGGAGAAGCATCTGACGCTCAGGCGTGCGGACGGCGGCCCCGACGGCGCGTTTTCCATGGAGCCGGAGGAATTTCGTGAGATGGCGGAGCAGATCCGCATCATAGAGAAAGCGATGGGGCAGCCGGCCTATGCGCTGACCGAGAAGCAGGAGAAAGAGAGGCTTGGCTCCCGTTCGCTCTTCGTGGTGCAGGATATGAAAGCAGGCGAGCGCTTCACGCCGGACAATGTGCGCTCCATCCGCCCGGGTTACGGCCTGCATACCATGTATTATGATGAGATACTGGGACAGAGAGCGGCGGCGGATATCAAGCGCGGCACGCCGTTGTCATGGGAGCTGGTCCTCGACGCGGAGCGTCATTAAATCCGTATATTTCAGCATGCAGACGCCGTCCTCGTAAGCGCCGACAGTGTCTGCATTTTCTCTGCCCGCCAGATTGGCGGCGATCAGTTTCGGGAAGTTGACGCCGCAGCTGTAGGCGTGAGGATAACCGCCGCCGAAGCGGGGGTTGATCTCAGAGATGTAGTAGTTTCCGTCTATGCGGAACGCATCCATATCAACCGGGCCGGACAGTTCCAGTGTGGCGGCAGTTCGCTTTACCAGATCAAAAAGAGCGTCGTCTTTCACCGATACGGATTTCTCGGTTTCCCCTGCGCGCATGCGCAGCTTTTTTTTGAGAAAAACAGACACGGTTTTGTGAGAATGGATGTCCGCATAGAGGTCGACACCGTACTCTTCGCCCTCGGCGAAGGCTTGGATCAGCAGATTTTCCGCGCTGTATTTGCACAGAGTCTCCAACAGTTCCGGACAATCCACTTTTTGAATTCCCATGCTGCCGCAGCCGCGCACCGGCTTCACGAAGACGGGGAAGTCGATCTGTCCGGCGGCATGACCCTGCCGGAACGCTTCGAGGCTGTCGAAGGTGGGCAGTGCGGGGAGACCGTGAGAGGTCAGATGCCTGTAGAAAGCATATTTGTCCCGGCACAGTTCCACGGTCTTTGGGGAAGAGACGATCGGGCAGACGCCCTCGGCCGTAAACCGTTCTCTGTGAGAGGCAATCAGATACAGCTCGTCCTCCTGCAGCGGCAGTACCGCGTTGATCTGTTCGTCCCGGCAGATCTGCAGAATGACGTCCAGATAGTCCGGGGCGGTCATGCGCGGCACGAGATAGTGTTTGTCCGTCTCGTAGAGAGCGGGCGCATAGGGACTGCAGTCCGTGCCGATTACGCGGTCGAAGCCGTTTCCCTTTTCACGGAAATACCGTACCAGCTTGTTTCTTGTGCCGCAGCTTAAAATCAGAATATTCATCATTCGGTCACGCTCCCCTGCACATAATCTTCCGGCGTCCACTTCCGGCGCACCTGTATCAGTTCGCTGCCCCGTCTGATGTAGACGGCGGGGAAGTATTGAATGAAGAGCGGGTTCAGGCTCATGGTATAGCCGCCCACATTTTCGTATATGATGCGGTCGCCGGGCGTCAGCTCGGCGGCATGTTCGCAGATGAAGATTCTGTCGCATTCCATACAGGTGTAGCCGCTCACGACCTGACGGTCCAATATTTTGCGCGCGGATGAGTTCGCTGCCTGTACATGGAACATGTGGGAAGTCTTGATCATCGTGGCGTCTATATTGAAGCGGCTGCCGTCTGTCATGACGTAGCGGGTTCCCTTGATGTCCCGCGTGTCATAGACGGAGGTGACGAAGGTGGTGCACTTGGAGATCAGGGAGATACCGGGCTCCACGATCAGTTTCGTCTGGCAGGGAGAGAAGCAGGCGGAGAGTTCTTCGGCCACGGCGGGAAAATAGTCGGGATATTCCGGTCTGCCGTCCATGCCGCCGCAGTAGCCGCCGCCCAGATCCACATAGGAGAGCGTAAGACCGAACTCTCTCTGCAATCTGCACGCCGTGCGCGCGATGGCGCGAAAGATACCGACGCTGCGGGATTTGCTGCTGGAGTGCAGATGAAGGCCGTCCACAGAGACATTCGGGATCGCAGCGAGCCGCCGCAGGGCCGCCGCAAACTGCCCGGTCTCATAGCAGAAACCGAAGCGGCCGCTCTCTTCGCCCATTGTGGTTTCGCCGGGACACAGCTTTTCCAGATCAAAATTGACGCGGACGCCCACGGAGAAATTTCTGTCTGGATGTGCGGCGGTGAGCGTCTCCAGCCAGCCGATCTCCCGCTTGGAATCCAGATTCACATACCCGCCGGCAAGCAGAACGTCACAGAAAGAAGCTTTTCCTTTGTAAGGCCCGTTGTAGACGATCTCGGCGGCGTCATAGCCAAGATGCCTCGCCAGCAGATATTCGTCCTCCGAGACGACTTCCGCGAAAGCGCCGTGCTTCTTCACGAAAGAGACGAGCCAGGGCAGGGAGTTGGTTTTAAACGAGTAGCCCACGAGAAAGTTTTCCCAGCTTGCGCCGAGAGAGTCCGTGAGCATCCGATAGTAGCGTTCCAGAATCTCTTCATCAATCACGAAATAAGGAGTCTGCAGATTGTCAGTGTCCATAGCGCTCTTCGCCGCCTTTCCGCTTTTTCACTGATATCACATAAATTCCAGTCTATCAAAATATTACCCTATTTTGTTTGTGTATACAAGATTGAGTTTTGCGTATTGTGCGGCGGCAAAGAGGGGGGCGCTTGACACCCGAATGGATGGGGACATATAATATTTGCCAGCGTTATGCGCAAAAAATATACGGAGGAAAAGTGATGAAAAGAGAAGAAAAATGGGTAATGCGGGACATATTTGAAGCGGTAGAGCTGAATCGGTATGGCTATTATCAGCTGCGGAATATGAACAGCACCGAGGATCGGGAAGAGACGTTTGAAAACACGTATTTTCAGGATTACAGCGGATATACATATTCCAAGTCCTACACGCAGGAAGAACTGGATTACCTCACCAGAAAATTTGAAGAAAAAGAGTATGTGATCAGGGAATGTCTGCAAAAGACAGGTGTTCTTGAGAGGGGGGGGGTACAGCTACAGCCTGCTTGACATCGGCTGCGGCGAAGGTTTCCTGATGAAGTACTTCCGCCAAAAAGGTGTGAAGGTAAAGGGATTTGATCTGGGCAGTTATGCGC
Organism: uncultured Lachnospiraceae bacterium; assembly: GCA_947626775.1. Lineage (GTDB taxonomy): Bacteria > Bacillota > Clostridia > Lachnospirales > Lachnospiraceae > UBA3282. The sequence goes on along the minus strand of CANQTL010000024.1, from coordinate 1,844 downwards.
TGCGACAGCACAATCCTGATATGGAAGACGTATTCGAGCAGGGGAATATGGATGACGTACTCCCCAGACTTGCAGAGCGGGGAGAGACTTTCGATGTCATCAATATGAGCAGAGTGTTGGATATGTGCCTGGACGCGGAGGGCACTCTGCGGCGGATCGGGAAGCTGATGACCGACCGGAGCATTCTGGTAATCAAGGCTTCTCACAACTATTCTCATCTTCAGCAGCGTCTGCTGCAAAGCGGGGAACTAAAGCAGGAATACTGGCTGGACGTCCCGGATCATACCAATTATTTCAACAGAGAAGGCATGATCAATCTGCTGGATGCACAGGGTTATGAGTGCATGGATTTTTTTGCGGATTATTTCATCGATTTCAACCTTCTCAATCCACTTACCAATTATTATGAAAAACCGGAGACCGGAAAAGCCTGTTATGAAGCGGCGGTGCGTCTGGCCAATCTGATGCATGATTTGTCGTTGGAAAAAACGATCACGATATACCGCTGCCTGGCGGATATGGGTTTCGGGAGAGAAATTACCGGCGTATTTCGTCTGAAACACTGAGGAGACAGGCATACAAAACTCGCTCTGTCATCGGAAATTTGCCTAAATCGGAGAAATATTATATGATGCTTATGGAAGTATTGCCAGACTGCCTGCAGGACGGCCAGGCATGGCGGGAGGAAGCGAAGACGGTGAAAGAGAGAATCTATGTGTGCCATACTTACTACCACGTATATGTCGCCTGCCTGAAGGAACTGGCGCTCCCTGAGGAGCGCCAGGGCCGGGCGACGCTGGTGCTCAGCACGATGTCGAATGATTTTGGCAATCTGAAGGAGCGCGCCGAAAAATGCAGGCTTTTTGAGGAAGTGGCGATGTTTGACGAGAAGGAGGATAGCTTTTTTCCGCAGCTTGCGAAATACCATACCGACAGGGGCAATATCGTCCTGAATATGCTGGCGCGCATTCGCTATACCAAGCTGCTGGGGAAACTGCAGGAGCCTTATGTGCCGGTGGATTTCAGAGAATATAAGGATATCTATGTGTTCTGCGACTCCGATCCAATCGGCTACTATCTGAGCTGGCGCAGGATTTATTACCACGCGGTGGAGGACGGACTGAACTGCATTCAGTATTACGATACCGCGCGCTATGACAACAGAGGGCATTTCGAGTTAAAGGCGTGGCTGGCCGCCAGAAATCTGATCTTTATTCAGAACGGTTACGGCAAATACTGTATCGATATGGAAATCAACGACAAAAGCGTCGTGCCCTATCCGTGCAAAAAGTATGTCGAACAGCCGCGCGCGGCGCTGACGGAACGTCTGACGGCTGAGGATAAGGAGCTGCTGCTCAGATTATTCCTGGAAGATATGGACGGGCTTACGGAGAAGCTGAACTGCGGCGCTGAAGACAAGGTGCTGGTGCTCTCGGAGCCGCTGTGTGACCTGGCGACGCGAAAGCGCATTTTTTCGGACATCATAGCGCAGTACGGCACGGTGGAGGGCAGACCGGCGCAGATCCTGATCAAGCCGCATCCGCGGGATGTGCTGGACTATGCGAGGGAATTTCCGCAGCATATTGTGTTGGACGCCTTTTTCCCGATGGAGATGCTGAATCTCATCCCCGGGCTGCGTTTTTGCAAGGTCGTCTCGGTTTTTACGGTGCCTGACGCCATACGTTTTGCGGATGAGATCGTTTTTCTGGGAGAAGATTTTATGGACAGATATGAGGCGCCCGAACTGCACCGGCAGAACGAGGCGATGCTAGGGTAAAGTTTTTGTAGGAAAAAGAACAGATAAAAATAGGAAAGCACCTTTTTCTGTGTTAGGATTTGATTGA
>CANQTL010000023.1 GCA_947626775.1 uncultured Lachnospiraceae bacterium | reverse complement strand
TGGTTTCCGGCTTCCTGGACATATGCGCAAGAAACGCCATGCACAGGGTGATGTAAAAATTCAATGCGTTGATGGAAACAAGCTTCCGTACCCGGAAATCTTCAAAGCGGAACATCTGCTTTTTGCAGCGGAAATATTCCTCGATACGCCACCTGGAGAAATACAGCTTTGCGGCCCGGACGACATCTTCCTTTGACCGGATCTCCTGATTGGCAGCAAGCATCATGGGGTGCTCCGTGATGCCATAAACCAAAACGAGGTAAATATCCTTTTTGGAGGCAGTGATTTGTATTTTTACATGGGAAAGATAGGCGTCATGGTTCTTGCCCTTGTAAATGAGGGGCGTTTTGATCTTTCCTTTGCGCTGGCTGCGGAGTCGTGTGGCAGGGACCCATTTCCCATGGAAATACAGCTTGCGTTTTGCGCTAAGGCGGATCACATAATCCTGCCCCAGTTGATCGAGTTTTAGGAACATCTTGTTGTCATCGTATCCCCTGTCCATGACGAAAGCAGCTTTTCCGAACAAGGCTGCGCCGCGTTCCATGGCGGCGAAGGTGATGTCATTGGCAGAGGTAAAATTCTTTTCTCTGGAAGAATGGATCTGGGAGAAGATACTGACCGGATGATTGCTGTCTGTCAGCACACAGGCTTCCGTGACATGGTATCCTTTCTCATAGACATTTTTGGTCTCTGTGCTTTTAGAACCGTCCCTGACAATACCGAGGGCCTCAAATTTATGGCCGTCTGGTTTAACCACGTCACTGTCGTCGATGTGGATGACGGGATTTTCAGGCGTCCATCGGCGGACGGCAGCCAAGTAGGATTTTAAAGCCGGAAGTGGGACGCCTTTGTTCAGATGTCTGGTGAGGCGTTCCACAGAATTGACCTTTTTTGAATTTTCATGGAGCTGGTCAACGATATCGGTGATAAGACAGCTTCCGGCAGCGAGGATGCCATAGGTCATGTCGGCAGTGAACTTTCTGTCAGGCTTGGGAAGGTGTCTGGAAATTTTATTTGAGAAATTTAAAATTTCCCGTTTCATCTGGTAAGTATTTGATGTAAAATGAGTCATAAGGAATCCTCCGTTTTTTGTTTAGTAAGGTTTGGTTTGGTCACTTAATTTTACACCAAAAACGATCAGGATTCCTTACTTTTTAGCCAATTTTTGAAAGTTGTTTACTGTAGCACGGATAAAAGCAGACTGTTATGGATAAAACTGCGGAAACTCAAGTTGGACTGGTATTGACAAACGCGGATACCCTGATAAGGGAAAGCGGGAAAAGAAAAGGTAGTTATACCGTACAGAGGAAGAGGGAACGGACACTGATCTCCAGCGTGGGAGACGTTACTTTTACGCATACCCTGTATCAGGATCAAGAGGGACGGATAAGATGTCTGCCGGATGAACTGATCCGGCTTCCGGACCGGGAAAGGCTCACAGCGGCTGCGGAGGCAAAGCTGCTAAGCGAGGCGGAAGCGCACTCCTACCAGCATGCAGCGGAATCCCTGAGGACAAAGGGACAGACGGTCACAAAGACAACCGTAATGAACAAGGTGCATGCGGTGGAAAAAGAGATCCCGGGAATGGAGGCGCCCACTTCCGAAAAGAAAGCCTGCGAGTATCTCTATATCGAAGCGGACGAAGACCACATCCACCGCCAGAAAGAGGGAAAAGAGCAGGGATGCTTTATCGGCAAGCTGGTCTATCTGTTTGAGGGGAAAGAGGATGTCTGCAAAGGACGAAGGAAACTGATCTCGCCATTTTATTTTGGCGGTCTTTATGCGGGAACAGAACAGAACGCGGCTTTGTGGGAGGAAGTAGACGCATACATCCGGCGGCATTATGATGAGGATGTTTTGAAATGTGTTTATATCAACAGTGACGGAGCAGGCTGGATACGGGCCGCAGAGAACTATGTGGGCAAGAGTAAACTGGCTGCAGACCGGTTCCACCTGATGAAATATATCAACCGGGTGGCACGGTATACACCAGATGAGAATAAGACTAAGGGACGGTTTTACAGATATATCTATAAGGATCAGCTTCTGGCAGCGAAGAAACTGTTGACGCGGATTAAGAACCACTGCGAGGGGAGCGGCCGCGCGGCAGAGGAATGCCGGACATATCTGACAGGGAACTGGGAGTATATCCAGAGAGCGTTCCATGATAAGCATGTGCTTGGGTGCAGCGCGGAAGGGCATGTGAGCAGCGTATATTCCGAACGGATGAGTTCGAGGCCGATGGGATGGAGTGAAACAGGGACGGACAGGATGTGCAGGCTCAGGTGTTATATCCGCAACTATGGAAGAGAAAAGGTGATCGACCTAGTGAATTACCGCCGGGAGCAGGAGCTGATGGCCGCGGGAGCGACGGGGACAGAGGGGATGATTGAGGAACCGCAGCGGAAACAGTATACAGCGGCACAGAGGGAAGTCATGAAATATGCGGAAGTGCTGCATGGCAGCATAGCAGAGGGCTCCACAGTGCGTAAGATCCTCGCGATCCGGGAGCAGATCGGGAATCTTTAACTTGCCAAAAGAGAATAGCAGTTGTATGATCAGTAAAACAGGTCTAAGGTCATTTTCCTTTAGGAACAATCTTTTTCATGTCAACTGACAATTCGTTTACTTCATCTAGCAACAGCGAGTTGCTTGTTCAAATAAGGTTTTGAACTTATAATGAATCATAACATATTCCTTAGGAGAGACAGGCATGGAAACACGAGATATTTTCAAGAATTTGCGTGAAAAAAATAATCTTACACAGGAGGTTATTAAACTAAGAAATTCTTGGCACAGGCGGACGGAAGGGAAGAACAGGATGGAACAGGGACGGCCGGAAAACATATTTTATCGAATTGTACGAGTGCTCAGTCCGCTCGTGGTCTACTACATCATCTACTGCGCAGCGTATCTGATTCTGGTGACGGTGTGTGACGCTGTGGTGAGTCGTCTTCCGGCGACAGTGCAGGCTGATATCGGGGCGCACGCGGAGACACTGACAGAACTGCTTGGCGGGCTGGCGATGCTTGCCGGTGTGCTGCCGCTCATTCCGTCGCTCAGGACGGAGCTTGCGGCGGCACGGCATGATTTTGGCGGACAGCGCCGCGTGGCCGGCAGTATCGTGTGCGTTCTCGTGCTGGCGGTCACTTCTGCCGTGGGACTCAACGCGCTGCTTGCGCTGACGGGATTTACAGAAACTTCCGATGCTTATCGGGAGGTAGCCAGGCAGCAGTACAGCGTCGCCTTCGGCGTGGGAGCGGTGCTGTTCGGACTGTTTTCGCCCATAGCAGAGGAGATCGTCTTTCGTGGTCTGATTTTTAATCGCCTGCGAACGTACTGTGGCGCAGCCGTGGCGGTAATCGTCTCTGGCGTGCTGTTTGGCGTTTATCACGGCAATCTTGTGCAGGGCGTATACGGCGGCTGTATGGGGATGCTGATGGCCTGGGTCTATCTGCGGGCACGCAGCTTTTTCTATCCGTGTCTCTTTCACGCGGCCGCGAATCTGGCGGTGTTTGCCCTGGCGCAGAATGTGCCGCTGCACGCGCGCCTCTTTACTGTGCAGGGCTGCGCGGTGCTTCTGGCGGTGGCTGCCGCGGCCGCCTTGTTGTTGGAAAAGAGCAGGAGCGCGCAGGAGGGGGTGTAAAGTTCTTTGGAAAAAATGAATAGGAAACCGGTTAAATTTTACTTGAATCAAGGCAGGTAAAAAGAAGGATGATAGCGGAACAGTAATGCAAAGCATAAATAATCTGACAAATGAACCGAAAAGAAATAATTTTCAAATAATCTGACAATTTAATAAAAAGTCTATATTTACAATTATAGAAATCGGGTGTATAGTAAAAATCGAAAGTCGCAATGGGGCGCCTTAAAGGGTTCATTGCGACTTTTTGCGCGAATAAGCAGAGTCGGAAGTTTTCAGAACTGACGGCGTGCTCGCAAGACAGCAGAGTTCCAGAAGTAAAGGAGAGAAAGCTATGTTTGATGTAAAGATGACTGTTCCGGAGGCGCCGCTTCACCGGATGGAATTTGAGCACGACAACTGCGGCATCGGCGCCTGCGTCAACATCAAGGGCGCAAAGAGCCGCGCCACCGTGGAGAACGCTCTGAAGATCGTGGAAAATCTGGAGCACAGGGCCGGCAAGGATGCGGAGGGCAAGACGGGAGACGGCGTCGGCATCCTGACACAGGTGCCTCATAAATTTATGCTGAAGGTGACGAAACCGCTGGGCATCGAGCTGGGCGGGGAGAGAGAGTACGGCGTAGGCATGTTTTTCTTTCCCCAGGATGAACTGCAGCGCAACCAGGCGAAGAAGATGTTCGAGATCATCGTGGAGAGAGAAGGGATGCAGTTCCTCGGCTGGCGTACCGTGCCGACCGTGCCTTCCGTGCTCGGACACAAGGCCGTGGAGTGCATGCCCTGCATTATGCAGGCTTTCGTGAAGAAGCCCGACAAGGTGGAGAAAGGCATCGACTTCGACAGGAAACTGTATATTGTCCGCCGGACTTTTGAGCAGTCCACGGAGGTGACTTACGTGGTATCGCTCTCCAGCAGGACGATCGTGTACAAGGGCATGTTCCTGGTGGGGCAGCTGAGGACGTTCTTCTCCGATCTGCAGGACAAGGATTACGAGTCGGCGATTGCCATCGTGCACTCCCGTTTCTCCACCAACACCAACCCAAGCTGGGAGCGGGCGCATCCGAACCGTTTCATTGTGCACAACGGCGAGATCAACACAATCCGCGGCAACGCGGACAAGATGCTGGCCCGCGAGGAGACGATGGAGTCCGATTATCTCGCAGGGCAGCTTCACAAGGTGCTTCCGGCGATCAGTGCGTCGGGTTCCGATTCGGCAATGCTGGACAACACGCTGGAATTTCTCGTGATGAGCGGGATGCCGCTGCCGCTGGCGGTCATGATCACGATCCCCGAACCGTGGGAGAACAACAAGACCATGAGCCAGAAGAAAAAGGATTTCTACCAGTATTATGCGACGATGATGGAACCCTGGGACGGCCCCGCCTCCATCCTCTTTTCGGACGGCGACATCATGGGCGCGGTGCTCGACCGGAATGGTCTGCGGCCTTCCCGCTATATGATCACGGACGACGATACCTTGATTTTGTCCTCCGAGGTGGGGGTTCTCGATATCGACCCGACGAAGATTCTGGTCAAGGAGAGGCTGCATCCGGGCAAGATGCTGCTGGTGGACACGATCGAGGGCAGGGTGATCGACGACGACGAGCTGAAAGAGAAATACGCCTCCGCTCAGCCTTACGGCGAGTGGCTGGACGACAATCTGGTGGCGCTGAAAGACTTGAAGATCCCCAACCAGCGCGTGCCGGAGTTTACCTATGAAGAGAGGCAGCGCATGCAGAAAGCCTTCGGCTACACATACGAGGATCTGAAGACGAGTATTCTGCCGATGGCGAAGAACGGCGGAGAGGCCATTGCGGCCATGGGCGTGGATACGCCGCTGCCGGTGCTCTCCAAGGCGCACCATCCGCTGTTCCACTACTTCAAGCAGCTCTTCGCACAGGTGACAAATCCGCCCATCGACGCGATCCGCGAGGAGGTGGTTACCTCCACCACGGTCTATCTGGGCAAGGACGGCAATCTGCTGGAGGAGAAGCCGGAGAACTGCAACGTACTCAAGGTGCACAATCCGATTCTGACGAGCACAGACCTGTTAAAGATTAAGAATATGAAGTCGGACGGCTTCAAGGTGGAGGTCGTGCCGATCACCTACTATAAAAATACCAGTCTCGAGAAGGCTATCGACCGGCTGTTTGTCGAGGTGGACAGAGTGTTCCGCGAGGGCGTCAATATCCTGATCCTCTCGGACCGCGGCGTGGACGAGTACCGTGTGGCGATTCCGTCGCTGCTCGCCGTGTCCGCCCTGCAGCAGCATCTGGTCAACACGAAGAAGCGCACCAGCGTGGCGATCGTGCTGGAGACGGCGGAACCCAGAGAGGTACATCACTTCGCGACGCTCTTAGGTTTCGGCGCGTCCGCGATCAACCCGTATCTGGCGCAGGAGTCCATCAAGGAACTGATCGACAATCATATGCTGGATAAGGACTACTATGCGGCGGTCAACGACTACAATGACGCCGTTCTGCACGGCATCGTCAAGATTGCGTCCAAGATGGGAATCTCCACGATCCAGTCCTATCAGGGTTCCAAGATCTTCGAGGCGATCGGCATTGACAAGGATGTGATCAACAAGTATTTCACCAACACGGTGTGCCGTGTGGGCGGCATCACCCTGAAAGATATCGAGGACGAGGTCAATACCCTGCACTCAATGGCATTTGACTCACTCGGTCTATCCACTGATTTGACCCTGGACAGCGCGGGACATCATCAGATGCGCAGCGGCGCGGACGAACATCTGTACAATCCGGAGACGATTCATCTGCTGCAGCAGTCCACCAGACGGGGCGACTATAATTTGTTCAAGCAGTATACCGCCGCGGTCAACAGAGAGGACAGCATCAAGACCCTGCGCGGGTTGATGGACTTCAACTATGCCGAGAAACCCGTGCCGCTTGAGGAAGTTGAGGGAGTTGACACGATTGTCACAAGATTTAAGACGGGTGCGATGTCTTACGGTTCCATCTCCAAGGAGGCTCATGAGACGATGGCCATCGCCATGAACAGGCTGCACGGTAAGTCCAATTCCGGCGAGGGCGGCGAGGACGACGATAGATTGACCGTTGGAGTCGATGGACTGAACCGCTGCTCCGCCATCAAACAGGTGGCTTCCGGGCGGTTCGGCGTGACGAGCAAGTACTTAAACAGCGCGCAGGAGATCCAGATCAAGATGGCGCAGGGCGCGAAGCCCGGCGAGGGCGGGCATCTGCCGGGCGGCAAGGTCTACCCGTGGATTGCGAAGACGAGGCATTCTACTCCGGGCGTGAGCCTGATCTCGCCGCCGCCGCATCATGACATCTACTCGATCGAGGATCTGGCGCAGCTGATTTATGATCTGAAGAATGCCAACACGAGGGCGCGGATCTCCGTCAAGCTGGTGAGCGAGGCAGGCGTCGGCACGGTGGCCGCGGGCGTGGCGAAGGCCGGCGCACAGGTGGTACTCGTCTCCGGTTATGACGGCGGCACCGGCGCGGCACCCCGCAACTCGATCCACAACGCGGGTCTGCCATGGGAGCTGGGGCTGGCGGAGACGCATCAAACGCTGATCCAGAACGGCCTGCGGAACAAGGTGCGCATTGAGACGGACGGCAAGCTGATGAGCGGTCGTGACGTGGCCATCGCCGCGATCCTGGGCGCGGAGGAGTTCGGCTTTGCGACAGCGCCTCTTGTGACGATGGGCTGCGTTATGATGCGCGTCTGCAATCTGGATACCTGTCCGGTGGGCGTGGCGACCCAGAATCCGGAGCTGCGCAAGCGCTTTACGGGCAAGCCGGAGTATGTGGAGAATTTCATGCGCTTTATCGCCGAGGAGCTTCGCGAATACATGTCGAAGCTGGGGGTACGCACGGTGGATGAACTGGTGGGCCGGACGGATCTTCTGAAAATCAGAGAGAATCTGTCCGAGCGGCAGAAGAAGATCGACCTGAGCCTGATTCTGGCGAATCCCTACGAGGGCAGCAAGGAGAAAGTGATTTTCGACCCGAAACAGGTCTATGATTTTGAACTGGAAAAGACGCTGGACGAGAAAGTACTCTTAAAGCAGCTCGCCAAGGCGATGGAGACGGGCGCGAAGAGAAGCCTGGAGGTGGATGTGACCAACACAGACCGCACCTTCGGCACGATCCTCGGCTCCGAGATCACCAGAAGATTCGGCGACACGCTGGAGGAGGATACCTACCGCATTCTCTGCAACGGCGCGGGCGGTCAGAGCTTCGGCGCTTTTATCCCTAAGGGGCTGACGCTGGAACTGGTGGGCGATTCCAACGATTACTTCGGCAAAGGGCTCTCCGGCGGCAAGCTGATCGTGTATCCGCCGAAAGGTTCCCGGTTCAAGCAGGATGAGAATATCATCATCGGCAATGTGGCGCTCTACGGCGCAACCTCCGGCAAGGCTTTCATCAATGGCGTGGCGGGCGAGCGCTTCTGCGTGCGCAACTCCGGCGCTTCGGCTGTCGTCGAGGGCGTGGGCGACCACGGCTGCGAGTACATGACCGGCGGACTGGTGGTTGTTCTGGGGACTGTCGGCAAGAACTTTGCGGCGGGCATGAGCGGCGGCGTAGCCTATGTGCTGGACGCGGACAACGACCTGTACACCAAGATCAACAAGGAGATGGTTTCTTCCTATGAGATCACTTCCAAATATGATGTGCTGGAACTGAAAGATATGATCAAGGAACATGTGGCCTACACCAATTCGGTCAAAGGCAAGGAGATCCTGGATAATTTCGGGGAGTATCTGCCGAAGTTCAAGAAGATCATTCCTCACGACTACGAGCTGATGCTCAAGCTGATCGTACAGATGGAGGAGAAGGGACTGAGCGCGGAGCAGGCGCAGATCGAAGCGTTTTATGCAAATAAGGCAAGATAATAATGGGAAGGTAGTGTGATATTATGGGAAAACCAACCGGATTTATGGAATATGAGAGAAAAGTGTCAAAGGATGTGCCGCCCAGACAGCGGATCAAAAATTTTAACGAGTTTCACGAACATCTGCCAATGGAGGAACAGCAGCTGCAGGGCGCGCGCTGTATGGACTGCGGCGTGCCGTTCTGCCAGTCGGGCATGACGCTGTGCGGTATGACGTCGGGCTGCCCGCTGCACAACCTCGTGCCGGAGTGGAACGATCTGGTCTACACGGGCAACTGGCAGCAGGCTTACAACAGACTGCACAAGACGAACAATTTCCCGGAGTTTACGTCCAGGGTGTGTCCGGCGCTGTGCGAGGCCGCCTGCACCTGTAACCTGACGGGAGATCCTGTCTCCACCAAGGAGAACGAGTACGCCATCATCGAGAACGCCTACGCGAAAGGGTATGCGGATCCCAAACCGCCCAAGGTGCGCACGGGCAAGACCGTCGCGGTGGTGGGAAGCGGCCCCAGCGGTCTGGCGGTGGCCGATCAGCTCAACCGGCGCGGCCATCTCGTGACCGTGTTCGAGCGCTCCGACAGGATCGGCGGGCTGCTGATGTACGGCATCCCGAATATGAAACTGGAGAAACACATCATCGACCGCAAGATCAAGGTGATGGAGGCGGAGGGCGTGACCTTCGTGACGAACACCGATATCGGCAGGGACAAGAAAGCGGACAAACTGCTCAAAGAATTTGACAGAGTGGTGCTCGCCTGCGGGTCGTCCAATCCGAGAGATATCAATGCGCCCGGCAGAGATGCGGAGGGGATTTACTTCGCGGTGGATTTCCTCACCAGGAACACGAAGAGCCTGCTGAACTCTGACTTCGCGGACAAACAGTATGTGGATACCAAGGGTAAGGATGTGGTCATCATCGGCGGCGGCGACACCGGCAACGACTGTGTGGGCACCTCCATCCGCCACGGCGCGAAGTCCGTGACTCAGATCGAGATGATGCCGAAAGCGCCGGACACGCGGGCGGAGAACAACCCCTGGCCCGAGTGGCCCAAGATCTGCAAGACAGATTACGGCCAGGAGGAGGCCATCGCCTTGTACGGGCATGATCCGCGCATCTACGAGACGACAGTCAAGGAGTTTATGAAAGACAAGAGCGGTCAGCTGAAAGGCGTGAAGACCGTCAAACTGTCGTGGGAAAAAGATCCTGCGACGGGGCGGATGAACATGAAGGAGATTCCCGGCTCCGAACAGATACTGGACGCTCAGATCGTGCTGATTGCGGCGGGTTTCCTCGGCAGCCAGAAGTATGTGACCGACGCATTCAAGGTGGAGCTGGACCAGCGCACCAACGTCAAGACCGCGCCGGGAGCGTTTAAGACCAGCGTGGAGAATGTGTTCGTCACCGGCGACATGCACACAGGGCAGTCTCTTGTAGTCAAGGCCATACGGCAGGGCAGGGAGTGCGCGAGAGAAGTGGACGAGAGCCTGATGGGGTACACGAACCTTTATATTCAATAAGAGTGATGCAGCCGCTCGGAAGTTCGGGAAACCGGATTTCCGGGCGGTTTGTTTCATCTCGTTTCGCGGAAGTGCGATCATTGACAAGCGGCGGGTTGTCTGCTATTCTAATAAACACCAGATTAGGAGGGCACGGTAATGGATTTAGCACCTTATTTCAGAAGCATCATTGAGCAGGACCGCTGCGCGGTCGTGATCTGTAACCTGGAGCATGAGATCATCTATATGAATCCGGCCGCTGTGGAGCGCTATGCGAAGCGCGGCGGCGCTGCGCTGGTGGGACAGAGCCTTCTGGACTGCCACAGCGCGGAGTCCAACGAAAAGATCAGACAGGTAACGGCCTGGTTCGCGGAGAGTCCCGCGCACAACATCATGCATACCTTTTACAATGAGCGGGAGAGCAAGGACGTGTACATGGTGGCGCTGCGCGATGCGGACGGGACGCTGATCGGCTACTACGAGAAGCATGAGTACCGAAACCGCGATACGGGGGAATTTTATCGGTTCACATAGAAAATGTGCATATGGGCGGGTATTCGATACCCGCCCGTATCTATCTTTACAATAATTGTATGCCGTGCTTCTGCGCTTCTTCGGCCACTTCCGGCGGCCAGATCGAGGACTGCACTTCGCCGATGTGGGCCTTGCGCAGATAGAACATGCAGATGCGGGACTGGCCGATACCGCCGCCAATGGTGAAGGGCAGCTTTTCTTCCAGGACGGCTTTCTGGAAGGGCAGCGCGGCACGCTCCGGGCAGCCCGCTTTGTCGAGCTGGCCAAGCAGCGCCTCCCTGTCCACGCGGATGCCCATGGAGGACAGTTCCAATGAGATGTCCAACACGGGATAGTAGACGATGATGTCCGCGTTCAGCGTCCAGTCGTCATAGTCCGGCGCGCGCCCGTCGTGCTTTTCACCGGATTCCAGCAGATCGCCGATCTGCATGACGCAGACGGCGCCCTTCGCCTTGGCGATATAATATTCCCGTTCTTTCGGCGTGTTGTCGGGGAACATATTCTCCAGTTCCTGCGTGGTGATGAAGAAGATCTCCGCCGGCAGGATCTCTGTGATGTAGTCGTACTGGATCGCCATGTACTTTTCGGTCTTGCGCAGCACGCGGTAGATCGTGCGCACCGTTTCTTTTAGGAAGTCCGTATTGCGGTCTTTTCTCTCGATGATCTTCTCCCAGTCCCATTGGTCCACATAGATGGAGTGGATGTTGTCGGTCTGTTCGTCGCGGCGGATGGCGCTCATATCCGTGTACAGGCCCTCGCCCACGGAGAAACCGTATTTCTGCAGGGCGTAGCGCTTCCACTTCGCGAGGGAGTGCACCACCTCGGCGGGGGCGTCGCCCTGCTCTTTGATGCCGAAGGACACCGGGCGCTCCACGCCGTTTAAGTTGTCGTTCAGGCCTGAGGAGGGCTCTACGAAGAGAGGCGCGGAGACGCGCAGCAGATGCAGTTCTTTCGCCAGCTGCGTCTGGAAGAAATCTTTGACGGTCTTGATGCCGATCTGTGTGTCGTACAGATTCAGCGCCGACCGATAGCCTTTGGGAATCGTTAAATTATCCATGGGAAACCTCGTTTCTGCACCGTTTTATCCGGCGCGTGTCAATATTATTTAACCGCGTTTGAGAGGAGAAATCAAGGTTTTTCTTTCTCTGCGTGATTCTGTTGACAATCCCCAAATTTACTTTATAATTTAGGTAAAAAGAATAAGTTTTTTTAGGTAAACCGTTAACACGATGCATTGCGAAGATTAACGGCAGGGGGTCGGGTATGTCTATCAGTTATGACGAGAACGAAAGAATTTTCAAACTGGACACGAAGAACAGCACCTACGCGATAGGCGTGCTGGACGAGGAGGGATTTCTGGCGCACATCTATTACGGCGACAGGCTGCGGGAAGGCCATGTGGGCAGTCTCCTGCGGACGGATGAACCGCCTTTTGTGCCGTCTGTGAACGACCGCGACAGGGTTTCCTTTCTGGACAGCTGTCCGATGGAATATCCGGGACACGGTCTGGGGGATTACCGGGAGAGCTGCATCAGTGTCAGGACGGGAAACGGCAATAGCGCCGTGGGGCTGCAGTATGTCTCCCACAGGATCACGGCCGGCAAGACTCCTTTTCGGGAACTGCCGTCCTCCTTCGGCGCGGAGGAGGAGTGCAGCGTGCTGGAGATTACCTGCGAGGACAGGGCGGCCGGGCTTACGGTGGCGCTGCAGTACGGGGTGTTTCATGACACAGACGTCATCACCAGAAGCGTGCGGGTGTGCAATACGGGCAGGGACGCCGTCTATTTGACGAAGGTGTACTCCGCCTGTCTCGACATGGACGATCAGGACTTCGAGGCCATTTCCCTCCACGGTTCCTGGGCAAGGGAGCGGCAGATACAGAGAGTGCCGGTCAGTCACGCCAGGTTAAATGTGGAGTCCGTGCGGGGAGAGTCGGGGCATCAGGACCACCCGTTTATGGCGCTGGTGACGCCCGGCACGAATCAGGAGACGGGGCAAGTCTACGCCATGCACTTCGTCTATTCGGGAAATTTCAGGGTGCAGGTACAGTCGGATCAGTTCGATCAGGTGCGCATGGTCATGGGGATCCACCCGGAAGATTTCTGCTGGAAGCTGCTGCCCGGGGAGAGTTTTCAGTCGCCGGAGGCGGTGATGGTGTATTCGGGGACAGGACTCTCCGGCATGACCCATACGTTCCATGATTTCTACAGGAATCATTTGATCCGCAGTCCCTACAGGAACAGGAAGCGGCCCATTCTGATCAATAACTGGGAGGCCACGTATTTTGATTTTAACACGGAGAAACTGATCGAAATTGCGCGGCAGGCGGCGGCGCTCGGCATAGAGATGCTGGTGATGGACGACGGCTGGTTCGGGAACCGCTTCGATGACAACCGCGCGCTGGGAGACTGGTTCGTGAATGAGGCAAAACTGCCGGGCGGGCTTGCGTATCTGGCAGATCAGATCAACGGGCTGGGAATGAAGTTCGGCATCTGGTTTGAGCCGGAGATGATCTCGCCGGACTCTGAGCTGTACCGGGAGCATCCCGACTGGGCGATCGCTGTCCCCGGCAGGCGGGCGTCGCTGTGCCGCAACCAGTATGTGCTGGATTTGTCCAGACCGGAGGTGCGAGACTACGCCTACGAGGCAGTGGCGTCGGTTCTGCGAAGCGCCAATATTGCCTATGTGAAGTGGGACATGAACAGACAGCTCTCCGATCTGGGTTCTGCCGCGCTTCCCGCGGACAGAATGGGCGAACTGTGCCACAGATATGTGCTGGGCGTGTACGAGATGCAGGAGCGGCTCCTGCGGGAGTTCCCCGATCTGCTCTTGGAGAACTGTTCCGGCGGCGGGGCGAGATTCGATCCGGGGATGCTCTATTACAGTCCGCAGATCTGGTGCTCCGACGATACGGACGCCATAGAGCGGCTGAAGATACAGGAGGGGACGGCGCTGATTTATCCGCTCTCCACGATGGGGGCGCATGTCTCCGCCTGTCCGAATCATATCGTGGGCAGAATCACGCCTTTTGAGACGAGAGGGCACGTGGCGCTGATGGGCACATTCGGGTATGAACTGGATGTGACGGCGTTAAGCGAAGAGGAGAAACAGATGATACCGCGGCAGGTGGCCATGTACCACAAGTACAATGACCTGATCCGGGAGGGCGATTACTATCGGGTCGCTTCCTATGCGGAGAACCACGCTTTCGACTGCTGCGGTGTGGTGGGTAAGGACAGGGCGGAAGCGCTGTACCTGTACGTGCAGGTGATGGGAAGACCGAACTGTCACAGCAGGCGGCTCCGTTTCCCGGGACTGGCGGAGGACAGACAGTACCGGCTGGAGGGGGAAGAGAAAACCTATGCGGGGGAACTTCTTGTGAAGGCGGGCATGAATATACAGGAGCTTCGGGGTGATTTCCAGAGTCGTCTGCTTCACTTTACGGCAGTCTGAGAAACCGGAGGAGAAGGGAGCGGCGGATATGGCGAAAGCGGTAAGATTGGCGGATATTGCTAGGATCATGAATGTCAGCACGGTGACGGTCTCCAAGGCGCTGTCGGGACAAAAAGGCGTCAGCGAAGAATTGCGGGAGCGGATCAGGAAGCAGGCAGCGGAGATGGGATATCAGCCGCCTGCCGCCGCCAGACTGGCGCGGGCCGGCAGAGGGCTCCACATCGGCGTGGTGATCTCCGAGCGCTATTTTGACAGATTTGAGTCCTTCTACTGGCAGATGTATCAGGAGATCACGGCGCTGGCGGCCTCGCAGGAATGCTTTGCCATGCTGGAGATGCTCGGCATCGAGGCGGAGCGGAAACTGGAACTGCCGCGGATGGTGCGGGAGAACCAGGTGGACGGCATCATCATTGTGGGTCTTCTGCGGGACGAGTACCTGAGACTGGCGGAGCAGCGCTTTCGGGTGCCGCTCATCTATCTTGACTTCTATGACAGGAACCGTGAGTGCGACGCGGTGATCACCGACAATTATTTCGGGATGTACAAGATGACCAGCTATCTCTTCGACATGGGGCACCGGGACATCGCTTATGTGGGAAATCTGCTCTATACGGAGAGCATCACCGACCGTTATTTCGGCTATGCCAAGGCGCTCCTGGAGCACGGACAGCAGGTGCGGCCGGAGTGGGTCATCGACGACAGGAATCCGGACACGGGACAGCGGGAGGGGGATTTTGCCTTTCGGCTGCCGGAGCGGATGCCGACGGCTTTTGCCTGCAACTGCGACCTGACGGCGGGCGTTCTGATCAATCTTCTCAGGGAGAAGGGCTGGCGCATCCCGGAGGATATCTCCGTGGTGGGCTACGACAATTACATTCATCCCAGCCTGTGCAGCGTGGGGATCACCACCTATGAGGTAGATATCCGGGAGATGGTGCGCAGGGCGCTCATGTATCTTCTGGGCAAGATGACGGGCGGTGAGTACCGCCGGGGCATCACCATAGTGCCGGGGCACATGGTATACAAAGACAGTGTGAAAAAACTGAACAAAGAGGACGGAAAAACGGCGGATGGCTAAGAAGTCATCCGCTGTTTGTATTCCAGAGGGGTCATGGACATATATTTGCGGAACAGAGAGATAAAGTGATTGACGTTGGCGATGCCGACCAGGCTGCCGATCTCGTGCACTTTCCGATCCGTGGTCACAAGCAGATGGCAGGCCATCCGGATGCGCCGCCTGTTCAGGTACTGTATGGGAGGACAGCCGTATGCTTCTTTGAACTCACGGCAGAGGCGGTACTTGCTGACATGGAAGCGGCGTGACAGAGATTCCAGGGAATGACTGTCCGCGAAGTTCTCGTCGAGAAGCTCGCGGAGCGCGCGCAGATAGGAGGGCGGCTGCGCATCCGGAGAGAGGCTGTCGGAACGGGCGGCGGCAGCGGCCGACGACATATAGTGGAGCAGGCCGGAGACGCTGCAGGCCAGAGAGGAAGAGACGGGGCTTTTGACGGAGAGCAGACGCTCCATACAGAGCACGATCTCCGCGCAGGGCGGCAGCGCAAGCAGCGCCGGTTCTCCTGCGCCTGCCTGTTCGGCATACCAGTCAAGCGCCTCACCCTCGGCAAACAGGACGTCATAGCGCCAGATCTGGGGGGGGGCAACGTCGATCCGGAAGCGCTCCCGGCAGTCCAGAAAGAGGAAGGAGGATTCGTCCAGAGTATAGACCTGTCTGCCGCGAATCAGCTTGCCGCAGCCTTCTCTGGTATAGAGCATCATATGACAGGGCAGACCTGAAAGATCGACGGAAAAAGGGGAGGACGCGCGGAGACTTCCGGCAGAGAGAAGTCTGAGCAGAGGCCCGCCGTACGGCATATCGCAGCGCAGGGGCGTTCCCAGAAAATCCTCCGGCGCGCGGTGAAAGTCGGAGGAGAGGAGCGAAGCTTCAAAAGCCGATTTTAAGTCCATAGGGTACCCATCCTTTCCTGTGAAGAGAAACGCCGCAGCGCTCTCCGTGCAGAATTATAATAATTATAATACGAAAACGAAACGCTGACAAACGCCGCATCTGAATAAAGTTAAAATTAAGTTAAAAATTAATCTGATAAAAAGGAAATAGTAAGGAAGAAGGAGAAAAAAAGAGGAGAAAGCTTATGCACAACTTATAAAATAGACGCCTAAAAATTGTTTAAATAGTAAAAAATGATGAAATAAGCAAAAATGCGATATATATAGCAATAAAGAATGATGACTAAAAAATTAGATTAAATATAATTAAATTTAGGTTAGTACATAACCGGCCGAAGGAAGATGGTTTTCGGCGGCATATCAAAAAGGAGGAATTTATTATGAAGCTGAAAAAAGTTTTGGCTCTCGGAATGGCAGCGGCGATGACATTGTCCGTAGTCGGCTGTGGTTCTGACGGCGCTGCGGAAGCGCCTGCTGCGGACGGCGCTGCGGACACGGAGACGGAAGCGCCCGCTGCGGACGATACCGCAGAGGCGGAAGCTCCCGCGGCTGACGCAGAGGCGGGCGGCGTGCCCACTTATTCCCAGATCACGGTAGGCGAGGACTACACGGATCTGACAGCGTCCATCAAGTGGATCCACCACAAGACGGACCGCGAGGAGGACGGCACGATCGCAAACATGATCGCGGAGTTCAACAAGGTATATCCGAACATCACGGTTGAGACGGAAGGCGTTACCGATTACGCCGAAGATTCCCTGCTTCGCCTGACCACCGGCGACTGGGGCGACATCATGTTCATCCCCGCGGTGGACAAGGCCGATCTGGCAACCTACTTCCAGCCGATTGACACGCTGGACAATCTGTCCAAGGAGATCAACTTTGCGGACGCATGGCAGTTCGACGGCACCTGCTACGGTGTGCCTTACATGGCCAACGCGCAGGGCGTTCTCTACAACAAGGCTGTATTTGAGGCGGCAGGCATCACGGAGCTTCCCAAAACACCTACGGAGTTCCTGGAAGATCTGCAGCTGATCAAGGACAACACGGATGCGATTCCGCTGTACACCAACTATGCGGCAGGCTGGACGATGGGCGCATGGGACGCCTATGTCGGCTGCGTATCCAACGGTGACGACACATACTTGAACCAGAAGTTTGCGCACACGGCGGAGCCTTTTGCAGATCCCGGCGATGACACGGGCGCATACAACCTGTACAGGATCCTCTATGACGCGGTTGCCAACGGTCTGACCGAGGAAGACTACACCACGACCGACTGGGAAGGCTGCAAGGCTATGCTCAACAACGGTGAGATCGGCGCGATGGTACTCGGCTCTTGGGCTTACGCGCAGATGGTAGAGGCAGGCGACCACGGCGACGACGTCGGTTATATGCCTTTCCCGATGACGGTAGGCGGTACGCAGTATGTACTGGCAGGCGGCGACTACAACTATGCGATCAATGTGAACGCTTCCGACGAGAACAAGACGGCGGCGATGGTATTCATCAAGTGGATGACGGAAGATTCCAACTGGTGCTACAACGAGGGCGGCTACACGGTAGACATCGACGGCGAGAACCCTCCGATGTACGCGGCATTTGACGGCTGCACCGTACTTTCCGACCAGCCTGCGCTTCCCGGCGAGGAGACGCTGCTCAACGACATCAACGCAGAGTCTGAGCTTTCCTTCAACGCAGGCGGCGACGCCAAGGTGCAGAGAATCGTAGAGGCGGCGGCGACAGGCTCCGAGACCTTCGACGATATCATGGCTGACTGGACGGCGGCGTGGAACGACGCGCAGGCAAGCCTCGGCATTGAGGTAAACAACTAAAAACAGGCAGTAAATAACCGAGCCAAGGGGCAGGTCTCCTTGGCTCGACTTATCAGGAGGGTGCGTGTATGACGGCTATGACTCAGGGCGCAAAACCGGCGGGCAGGACGTTCGGGGAGTGGATCAGGAGCAGAGACGGGCAGAAAGTGCTTGTCATGATCGCTTTCATGGTCATTCCGCTGGGGCTTTTGTTTACTTTTACTTATCTTCCGTTCGCCGAAATGTTCGGCTTCAGTTTCTATGATATGAAGTATATCGGCGCGAGAAAATTCGTCGGTATGAAGAATTACATCAAGGTATTTCAGAGGGACGACTGCTTCAGAGCCCTGAAGCTGAGCTTCTACTATATGGGCGGTTCGGTAGTTCAGCTCGTTCTGGCGCTGTATCTGGCGACGATTTTGAGCTTTAAGGTAAAGGGCGGCAGCATTTTCAAGGGATTCATGTTTTTCCCGTATCTGATCAACGGTATCGCAATCGGTTTCATCTTCAAATTTTTCTACACCAGGGGCTTCGTGTTCGATACGGTGCTTCAGTGGTGCGGTTTTAACCTGGATCATCTTCCGTACTGGCTGAGAGACCAGCGGATCAACAATATTTCTCTGGTCGGTACTTCAGTGTGGCGCTACTTCGGACAGAACATGGTGCTCTTCATCGGCGCGATCATGTCGGTGGACTCCGAACTATACGAGGCGGCCATGCTGGACGGCGCCAACAGATTCCAGCAGTTTAAGTACATCATCATGCCGAGCATCAAGACCATCATCACGCTGAACGTGATCCTGTCGATCACAGGCTCATTAAGCGCATTCGAGCCGCCCTACGTGATTACGGACGGTGCGAACGGCACGGGCACTTACTTCGTAGTCATGAATGAGATCGCGCACACCCAGCAGAAAGTGGGCTTGGCGTCGGCCATGGCGATCGTCCTTCTCCTGATTATCTTCGCGGCGACGATCTTACAGAAGCTGTTCTTCAAGTACGTCTTTAAGAGCGCCGACGACGAGGACTTAAACGCAACGGCAAGACGGGACAAAAAGCTGGCGAAACTGGCGGCGAGAAAGGCGGGGAGATAGATGACAATCGTACAGAAAATATCCAAATATGCATTGATAATCCTGAAATATGTTTCGCTGGTGTTCTTCTCTTTCGTGGCGGTGCTGCCGATTGTGTCCGTCTGCATCACGGCGTTTAAGACGGATGTGGAGTACCAGCAGACCAATGTCATGACGCTGCCCGAGAGCTGGCTGAATTTCAGCAACTTTACACAGGCGTTTGTCAAGGCGAACATGGGGCGGGCCTTTCTCAACTCCACGATCATCCTGATCTGTACGCTGACGGCTTCCGTGCTGATCGGCACGCAGCTTGCCTATGTGCTGAACCGCTTTAAGTTTCCGGGCAACGGTCTGATCCGCAGCCTCTTCCTCTTCGCATCGCTCCTTCCGGGCGTCGCGATGCAGGTGTCGGTGTACGAGATCATGTGGAAACTGCATTTTATCAATTTCCTGCCGGGTTACATCATCCTGATGTGCGGCACGGACGTTATCTCGATCTATATTTACATACAGTTTTTTGAAAATATTGACTTCTCGCTGGATGAGTCGGCGATTATGGACGGGGCCTCCTACTTCACAATTTTCTACAGGATCCTGCTGCCGCTCTTAAAACCGGCGATTGTGACCTCCTGTATTTTAAAAGGCGTGGGCACCTACAACGAATACTACATGGCGAATCTGTATCTGCAGGATAAGAAGAAGCTGGCGACTGTGGCGACGTCTCTGTATACTTTCGTGGGACCGCTGGGCAGCAAGTACAACCTGATCTGCGCAGGCGTCATCATCTCGCTTCTGCCGGCGTTAATCGTGTTCATCACCTGTCAGAAACAGATCTACAGCGGACTTACCGCGGGCGCGGTCAAAGGGTAAGCGGCAGTGCTTCGGGAGCTTGACTTGCGAAGCGGCGCGTATGCATAATAACAATATACAGAACAGTAAAGGACGGACATTGCCATGATGGTAGAAGAAGTAAGAAAACATCTGACGGAGGGGATCATTCCTTTCTGGAAGAAGATGCGGGACGATCAGTTCGGCGGCTATTACGGCTATATGGATTACGATCTGAAAGTGGACAGGAAGGCGGTCAAGGGCTGCATTTTAAACAGCCGCATCACTTGGTTTTTCGCAAATGCCTATCTCCTGATTAAGGACGAAGATCTGCTTGCGCAGGCGCGCCACGGCTATGAATTTATGAAGCGCTGCTGTCTGGATACGGAGCAGGGCGGGGTGTACTGGTCGGTGGCTTACGACGGCACGCCGGAGGATACCACCAAGCACACCTACAATCAGGCGTTCGCGATCTATGCGCTCTCTTCCTATTATGATGCGTCCGGGGACAAAGAGGCGCTGGATACGGCGAAGGCGCTCTACCGCGTCATCGAGGAGCGCTGTACGGACGAGATTGGCTATAAGGAAGCGTTTGACAGAAATTTTCATGAGGTTGACAATGATAAGCTGTCCGAGAACGGCGTGATCGCGGAGAAGACGATGAACACGCTCTTACATGTGTTCGAGGCCTATACGGAGCTGTACCGCGTGTCGCATGACGCGGAAGTGGGGGAGAGACTGCGGTGGATTCTGGACACGTTCGCCGACAAGGTGTACAATCCGGAACTGAAGCGCCAGGAAGTCTTTTTCGACAGAGACATGCACTCCATCATTGATCTGCACTCCTACGGGCACGATATCGAGACGGCATGGCTGATCGACAGGGGTGTGGAGATCTTGGGCGACGCGGCGTACAGAGAGAAGCTTGCGCCCGTCACGGAAGCGCTGACGCAGAAGATCTATGAGACTGCCTTCGACGGGCATTCGCTTGCCAATGAGTGTGAGAAAGGCGTGGTGAATACGCACCGTATCTGGTGGGTGCAGGCGGAGACGGTGGTCGGTTTTCTGAACGGCTGGCAGAAGCATCCGGAGAAGAAGGAATATCTGGAAGCCGCCGAGGCGGAGTGGGCGTTTATCAAGGCGCACGTGATCGATCCGCGCGACGGGTCCGAGTGGTTCTGGGAGGTGGACGAGAACGGCAGGCCCTATGAGGGCAGGCCCATCGTGGAACCCTGGAAATGCCCTTACCACAACGGCAGAATGTGTATGGAAGTGATTAAGAGAAGCTGAGGGAGAGTTTGCCATGCTGCATGAAAAATATGATGAGGAGTTAAAAAAATACGAGGCCCTGATCAACAGAAAAAATCAGGAGGACACGGATTTTTATAACGGCGTCTATACGAGGTACCGCTATCCGGTGCTTACGAGAGAACATATTCCCCTGACCTGGGAATACGATCTGAATCCCGAAACCAACCCTTATTTTATGAAAAGACTGGGGATCAACGCGGTCTTAAATTCCGGCGCGATTAAATTAAACGGCAAGTATTATCTCGTGGCCAGGATCGAGGGAGACGACCGCAAATCCTTCTTCGGCATTGCGGAGAGCGACAGCGGAGTGGACGGCTTCCGCTTCTGGGATTATCCCGTCCTGCTGCCGGACACCTGCCCGGAGGAGACCAATGTGTACGATATGCGCCTGACGCAGCATGAGGACGGCTATATCTACGGCGTGTTCTGCTCGGAGAGCAAGGACACGGAGGCCAATGATCTGTCGGCGGCGGTGGCGGCGGCCGGCATCGTGCGGACGAAGGACTTGAAAACCTGGGAGAGGCTGCCGAATCTGGTGACGCTGCACTCTCCGCAGCAGAGGAACGTAGTGCTGCACCCGGAGTTTGTAAACGGCAAGTACGCTTTTTACACCCGTCCCATGGATGATTTTATCGAGACCGGCTCGGGCGGCGGCATCGGCTTCGGCCTCTGCGACGATATCACCCATGCGGTCATCGACGAGGAGAAGATGACCAGTCTGCGCAAGTACCACACGATCACGGAGGCCAAGAACGGCGCGGGGGCGGTGCCGATCAGGACGGAAAAGGGCTGGATCCATATCGCCCATGGCGTGCGCAACACGGCCGCCGGACTGCGCTATGTCATCTACGCGTTTGCGACGGACTTAAACGATCCCTCCAGAGTGATCGCGGAGCCGTCGGGACTGCTGATCGGGCCGCGGAAAGAGGAGCGCGAAGGGGATGTGGCCAACGTGGTCTTCACCAACGGCGCCATCGCGGACGATAACGGAGACGTCTACATCTATTATGCCTCCAGCGATACCAGGGTGCACGTGGCGCGCACCACGATCGACCGGCTGATCGACTATGTGTTCCACACGCCGGAAGATCCCCTGCGCAGCGTCAAGTGCGTAGAGCAGAGATGTGAGCTGATCCGCAGGAATCTGGATTTTTTGGCACAACAGTAACCGTCAACACAAAATAAAGCGCAAAGCGCAGAAATGAGGCAGCTATGAGTGAAGTGAAGATGATTGCCCCGGCAGTCAGGAACGTACCCTGGCAGGAGAAACCCGCCGGGCTTACGGGCGCTCCTGTGTGGAGATACACGGAGAATCCCATTATCGGCAGAAACCCGATCCCGGGCGTCGCCCGTATTTTTAACAGTGCGGTCATGCCCTACGGCGATGAGTTTATCGGCGTCTTCAGGGGCGAGCAGACCAACGGCGTCCCCTATATCTATATGGGGAGGAGCAAAGATGCGATCCACTGGGATTTCGATCAGAATAAGATTCCTTTTGTGGACGAGAACGGCAGACCCTTTATGCCCCGATACGCCTATGATCCCAGACTGGTAAAGGTGGAGGACGCCTACTATATCATCTGGTGTCAGGACTTCTACGGCGCGGCCATCGGTATGGCCAGAACCACGGATTTCAAGACCTTTACGAGACTGGAAAATCCTTTTCTCCCTTACAACAGAAACGCGGTGCTCTTCCCGCGGAAGATCCACGGCAATTTCATGATGCTCAGCCGTCCTTCCGACAGCGGGCACACGCCTTTCGGCGATATCTTCGTCAGCGAGAGCCCGGATCTCGTGTACTGGGGCAGGCACAGACATGTGATGAGCCAGGGGAACGAGTGGTGGGAGTCCCTGAAAATCGGCGGCGGCGCGGCGCCCATCGAGACGAGCGAGGGGTGGCTTCTGTTCTACCACGGCGTCAGCGGCACCTGCAACGGTTATGTCTATTCCATCGGCGGCGCGATTCTGGATCTGGAGAATCCTTCGATCGTCAAGTACCGGTGCGAGAATTTCCTGATTACGCCGGAGGAGTGGTATGAGGAGAGAGGTTTTGTGCCCAACGTCTGCTTCCCCTGCGCCACGATCCACGATCCGGAGAGCGGCAGAATCGCGATCTACTACGGCTGCGCGGACAGTTATGTGGGTCTTGCCTTCACGCAGTTCGAGGATGTCATGGCCTATATCAGGGAACACAGCGTTCTGACCGAAACCGACACGGAGATCGGGAGACGTTAGTGAGCATGAGAGAAACGGAGAGAGCCGGCTGCAGGGCCGGCTCCTTTTCCAAAAAGAAAAAGAGGATTGACGGAGGAAGCTGACATGAAGGAATATGACATTCAGCCGCGGCAGGGGCTGATCCACAGAGGAAACTGGCATATGCTGAAACAGTGTATGAGAAAGGCGCGCGCGGGGGAGAAAGTGACGGTCGGTTTTCTGGGAGGCTCCATCACCCAGGGCAGTCTTGCCGACTCTCCCGAAACCTGTTATGCTTATCTGGTCTACGAGTGGTGGAAAAAGAAATTTCCCGGGACAGAGATCGTCTATGTCAACGGCGGTATCGGCGGCACTACCTCTCAGTTTGGCGTATCCAGGGTGAAAGAGCATATGCTCTGCCGCAGGCCGGATTTTCTGCTGATCGAGTTTGCGGTGAACGACGACAATACGGCTTTCTATGAGGAAACCTATGAGGGACTGGTCCGCGCCGTGCTGGGCCAGGATGAAGCGCCGGCGGTGCTTTTGATGAACAACGTGCGCTACGACAACGGAGAGAGTGCGGAGGAGATGCATCTCAAGGTGGCCGAGGCCTACGCGCTTCCCATGGTGAGCATGAAGTCCGTGCTCTGGCCGAAAGTTTCGTCGGGAGAGATCGTGCGGGAGGAGATCACACCGGACGGTCTGCATCCCAACGACGCGGGGCATCGTCTTGTCGCTTCGGTGGTCACGGCCTGTCTGGAACAGATCTATGAAGAGATGGACAGGGAGGAAGCGCCTGCATTCGCGGCGGATTCTCTGCCTGCGCCCATCACGGCCAACGCCTACGAGCACTCTGTGCGGTACCAGAACCATAATGCCGCGCCGGTTCCGGCGGGCTTTCAGGCGGACCGGGCGCCCTCAGAAAACATCCGGGACGTCTTCACGGGCGGCTACACCGCCTCCCGCGCGGGCGATAAGATCACGTTCCGGGTGACGGGGACGGGGGTCGCCGTGCAGTACAGAAAGTCGGTGAAGAAGCCTGCGCCGGTGGCGAAGGCGGTCATAGACGGCGATGAGGCTGCCGCCGTGGTCCTGGACGCCAATTTCGATGAGGACTGGGGCGACTGCCTGTATATTGAGACGGTGCTGTATCACGGGGAGATGAAGGAACATCTGGTGGAGATCACGGTCACGGAGGCGCATGAGGACGACGCGGCGCCCTTTTATCTGGTCTCCGTCATAGGCTCCTGTTAAGAAAAGGACAGACGACAGGAATGCGGAAGGAGAGACGATGAAGCAGGAGAATCATGTGCGGGGCGCGGAGGCGATCTGTTTTGCGCCGGTGTTAAAGGAGACGGTCTGGGGCGGAGAGCGGCTGTACGGAGAATACGGTTACGGTGCGCCGGGCCGCCGGATCGGCGAGTGCTGGGCAGTCAGCGCCCACCCGAACGGCGACTGCACAGTGCGCGAGGGCGCATACCGGGGCAGAACGCTGTCGCAGCTCTGGCGGGAGGAGCCTCAGCTGTTCGGCGGCGCGGCGCAGGGGGAGTTTCCGCTGCTTGTCAAGGTGATCGACGCGGCGGACGATCTGAGTATCCAGGTGCACCCGGACGACGGCTATGCGGCGGCACATGAGAACGGCTCTCTGGGAAAGACGGAGTGTTGGTATATTCTGGACTGTGCGCAGGACGCAAGACTGGTGATCGGCCACAACGCCCGCACGAAAAAGGAACTCGCGGAGATGGTGGAACAGGGCCGGTGGAAAGAACTGATCCGGGAAGTTCCCGTGCACAAAGGAGATTTTGTGCAGATCAATCCCGGCACCGTTCATGCCATCAAGGGCGGCATCATGCTGTTAGAGACGCAGCAGAGCAGCGACGTGACTTATCGCCTCTATGACTATGACAGGCTCTCGGACGGCAGACTGCGGCCTCTGCATATCAGACAGAGTCTGGATGTGATTACCGTGCCGGCCGCGCCTGTGGATGTGAAAGAGACAGTCTCTCTGCCGGCGAACGAACTGAATCTGCTGGTCGCCTGCCGGTATTACCGGGTCTGGAAGCTGACGCTGGACGGCGGTTTCTCTATGGAGCAGGACCGTCCTTTCCTTCTCATGAGCGTTGCGGCGGGCACATGCCGTATGAACGGCAGGCCTGTCGGCAAGGGAGAACATTTGCTATTGCCTGCGGGATATGGTAGAGTGGAGATAGAGGGAGAGGCGGAGATCATTTTCTCGTCGGTCAATGCATAGAGACGGCTGACGGACGGAGGGAAAAGGGATGACGGAGAACAGAGGACTGCGGTATGTCCCGCTTAGGGAAGCGCAGTGCAGGGCGCACGGCAGGACGGACAGAAGTCAGGATCCGCTGCCGTTATTCTGGAACGGCAGTTTTGTGGAAGTCAATGTCACGGGGAGTGAGCTCTGGATCGATCTGGAGGTGGATTACGAGAATTACGAACCCTGGGTCAGCTGTGACATCAACGGCGCGTTTATGTCCAGGCAGATGCTGATGCCGGGGCGGTACCGTCTCTGCCTGTTTCGGGGCATGGATCCGGAGAAAGTGAAGAATGTGCGCTTTTTCAGGGAACTGCAGGCGATGAGCGAAGATGACGCAAACCATATTCTGATTCACGGCTTTGCCGCGGACGGAGCGTTTCAGCCTGTGCCGGAGGCGCGTTACAGGCTGGAGTTTATCGGGGACAGCATCACTTCGGGAGAGGGCACGTACGGCGCTTTGGAAGAGGCGGACTGGATCTCCATGTTTATGAGCGCCAGCCAAAATTACGCCGTGATGACGTCGCGGGCGCTGGGGGCGGATTTTCATCTGCTCTCCCAGGGCGGCTGGGGCGTGTTGTGCGGCTGGGACAACAACCCGCACAACAATCTGCCTTTCTGCTATGAGGAGATCTGCGGGCTTCTGCACGGCAGCTCCAATGAAGCGCTCGGGGCGCATAAGCCGTGGGATTTTGCTTCGTGGCAGCCGGACGCCGTCATTGTCAATCTGGGGACCAACGACGCCAGCGCGTTTCACCAGCCGGCGTGGACGGATCCGGCCACCGGGGAGAGTTTTAAGCAGCATCTGGAGGCGGACGGCTCTTGGCGCACAGCGGATATCGAGAGATTCAGGCAGGCTGTGATCCGCTTCCTGAAAGTGATCCGCAAGAATAATCCGAAAGCGCATATCGTGTGGACTTACGGTATGCTGGGCTATGAACTGACGCTTCCCATCACGGAGGCGATCGGCAGATATCGGGCGGAGACGGGCGACGGCAACACGGCATTTTTGCAGCTGCCCAACACGACGCGGGAGACGGTTGGTTCTCACGAGCACCCCGGCGCAAAGTCCCATGAGCGGGCGGCCGGCGTGCTGACAGAGTATCTGAGAACGGTTTTGGAAGGCGTGTGAACAGACAGATGAAGAAAAAGAGAAAAAGACCTGTCATCGGGTTTCTGGTCAGCGGCATCACGGACGAGTTCACCAAGAATATCTGTCTGGGCGCGCTGCAGGAGGCAAGGGCGCTGGATGTGGACATGGTGGTGCTGCCGGGCAAATATCTGGACAGGGATTTCGGCGGCAACAGAGAGATCATGTACGAGTACCAGCACAATACCATATTTACCTATCCCGGCAGGGACAATCTGGACGCGATGCTGGTGGCTGCGGACTGCATCGGCTGCTACACCACCCACGAGCGGGTGGAGGCGCTGATGCGGGGCTATGGGGACATCCCCACCGTGCTGGTGGCCTCCAAGCTGGAGGGTTATGTCCATGTGACCTTCGACAATTACTCCGGCATACGGCAGGGCATGGAGTACCTGATCGACGTTCTGGGCTGTCGGCGCTTCGGCATGATCGGCGGGCCGGAGAGCAACTTTGACGCCTGCGAGCGCAGGGAAATCTTCATGAAGGTGCTTGCGGAGCATCATCTGCCCTTTCGGCCGGAAAACTACGAGGAAGGCAATCTCTCCCGCTCCTGCAGGGACGTCTTTGCCCGTTTCCTCGACAACAATCCGGATGTGGAGGCGGTGGTCTGCGTCAATGACGAGACGGCGCTGGGCCTCTATGAGGAGATGAAACGGCGCGATATTATGCCCGGCAGGGATATCTGTGTGCTGGGATACGACGACACCATCAATGCGACGAAGGTCAACCCCTCGCTGTCCTCTGTGGCGGCCGACCCGATGGAGCTGGGCGAACGCGGGCTGCGCATGGTGCTCAGGATGCTGGAGGGGGAAGAGGTCGAGAGCGCGGTGCTCTCCACCCGGTTCATCCAGCGAAATTCCTTCCGCGCCGCGCAGGAGGAGAGCGGACAGGAGGGTGACGCCGAGCGGATCGTCTACGACGCGGATCATCTCTTCGACGATATCTTCTACCGCTATATCCATGAGAGCTATGGCAAGACGCTGGACGGGCTGCGCGCTTCCTACACGAATCTGATAGGAGAGATTGTCAGGCAGTTCGTGGAGGAGGGAGAGGGAAGGTGCGACGCGGCGATCTCCTATCTGGAAGAATTCCTCGGCTATGACGCTGTCCGGTATGCGGACATGGGGATTCTGCTGAATACCTTTGAGCAGCTTTATCACAGACTGCGGAAGCGGCAGGGTACTGCGGACGGTTTGCAGAAGCTGAGCAGTATCTTCTCTCATATCTACAGGCGGATCATCCGCTCCATGGATTACGAGTCCGGCGTGGTGCTGGCTAAAAATGCGGAAGAGAACTATGCCATGAAGATTTTCGTGCGGGATATCCTGCAGTTTGAAAAGGGCGGAGACCAGAGCTACGCCGCCCTGTTAGGGAACCTGAAATGGCTCAAGATCAACACGGCCTTCGTCTATACCCTGGAAAAACCCATGATCCACCTGAACGGAGAGTGGTTCGAGCGGCCGGCGTATATGTATCTGAAAGCGGCGCTGCAGGACGGCAGATTTTTGGCGGTGCCGACCGCGAGACAGCGGCAGGGGATCGAGAATCTGTTCCACAACAGCTATATGAAGACGGACAGGAGGTACTCGCTGGTGCTCCTGCCGCTGTATTCCAACGAAGTGCTCTACGGCGTGCTGCTGTGCGACCTCTCCTATCCGATCTATGAGAACGGCGAATTTCTGGTCAGCCAGATGAGTTCCGCCGTGAAGATGATCCATCTGCTCAGGACCAACGAACAGATCCAGCAGCAGCTGGAAGAAAATCTGGTGACGCTCAGGGAGAGCAATATCGAGCTGGACACGCTCTCTAAATCCGACGGATTGACCGGTATACTCAACAGGCGGGGCTTCAACGACGGGGCGGAAAAACTGCTGGAAGAGTGCAGAAAATCGGGCCACAGCACGCTGGTGGTCTATGTGGATATGAATAACCTGAAGATCATCAATGACCGGTATGGTCATGAGGAGGGAGATTTTTCCATCGGCCTGATTGCGGAGACCCTGAAGAGAATCGTGGGCGAGCACGGAGTTGTGGGCAGGATCGGCGGGGATGAGTTTGCATGCCTGATGGGATACTGGGAGGAGGATGAAGGCGAGAGTCTTCTTGCCCAGATCTATGCGGCCTTCGATGATTTCAACCGGGACAGCGACAAGCGCTACAACATCACCGTCTCGGCGGGGGCGGTTCTGCTTATGCCCGATCATTATCTGCCGCTGGCGGACGCGCTGAGCGAGGCGGACGAGCGGCTCTACGAAGTCAAAAAATTCCGGCTCAAGGATGTGGCCAAGAAGGAGTGAAAGCCCTTCGGACAGGATTGCACTGCGGCGAACCGCGCCATCCATGAACGTTTGTTTGAAAACTCCTTGCCAAACTTTAAGTTGTGTGTTACACTATACATGATCGAACGCATGTTCTGAGTATGGATGTAGGACAACGGGAAGCTGCGATACAGCGCCGCGGGCAAAGCGGATACTGTGGCGGAAAGTATGGCTGGGAGGAGAGCGGATGGAGGCGAAGATTGCGCCGCAGACGTCGGTCATGGAGAAACTGAAGATTCTGGCGGACGCCGCGAAGTATGACGTGTCGTGCAGTTCCAGCGGATCTTCGAGAAGAAACGACGGCACGGGAATCGGCAATACGCTGGCGGCGGGTATCTGCCACAGTTTTGCGGCGGACGGCAGATGTATTTCTCTGCTGAAAATTCTTTTTACGAATGAATGTATCTATGACTGCAGATACTGTATTAACAGGCGTACCAACGATGTGCCGCGGGCTTCTTTTACGCCGGATGAAGTCTGCAGCCTGACGATGGAATTTTACAGGCGCAATTATATAGAAGGTTTGTTTTTGAGTTCCGGGATTCTCTACAGTCCCGACTACACGATGGAGCTGATCTGCGAGACGCTTCATAAGCTGCGCACGGTGCACCGCTTTCAGGGATACATTCATGTGAAGGCGATACCGGGCGCGGATCCGGCGCTCATCCAGCGGGCGGGCTATCTGGCCGACCGCATGAGCGTGAATCTGGAGATGGCGACGGCGGAAGGGCTTAGGGAGATGGCGCCGAACAAGCGCCGCAGCAATATTTTAAAGCCGATGCGGCAGATTCAGAACGGCATTGCACAGAATCAGAACGAACTGACCCTGTACCGCCACGCGCCGCGCTTCTGCGAGGCGGGGCAGTCCACGCAGATGGTGATCGGGGCGCTGCCGGAGAGCGATTATCAGATCCTGTCGGTGGCGGAGAGTCTGTATGATAAGTTTTCCTTAAAAAGAGTCTATTATTCGGCGTTTGTCAATGTGAACGGCGACAAGTCGCTGCCTGCGGCGGAGTCGGGGCCGCCGCTGCTCAGAGAGCACAGACTGTATCAGGCGGACTGGCTTCTGCGCTTCTATGATTTTCGGGCGGACGAACTTCTGACAAAAGAGAAGCCGAATTTCAATATGGAGATCGATCCGAAGGCAGACTGGGCGGTGCGCCATCTGGAACATTTTCCGGTGGAAGTCAACAGCGCGGATTATAAGATGCTTCTGCGCATCCCCGGCGTGGGCGTGAAGAGCGCGAGGCGCATCGTGGCGGCGAGAAGGTTCGGCGGCCTGACTTTCGATGATCTGAAGAGAATGGGCGTCGTCCTGAAGCGGGCGCTGTACTTTATCACCTGCGGCGGCAGGATGCTGTACCACACGAAGATTGACGAGGATTATATCGTGCGGAACCTGACGTATCAGAATCGGATGGGGCGGGGAGAGAAGCTGCCCTTTATGACAGACGGCACGGCTTACAGGCAGATGTCCCTGTGGGATTACGGCGCGGCGTCCGGGTGAGGGACGGATTTGACATGGAAGAAAAATATATTATCTGCGAGGATTCCCTGGAGGGCATTTTTACGGCGGTCTATGACGCTTACGCCCTGCGGGAAGGGCATGAACATATTCACATACAGGTCGGCGAAGACGAAAATTACAGATTATTTGCAGTTTATCTGCATAGTATTGCGGATTCGGGCAAAACTGAGAAAGTGATAAGAACATTAAAGAATAGACTGGGTGAAGAAGTGTACCTCACTCTCTGTCAGGCGGCAGCCTCCTGCGAGCCGGACAGGGGAGAGGCGGTCTACCGGACCGTGGTGGACGGCGTCACGGACAGGCACGGCAGACGGACGATGGAGAATCTGCGCAATCCCTATGTGGCGAGGTGTTTTGCGCTGGCGAGGCGCACGGCCAACGAGGCGCATCATGAGATCGAGTTTCTGCGGTTCGGGGAACTGGAGCGGGGCGCTCTCTATGCGGTGATCGGGCCCGAGAACAATGTCCTGCCCTTTGTCATGCCGCATTTTGCGGACAGACTCTCGGTTGAGAATTTTGTGATCCGCGACGAGGGACGGGATCTGTTCGGGGTGCACCCGGCAGGGCGGCCTTGGTATCTCGTATCGGGTTTGGAAGAATTTACCGAAGAAAACTTCGCGTGGTCAGAAGGCGAGGAATGCTATCGGGAACTGTTCCGGCTTTTCTGCGGGACAACCGGCGTTAGAGAGCGCGAGAACAGGAAGCTGCAGCGGCAGATGTTTCCGCTCAGGTTTCGGGATTACGCAGTGGAATTTGCGGGCGGCACGGAGCGCGAACCGTAACTTCCGACAGTTTCAAACGAAATAAAAAATGACTTTACAAATGATCTGAAAAGAGTATAATCATGTCAACGAGGAGAATGAAAATATTTTCTATGTGTGCTTTTTGCACGCATAAACGAAAAGGATGGTGAATGCGATGCAACACAAAATCAAATTGAGACCGGATGAAGTGAAGGACTTTGTATTGGCTGCAACGAAATGCATCTTTGACGTGGACATCTCCTACAACAGCTATGTGGTGGATGCCAAATCGCTCATCGGTGTGCTGGGATTGAATTTCAGCCAGATACTGACCGTATCCTGCCATGGATACGACGCGGATTTCGAGAGCTATCTCAATAAGTTCGCGGTAGCCTCATAATAGATCCGAGAGAAATTTACGACCAGGCTCCCTATCCGAGATCACACAATCTCCTGATAGGGAGTTTTTACGTTGAGGGCGAAAGAGTATGGAGATACGCGTTTCCGTCAGAGGGCTGGTGGAGTTTATTCTGCGCTCGGGCGATATCGACAACCGCAAAGCGGCCTCCCCTGAAAATGCGATGCAGGAGGGCGGACGGATCCACCGTATGATACAGCGCCGTATGGGGCCGGAGTATCACGCGGAGGTGCCGCTCGCCTATCGGTATCCGGCAGGCGAATATGATATTCTGATCGAGGGACGGGCGGACGGCGTGATCGTGGAGGCGCTCGGAGATGTGGGCGCGCTTCCCGGGCTGCCGGACCGGCAGCTTACGCCGGAGCAGGCGCAGAGTGTGACGGTGACAGTCGACGAGATCAAAGGCACCTTCCGCGATTTGAAGAAGATGAAGGACGCTGTGCCCGTTCATCTTGCACAGGCGAAGTGCTATGCCTGTATCTTGGCGGAAAAGGCGGGCCTGCCCGCCGTGCGCGTGCGCATGACCTACTGTCATATGGAGACGGAAGAACTCCGGTATTTCCACTATGAGTATACGGAGCAGGAGCTGCGGCAGTGGTTTGCGGAGGTGATGGGACAGTACCGCAAATGGGCGGACTACAGTTTCCGCTGGCAGGGAGAGCGGCAGGCGTCCATCCGGGCGCTGCAGTTTCCCTTCGACTACCGGGAAGGACAGAGAGAATTGGTTTCCGATGTGTACCGCACGATCTACCACAGGCGCAAGCTCTTCGTCGAGGCGCCTACGGGGGTCGGCAAGACGATCTCCACGGTGTTCCCGGCGGTGAAAGCCATGGGGGAGGGCCTGTGCGAGAAAATATTCTATTTGACGGCCAAGACGATCACCCGCACGGTGGCGGATCAGACATTTGCGCTGCTGCGCGCAGGCGGCCTGCGCTTCAAGAGCGTGGTGCTGACCGCCAGAGATAAAATCTGCCCCATGGAGGAGGCGGAGTGCAATCCGGAGTACTGCCCCTACGCCAGAGGGCATTACGATCGGATCAACGACGCGCTCTACGATCTGCTTGTCCACGAGGACGTATACAACCGGGAGACGATCGAGGCGTATGCGCTGAAGCACAGCGTCTGTCCTTTTGAGATGGGACTGGATATGAGCCTGTTCTCCGACGCGGTCATCTGCGATTACAACTACCTCTTTGATCCTCATGTGTATCTGCGCAGATTTTTTGCGGAGGGCGTCAGGGGAGAGTATGTCTTTCTCGTCGACGAGGCCCACAATCTGGTGGAGCGCGGCAGGGACATGTACAGCGCTCTGCTGTGCAAGGAAGATTTTCTACAGCTGAAAAAGACGGTCAAAGACTACGATAAGCGGATGGCCGGGAACCTGGATAAGTGCAATAAGGAGCTGCTGGCGCTCAAAAGGGAGTGTGAGACCTGCCGGGTGGTGGAATACATAGACGATTTTGTGCGTGCGCTGAACAGACTCAGCGCGTCCATCGACGACTATCTGGAGGATCATGAGGACAGTCCCGTGCGGGGAGATATTCTGGAATTTTATTTTGAAATCTCGCATTTTTTGGAAATGTACGAGCTGGCCGACGAAAATTATATCACATACTCGCAGATGCAGTCCGACGGCAGCTTTATCCTGAAGTTGTTCTGCGTCAATCCGGCGAAGAATCTGCGGGAGTGCATGATGCGGGGAAGAAGTACGATCCTCTTTTCCGCCACGCTTCTGCCGATCCAGTATTATAAGAAGCTCCTGGGAGCGGACGAGGGAGATTATGAGGTATACGCGAAGTCCGTCTTCAGACCGGACAAGCTGGGAATCTATATCGGCAGCGATGTGACGAGCAAGTACACGCGCCGCGGCGAAGCGGAGTATTATCGGATCGCCGGCTATCTGCATGAGATCGTCGGAAGACGGCAGGGAAATTATATGGCCTTCTTTCCCTCCCACGCGTTCCTGCGTCAGGTCTATGATATCTACATGCGCCACTTCAACGCGGACGGGGCGGTGGAGTGCATCGTGCAGGAAGACTATATGAACGAGCAGGCCAGGGAGGCGTTCCTTGGCAGATTTACAGGCAATGCGGACTGCGATCTGTCCGCGCTGATCCAGATGGAGATCGAGATCGAGGAGGAGCGGAGCCTGCTGGGATTCTGTGTGATGGGCGGGATCTTCAGCGAGGGGATCGATCTGAAAAACGACAGTCTGATCGGAGCGGTCATTGTGGGGACGGGACTGCCGCAGGTGTGCCCGGAGAGAGAACTTTTGAAGCAGTATTTCGACGGCTGGGGCGAGAACGGTTTCGACTATGCCTACCGCTATCCCGGTATGAACAAGGTGCTGCAGGCGGCGGGCAGAGTGATCCGCACGGCGGACGATTTTGGCGTCGTGGCGCTTTTGGATGAGCGTTTTCTGTCCGCCGCGTATGGCCGCCTGTTCCCGAGAGAGTGGGAAAATTGTGAAATCGTCAATATTGACCAAATTGGTCATAAAGTGGAACGGTTCTGGGACGAGTGGCTGTAGCGGCGAAAACGCCTGTACAGACGGCGTCCGTCCCTGCGGTTGACTTACAGCGTCAAGCGAAAAAACGGATTGACCGGCGGAAATCCGGACGGGACAGTTTGTGAAATTTTTCCTGTCTCGATGTGATCGAAAAAAAGAATAATTCATCGAAACATGATACGAAATTTGACAAAAAACAGGTGGTTGTGTCAAAAAAGGAAAGCGGGTCACGCTAAAATGACATACATGTCGATGTGGATAACTTTGTGGAAATTGGGGATTTCTTTGGCATTTTAGGACGGTTTTTATAAATTTTTACATAAAAAGATGTGGAAAAGTCGGTGCAACGCTTTTTTGTTCATCAGAAAAATACCTGACCAGTCAATCGAAATGTACTTTGCAAAACCGTGTCAACAATGATAGAATTGACGCAGAAATTTATAGAAAAAGGAGTAACGCTATGTGGGCTTATGAGAGTGTTTTCTATCAGATCTATCCGCTGGGGTTCTGCGGCGCGCCCTTTGAGAACGACGGGCAGCCTGCGCACCGCATCCTGAAAGTGGAGGAGTGGATCCCCCATATGAAGAAGCTGGGGATCAACGCAGTCTATTTCTCCCCTGTGTTCGAGTCCGACACGCACGGTTACAACACGAGGGACTATCATACGATCGACTGCAGGCTTGGCACCAACGAGGATTTTAAGAAAGTCTGTGCGGCGCTGCACGACAACGGCGTCAAGGTGGTGCTGGACGGCGTGTTCAACCATGTGGGCAGAGGATTCTGGGCGTTTCGCGACGTGCTCGAGAAACGATGGGAGTCGCCCTACAAAGACTGGTTCCACATTAACTTCGACGGCAATTCAAACTACAACGACGGCCTGTGGTACGAGGGCTGGGAGGGCAACTACGATCTGGTGAAGCTCAATCTGC
The DNA here is from genome assembly GCA_947626775.1 of uncultured Lachnospiraceae bacterium. Lineage (GTDB taxonomy): Bacteria > Bacillota > Clostridia > Lachnospirales > Lachnospiraceae > UBA3282. The sequence continues at coordinate 16,657 of CANQTL010000023.1, read as the reverse complement.
GCAATGAAGACGTGATCCGACATATTCTGGACAGCGTCAAAGGCTGGGTGGAGGAGTTCGACATCGACGGGCTGCGCCTGGACGTGGCCTACTGCCTGGATCACGATTTCGTCAGGAGGCTGCGCGCTTTCACGGACGGGCTGAAGGCCGACTTCTATCTGCTCGGCGAGATGCTGCACGGCGACTACAACCAGATGGTCAACGATCAGATGCTGCACTCCGCTACCAACTATGAGTGCTATAAGGGACTGTTCTCCAGCTTCAACAGCATGAACATGTTTGAGATCAATCATTCGCTGCTCAGGCAGTTCGGCCCGGAGAACTGGACGCTGTACCGGGGCAAGCACATGCTGTCTTTCGTGGACAACCATGACGTGACCAGAATCGCCAGCAATCTGACCAATGAAAAACATCTGCCGCTCATCTACGCCCTGTGCTTCGGTATGCCGGGGATTCCCTGCGTGTACTACGGCAGCGAGTGGGGAGCGAAGGCTCACAAGAACGAGGGCGATCCGGCGCTGAGAGCCTGCTTTGAGAAACCGGAGTGGAACGATCTGTGCGAGTGGATCGCGAAGCTGGCCGAGGCGAAGAAAAATTCTCAGGCGCTCAATTACGGAGATTTCCGTTCGGTCGTCCTGACAAACAAACAGTGCATCTTCGAGCGCAAATGCGACGGCGAACGGGTGCTCGTGGCGATCAACGCGGACGCGGAGAGCTATACGGCGCATTTCGACGCGGGCTGCGGCACGGCTGTAGATTTGATCAGCGGGGAGAAACACGATTTCGGCGGCGGCAGCGAACTGCCGCCTTACAGCGCGTTTTTCTGGAAAATGGAGCGATAAAAATAAACGGAAATAAATTTCACAAAAAACTATTGACAAAATTGTGAAATTTGACTATCATTTGTGTAAGTTTCAAAGGTGGGACTTCTTTCTTATTAATATGGAGAAGTCCCTTTTTTGAATCTTGACAGACATATTAAGGAGGAGAAAAATTATGAAAAAGAAAATGGTAAGCCTTATGCTTGCGGGCGCCATGATGGCGACGCTGCTTGCAGGCTGCGGCTCCGACGGCGCGTCAGGCGAAGCGGCGGCGGACACGGCAACAGAGACGGAGACGACTGAGACCGCGGACACGACGGAAGCGGCGGATACCACCGAGGCGGCGGATGCTGCCGAGACGGCGGAGGGCGCAGAGACAGCCGACACGGCTGCAGGCGGCACGTTCAAGATCGGCGGCATCGGCCCCCTGACCGGCGGCGCGGCGGTATACGGCGTGGCGGCCAAGAATGGTTCCCAGATCGCGGTTGACGAGATCAACGAGGCCGGCGGCATCAACGGCATGACAGTAGAGCTGAACTTCCAGGATGACGAGCTGGACGCCGAGAAGTCCGTGAACGCTTACAATGTGCTCAAGGACTGGGGCGCACAGGTGATCGACGGCAGCGTGACGAGCGCGTGCTCCATCGCGGTATCCGAGAAGACCTATCAGGATCAGGTATTCCAGCTGACTCCTTCGGGCTCCGCAGTGGACTGCGTACAGTATGACAACGCGTTCCGTATCTGCTTCTCGGATCCTAACCAGGGTATTGCGTCCGCGCAGTACATCGGTGAGAACGGTCTTGCATCCAAGGTGGCGGTCATCTACGACAGCTCCGATGTATATTCTTCCGGTATCTATGAGAAATTTGCGCAGGAAGCGGCAAACCAGCCCTTTGAGATCGTGGCTGCGGGCGCTTTTACGGCGGACAATAAGACGGACTTCTCCGTGCAGCTGCAGCAGGCGAAGGATGCGGGCGCAGAGCTTGTATTCCTGCCGATCTACTATACGGAGGCTTCCCTGATTCTGACACAGGCCGACAGCATGGGCTTTGACGTACAGTTCTTCGGCTGTGACGGTCTGGACGGTATTCTCGGCGTGGAGAACTTCGACGCATCCCTGGCGGAGGGCGTTATGCTCCTGACTCCTTTTGCGGCTGACGCGACGGACGATCTGACGGTCAGCTTCGTCAAGGAGTACAACGACAGATTCGGCGAGACCCCGAACCAGTTTGCGGCGGACGGTTACGACACGATCTACACCATCAAGGCGGCGGCTGAGAAGGCAGGCATCACGGCGGATATGTCCAACGAGGAGATCTGCGCGGCGCTGTCTCAGGCGATGACGGAGATCACCGTGGACGGCCTGACGGGCGACGGCATCACATGGGATGCTTCCGGCGAGCCCACCAAGGCGCCCAAGGCGGTAGTGATTAAAGATGGCGCGTATGCGGCCATGTAAACGAAGATGGAGAAGTTCTAATGACGCTGCGCCATTGGACGCAGCGCCAAGAACTTCTACGGCTCACAAGTGAGCCTTCCATCTTCTGGAGAATCGCTTTGCGATTCTCCGCAGAATATGCTTCGCAATTCTTCCTAGAATACGCAAAGCGATTCTCCGCGGAATGTGCTTTGGAAGAAGAATCTTGGGGCGGGCTGCGCAAAGAGGGACACTGTCATTGCGCAGACGGAGCCGACAGTGGCGCCTTTGCGCAGCCCGCCCCTTTGATAGATACCGACATATTCCCGTTTAGACAGAACCCTGCCTGCATGGGAACGTGCCGGTGCATTGGGATCAGAAACAATAGAAAATATTTTCAGAGGTGACAGCTCATGAGTTTTGCAGCCCATTTGATCAACGGAATCAGTCTCGGCAGCGTGTACGCGCTTATCGCGCTTGGCTACACGATGGTTTACGGCATCGCCAAGATGCTGAACTTCGCCCACGGCGACGTCATCATGATCGGCGGATACGCTGTGTTCGTGGGCGTCAGCAATCTGGGGATGAACCCGCTTGCGGCCATTGTCGTGTCCATGGCGGTGTGCACCGTGCTCGGCGTGACCATTGAGCGCGTGGCATACAGACCGCTGAGAGGCGCTTCCCCGCTGGCCGTGCTCATCACGGCAATCGGCGTCAGCTATCTGCTGCAGAACATCGCGCTGCTTGTGTTCGGTTCGGATACGAAAGCGTTTACGAACGTGGTAACGCTGCCGAACCTGGAACTGTTCGACGGTCAGCTTGTCATCAAGAGCGTGACGATTGTGACTGTCATCGTCAGCGTCATCATCATGATCGGCCTGACCCTTTTTGTGAAGAAGACCAAAATCGGGCGCGCCATGACGGCGGTGTCCGAGGACAAAGGCGCGGCCCAGCTCATGGGCATCAACGTCAACGGTACGATCGCCGTTACGTTTGCCATCGGCTCTTCGCTGGCGGCCATCGCCGGCGTGCTTCTGTGCTCCGCGTATCCGTCCCTGACGCCTTACACCGGCTCCATGCCCGGCATCAAGGCATTTGTGGCGGCGGTGTTCGGCGGAATCGGCTCGATTCCGGGCGCTTTTATCGGCGGGATCCTGCTGGGGGTGATTGAGAACCTGAGCAAGGCGTACATTTCGTCCCAGCTCTCCGACGCGATCGTGTTCAGCATCCTGATTATCGTGCTTCTGGTGAAGCCGACCGGGCTGCTCGGCAGACAGATTCAGGAAAAGGTCTGATGGGAGGAGCGGAGAGATGAAGAAAGCAGGAAAACTGAGCAAAACGACAAAGAATGATCTGATCACCTACGGGATGGTGATTCTGGCTTATGTCATCGTACAGCTCCTCGTATCGACGGGGCATGTGTCGAGCCTGATTCAGGGACTTCTCGTTCCTTTCTGTACCTATGCGATCGTGGCGGTTGCCCTGAACCTGACGGTCGGCATTCTGGGCGAGCTGAGTCTCGGGCATGCCGGATTCATGTGCGTGGGCGCTTTTGCCAGCGCGGTGTTCTCGCTGGCCTTCAAGCAGACGATGCCGGGCGGTCCGCGTTTTCTGATCGCGCTGCTGATCGGAGCGGCGTCGGCGGCGCTCGTCGGCTTTCTGGTGGGCATTCCTGTGCTGCGCCTGAAGGGAGATTATCTGGCGATTGTGACCCTTGCTTTCGGCGAAATCATCAAGAATATCATCAACGCGCTCTATCTCGGCGTGGACAGCAGAGGCGTTCACTTTACGATGAAAGACGCCCTCTCTCTCAATATGGAGGAGAATGGTCTTGTGCTCATCAAAGGAGCACAGGGCGTTACGGGTACGCCCAACGATTCGAATTTTACGGTGGGGATCGTGCTGTTGCTCATCACGCTGGTTATTGTGCTCAACTTTATCCATTCCCGCACGGGCCGCGCAGTCATGGCGATTCGCGACAATCGCATCGCGGCGGAGTCCATCGGCATCAATGTGACGAAGTATAAGCTGATCGCCTTTACGCTCTCCGCGTCCCTGGCCGGTGTGGCCGGTGTGCTGTACGCGCACAACCTCTCCACGCTGAACGCGCTGCCTAAGAACTTCGGCTACAATATGTCCATTCTGATTCTGGTATTCGTGGTGCTGGGCGGTATCGGCAATATCAGAGGTTCCATCATCGCGGCGGTGCTGCTGACGCTGCTGCCGGAGGTGCTCAGGGGTCTGAGCGATTATCGGATGCTGATCTATGCGATCGTGCTGATCGCCATGATGATCTTCAACTGGAGCCCCAATGCGATCTTTTTCAGAAAGCGCCTGCGGCAGCGTCTGACCGCCGGCAGAAAGACCGAAAAGGAGGAGGCGTAAGAGATGGCACTGTTAGAGACGAAAAACCTGGGAATCTCCTTCGGCGGCCTGCGGGCGGTCAACGCATTTGATATTTCGATAGAGAAAGGACAGCTGTACGGTCTGATCGGTCCTAACGGAGCGGGCAAGACGACGATCTTCAATCTGCTCACGGGCGTGTACCGGCCTGACGAGGGCGCGATTCTTCTGGACGGCGTGAACCTGACAGGCAAAAAGACCATTGAGATCTGCAGGGCGGGAATCGCCAGAACCTTTCAGAATATCCGCCTGTTCGGCGATCTTTCCGTGCTGGACAATGTGAAGGCGGGGTTGCATAATCACTACCAGTACTCTACCTTCGAGGGCGTCTTCCGGCTGCCCCGCTATTTTAAGACGGAGCGGGAGATGAACGGAAGGGCGTCGGAACTTCTGCGGGTGTTCGGGCTGGAGGAGTATGCGGAGTACAAGGCGGAAAACCTCCCCTATGGACAGCAGAGGAAGCTGGAGATTGCAAGGGCCATGGCGACGTCGCCCAAGCTGCTGCTCCTGGATGAGCCGGCGGCGGGCATGAATCCCAATGAGACGAAGGAACTGATGGACACGATCCGTTTCGTGAGAGATCACTTTGATATGACGATCCTTTTGATCGAGCATGATATGAAGCTGGTGGCGGGTATCTGCGAGAAATTGACGGTGCTCAATTTCGGCGAGGTGCTCGCGCAGGGAGACACGCAGGAAGTACTCAACAATCCCGAAGTGATCACGGCATATCTGGGCGAGTAGATAGGAGGAGCGGGACGATGGCAATGTTGGAAGTAAAAGATCTCCATGTCCACTACGGTGTGATAGAGGCGATCAAGGGGATCAGCTTCGAGGTGGAGAAAGGGGAAGTCATCGCGCTGATCGGGGCGAACGGCGCGGGCAAGACCACGACGCTGCACACGATCACAGGGCTGATCAGACCGACCAGCGGCAGCATTTTTTTCGAGGGCAGGGACATCACGAGGACGCCCGGCTATAAGATCGTGCCGATGGGGATGGCGCATGTGCCGGAGGGAAGGCGTGTGTTTGCACAGCTCTCGGTCTACGATAATCTGATGATGGGCGCGTATACGCGGAAGGACAAGAACGAGATCAAAGAGACGCTGCAGATGGTCTACGAGCGCTTCCCGAGACTGGAGGAGCGGAGCACGCAGATGGCGGGAACTCTCAGCGGCGGCGAACAGCAGATGCTCGCCATGGGACGGGCGCTGATGAGCAGGCCGAATATTATTCTGATGGATGAGCCGTCCATGGGGCTGTCGCCTATTTTCGTCAATGAAATTTTCGATATCATCAGAAGGGTCAGCCAGTCCGGCACAACGGTGCTCTTAGTGGAGCAGAACGCGAAGAAGGCGTTGTCCATCGCGGATCGGGCTTATGTGCTTGAGACGGGAAGCATATCGCTGTCGGGAGACGCCGGCGAACTTCTGAACAACGAGGCGGTCAAGAAGGCGTATCTGGGAGAATAGAGAAAAAAGGCACACATATTTACGGGCTGGGGCGAGAAGTTTGCCGCAGCCCGCTTTGTACGGATACAGGAAACGCGCTGCGCGGCGGCAGGCAGAATCGCACGGAGCGGCGCAGAGAGCAGGGATAGCGAGGTGGCAAAAATGGCTCAGGAGGCAGAGCAGAAGAAAAAATACGATTATCGGCTGTCCGAGGAGGCGGAGGATCTGAGCGAGGTCGAACAGGCGCTGCTTGGCAATTTCAAGCGAAACCAGAATCATTCTCTGCGGACGCTTGTGGGCATCTATAAAGGGCACTATCTGGCGCTCTTTCTGTCCGTGGTATGCTTTGCGATCAAGCATTCGCCGGTCTGGATCCTGCCGATCGTGACCTCCAATATCATCAATATCGCGACGAGTCCCGATGAAAACGCGGGCAGAAATATTCTGCTGAACGTGGTGTTTATGACGGTCATGATCGCGCAGAACATCCTCTCCAACTATTTTCACACCCTCTTTTACTCCCGGGCAATCCGGAATGTGGAGAAGAATCTGCGGGGCGCGCTGGTGCGTAAACTCCAGCAGCTCTCCATCACCTATCACAACGAGATGCAGTCCGGCAGGCTGCAGTCCAAGATCATGAGGGATGTGGAGCAGATTGAGACGCTGTCGAGACAGGTCTTTATCTCGATCCTGAGTATTATCATGAATATCGCCGTGGCGTTCGGCGTGGTGATCTCGAACAGCCTCACGGTTTTCTGTTTCTTCCTGGCGACCGTGCCGGTGGCGGTCTGCATTATGGTGGTCTTCAAGGGTAAGATCAAGAGCTACAACAGAGAGTTCCGCAAGGATATGGAGGAGACTTCCGCCCAGGTGATGGAGATGATCGAGATGATCCCCGTGACCCGGGCCCATGCGCTGGAGGAGATGGAGACCGACAAGATGAATCACCGGCTCCGTCATGTGGCCACATCCGGGCTGCGGCTCGACATGGTGCAGTCCTATTTTTCCTCCATCAGCTGGGTGGCCTTCCAGATCTTCCAGGTACTGTGCCTGGGTTTTACGGGCTATCTGGCCAGCAGGGGACGGATCAGCGTGGGCGAGGTGGTCATGTATCAGACTTATTTCAGCACCATCGTGGCACAGGTGTCCAATATCATCACGCTGCTGCCGATTATCTCCAAGGGCCTGGAGTCCGTGGATTCCATCGGCGATGTGCTGCTCTGTCTGGATGTGGAGGACAATACCGACAAGGAAAAACTTCCCTCCCTGCGGGGGGATATCAGATTTGAGAACGTAGGCTTCCGTTACAGGGACGGGGACAGCGCCGTGTTTGAACACCTGAATCTGGCGATTGAGGCAGGCAGAACCGTCGCCTTCGTGGGAGAGTCCGGCGCGGGCAAGACTACGATCTTAAATATGGTGATTGGGTTCCTGCACGCGACCGAGGGACGGGTGCTGATCGACGGCCACGATATTGAGACACTGGATCTGGGCAGCTATCGAAGCCACATCGCGGTGGTGCCGCAGACGCCGATTCTGTTCAGCGGCACCCTGCGGGAGAACATTACCTACGGACAGGAGGATATCTCCGATGAAAAACTGTGGGAAATTATCGAAGCCGCAAATCTGACCGATATGGTCAATAAGATGCCAAAAGGAATTGACACAAATGTCATGGAGCACGGAAGCAATCTGTCCGGCGGGCAGAGGCAGCGCGTTTCCATCGCCAGAGCTTTTGTGAGAAACCCGAAAATTCTCATTCTGGACGAGGCCACGTCGGCTCTGGACAGCGTCGCGGAAGAGAAGATCCGCATTGCCACGGAGCGGCTGGTACAGAACAGGACGACCCTGATCGTGGCGCACAGGCTGTCCACCATCAAGAACGCAGATCTGATCGCAGTGATCGGACACGGCGGTCTGCAGGAGATCGGCAGCTATGAGGAACTGATGGAGAAGAAGGGCGAGTTCTACAGGCTCCGGCAGCTGCAGATATGATGCCGGAAGGCAGTTTCCGCCGCGGGGCTTCGAGAGGCCATAGGAAGAGCACGGCGCGGCTGCGGCGGCAGGAAGAAAAAGATTGCCGCCGCCCTTGTGGAAAAGGAAAATTGATGCTACAATAAAACACGAAGACACAGGATACGACAGCTTTGGCACACGGGCGCGGTCCGCGCAGAAACCGCGGCGGGGCGTCCGGCGATGGAATAAAGGGGGAGTTCTCATGGAAGCTGCGGAGAATACGAGACAAACGGAACGGGAAGAGCAGAAAAGCGCGCCGAAGAAGCAGGCTGCCGAGCAGATCGACGCGGCGCCGGAGGTAGTTCTGCAGTATCGCGGCTACGAGGTGGACATCGAGGCAGTGACCGAGAGAGTCAAACGACATTATTACTCCAAGGGCTACAAAAAAGGTTCCATCAACAATCTTCAGATCTACATGAAGCCGGAAGAATTTACGGCTTACTATGTCATCAACGACGGCGTGGTGGGCAAGGTCAATCTGTTCTATGATTGAGGCGTGCAGATGATAGCAATAATTACAGGAATAACGAGGGAAGAAACGGAGCTGACGGATCGCCGGGGAGGCGTGAAGTCAGCTCCGCTTTTTACGCGGGCAATGAGCCAAGCTGACGCGCTTGCGTGCCAATTTGGCGAATGCCGCGATAACGAGTGAAACTCGCAGAACGTGTTTCATCTCGTACGCGGGCAATGAGCCAAGCTGACGCGCCTGCGTGCCAATTTTGGAAATATGGATTGACAGATAATATTATATGCCGTATAGTATTGATAGAAATAATATTATACGTCATATAATATTATAAAATATAACAATATTTGCTGGACGGGAATCGCACGGCGGAGGAGAAACGGAATGGTCTGCTATGAGATATGCAAGGGGCAGGAAAGGAGTTTATCGCATGGTTTTTAACACGGGAGCGGCTCTTCTGGACGCGATCGTGCTGGCGGTGGTGTCCGGGGAGACGGAGGGAACCTACGGCTACAAGATCACGCAGGAGGTGCGCCAGGTTATTGAGATATCGGAGTCCACGCTCTATCCGGTGCTCAGGCGCCTGCAGAAGGACGGATGCCTGGAGGTCTACGACATGGAGTGCGCGGGCAGGAACAGGCGGTATTACAAGGTGACGGAGAAGGGGCGGGCCCAGCTCAACCTGTACATCAGCGAGTGGTATCGATATTCTGCGAAGTTAAACAGTATCTTTGAGGGAGGATTGAGGCATGAATAGAGCGGAATTTATGAGGCGGCTGACGGAACTTCTGAGCGATGTGCCGCCTGCGGAGCGGGACGAGGCCATCCAGTATTACAACGATTATTTCGACGATGCGGGCGCGGAGAACGAGAGCGGCGTCATCGCATCGTTAGGCACGCCGGAGGAGCTGGCCGGGGCGATCAAGGCGGGCTTAAACGACGGCGGCGCGGGCGGCGAGTTCACGGAGACGGGTTTTAACGGCTATGCGCAGACGCATAAGGACGAGATCATGAAAACAGGGGCGGACAGCAGGCAGAATAATGACCCATATAGTCAGCGGGCGGCCGGCGCTGGGGGAAGTTACGGAGGGAATGCGCAGGCGGCGCAGGGAGGTGACGCCCGGCCGCAGAAGAAAGGGATGTCCGGCGGCACGATCGCGCTGATCGTGATTGTGGCGATCTTGACCTTTCCGATTTGGGTTGGCATCGCGGGTGCGTTATTCGGGGTGGCGGTTGCGATATTAGTGACGGTATTCTCGCTCTTCCTCGCGTTTCTGGCGGTTGGACTGGTGTTTATCGCCGTCTCCGTCGCCCTGTTCGTCACGGGCTGTATCCTGTTTGTCCATGCGCCGCTTGCCGGTATGTCTACGGTCGGTGTGGCGCTCGTCCTCTTTGGGCTGGGGCTTTTGGCCGTCTGGCTGATGGCATGGGGGATAGTGAAGGCGGTTCCGGCGCTCTTTCGGGGATGCGCGGCGTTGATCAGGAAGATTTTTCACAGGGGAGGTGCGATGGCATGACTAATATGGTCAATGAAAATAGAACAGATGCGGCTATGACAAACGATACCAGAAACGCCGCTCAGAATATGGCTGCAGGCGCAGGCGGGAACACGGGCGGCACGGGCGGATCTGCGTGCGGGAAGCGGCCCTGCGGGAAAAACAGATGGAGCAGGGGCTGCCTGTACACGGCGCTGGTCGCGCTGGGGCTGGGCGCAGCGCTGTGCGGTGTGGGCAGGCTGCTCGGCGGTTTCAGACAGCTTTATGGGCTGGATATCGAAGGACTTACGGGACTCCCCTTTGTCTACAACGGACACGCCTTCGGGTTTGTGTTTGCCCCGCGCTTCGGCGAGGGTGAGCGGGACAGCCGGTATGAAGGCTGGGAGCGGCTCGAGTACGGCGTCGAGACGGAAGACGGCGCTATGAGCGGCGTGCGCCTGGATCTCACGGCGGATACGCTGCGGGAACTGGATATCGAGACGGGCGGCTGTCTGGTGGTGATTGAGGAGTCGGCGGACGACTGTGTAAGGCTTACCGTGGACGGGGATATGGAGAGGTTTCGCTATCTGGCGGAGGACGGTGTGCTGCGGATCGCGCGCAGCCGCAGCGGAATCGTTACCCTGGCGGGCAGAGTGGACGACACGATCCGCGTCCGGCTGCCGCGGGGAACTTATCTGGATCATCTGAGCGCGGACGTGGGCGCGGGGGAGCTGGACTGCGGCAGGCTGAACGTGCGCGACGCCGACATCGAGGTGGGCGCGGGCCAGTGCGACGTCGACAGGATCGCGGCGGACGGCGCGGTGACGCTCTCCGTGGGCGCGGGGGATATGGATATAGGTTCCCTCGTGTGCAGGGAGGCGGATCTCTCGGCGGGCATGGGGGATCTGGAGATTGCCGATATGACGGCGGCGGACGCCGATATCGAGCTGGACATGGGCGACGTGAATATAGACGGCGAGATCAGCGGCAGTCTGGATGTGGACTGCAGTATGGGCGAGGTGAACCTGAATCTGCGCGGCCTGCCGGAGGCGCACAATTATGAGATCGACTGCTCCATGGGGACGGTCCGGGTGGACGGGATCGACTATGCGGAGGGTATGAGCACGCAGTACAGCGTCGACCACGGCGCGGACAGCGATTATGTCATCGACTGCTCCATGGGGACGGTCAGTATCACGTTCGCGGAGTAAGGCAAAAGACGGCGCGGCGGGATCGTATTGGGCAAAACAGACAGAAGAGACGGACAAAATACGGCACTTTGTTCATGGGAAACATATGGCAGAAAGCCCGTTTTCATGTTAAAATATTGTTCAACTGGGAAACACGGTCTTATTGGGGAAAGTACGGTGAGAGAATGAGCGATATTTTCAACAACGAGCTGTTTGAGGCGTTTGCGTCCGCGTCGGACAACGTCTACATCTACGTGTGCGACATGAAGACCGACGTCTCGCGCTGGTCGAAAGCGTCCGTGGACTATTTCGGACTGGAGGGGGAATATATCAGGAATGCCGCCAACGTCTGGGCGGAGCATATCCATCCGGAGGATCTGGATATCTATCTGGAGGATATCAACGGCGTGTTCTCCGGCGCGAAGCGCTATCACGACTGCCAGTACCGGGCGAGAAACCGGACGGGCGAGTACGTGTGGGTGGAGTGCAAGGGCAGCGTGATCCGGGACGAGGAGGGGACGCCGATTATCTTCGCGGGTCTGATGACGCGGATAGACGGGCAGAGCAAATACGATACGCTCACGGGTCTTCTGACCATACCGGAGCTGCGGCACTTCGATTTCGCCGCCCTGACGGGGACGGCGCTGCTGATCGGGCTGGACGGCTTCCGCAGAGTTGTGGGGAACTACGGATACAACACGGCGGACGAGATTCTGATCGAGTTTGCCAACCGAATCAAGGAGCTGAGCAAACCGGAGTGGAAGGTGTTCCGCTTCAGCGGGGACGAATTTCTGGTGGCAGCTTTCGGCGCGGACAAGGAGACGATGTCGGCCTACTATGAGAGACTCTGTCGGGAGACGGAGGTGATCGAACTGCAGAACGAGCAGCGGATCGGCATTTCCGCGTCGGCTGGAGGCGTGCTTTTTCCGGAGGACGCTGCCGACAGGGAGGACCTGATCAACAAGCTGGAACATTCGCTGGAACACGCGAAGAATCATCAGCGGGGAACGCTTGTGTTTTTCTCGGAGGAGATTGCGAAGAAGCATGAGAGAGGTCTGGCGCTCAGGGAGGATCTGAAACAGTGCATCAAGAAAGGATTCCAGGGCTTCGAGCTGTATTTTCAGCCTTTCGTCATGCCGGGGACGAATGAGATCACGGGCTGCGAGTGTCTGCTTCGCTGGCAGGGCGAACGGATCAGGGACTCCTATCCGATGGAGTTCGTCAAAGTGCTGGAGGATTACGGCGATATCCGCGAGGTCGGCTTCTGGGTGATGGAACAGGCGATCAGGCAGCAGGTGGCGTGGCGCGATACCTACGGGGAGCTGCGGGTGAGTTTCAACGTATCCTACCAGCAGTTTCTGGACGACACTTTCGAGGAAAGGCTCGCGGCCTGCGCCGAAAAGTACGGGGTGCATCCCGAATATATCATTATCGAGCTGACGGAGAGCTGCGAGGTGGACAATCCCGAAGAGCTGGCGGCGATGTTCGACAGGCTGCGGGCCAGAGGCTTCAAGATGGCACTGGACGATTTCGGGACGGCCTACGCCTCGCTGGAGATGTTAAAGTGCCTGCACGTGGACTACATCAAGATCGAGCACTCCTTCGTCAGGGAGCTCTCAGAGCCGGGGCACGAGATCGACTATGTGATCATTGAGAATCTGCTGGAGATGTGCAGGCGTCTCGGCTATGATTCCATCGTGGAGGGTGTGGAGAACGGCAAAGTTGCGGATATCGTGGGAGAGATGGACGCCACGCTCCTGCAGGGCTACTATTATTCCCGTCCCGTGTGCAGGGAGGATTTTGAAAAGCTGCTGGAGGCGGGCCGGAAAGCATAGGTTTTGTTCTGCGCCGTTTCTGCCGAAAGATTCTGCGCGATCGATATCACGGAGTACATACGAAAGACAGTCTGCGGGTAATTCCCGCAGACCGTTTTTTTTTACGCGGGCAATGAGCCAAGCTGACAGGCTTGCCTGTCAATTTGGCGAATGCCGCGATAACGAGTGAAACTCGCAAAGTGTGTCTCATCTCGTTGCGCGGGCAATGAACCCTTTTGCACGCGCCGTTACCCTATAGTAGTGAATGGACCGGTCTATGGACAGCAAAGAAAAATCTTTCGGACGTCATCATGAGGGCGTCCGGAGAGGAGTTGAGAAGTGCAACGGGAAGAATTGGAACGAATCATGGAGGCGTACGGCAGGGATCTTTTTTCTTTCTGCTGCTTTGTGACCCGCGACAGACAGGATGCGGAGGAACTGTATCAGGATACGTTTCTGAAGCTGTACGAGAGCAGGGAGAAGCTGCATATCGACAAAAACGCCAAGAGTTTTGTGATGAGCGTCGCTTACAATCTGTACCGGAATTACAGGCGCAGACGCTCCGTCAGGGAGCGGATCACGGGCGCAGCGTACTCGCTGGAGGAGAGCGGGCAGGAGCTGCCAGACAGGGCGGAGGCCGTGGAGGAGCGCGTCCTTGCCGAAGAGATGTGCAGGGCGCTGCGGGAGGCGGTGCGCAGGCTGCCGGACAGATACCGGCTGCCGGTGCTGCTGTACTATATGGAGGAACTGACACAGCGGGAGACAGGCCGTATTCTGGGGCTGCCGGAGGAGACGGTCAAGACCAGACTGCGACGGGCGAGAGCGATGCTCAGAAAAGATATGGAGGGACAGGGCTATGAGAGATAATATGGACGAACTGCTGCGCATGGCGCTCGCGCCGTCGAAAGAGCCGGACGAACTCCTGAATCGCCGGGTTCTGAAGAGGATGGAAACGGAGGAGCGGATCATGAGAAAAAGAGAGGATCAGGAGAAAAACAGAATAGAAAAGCGGAGGCGGATCCCCGCGGCGGTCATTGGATTCGGCGCGCTGTGCGTCGCCTCCGCGACGGCCTATGCGGCCTACCGCTATTTAAGCCTGTCCCAGGTGGCGGAGCGGCTGGAGGATCAGGGGCTTGCGGAGGCTTTTCAGGGAGGAGACGCGGTGACGGTCAACGAGACGCAGAGCAGCGGAGGCTACCGCATCACGCTGCTCGGCAGCGCGGCAGGCAGAGATATCAGCGACTATCTGCGGACCAGCGGCGGACAGGTTCAGGAGGACGGCATCTACACGGTGGTGGCCATCGAGCGGGAGGACGGCACGCCCATGCCGGATACTTCTTCGGATGCATACGGAGAGGAACAGTTCTTCGTGTCGCCCTATGTCCGAGGGCTTGACCCGGTATGGTATAACGCGGTGACCATGGGCGGCGGTTACAGCGAGTTCGTGCAGGACGGTGTTATGTACAGGCTGGTGCAGACGGACAATGTGGAGATGTTCGCGGACCGCGGCATCTACGTGGGGGTGAGCAGCGGTACGTTCTATGACGCGGGCGCTTACCGCTATGACGAAAGCACCGGCGAGATGACGAGAAATGAGGATTACAGAGGCGCGAACGCTCTGTTTGTGCTGCCGGTGGACGCATCGAAGGCTGATCCCGAGGCCGCCGCGGCCTGTGTGGCGCGGTGGGAGGAAGAATTGAACGGTTCCGGTGGGGAGGAGGAGACGGATGTGCCGGAGATCCCAACAGATGTGAGGGCTTTCATGGAGAAACTTACTCCGGAGAATCTGGATGAGTACGCCGCGCCGGCGGAGTACACCCGTATGGTGTGCACACCGGATGCGGAGGGGATGATCAGCTACGGCTACCGCATGGAGAGCGGCGCCGGCAGCGAGAACCAGAAAGCGCGGGTGGACTGGATTTTTCCGGAGGATCGGGAGAGCGACGTGAAGATCGGCGGCTGGAGCTGCAGCGACGACGATCTTAACTCCCTCGTCATCGAGGTGTTTACGCTGCGGGAGGACGGCACGGTGGAGTATGTGATCTACCAGCCGAAATAGCGTATGTGAAGCGGCAGAAATCGTATGGCCATTTGTTTTGGCATTACGTTCTCATGGAAAGTTGCTACAGGCCTCTATTTGTGTGTATGTCTTTTGAGGATTGCTTTCCAGTCTAAGAAATAATATAACAAGTACAGAGGGCATCCTTCGAGTCATTTCAAATGACTTGAGGGATCCCCTCTTTTTTTAATATGGACGAACTGGTTTCTGCTGCGCATAGGCATAGAAGCCGACGTTTAAGCCCTCAACGGGCAGGATATATCCTTTTTTCTCGTTTATCAGTTCGTTTCCGTCTTCACTTCTGGTATACCAGCCGTTGTACTTTTCCTGGATGTGTTTGTCGCTCGTCTTCATTTTGATCTGGTAGCGTCTGGTCTTACTTTTTTGCAGGGTAGCCATATCCACGGGATACAAGCCGTTCAGGGATTTAAAATACATATAGTCCGGCTCGGTGGTGTAAATTGCCTTAATATCTTTGCTGGTGAAAGGGAGAGAGCCGTCCCTGAGAATAAACAACTCTTTATCTGCATTCACAATGGCGAACTGATCCACATGTGTATAATTTTGAAAGGCAAGAAAAACCACTCTGCCGTCAAACTGCTCCAGATCATTTGGCGAGAGTTTAAAATTGAAATCAGTTTCATTAGATCCAGCCGAAGCAACAACCAAGTCTTCCCCGCCCACGTCAGAAGCAGTATCTTCCTCCAATCCGCACAAATACTCCACAGACACGTTAAAATACTTGGCGATAATGGGAATCACATCCTCCGTGGGTTTACGCCGGCCTTTTTCCCAGGCTGAGATGAGCAGATTTGACTGGGTTTTTCCGCATAAACCTGAAATATCCTCAGAAAACTGTTGCTGGGTCAGACCCCGCTTTGATCTCAAGCTTGCGATCCGTGATCCTAGAACCACAGAACTCACATTTGAATCTGTTCGTCTTTTCATGTAACTTCTTTCCTTTTGCAACATTTGTATCGTTCTTCTATTATATCCATCGGTCATGCCGCTGGTCAAGCCTGAAAGAAGATCTTTCTGCATATAGATCCAATACTGATATTTTTGGGATTTTTCGCTCTATTGACATATCGTCATTCTATGATATGCTAAACACATGGAAAGTACCCATGACAGGGTGGCAGCCTCCTAATCCATTCAGGCATCAGCAGTTTTATATTGCTGATGTACATAGGAAGGAGGTGACGCGTATGACAGTCTATGAAACCATTATGGTTGTACTGAGTGTGATCGGTTCGCTGATTTCGCTTAGTATGCTGGTTATTGCGTTGCTTACCTTTCTCCGAGAGAGAAAGAAGCATAAAAAATAAGCCCCTCTGTCGGCCAACAGAGGGGCAGTGTCCATAAGGACATCTAAACCCATCTAGGAGCATCCACTTTTGGAGTGGGTGCTTTCCTTTTGTAACTTCATTATAACAGACATATCCGAGAAGTCAAGAGACGATCCGAGAACGATAGCGTAAGTTTATTGTAGGAATAAGGCAGACAGAGTAGCCCCTTGATCTGGCCAGACTTATTGACCATCTT
>CANQTL010000022.1 GCA_947626775.1 uncultured Lachnospiraceae bacterium | reverse complement strand
GGAAAGCCCGAAAATACGGGCTATACCGACATATAAGAACTTCTAAAGAGATAATCTAAATTCACCATAAATTTTATCATAAAAAATTACTTGAAATTACCTTGTTATATACCTAAAATGGTAATAAAGTTATGCAGATGGCGGCTGAAATGGGACATTGTTTTTGGAATTTCCAATTCAGGCAGATACAGATTTACCTAAAAAATACCTAAAATCATGTCAAAGATATGCAGGGATTTGCAAGGATTTGCAGGGTTTTGGATATATGAAGGGATTTAGAACATGGATAAAAAGAGACGTTTTGAGAAGATAAGAGACGAAAAACCGGGAAAAATAAAGATCCTCATGGTTTGCCACGGCAACATCTGCCGCTCGCCCATGGCTCAGTTCGTCCTCCAGCAGATGGTTGATGAGCGCGGACTGACCGCGCAATTTTATATCGACTCCGCAGCTACCAGCACGGAGGAGATCGGCAATGGCATTCACTATGGGACGATGGACATTTTCAGGAAATATCACATTCCCTGTACGGGACATCGGGCAAGACAGATGACGAGGCGGGATTACGACGAGTACGATTATCTGATTGACATGGACGACGCCAATATCCGCAATATGACAAGGATCGCGGGCGGCGACCCGCAGCACAAGATCCATAAGCTGTTGGAGTATGCGGGGAGCAGCAGAGCCATCGCCGATCCGTGGTACACAGGCGAGTTTGAGATAACTTATGCGGATGTGTTGGAGGGCTGCAGGGCGTTTCTGGAATATCTGGAAGCCCGGCTGTGACGAAAGCGATTTTGCTGTCAAAGCAGCCAAAAAACATAGCGGCTTTGATTTTCCAAAACCGCTATGTTAAAAGTGAAGATATATGCTATGCCTAATAGCAAATTTTTCGCCAGTATATGGCAGTTTTCACAAATCCCGTACAATATCTATATGCCACTGTATAGCCCTACTTTATCCCCATCCAAGAGGAAATAACCATTCTCTGTACTTCGCTTGTCCCCTCATAAATTTCTGTTATTTTGGCATCACGCATCAGGCGCTCAAAAGGATAATCCCTTGAATATCCGTCATAACCGACAAGCTGAACACAGCGGCGAGTCACATTTGTCGCTGCTTCGGCGGCATACAGTTTGCCCATAGCTGCAAGATGCGAGAATGGTTCATGATCCTGCTTTGCCTGCGCAGCACGATATACCAACAGACGGGCTGCATCCACCCTCGCCTGCATATCGGCAAGCTCAAACTGCGTAAACTGATACTCCGAAATTCTATGTTCGCCCTGCATATGTTCCGCGACATATTTTTTACAATGGTCAATCGCTCCCTGCGCAATGCCAAGCGCCTGTGCCGCCACGCCAATACGCCCGCCATCTAACGTGATCAGAGCCATTTTAAAGCCTTTACCGGGTTTCCCCCCCAACTGATTTTCCTTTGGTATTTTGCAGTCTTGGAAAACCAATTCATAGGTGGCAGAACCACGGATACCCATTTTCTTTTCCTTTGTTCCGAAAGTAAAGCCGGGTGTGCCTTTTTCTACGATGAAACCGGAGATCCCTCTGCTGCGCTTTTCTTTATCGGTCATAGCCGTAACAAAATAGGGCTTATTCGGGTACTCTCGTTTCCCGGTTTCCTGTCTGATGTTTCCGAACGATAACCTCGGAGCATCCCCGGAAGTTGGTTTTTCTTCATCCTATTGCAAAGTACGGAAACTCAAGCAATTTTTACTACCCAAAAATTAAAATTTTAAACCAAAATTAAAATTTTAAATTCCAATCTCATATCCACATTGTAATTTTTACAACACTCTCCAATACCCTGTCTTCTTTGCCCCTACTCTCTCTATATATCCGTTTTCTTTTAAAAAGGATATATTCTTCTCCACCGCCGTTTCACTCACGCCCAGTATGGCATGAAGCTCCGCAGTTGTAATGTTCGGATTGTTCCTCATTTCCAAAATGATTTTTTGCCTTCGTGAATTTAAAGCCTTTTTATTTCCAACCTTTTTCCCAACTTTATTCCCAACCTTATTTATTCTTTCAAACGGAATTGTTACAACGATGGAATTTTCTCTAAAGGAAAAAGCCTCTTTCCCATACAAATCATCGGCTCGTTTCCTTCCACCCATTTATTATGCAAAACGGCATTGATGACAGCCTCCCGAAATGCCTTATTATCGAATAATGGAATCTCTTTCCTCTCAACGACTCTGTCCGTTTCATCCGTTTGAATGAGATTCAATACATCACCATAACGCAAAAGCTCATCCAAACTATATAGTAAACAGTCATTGCCAAATTCACGAACCGAAAAAAGATTTGAGCCTTTTGTTTTTCCATCAAAAATAGACACTCGAAGCGGGAAATGGGAGTTGTCCGACAATAACTGTGCCAGGAGATTAAACTCGCCTTCTTACGTTTTCAAGCACAAATTTCTGATAAATGTTTTTTGATTTAAAACAATCCCCTTTGAGCCGTAATATCCGAATAATTTTTGAAACGTAAGGTCCTGATATTTGGCTGGAACTGTTTCAATCGTTTCCGTTCTTCCGTCAAGTATTTTGAAAAGTTCAATTTCCCGCTTTGGATAATCTTTCATGTTACATTTGGAATATCCTATTCTTAAAAACCTCTTTTCCTTAAACGCCGTTGGAATTTCTGTTGCCGCTGGAATAACCAGAACAACAACTCTCTTTCCATCAATTTCTGTTTCCTCAAAGCTGAAATTGATGCTTGGCGATAGATTTCTTGCCAGATAATTTTGGTACGGTTCTTTATTATATTCACGATATTAATTAAAAGTAGTTCCTACAACTTCATGAGTTGTATTGCTTATTCCCCAGATGAAATAAGCATATTTTTTATAATGAAAGGCAGCCGCATTCGACAGTGCGGATACATATTCTCCTAATGTCTCCGGCTGAAACCAGTTTTCCTTAAATTCAAACCATTCCTGTTCATCATTGAAAGCACATAAATCTAAAACAATCTGTTTGACCTCCATTAGTATGCTCCTTTACCCAACTTTTATTCCCAACTATTTTTATTATAACATATTGGGGATAAAGTTGGGAATAAATCATAAAATAATTCCAGAAGAAAATAATGTCATATCAAAGCTCTTCCCTAAATGGTGTAGTAGTGGTGTAGTAAACGCCTTTTCTCGCCATGAAGCCATTGATTTTACAGGCTTTTTCGGAACTTTTCAATATCCTGCCGTGGCAGATGAAAAGTATTTTTATCATTTTCCTGTAACTCCTTATAAGTCCGGTGTCTCTTCTCAAATACTTGATTTTGCAGGGCTTGTGGGTAATTCCTAAGTGACGTATTCCTTAGGTGTTTTTTCCAATCGTCTCATACGTTCTCATATTTGTCCCTGTACAAATTCACAGCAACAGCGCGGAAGTCTGTTTGGACTGCCGCGCTGTTTTGCGTATACAGAAAGATATGTTATTTGCCGGTCGGCATGTAAGGCCTCAGCACGCCTGCCACGTTGGCGAGCGGCTGTGTCTGCAGCCATACGTGCCCGGGACCGGTGACGACGGTGTTGAAGAAGCCTTCGCCGCCGAGCAGCATATTCTTGGCGCCGGATACGGTCTGAATGTCGATACTGCATGTCGCCGTCATGGCCGCCAGATGTCCGGTGTCGATCAAAAGCTGCTGGCCGTCCTGCAGTTCATACTCGACCACGTGTCCGTCGAACTCCGCGAAGACGACGCCGGTGCCGGTGGTCTTCTGCATGATGAAGCCCTCGCCGCCGAACAGGCCGGCTGCCACTTTCTTGCGGAAATGGACGGAGAGCGTCACGCCCATTTCGCCTGCCAGATAGGCGCTTTTCTGGAACACCATTTCCTTGCCGGGAGCGATTTCAAACGGGATGATGGAGCCGGGGAAAGAAGATGCGAATGCGATCATACCCGGGCCGCCCTCTGCGGTGTAGATATTCTGAAACATTTTTTCACCAGAGAAAGCTCTTCCGAGCGCCTTGCCGATGCCGCCGTTGGTCGTCGTCTCCATCTTCATGTTGGGCGTCATCCAGGACATTGCGCCGCCTTCCGTGATCATCTTTTCGCCTGCTTCGAGGTCACAGATCACGACCGGCAGGGTTTCTCCTTCGATATGGTATTTCATGCTGGTATCCCTCCTGAGTAGATTATTTATTCGCTATCATTATATAGGATCTTTGGATTTTGTGCAATATATGTTTTGGAAAATGAAAAAAAAAAAATGATAAACCGATGAAAGAATCTTTTTTTACATGCATTTTACGCAATTCTTACATCGGCACGATAGCGGCTGTTCCTTTTCTTCTGTACCATGGTAACAGCGGATGGATAGGCACATGCTGGCAGCGGCGCGCGGCTGTGAAGGACGGATGCAGGGACGGCGCGCGGCGGGGAATACCGAAAAGGCGGGGAAGGAGCAGCAGGGATGAAAATGATTTGGAACAGAATTGATCGGGGAAATGAACCTGAACGGAAGAAAATCCGGCGGTTCCTGTTTTTCAACACGCTGTGCTGGACGCTGATCGGTCTTGCGGCGTGGGGCATCGTGCGCTTGTTTGCGTTCAATACGGCTGCAGGAGCCTTGTCCTTTGCAGGATATGCGGGTTATTTTGCCGGCTGGTTCGGAGGGATTGTGTTTCTGTGGCGCAGATAGGGAATATTACGGCGGCAGATATGGGTGAGAAAATTCCAAAATCCGAAACGGGAAGACGAGGGAGGAAAGAAGTATGAGCGATAAGGTGCAGATTTTGTTCGGGTTGTTTGCGGGGCTTGCGATTTTTATTTTCGGCATGAATATGATGAGCGAGTGTCTGCAGAAGGCGGCGGGGGAAAAGATGAGGACGATCCTGTCCATGCTCACAGGCAATCCGGTTCTGGGCGTCCCTGGCGGGCGCGATCCTTTTTATCTGGTTCGTGAAGCCGTATGCGGCGCTGATCCGTTATATCTCGCCCAAGGGGAACGAGGTGGACGTCATCTCCAGACAGATTGCCAACGCGCACACGGGTTTTAACCTGGTGATGACGCTTCTGTGGCTTCCGCTGATCGGGGTTCTGGTACAGATCGTCATGCGGATCATACCGGACCGAACCGACAGGAGAGAGGTGCTCCTGCCGTCTGCGCCGCAGTTTCTTGACGGACGGCTGATCGGGCAGCGTGAATCTCAGGCGGCTGCTCGTGGACGGGTGAGACTCGCCAGACGTGTTTCATCTTATTGTATATGGGACAAAAGGCCGCCGCATAGATTGTAAAAAAAGGGTAAAGAAAGATTTACGGGCGCATGACGCGCACAGGATAGTTTGTAAAATGGGATCCGCCTATACTGTAGGACAGAGACGAACGGTCGCGCGGCGGGATCTCTGTAAGAAAAGATACGAAGAATACTAAGAAAAAGCGAGGATTTCTATTATGAAGAAAGAGAATGTGGTCAAAATATTGGCAGCCGTCGGGATGACGGTCTGCATGATCGGGAGCCTTACGGGCTGCGGCGGAAACGGACAGGAGACATCCGCCCAGAGTACGCAGCAGGCGGTAGAACAGGAGAACGAGGCGGCCAAAGCCGAAAGCGGAGAGCAGGAAGAGGCGGCGGACGAAGAGGGCGCGGCGGATCTGAGCGGTACGGTCACGATGGCGGGTTCGACCTCGATGGAAAAGTTTGCCAACGCTCTGGCGGAAAGTTTCATGGCGAAGTATCCGGGCGTGACGGTGACGGCGGAGTTTACAGGTTCGTCAGCCGGTATCGAGTCGGTGCTTGCGGGCAGCGTGGATATCGGTAATTCTTCCAGGAGCCTGAAGGACGAGGAGAAGTCCGCCGGCGCGGTGGAAAATATCGTGGCGATCGACGGCATCGCGGTGATCACCGATCCGGCCAACACGGTGACGGCGCTGACGACGGAGCAACTGAAAGAAATCTATACGGGCGAGGCGAAGAATTGGAGCGACGTCGGCGGTTCTGACGGCGCGATCGTGGTGGTTGGCCGTGAGGCCGGCAGCGGCACGCGGGATGCGTTTGAAGAACTGCTGGAGATTGAGGATCAGTGCGCCTACGCCAACGAGCTGGACTCCACGGGGGCGGTGATGGCCAAGGTCGCGGCGACGCCCGGCGCGATCGGTTATGTCTCGCTGGACGTGCTGGACGACACGGTGCAGACGATCGCTCTGGACGATGTGGAACCCACGGAGGAGAATATCAAGGCGGGCAGCTATCTGCTCAGCAGGCCGTTCGTGATGGCAACCAACGGAGAGGTTGGCGCGCAGAGCGAGGCGGTACAGGAGATGTTCGCATATCTGAAATCGGAGGAGGGGCAGGAATTGATCAAGACGGTAGGCCTGATCATTCCGGACTGATATGGGACAGATGCATGCGAAATCTACATATGAGATGAAAAAAAAGAGTGTCTGCGCGGTGGAGACCGCCGCGCAGGCTATCTTCACGGTCTGTGCTTTCTTCGCGGTAGCCGCGGTGGCGTCGATCACCCTGTATATGATCGCGAACGGCGTGCCGGCGCTTTGGAAGGTGGGCGTCAGGGAGATCCTGTTTTCCACCGTCTGGAAGCCGACGGCGGAGGAGCCGTCTTTCGGCATTCTCTATATCATTCTGACCTCCATTGTCGGGACGGCGGCTGCGATTTTGATCGGCGTTCCGATTGCGCTTCTGACCGCGGTATTCCTGGCGGAGGTAGCGCCGAGACGGCTGGCGGCGGTGGTCAAACCGGCGGTGGAGCTGCTGGCGGGGATCCCCTCGGTGATCTACGGGCTTTTGGGGATTATGATACTGAATCCGCTTATGTACAAGTGGGAGCAGGCGCTTTTTGCGGGATCTAAGACGCATCAGTTTACGGGAGGCGCCAATCTGCTCTCGGCGGTGATCGTCCTGGCGATCATGATTCTCCCCACGGTCATCAATATCAGCGAGTCGTCGCTCCGGGCGCTGCCGCCGCAGTTGAAGTCCTCTTCTCTGGCGTTGGGCGCGTCGCCGGTAGAGACGATCTTCCGGGTGTTGCTCCCCGCGGCGAAGCCGGGCATCATCACGGCGATTGTACTGGGCGTGGGCAGAGCCATCGGCGAGGCCATGGCGATCAGCCTGGTATCGGGGAGTTCCGTGAACTTTCCGCTGCCGTTTTCGTCGGTCCGGTTTCTGACCACGGCAATCGTCAGCGAGATGGGGTACGCCGGCGGTACGCACAGACAGGTGCTGTTCACGATCGGATTGGTGTTGTTTGCGTTTATCATGATCGTCAATGTGACGCTGAACGGCATTTTGAAGAAAGGGGATGACGGGCATGCGTAGAAAATGGAAGGACGGCCTGCTGCTGGGGCTGATCTATCTGGCGGCATTTGTCTCCGTGTTCCTTCTGGCGGCCATCATCGTCTATGTGTTCGCGAGAGGTTTTCGAGCGGTCAGCTGGTCGTTTTTGACGAGCGTGACGAGCGCGCTTCAGGGGACGACAGGGATTGCGGGCAATATCGTGAACACGGTCTATATCGTGGTGTTGACTCTCCTCATCGCCACGCCTATCGGGATCGGTTCGGCGATCTGGCTGAACGAATATGCCGGTAAGAGCAGATGGGTGCGGCTGATCGAGTTTACGACGGAGACGCTGGCGGGGATACCGTCGATCATCTACGGACTGTTCGGCATGGTGTTTTTCGGAACCGTGCTGCGCTGCGGCTACTCGATTCTGACCGGCGCGCTCACGCTTACGTTGATGGTGCTGCCGCTCATTACGCGGAACACGCAGGAGGCGCTTCGATCCGTGCCGGACGCCTATCGCGCCGGAGCGATCGGTATGGGAGCAGCCAAATGGTATATGATCAGAACGATACTGCTCCCCTCGGCCATGCCGGGAATTATAACAGGCGTTATACTTGCGGTCGGGCGTATCGTCGGGGAGTCGGCGGCGCTGCTGTTCACGGCGGGCAGCGGCTATCTGCTGCCGAAACCCGGAACCGGGCTTTTGCATAAGATACTGGAGTCGGGCGGCACGCTCACGATCCAGCTGTACCTGAGTATGTCCAAGGCGCAGTACGACGTCGCCTTCGGCATTGCCGTGGTGCTTCTGTGTATCGTGCTTTTGATCAATCTTTTGACGAAACTGCTGGCTGGCAGGCTGGATGTGTCGGCGCGCCGCTGAGGAATATGGGGCGGCTGCGCACGGCGGACAAAGGCAGCAGGCAAAAACAGGGGTGAATATGGACAACATTAAGATAAAAACGGAGAAACTGAATCTGTATTATGGGAACAACCACGCGCTGAAAGACATCGACATGCGCATCCGCGCCAACGCGGTCACGGCGTTCATTGGGCCGTCGGGCTGCGGCAAGTCCACGTTCTTAAAGACGTTAAACCGCATGAACGATCTGATCGACGGCGTCAGGATTGAAGGAAAAGTGTGTCTGGACGACGAGGATATCTATGCGCCGCGGGTGGACGTCACGATGCTGCGCAAGCGGGTCGGCATGGTGTTCCAGCAGCCGAATCCTTTTCCCATGAGCATCTATGACAACATTGCCTACGGGCCGAAAATCCACGGGATCAGAGGCAGAGCCAGGTTGGATGAGATCGTGGAGCGCAGCCTGCGCGGGGCGGCGATCTGGGACGAGGTGAAAGACCGGCTGCACAAATCGGCGCTGGGGCTTTCGGGCGGGCAGCAGCAGAGGCTCTGTATCGCCCGCGCGCTGGCGGTAGAACCGGAAGTGCTTCTGATGGATGAGCCGACTTCGGCGCTTGACCCGATTTCCACGCTGAAAGTGGAGGAGCTGATGAGCGAACTGAAAAAAGATTACACGGTGGTGGTCGTCACACACAATATGCAGCAGGCGGCGCGGGTTTCCGACGACACGGCGTTTTTCCTCGTGGGGGAGATGGTCGAATTTGACGCTACGATCAATCTCTTTTCCCGGCCGCGGGATAAGAGAACCGAAGATTATATTACCGGGAGATTCGGATAGAGAAAGGGGTGGACGAAATGTCGCCGAGGACGATGTTCGAGAGCGAACTGACGGAATTGAGAGAGAATCTGAAGCAGATGTGCTTCCATGTGGAGGCGGTCTATGACAGGCTGTTCGCCGCGGCCCTGCGGCAGGATGAGGAGGCGGTCCGAGCGATCCTGGAGCAGGACAATACGACGAGAGAGATGGAGAAGCGGATCGAATCCGAGTGTCTCTCCCTGATTACCAGGCAGCACCCGCTGGCGGGAGATCTGCGGGTCGTGTCCGCGAGTCTGAAGGTGGTCACGGACATCCAGCGGGTGGGCGTGCACGTCACGGACATGGCGGAGCTGGTTCTCCGGCTGCAAATGCAGGCATTGTCCGGTTTTTCGGACGATCTTCCGGTGATGGTGCGGGCGGCTCAGAGCCTTCTGCACAGCGCCATCGAGGCGTTTCTGCACCGCAATACGGAGGCGGCGAAGGCGGTGATAGAGGGGGACGACGAGGTGGACGATCTGTTCAACAGCGTGAAAGAAGACCTCGTGGCGCTTCTGAAAGACGACGCCGCCAATGTGGACGACTGCATCGACGTGCTCATGCTGGCGAAATATCTGGAGAAGATCGGGGACCATGCCGTGAACGTGGGCGAGTGGGAGATTTTTCAGGAGACGGGCAATATGCGGGAAACGCGTATTTTATAACATGGGTTATGCAATGGCGCCGTATTTTACACAGATTTTACCTTCTTTTTACACGTCCATGGTAGTGAAACGGGCAGTGTGATGTGTTACAATAGACGGAAGGTGATTGGCATGAGCATGATCTATATTGTGGAAGATGATGTGAATATCAGCGAGATCGAGAGTTTTTCCCTGAAGAACAGCGGCTACGACGTGGCGGTGTACGAGAATGCCGCGGATTTCGAGAGAGCCCTCCGAGACAGGATCCCGAGTCTGGTGCTCCTGGATATCATGCTGCCCGACGAGAGCGGTCTGGTGATCGTGGAGAAGCTGCGGAAGAACCCGCTGACAAAGAAGATACCGATTATTCTGGTGACTGCCAAGACCACGGAGCTGGACAAGGTAAAAGGGTTCGATCTGGGCGCGGACGACTATATCACCAAGCCTTTCGGCGTGATGGAGCTGATCTCCAGGGTCAAGGCGCTGCTGCGCAGGAGCGGCGCGGACCGGGATGAGAAAGTTCTGAGCGTCGGCGGAATCTTCCTCGACAGCGAGCGGCACGCGGTGTATGTGAACAACAGGCCCTGCGAGCTGACCTACAAAGAGTATGAGCTTCTGAAGTTATTGCTGGAGCGGGCGGGCATCGTGACCGGCAGGGAGGAGATTTTGAACCGGGTCTGGGGAACGGCTTATCAGGGGGAGTCGCGCACGCTGGACATGCATATCAAGTCTCTGCGCCAGAAGCTGGGGGAGGCCGGCGCCATGATCAGGACGGTGCGGAACGTCGGCTATTTCCTCGACAATATCATAGAGTGAAGAAGCGGTGATGACAACGTGAAGAAAAAGATCAACCGGCAGTTTATGTTTCTCTCTTCATTGGCGGCGGCGGTCACGCTGTTGTGTATGGCCGTCGTCTTTTACCATATCTTTCGGGCGCAGATTCTGGACGATCTGCGGCTGTATGCCCGTATGCTGTCCGCGGGCGGGCGGGAAATATCCGCGGAGACGATGAAAGAGAG
Source organism: uncultured Lachnospiraceae bacterium (assembly GCA_947626775.1). Lineage (GTDB taxonomy): Bacteria > Bacillota > Clostridia > Lachnospirales > Lachnospiraceae > UBA3282. The sequence goes on along the minus strand of CANQTL010000022.1, from coordinate 41,763 downwards.
CCTTTCCGGTCTGACGGGCGCAGACGGCGGTGCGGGCGAGCCGGTGCGGATCACTGTGATCGATTCTGCGGGCACGGTCGTTTATGACAGCGGCGCCGACGCGGACCGGATGGACAACCACGCGGACAGGCCGGAGGTGAGGGAGGCTTTTGAGAAGGGCGAGGGAAGCTCGATCAGGCAGTCCTCGACGATGCAGCATAACACCTATTATTATACGCTGCTTCTCGAGGACGGCAGCGTGCTGCGCGTGGCGAGGGAAGCGCACAGCATCTGGAGCATCCTGTACCGCGCTCTGCCGGCCATGCTTGCGATTGTCTGCGCGCTTCTGGCGCTGTGCCTGTTTCTGTCCCACTGGCTGACGAAGAGCCTGCTCGCTCCGATCGAGCGGATGGCGGCGGATATGGACGGTATCGGGGAGCAGGAGATCTATGAAGAACTGATTCCCTTTGCGGAGACGATACGGCGGCAGCATGATGCGATTCTGAAGAATGCGGATATGCGGCAGGAGTTTACCTCCAATGTCTCCCACGAGCTGAAATCGCCGCTGGCCGTCATCTCCGGCTACTCGGAACTGATCGAAAACGGAATGGCCTCCGGACAGGATGTGCTCCGGTTCGCGGCGGAGATCCACAAGAGCGCCGGCAGGCTCCTGACGCTGATTAACGACACCATCCGGCTGTCGGAGCTGGATGTGATCGACCGCGATATCTCCTTCGAGGAGCTGGACTTGTATGAGATTGCCAGGGACAGCGTGGAGATCTTGCAGTTTCGGGCAGAGGAGCGCAGCGTCATGCTCTCGATGGAGGGCGGCAGCTGTAAGATGCAGGGCGATAAGCAGATGATCGAGGAACTGGTCTACAACCTGTGCGACAACGCCCTCAATTACAACAAGATCGGCGGCAGCGTGACGGTCAGCACAAAGTACGTGGCGGGGCGGCCCGTGCTGCGCGTCCGGGATACGGGGATCGGCATCCCGAAAGAGTCCCAGGACAGGATCTTCGAGCGCTTCTACCGGGTGGATAAGAGCCGTTCCAAATCCACGGGCGGCACGGGTCTGGGGCTTGCGATCGTAAAACACATCGTGGAGGCGCATCACGCCGAGATCAGGCTGGAGAGCGAACCCGGCAGGGGCACGGACATTACAGTCACTTTTGCGGATCAGTATTGAAAACGCGCGCAGAAATGGTAAACTATATAGGTAAGTATAGGAGAGAGCGGCGGCCCGCAGAGCGGACGACAGAGCGCGGAAGCGCGGGCCTGCGGCTGACCGGTTGGAATCCGAAAGGAAACACGCGTTATGAATACAGAACTGGAACGGGTCGTCAGTGAAGTGGCGAAGGTAGTCAAGGGTAAGGATCGTGTGATCCGCAAGGTGCTGGCGGCGGTGCTGGCGGGAGGGCATGTGCTCCTGGAGGACATTCCCGGCGTGGGTAAGACGACGCTGGCGACGGCGCTCGGCAGGGCCATGGAGCTGGAGTACAGAAGGATGCAGTTTACGCCGGATGTGCTTCCCAGCGATATCGTGGGTTTTACGATGTACAACAGCGGCACGGGACAGTTTGAGTACAGGCCGGGCGCCGTGTTCTGCAACCTGTTTCTGGCGGACGAGCTGAACCGCACTTCCTCCAAGACGCAGTCGGCGCTCCTGGAGGTCATGGAGGAGAACCGGGTGACGGTGGACGGCGTGCCGCACGCGCTGCCGACGCCTTTTACGGTGATCGCCACAGAGAACCCTTTCGGCTCTTCCGGCACACAGCGGCTGCCGGAGTCCCAGCTGGATCGGTTTTTGATCTGTCTGCAGATGGGGTACCCCTCCCACGAGGCTGCCATGGAGATTATGAGAAACAGCGCGGGGCCGGGGATCGATCAGGTACAGGGAGTGCTTGGCAGAGAACGGCTCCTGGAACTGAGAAGACAGGCGGAGACGCTTCATGTGGAGGACGGCATCTACGATTATCTGCTGCGGCTGACGGAGGCGACCAGACAGGATCCGCGCATCGCGCTCGGCGTCAGCCCGCGGGGCGGTATCGCGCTTCTCAGGATGGCCAGGGCCATGGCGCTGTTGAGAGGCGGGGAGTATGTGATACCGGAGGATGTGCTGTCGGTGATCGACGATGTGTGGAGACACCGGATCCGTCTGCATGCCAGAGCGCGCGCGGAGGGCATGGATGTGTCGGATATTCTCATGGATCTGACGGAAAGGATACGGGCGGTCTGATGGAGAGAAGGATAGGGCTCAGCCCGCTCGGCGCCGTGCGGTTTGCCGTTTTATTCGCCGTCACTCTGTACCTGTGGAATTTCTTCCGCAGTTATCTGCTGTTTCTGGCGCTTGTGCTCATCGCGGTGTGTCCCGCCGTATCCTTTCTGCTCCTTCTGGCGGGCAGAGACGCGCTGCGGGTGCAGGCCGTGCTGCCGGATCGCAGAGTGGGCAGGAATACGGAAATTTCTTTGGACATCATTGTGCACAATCCTCGGAAATTCGCGGCTTACACCGCGGATATCGTCTATTCTTTCGGCAATCTCTTCACAGGTTATTCGGAACAGAGAAGACAGCATATATGGATAACACCTGTAACTGGAAGGCGGATCGAGCAGAAACTGCGCAGCCGTTATGCGGGGAGAGTCGAGGTGCGCATAGAGGCTTTTGAGGTGTTCGATCTGCTCCACATGTTCCGGCTGCGCGGCTGTGAGAGGACGGATGCGCACACGATCGTCTGGCCTTCTTTTGAGGAGACGGAGGACGTGGAGCTGTACAGCCGCGTGGAAGGGTTCCCGCAGGAGGAGGAGACAAAGCGGCGGGGGACGGATTACAATCCCGACTATGAGGTGCGGGAGTATCTTCCGGGGGATGAGCTGAAAAGCATCCACTGGAAGCTGTCGGCAAAACAGGGGCGCATGATGGTGCGGGAGCGTCTGGCGGCGGGCCGCGAAAAGATCAATCTGCTCCTGCCGCTCGGGGAGGACAGGCAGATCAACGACGAGCTCGTCGCGTCTCTCTGGGCGCTGGGGAGGCTGCTGCTGCACAGGGGATATCCGATCGAACTGTACTGGGAGGCCGGGGCGGAGCTGCGCGGTTATTTTGCGGCGGAGGCGGGAGAGCTGGAAAAAGGGCTTGCCGAGATTCTGAGCGGCAGCGGGCTGCACAGGGCGGGACAGGCGGAGGCGCAGATGGCGCTGCACCATCCGCAGGAGAGCTATATTTTGATTCGGACGGGAGCGTATCAGGGTGCGTATATTCGGTAAGACAGAAAGAGGGGAGCAGGCGGAGCTGACTCTTATACAGACGCGGGAGAGCGGGAAGTATGATTTCTTTGCGGCGCTTTCCAAGGCCCTGCTTGTCTTTATGCTGGTTTACGGCGCGCTGGGCGGTTTCCTGTCGGCTTTTGACATAGAGTGCAGCCGGGGAACGTGCATGCTCGTGCTGTTTGGCCTTTCGCTTGTGCTGAGCGCAGTGTATGAGAGCAGGAGACGGTGGCTGATCAATCTGGCCAGCCTGGGGATCTTTGCGGTCTATCTGTATATCGCGGCTGCGAATTACTGGGTCATCAACAGCGGGTACTATGCGATCCTGAACCGCCTCTATGAGACTGCGCGGAATTATCTGGATGTGGAGAGCGGCATGGAATACTCGCTCGCCGTGGAGGAGACTTATGCGACGGTCACGATGTTTGCGCTGTTTCTCGGAATGGTGGGCGTGATCCTGTTCAACATTATGCTGCAGGAGCGGTGCAGCCTGCTCAGAGTGATACTGCTGACGCTGACGCCGTATGCGGTTCCGCTCTATTTCGACCGCTCTCCTGATCTGCTCTATCTGATTTTTCTGCTGTCGGGCTATCTTGCCGTGGCGATTCTGCAGGGAGGAAATGTGCGCGGCGGACTGTCCGGGCAGCTGCGGTATGTCCTGCCGCTTGCCGTGGCTGTGACCGCGCTTGCGGTCAGGGCGGCGGCGCTGTTGTTCCCGGAGGCGGCCTATGAGCGCGCTGTCCCCAAGAATGCGTCCAAGGCGGCTTCCGAGGAGGAGATGACGCGGTTTGCCCAGTACGGCCTGACGGCGATGCTCAGGCAGGGGAGCGCGGGCGTGGGCGTCAGCGGAGGCCGGCTGAGCAGGAGCGCGTCGCTCATGCCGACCTATGAGACGGTGCTGACGGTCAGGTATACTCCCTATGATTACAATCCTGTCTATCTGAAGGCGTATACGGGAAAAGATTACCTCGGCGACAGATGGTCCGAGGCCGGGAGCGGGCTGCCGGACGACGGCGGTATGTCCGCCAGCCTGGAGAGCAGGAAGGCGCGCTATGAGGCGGGGAACGCCTCTGACGACGGCGGGGCCGCTTCCGGGCAGGGGCGCGGCGTCATGGAAGTGGAGAAAGCGGACGCAGACGACAGCTACGAGTACCGCCCTTACTACACGGACGGCGGTGCGTCCGCAGAGCTGTCTGACGGGCAGGGAGAGGCGTACGTCTACTATCCGGCGCTGACGGCTGTGCCGGTTCCCTCTCAGGAGATTCCCGCCGGCTACCTGACAGTGCCGGACAGCTGTCTCGCGGCGGTGCGGGAAGTGTGCGGCGAGGCGGCGTTTGGCGGCACGCCGCAGGAAGTGGCGGCGCAGATCGCCGCTTACTTTGACGAGAACTACGACTATACGCTGCGGCCCGGCTACTATTTCGGGAACCCGGATTTCATCAGCCATTTTCTTCTGGAGAGTAAGAAGGGATACTGTGCGCACTTCGCGTCGGCGGCGGTCATGCTGTTCCGGCAGATGGGGATTCCGGCGCGCTACGCGGAGGGCTACGCGTTCTCCTACCTGAACGTGGTCGAGAACGGCGAGCTGGTGGAGCATGCGGCGTACGGCGACTATTATGACGGCTATTCGCCCATCGGGGAGACGGCGCTTGTCGAGCTGGACATTCCGGACGCCTATGCGCATGCCTGGGTAGAAATCTATGTGGAAGGACAGGGCTGGCTGGTGGTCGATCCCACGCCTGCCCGGGAGCAGCAGGAGGGTACGGCCTCGTTCTGGGAGGTGTTTTTGTCCGGCGGCGGCGGAAATACAGGGCCGGACATGGCGCAGAACAATCTGGGCGACTATCTGGAAGGGGCGCTGGGCGGCGCCGGCTATGCGCTGCTGGGGCTGGCGGCGCTGGCCGCAGGAGGACTGGCCGTTCTGCGCCTGCGCCGTATGTACCGGGAGAGCAGGCTTTCGGACAGAGAGCGGACGAAACTGGAGTATGGGCGGCTGCAGGCTGCTGTCCGCAGAAGGAGCCGGGAGTACGGCGGCCTGCGCACTCTGCGGGAACAGCTTATGTGGCTGCGCGGGCACGGCGCGGGGGAGGAAATCGACGAAGCCTTCACGGAGGCGCTGTACCGCGCATACTTCGCCGGGGACGCGGCGGGCGGGGACACGGCGCTGTGGCGGAAAATACGGCGGATCAGAAGGAAGATGCGTCTGCGGGGCCGCGGATAGGGCGTAAAATGTAAAAAAAAGAAACGCCATCTTGCAAAATACCGCGTAATATATTAAAGTCTTATATGGAAGTCCGTTTTGGAAGAAGTAAAGCGGCGGACAGGGAGGAAAGAATATGTGGACAAGGGCGGAACTGAAAAATAACGCGAAAGAATTTTTTAAGTACAATTACTGGAAGATGGTGCTGGCGGCGCTGGTGCTGTCGTTTGTCGGCGGCGGGGGAGGCGGCGTTTCGGCCGGCTATACGCGGGCGAATACGGATGACGCCGGCGGTTTCAATTTCTCGGGCATGTCCCCTGCGGAGTTGGGCGCGCTGGCCGTGGGCGTTCTTGTGGCTGTCATCGTCGTCTGTGTGGTGATCGGGGCGCTGCAGTGGTTTGTGTTCAATCCGCTGATTGTCGGCGCGCAGCGGTTCTTTGTGGTGAGCCATTACCGCAAGGCGGAGCTGGGCGAACTGGGATTTGCTTTTTCCAGATCCTATCTGAATATCGTGAAAGTGATGTTCCTGCGGCAGCTGTATACTTTCCTGTGGACGCTGCTGTTCATCATACCGGGCATCATCAAGGCCTATGAGTATCTTATGATTCCTTACATTCTGGCGGAGAATCCGGATATCGACGCCAAGGAAGCGTTTGCCATGAGCAAACAGATGATGACCGGTAACAAGTGGAACGCGTTTGTGCTGGAACTGTCGTTCTTCGGCTGGATGCTCCTGAGCGCGTGCACCTGTAATATCCTCGCGATTTTCTGGGTAAACCCGTATATGTATATGACCCTGGCGGAACTCTATGTGGCGCTGAAGGAGATTACTTACGGCGGCGGTCAGAATCCCTATGCGCAGTCCGGCGGTCAGTGGAACGGCGGCGGCCAGTGGAACAATGCGAATCCGCAGAGCGGTCAGTGGAACAGCGGTTCCGGCCAGTGGAGCAATCCGGATCCGCAGGGCGGTCAGTGGAACAACAACAATCCGAATCAGTGGAACGGCGGCAGCGCGCAGCAGCCGAACGATTCCGGTCAATGGAACCAGCCGAATAACGGGAACTGGAATTAGATAGCATACGTGATGAAACGCCCTGTCCGATCAGACGGGGCGTTTTGCTGTAAACGTTCGGTTTTTGGTCATGAAAGGCGGCGCGCGGCATTAAAGAAAACGGAGAAACTGGCCGATATATAAGACAGAAGTGTAAGCGGAATACGGCGAAAGGGATTTTGCCGTCACAGACAAGGAGGTTATTCTATGAAGATTCAGGCGGGGACAGGCGAAAGCCAGAATCAGGCGGTCAGCGTCAGCGGCGCGCCGGGAGCCCAGGAGGCGCGGACGGCGCAGGCGGGTGAGAAAGCGCAGAAAAAGGGCGATACCAAAACCATTTTCGCGGGGGACCTGGGGCTCTGCATGCAGTCCGATCTCATCGCGCAGAAAAAGCAGAACGCGCAGAAGCAGGCGCTCAAGATGATCGAGGACGCCTGGGATATCGACAGACGGTTCGATCAGAGTCTCGACGGCTACAGGGACCGGCTGGCGGAGCTTGCGGCGGAGAAAGAGGCCAACTGGGAAGAGATCGAAAAACGGGACGGCTGGAAGGAGAATCTGCGGCAGGAATACGGCGTGGCCGAGAATTCTAAGGAGCAGCAGGATCTGAAGCTGCTGGAAAAAGAGCAGGATTGGATCAGCGGCGTCGGTCGGGATGGCCGCCGGCCCGTTCTCACCGAGGAGGAGAAAGAGCGGCTAGCCGCGATTCATGAGAACGGTCTCACGGAGTACCAGGAGCGGTGCATGTCCATCGACGCGCAGCAGAGCAGATTCGAGAGAAGCAACGCGCAGATCGACGAGGAGAGCAGGGCTTACAACGCCGCCATCCGCTCGACGAAGCTGGAGCGCCTCAAGAACAACGAGATGGTGAAGGCCCAGAAGAAAGCGGATATCGTGCTGGAGGCCGCGAGCAGAGAAGTGATCGGCATGCTGACGGACGAGGCGACGGACTACGTGGATCAGAAGTTCGAGGAACAGGTCGAGGAGGCGAAGAAGAAAGCCGAGGAGAAGGCCGAGCAGGAGGAAAAAGTCGAACAGCGGCAGGAGAAGGCCGAGGAGCTGGAGCAGCGGATCGACGAGACCCGCGAGAAGCGAAAGGAGCAGGAGGACGACCGAAAGGAGGCCGAGGAGAGGGCCAGACTGGAGGAAGAACTGCTGGGCAGTATGGCGGAAGCCGGCATCGGCGGCGTCGGTGCGACGAGGGAAGCGCAGTCGGAGATTAAGACCATGCTGCACAAGATGAATCTGCTGGACGAGGATATCAAGGGCAGCATCGTGGAGGCGAAGCTGGAGGCTTATTCGTGACAAAAAAAGCATGTTTCATGACATGAAAAAGAAAAATTTCCCGCATTGTGCCGATACATGATATGAAATGAAAAGAGATAACGCATACTGACTGGGGATAGAGCGGGCATGAGAATTGCGGTTTGTGACGACGAGGTAAGAGGGAGAGAACGGATTCGAACCTTACTTGAGAAAGAGTTTTCTCAGGCGCAGACATGTGAATTTGATTCAGGGACGAAGTTGATCGAGAGCGTGGAGGAAGGGTACCAGCCGGACATCGTACTGCTTGATATCGCGATGGAGGGTATGGACGGTATGGAGACGGCGAGGCGTCTGAAGGAGCTGACGGACGCCCTGCTGATCTTCGTGACAGGCGTGAAGGAACAGGTGTTTCAGGCCTTCGATGTAGGCGCTTTCCACTATCTGATGAAACCGGTGGATCAGGATAAAATGACAGATGTTCTGAAACGTGCCGTCCAGGAGGTGGAAAAGAGAAAAGCCGCGCCGAGGTATCTGCTGGTGAAGGCCGAGGGAAGTCATTACCGGATTCCTGCGGACGATATTCTCTATGCAGAGAACAACGGGCGCAAAGTCGTTCTGCATACGAGAAGCGGCTGTCTGGAATACTATGAGCGCATGAATCATCTGGAGGAAGTGCTGGGCGAGGGATTCTACCGCTGTCACAGGGGCTACCTGGTCGCTCTCTCCGCAGTCCGCGGCTATGACCGCGACAGCATCACGGTGGAGGGCGGGGACAGGATCTATCTGGCGAAGCAGAAGTACGGTGAGTTCGTGAAGCTGTACTGCAGATTCCTGAAGGAGTAGGCGTATGAAAGATCTGATGCTGGACTTGACAGAATATTCCGTAAGAGCCGCGCTTTTGTTATATTTGTGTAAAGATATTATCCCGTTAAAAGAAAAGTATCGTTCCGTGGGGAAGATACTTTTTTTCTTGCAGGCGTTTCTGGTGAGCTTTCTGCTGTCTTACTTTCAGGTGATTGACAGACTGCTTGGCGACGCGGCGAACATGCAGAGCGTCAGCAGCCATTCCCTGATCAGCATTGCCGTCATTTTCCTGTGCGGTTTCGCGGCGATGGACGTCCTGTACCAGGGCAGCAGGCTTGCCAAGCTTTATCTTCTCCTGGTCTATCACACGATCAAGGAGATGGTGAGGTTTGCCCTGCATACTCTGTGGCTGGTTTGCACAAACGCCTGTTATATGCGGCTTTATGACAGGGCCGCCGCGGGGGAGCTGGACCCGGACGGCTTTATGCGGTACGCGGGCTGGATCCAGTTCTGGGGAATGCTTATTTTCAGCGCGGCGACCGCCCTGGGCATGTATGTGGTCATCCGTCTGTTCAGGCGGTATCAGACCGCGCCGGTGACGGAGATGAGCAGGGAGGGACTGCGCTTTCTGCTGTTGATTCCCGTGATCGGCATGGTGCTCAGCGCCGCGTGGCGCGTCCTGTTCTATTATCAGAAGGGAGCGGAGATTGAGTTTCTGTATGACAGGCACGGGAGCATGTACGTCGTCATACCGGCCGTATCCGTGCTGTGTCTTCTGGGTATCGTGCTCAGCCGCAGGATCTACGCGGAGCTGGTGCAGGCCGAAGAGCAGAAGAACGGTCTGCTCTTCTATAAACAGCAGCTTACGGATATGACCGAGCATGTCCGGGAACTGGAGCAGCTCTACGACGGCATACGGGGGATGCGCCATGACATCAGCAACTGTGTGGCGGATATGGAACAGCTGCTGGCGAGCGGCGCGGACGGCGGGAGACTGTCGGAACAGACGGAGCGGGAGGCCAGGCGCTATCTGCGGGACATGCAGCGGGCGGCGGACAGCCTGACGCTCCGTTTCAGCACCGGCAATCCTGTAACGGATGTTATTTTAAACCGTAAGTACCAGATATGCGCGCAGGAGCACATTGCGCTGGACGGGGATCTGCTCTATCCGGAGCGTCTGGCAATCGAGGCGTTTGATCTCGGCATCCTGCTGAACAATGCGCTGGACAATGCGATTGAGGCGTGCCGCAGGCTGCCGGCGGCCGCCGGAAGAGAGATCCGTTTTCACAGCTATGTGAAGGGCAGGATGTTTTTTCTCACGGTAGAGAATACTTACGACAGGGCGACCGTGCGGTTTCAGGACGGCAGGCCGGTCACGGCGAAGGCGGAGGAACTGCACGGGCTGGGTATGAACAATATGAGAAACTGTGTGGAGAAGTATTACGGTACGATGCAGTATGAGGCCAGGGAGGACAGGTTTGTGCTGACGCTCATGCTGCAGGGCGGGAGCGATTCGTGACTAAAACGGTGCGGTTGGTGACAAAACGCTTCTCGGCGTGCCATAGCGTGACGATATAAACAGTGCAGGCGGAGAGCGGGGCTGTAAGCCGGACGACGGCGCGGACATGCGCCCGGACGTCTGCCGGAGAAAGGAAAAGAGCGGAAGGAGCGGATACACATGAGAGTACCCCGGAATTATATGAACAGTCATCTGGCCTCGAACAATACGAGCAGCAGTTCCCTGCTGCAGCGTGCGCTGAGCAGGAGCAGCAAGAATAAGCGGACGAATCGGAGTTCGCTCTTAAATTCCGTGAGCAGCAGGAAGGATCTGCTGACTTCAAATACGGCGTCGGCGGCGCAGACGCAGAAGCTGTACTATAACATGAAATATCACGCGGAACAGGTGATGAACTACGCGGAGAAGCTGACGGACACAGGGAGCAAATCTCTCTTCGCGGCGGCGAAGGAGAGCGGTGACATCTCGGAGGCCGTGTCGGCGGTCAAAGGCTTCGTCAGTCAGTATAACAGTATGCTGGACAATCTGAAGGAGTCCGGAACGCGGGCGGATACGCTCTACAGAACCCAGCTCAACAGTTATTCCAATATCTATGCGTCCGAGATGGCGAAGTGCGGCGTGAAGCGGAACGCGGACGGCACGCTGACCGTGGATGAGAAAGCGCTTGCCGCCACAGATGCGGAGACGTTGGAGAAAGTGTGGAGCGGCAGTAACGGCTTCGTCAGCCGCGCGGCGAGCTGGGCGGACTCTGTGGCCGCCGGCGCGGAGCGCAATATGGAGGCGCAGGCCAGCAATGCTTACAGCAGCCTCTTCGACAATTACGGAAGCAGCGGAAATTATTTTAATTTCTTCCGCTAGACGCAAAGGAGAACAAGGGCATGAAAGTCCTGAACTGGATCCAGCAGGAGCAGAAGACGGCGGATTACCATGTCTGCCAATGGAAGACGTCGGCTTTCCACAAGCCGCTTGACACGGCGAAAACGGGCGCGGCGGCGCCGATAAAATCACAGCCGTTACAGGCGGTCTCCGCCAACGCCGCGCTGCAGGCGGAAGGCCTCGGCTATGTGCCGTCAGAGAGAACGAAAAGCAATTATCGGAAGGGCGGGTTCGGCGTGGACGGTCTTGCGGCGGACGGCGGCAGCAAGGCCGCAGAAAATAAAGTTATGTCAACTGCTTATGACAGCGTGGAAGACAGGATAAGCGGCGCGGAACGCGCCGCTTTGTCGGTTCTGCCGCCGGCTGTATACAGTGCGGTTTCCCGCCTGCGCCGGACTGTGGGGAAACTTGTAAGCGGCGTCCGAAAGAATCGAACGGCGCGGGACAGGCTGTCCGGTTGGCAGTCCGCAGGCAGAGCAGATCTGCGGCGGTCAAAAAACGCGCCCCGCAGGCAGCCTGAGCAGCCGAAGCGGGGCACGCGCTATGTCAGTAAGGAAGAGGCGCTGTCCATGCAGGCGGAAAATCATTATCTGCTGGATTCCTATGACAGGAACGGACAGTACACAACTCTCGGCAGATAAATTTCCCTGCCTTGTTTTATCTCATTGCTCAGTTCTTCCCGTTCACTTCCTCGAAAGTCTTCATGATCTTTTCATCCGGCGCTGCGGTCAGAAGCGAGACGACCACGTTGACAACGACGGCTGCCAGGAAGGAGGGCAGAAGCTCGTAGATGGCGAACGCGCCGCCTAATCTGGCGATGCCGTACTTCCAGATGAATACCATGGCGCCGCCGGCGATCATGCCGCAGAGCGCGCCCTGTTTATTCGAGCGCTTCCAGAACAGCGCGCAGAGCACGACCGGTCCGAAGGCCGCGCCGAAGCCTGCCCAGGCGAAGGACACGATCTTGAAGATGGAGCTGTTCGGATCGGAGGCCAGCACCACGGCGATCAGAGAGATCACAATTACGGTAACGCGCGCTATTTTAACAGAAGTTTTCGTGTCCAGTTTCTTCCCGCCGAAATCCTGTAAGAGGTTCTGGGAGATGCTGGAGGCCGCGGCCAGAAGCTGGGAGTCCGCGGTGGACATGGTGGCCGCCAGGATGCCCGCCAGAATGACGCCGGCTAACAGGGCGGTCAGCACGTTGTACTTGCTCAGGACGGAGGCGATCTGTATGATGACCGTCTCGGTGTCGCTGCCCTGCAGCATCGGAATAACAGACGCCTTGGACATACTGTAGCCGATCACGCCGATGAAGACCGCGATGGCCATGGCGATCACTACCCATATGGAAGCGATTCTTCTGGACAGTTTCAGCTTGTTTTCATCCTCGATTGCCATAAAGCGCAGCAGGATGTGAGGCATACCGAAGTAACCCAGCCCCCACGCCATCATGGAGGCGATGGAGAGTGCGCCGTAAGGAGCGCTCTCGCCGGTCTCGGCCACATAGGTCTGCACCATGCTGAAGTAGCCGGGCAGCGCTTTGGCATTTTCGATCACGGTGTCAAGACCGCCTGCGCTGTTCACACCAAAAAAGATTACGATCACCAGGGCTATGGTCATGGTGATGCTCTGGATCAGGTCTGTGGTGCTGACCGCCAGGAAACCGCCCAGGGTACAGTACAGCACGATGACCGCCGCGCTAAGCAGCATGGCCGCCATATAGTTGACCCCGAACAGCGTGTTGAACAGCTTGCCGCAGGCCGCGAAGCCGGAAGCGGTGTAAGGGATAAAGAAGATCACGATGACGATGGCAGCCACACAGGTCAGGATATTCCTGTCGTCGCCGTAGCGCTTGGAGAAAAAGTCGGGCAGGGTCAGCGCATGCACATGGTTCGTGTAGCGGCGGATCCGCCTGGACACGATCAGCCAGTTGACGTAGGTGCCCACCGCCAGGCCGATGGCGGTCCAGCCCACATCGGCCAGGCCGGACAGATAGGCCAGACCGGGCAGGCCCATCAGCAGATAGCTGCTCATATCGGAGGCCTCGGCGCTCATGGCTGTCACGAGCGGACCCAGTTTGCGGCCTCCAAGATAGAAGTCGGAGGCGCTGGCGTTGGTTTTGGAAAAACGGACGCCCACATAGATCATGCCGGCCAGATAGAGAACGATGGCAATGATAATACAAATCTGTGACATTTTTTCATATTCTCCTCTCATTCGTAGTTCGCTTAAAAAAACACACAGCTATTATTATAATGAAAGCGGACGGATATTACAAGAAAATTGCGCAAAAAAACAGGAGGCGCTTTGTTTCACGCCGGGAGTATGCTATACTGTGCACATGGAACGGGATAGATACGAAGAGAAAAAGCCGGCCGCAAAACTGCCGGCGGCCTTCCTTGAGAGAATGAAGAGACAGCTCGGTTCGGATTACGAGGCGTTCGCGGCCAGCTATGACAGGGAGCGGACTTACGGCCTGCGGTACAATCCCCTCAAGGCGAAGCGGGAGGATTTTCTGCAGCGGATGCCCTTTGCGCTGCGCAGCGTCCCCTGGGCGGAGGAAGGCTTTTACTACGAGCCGGCGGCACAGCCCGGCAGACATATGCTGCACGAGGCGGGAGCCTATTATATTCAGGAACCCAGCGCCATGGCGGTGACGCCGCTCCTGGATCCGCAGCCGGGAGAGCGCATTCTGGATCTGTGCGCCGCGCCGGGCGGCAAGAGCACCCATATTGCAGGCAGGATGCGAGGAGCGGGTCTGCTCGTGGCCAACGAGGTGGCGCCGTCCAGGGCCAGAGTCCTGTCGCAGAATATCGAGAGGATGGGCGCTGCCAACTGTGTGGTCTGCAGGGAAGAGCCGGAGCGGATCGCGGCGCTTTTTCCGGGGTTCTTCGACAGAGTGCTGGTGGATGCGCCCTGCTCCGGGGAAGGAATGTTCCGCAAGGAAGAGACAGCGGTCGCCGAGTGGAGTGAAGAGAATGTGGCCATGTGTGCCGCGAGACAGCGGGAGATCCTGGAACAGGCGGCGCTGACCGTACGCCCGGGCGGCGTGCTGGTCTACTCCACCTGTACCTTCTCTGTGGCGGAGGACGAGGATATGGTCGGCGGTTTCCTGGCGCTGCATCCGGAATATGCGCTGGAGGGAGCACCCGTGCGGCTCATGCCTCATCTCGCGGAGGGCGAGGGGCACTTCGCGGCGCGGTTTCGCAGAGCGGGACAGGCGGATGCGGCATATGCGGGCGGGCGCAGGACGGAGGACGGGCTGTGCGCGCGGCGCGCTGACGGCAGGAGCAGGAAGAATAAGAGCGGCGGTGGAAACGGCAGGCGCGCCGGCAAGGGAGCAGACGCGTCGGAGGCGAGGGAGAAAGCTGTCACCGATTTCCTGTATCGGGAACTGGGGCTGACAGAGGACGGCGCGGAAACTCTGTTCGCAGGGCGGGTGACGCAGAATTTCGGAGATGCGCTCTATCTGACGCCGGAGGAAATGATACCGCTTGACGGCATCCGGCTCGAAAGGCCGGGGCTGCAGCTCGGTTTTTGTGAGAAGGACAGATTCAGACCGTCCCACGCGCTGGCGCTTGCCCTGCGCCCGGAGGCTGTGGGCAAAAGTTATCAGATGACGCCCGGGGAGGCGGCAGCCTATGTGCGCGGCGAGACATTCGCCGTGGATCCAGCGCTGAAGGGCTGGTATCTGCTGACGGTGCAGGGCTTTTCGCTGGGGTTCGGCAAAGCGGCAGGCGGGCAGATGAAAAACCACTATCCGAAAGGATTGCGCAGGCCCCTGCTGTGAGAGAGACGCAGTGCGGCCTGTATGGAAGGGACAATACGATAACAAGTGTAATAATATGGCGCATATCAGAGATCGGCATATGGAGGAGGAGACGACAATGGCGGCAGAATGGCTGAAAAGGGCGGTGTTTTATGAGATTTATCCCCAGTCTTTTATGGATGCGGACGGGGACGGAATCGGAGATTTCAACGGGATTACGGAAAAACTGGACTATATACGGGAGCTTGGCTGCAATGCGATCTGGATGAATCCCTGCTTTGACTCGCCTTTCAGGGATGCGGGGTACGATGTCAGGGATTATAAGAAGGTGGCCGCACGCTACGGCACGACCGAAGATCTGAAGCGGCTCTTTGAGGAGGCGCATGCGAGAGGCATGCATATCTTTCTGGATCTGGTTCCGGGGCACACGTCGGAAGAGCACAGATGGTTTGTCGAGAGCGGCCGAAAGGAACATAACGAGTATTCCGACCGCTATATCTGGACGGACAACTGGATGGAACGACCGGAGGGAATCGGCTATATTGCGGGAGAAAAAGAGCGGGACGGCGTCTATATCACGAATTTCTTCAAATGCCAGCCGGCGCTGAATTACGGTTTCCTCAACCGGACGGCGGACTGGCAGAAGCCGATCGATCATCCGGCGTGTCTGGCGACGAGGGCGGCCATGGCGGATGTGATGCGCTGCTGGCTGGATCTGGGCTGCGACGGCTTCCGCGTGGACATGGCGGACTCTCTTGTGAAGAATGACGACGAGATAAAAAGCGGCACCTGTGAAGTGTGGCGTGACATCATCGGACAGGTAAAGAAAGACTATCCCGATATGGCGCTTGTGTCCGAGTGGAACAATCCCGTCTCGGCCATCGGCAGGGCCGGTTTCGATATGGATTTCTTCCTCGACTGGACGGGCAACGGCTACAATCTGCTGATGCGCGACTACGACGGCACGGGGCGGGATGACAGTTTTTTTAAGAAGGACAGCGCAAGGCACATTACGGACTTTCTGGACGAGTATCTCCCCAAGTATGAGGCAGTCAAAGCACAGGGCTTCTACTGCCTGATCACGGGCAATCACGATACGACCCGCGCCGCGTACAACCTGGACGAGAGAGAACTGAAGCTGGCGTACTCGTTCCTGCTCACGATGCCCGGCGTGCCGTTTATCTACTACGGGGATGAGATCGGCATGAAATATCAGGTGTTACCTACGAAGGAAGGCGGTTATACGCGCACCGGTTCCAGAACGCCCATGCAGTGGGACGACAGCGTCAACCACGGGTTCTCGAAAGCGGATCCCTCCGCGCTGTATCTTCCGACGGATCAGAGCGCCGATGCGCCTACGGTCAGGGCACAGCAGGAGAGACCGGATTCGCTCTGCCGTACGGTGAAGGAGCTGCTGCGCGTCAGGAGAGAGCAGGAAGCTTTCGCCGTCCACGACAATCTGAAGATTCTTGCGGCGCGTCAGGAAGAGCGCAGCTTTGCCTATGAGCGGGGCAATCTTCTGATGCTGTGCAATCCCTCCGGCAGGGAGGAGCGGCTTGCCGTGGATCTGTCGGGCACGGAGCGGCTCTACGCTGTCGGCTCATGCAGACCGGACGGCTCTTCGTGCGTGCTGGAGGCGCAGTCCTTCGCGATCTGCCGCAAATAGCACGATTTGCCGTAAATAGGATCTTGTCAAAAAATCCCGGCTGGAATATACTAGATATAGGGTTCGCTTTTTCGACATAATACCCTAAATTGTGTTTGGGAGCGCTTATCTATGCTGTTTTCCAGTTTGGGATTTTTGTTTCGGTTTTTGCCGGTCTTTATGATTCTATATCTGTTTGCCCCCGCCAAGTATCGCAATATCCTCTTATTGTTGGGAAGTCTTGTCTTTTATGCCGTGGGAGAACCGCGCTTTGTGCTGCTGCTTATGTGCTCCGTTGCGGTCAATTACGGCCTGAGCCGGTATATGTTCTGGGAGCCGTCCTCGCCGCAGCAGAACCGCAGAGCCAAGACGGCCAGAAGGCGTAAGACCGCGCTGATCCTTTCGCTGATTGTGGATTTCGGCCTGCTTTTTGTGTTCAAGTACTGGGATTTTGCCGCGGGGACGGTGAACAGTCTGGCAGGGAGCAGCGTCGTTCCGCTTTTTGCGCTGGCGCTTCCGCTCGGCATCAGTTTCTATACTTTTCAGCTGGTCTCCTATCAGATCGACTGCTACCGGGGCGTGATAGAGAAACCGGCAGCGTTTGTGCCCTTTGCGGCTTATATATGCATGTTTCCGAAGCTGATCTCCGGCCCTGTCATGCGCTACGGGGAGACGGCCGGCAGAATGCAGGACCGCAGGGTCAATATCAGGAAGCTGGAGAACGGGCTGAAACTGTTCACGGCCGGGCTGGGACTCAAGGTGCTGTTGGCGGATCGGATTGGTACGCTGTGGAGTACGATCATGTCTGCGGGGCCGGGCAATCTGCACGCGGCGGTGGCGTGGCTCGGGGCTGCAGCGTATTCCTTTCAGATCTATTTTGACTTCTGGGGCTATTCCGTGATGGCCATGGGACTCGGAAAGATGCTGGGTTTCCGCATTCCGCGCAACTTCGACAGTCCGTATGCCGCGCGGTCGGTCGCGGAATTCTGGCGCAGATGGCATATTACCCTCGGAAGCTGGTTCCGCGAGTATGTCTATTTTCCGATGGGCGGAAGCCGCAGGGGCAGACTGCGGACGGTGTGCAATCTGTTCGTTGTGTGGGCGTTTACGGGACTGTGGCACGGCGCCGGCTGGAATTTTCTGCTGTGGGGCATGCTTTTTTTTGTAATTCTGGCTGTGGAGAAGAACAGTTACGGCAAGTGGATGGAACAGACCAGAGTGCTGGGGCATCTATACACGCTTTTGCTCATACCTGTCACATGGATTGTGTTTGCCGTCACTGATCTGGGACAGCTCGCCGCCTATCTCGGCAACCTGTTCGGCGTGCACGGGGACGTGCCTCTGGTCGGCGTACAGCAGCTGGCTCGCTATCTGAAAGAATATTGGATGTTATTGATTGCGTGTGCCGTATTCGCCACGCCGTATCCGGCGAAACTGTATGACAAGTATGCGTCCAGATGGTTCACAGTGGCCGCGCTGCTTGTGATTTTCTGGCTTTCGGTGCACGGGATCGCGGCCGGGGACAACAATCCGTTTATGTATCTGAAGTTTTAGGGACTGGAGCGCTGTTGATGAATAAAAAGGAGAGGGTCCGAAAGAAAGAAGCGGGCCGGAAGAAGGAAAAACAACGGAATCAGGCTGTGCGGAGTCGGGCGGAGACAAACGGCGTCCCGCAGGAGGACGATCTGGTGTGGATTCTGCCGGAGGAAATCGAGGCGGAGGGAAAGCGTCCGGCAGAACAGCCGGAGAAGTCCGGGACGGAAAACGCCGGCGGGAGAGCGGCGCGAAAAGGACAGCTGCTTCGGATGGCGGGAGAGGCACTGTACAACTGTCCCTATCTGCTGGCGCTATGCCTTACCTGTGTCGTGGCACTGACCGGCTTTGACGAAATCGGGGTCAGGGCCGCCGCGGCGGACGTCGGGGAGGCTCTGCGGCAGGCGGCGGGCGGCAAGGCCGCCGCGAGCATTGCGGTGATCGGAGGGCCTTCGGAGAGCGCGGAGGCGGACGACGCACGGGAGACGGACGGCGCCGGAAACGCGGAAACGGTTGGAGCCGAAGGGGAAACCCCTGCGGATCGGGCGGAAAAATCAGAGGAAGACGCACAACAAAAATTGGAAAATGCAGGAGAATGCAAGGAAGAAAAATTTGATAAAGAGAATGAAATAGAACAAGAAAACAATAATAATATTGCGGAAAATATAGAAAATAAAGGAAATGCGGAGAACGGAACTACAAAATTTGAATTTTACACCCCAATCGAGACAGACTCTCCTTATTACTCGGATGCAGGAAAAATTGCATTAACGACAGAGTACCCCTATGCCAAAGAAAACGAGAGTTATTTTAATGACGCTGCATTTCTGGGCGATTCCCGTACGCTGGGGATATCGGATTACGCGGGACTGGACGGGGCGGACTTCTACTGTGACAGCGGCATGATGATCTTCAAGCTCCTGGAGGCGGATGGCGTGACTTACCAGCGGACGGGACAGAAGGTAGACCTTTCCCAGGTTCTTCAGGAAAAGCATTACGGCAAGATCTATATTATGCTGGGTATGAATGAGCTGGGATACGGAAACACGGCGATGTATCTGGACAAGTACCGCGAAGTGGTGGATCGGGTCAGGGAATGGCAGCCGGGCGCCGTCATCTATATCATGGCGAATCTTCATGTGAGCGAAGCGAAGAATAATATGGAGACAGAGTTTAACAATGTCAATATCAATGATAAGAATGCCGCCGCGGCGTCTCTGGCGAACGGGAAGGATATTTTCTATCTGGATGCGAATCCTCTGTTCACCGACGAAAACGGATTCTTAAATGCAGATTTAACTTTTGACGGCGTACATCTGTATGCGCAGCACTATGATGCGTGGCGGGAATTTCTGATGGAACATGCGGTGGAGACCGGAGCGGGACAGACGAAAGGCAAAGACGGTGGAAGGGACGAGACTGAATAAATATCTGGCCTCCTGCGGCGTCTGTTCCAGGAGGGACGCCGACAGGCTGATCGAACAGGGACTGGTCACGGTCAACGGGACGGCCGCCTCGCCGGGGACGAAAGTTGCGGATGGGGATGAGGTCTGCGTCCGCGGCAGGAAGATCGCCGGGCGTGATAAAAAAGTCGTACTTGCATATTATAAGCCTGTGGGGGTTGTCTGTACGGAGCGCGACGCCCACGCGGAGAAGATTGTCACAGAGGAGCTGCGTTATCCTGTCAGGGTCACCTATGCCGGCAGGCTGGACAAAGATTCGGAAGGGCTGCTTCTGATGACGAATGACGGCGGTCTGATCGAAGCCATGATGCGCGGCGCCAACCGTCACGAGAAAGAATATCTTGTCAGAGTGAGAGAGCCGTGGACGGAGGAGGCGCTGGAGAGACTGCGGGCGGGCGTATATCTGGAAGAACTGGGGGTCTCTACGCGGCCCTGCGAGATCGAGCGTGTCGGGCCGAAGACGGCGCGCATGGTGCTGACGCAGGGGCTGAACAGACAGATCCGCCGTATGTGCAGGACACAGGGATTTCACGTCGTATCGCTGAAGAGAATACGCGTTGTCAACGTGGAGCTTGGGAAGCTGAAACCGGGAGAGTACAGAGAACTTTCGGCGGGCGAGAGAAAGCGGCTGTATGAGATATGCGGACTTACGGCAAAAGGACAGAGCGCGGGGACGGAAAAATGAAAGAGAGAGAGAAAGAGAGAGACATAGAGAGAATGAAGGAGCTGATCGCGGTTCTGAACGGCGCATCCAGAGCCTACTATGCGCAGGACACCGAGATCATGACCAATTATGAGTATGACCGCCTGTACGACGAGCTGGTTGAGCTGGAAAATATAACAGGCGTTACACTTGCGAACAGCCCGACAGAGAACGTCGGGTACGAGGCGGTGGATGAACTGCCGAAAGACCGCCATGAACAGCCGATGCTGTCCCTGTCCAAGACGAAGAGCAGGGAGGAGCTGCGCAGCTGGCTGAACGGCAGGAAAGCGCTGCTTTCCTGGAAGCTGGATGGTCTGACGGTGGTGCTGCACTATGCGGAGGGAAGACTTGTCAAGGCCGTCACGAGAGGCAACGGCGAAGTCGGCGAGATCGTCACCAACAATGCCAGAGTGTTTCGGAACGTCCCGCTGACCATACCGTATCAGGGAGAACTGACCGTGCGGGGCGAGGCGGTCATCAGCTACAGCGACTTCGAGCGGATCAACGGACAGCTCGGGGACGCCGAGCCTAAATACAAGAATCCGCGAAATCTGTGCAGCGGATCCGTCCGGCAGCTCAACAACGAGGTCACGGCGTCGCGCAATGTGAGATTCTACGCCTACAGTCTCGTGAAGGCGGACGGCGTGGACTTTGCCGATTCCAGACAGAGGCAGTTTTCGTTCATGAAAGATATGGGGTTTGACGTGGTGGAATACAGACTGGTGGATCCCGATACGATCATGGATGAGATCGCCTATTTTGAGCAAAAGATTCAGACTTACGATATCCCGTCGGACGGACTGGTGCTGCTCTACGATGAGATCGGCTATGGCCGTTCGCTCGGAAGAACGGCGAAATTTCCCCGGGATTCCATCGCGTTCAAGTGGGCGGACGAGGTGTGTGAGACGGTGCTTCAGAAGGTGGAATGGAGCGCGAGCAGGACGGGGCTGATCAATCCGGTGGCGGTCTTCGAGCCGGTGGAGCTGGAGGGAACGACGGTCAGCCGCGCCTCCGTGCACAATATCAGCATCGTGCGGGGGCTGAAGCTGGGGATCGGCGATCACATCACGGTCTACAAGGCGAATATGATCATCCCGCAGATCGCGGAGAACCTGACAAAGAGCGACACGCTGGAGATTCCGGCGGCCTGTCCCGTGTGCGGACAGCCCACCGAGGTACGCCAGGTGGGCGACGTGCAGTCGCTGTACTGCGGCAACCCGGCCTGCGATGCGAAGAAGATCAAAGCCTTCACGCTTTTTGTGAGCAGGGACGCCATGAATGTGGACGGGCTGTCGGAATCCACGCTGGAGAAGTTCCTGGCAAGAGGATTCCTGCATGAGTTTGCGGATATTTTCAGATTGAACCGCTATGCGGAGGAGATCATGGAGATGGAGGGATTCGGGGAAAAATCCTACCGGAATCTGGCGCAGAGCATCGAGAAAGCCAGAAACACCACGCTGCCCCGCCTGATCTACGGCCTGGGAATAGAGAATATCGGCGTGGCGAACGCCAGAATCCTGTGCAGACATTTCGATTTTTCTCTGGAGGCGCTCAGGAACGCGGATGCGGAGGAACTGAGCGAGATAGACGGGATCGGCGAGGTGATCGCCGCGGGGATCCGCGCCTATTTTCAGAACGGCGAGAACATGGAACGGCTGGAACATCTGCTGGGGGAAATCAGCATAGCGAAAGAGGAGGCGGACGGGAGCGCGCAGACGCTTGCCGGCATGAGCTTCGTCATCACGGGCAGTCTGGAGCATTACGAGAACCGCAGCGCCCTCAAGGAGGAGATAGAGGCGAGAGGCGGCAAGGTGACGGGAAGCGTCACGGGCAAAACCACCTGTCTGATCAACAATGACCTGACCTCGCAGTCCGCCAAGAACAAGAAGGCGAAAGAACTCGGCGTCCGCATTGTGTCGGAGGAGGCGTTCATGGAAGAATACCTCTGATTCCGGAACAGAGGGTAAAATATCAGATGTTTCGTATATCGTAGGGCGTCGTCTGGTACACGTAGTAATTGAGCCAGTTGGAGTACAGAAGCTGTCCGGTGGAGCGCCAGTTGACAACCGGCGGTTTCGACGGGTCGTCGTCCGGGAAGTAGTTCGCAGGCACGGAGGGATTCAGACCCTTGCCGAGATCGCGAAAATATTCCTGGGCCAGTGTGTCCGAATCGTATTCGGGATGACAGGTGACGAAGAAATGGCGGCTGTCGGTGGTCTTGACGATGGTGACGCCGGCTTCGTCGGAAACCGCCATCAGCTCCAGCTCCGGCACGGAGGCAATCTTCTCCGCGGTGATCCCCATGGCGCGCGACTGGGGCGCGTAGAAGATGTCGTCGAAGCCCCGGAAAAGAGGAGAGTTACGCTTCAGGATCCGGTGAGGGTACACCCCGGACAGCTTCGTGTCCATGTCGTAGCGCTCCAGGCCGTACAGGTAGTACAGTCCCGCAAAAGCGCCCCAGCACAGGTGCAGGGTACAGTGCACATGGGTTTTGCCCCATTCCATGATCTCACAGAGTTCGTTCCAGTAGGCGACGTCCTCGAACTTTACGTAGTCTAAAGGCGCCCCGGTGATGATCATGCCGTCATATTTGAGATCCCGGACCTGGTCGAAGGTCGTGTAGAAAGATTCCAGGTGGCTGGCGTCGACGTGCTGCGGCGTGTAGCTGGCCGTCTGCAGAAACTCCACGTTGACCTGAAGAGGCGTGTTGGACAGTTTGCGCAGAAGCTGCGTCTCCGTGACGATTTTGGTGGGCATCAGATTCAGAATCAGCACATGCAGAGGGCGGATATCCTGATGTATGGCGCGGTACTGTGTCATCACAAAGATATTTTCATTTTCCAGCGTTGTGGTGGCCGGCAGGGAATCTGGTATTTTAATAGGCATAGGAATTCCTCAACTTTCAGGCGCCGGAGCAGGTAGAGCATGGGAGCCGGCGCCGACCAATTACAATATACATTAGCATAAAAAGCGCCGCGTTGCAATATTTGCACATTTACAAAAAATGGTATATAATCTAATAGGCTTGTAAGTATGGGCGCGACAGAGGGGGCTGTGGTATGGAAACTGCATATCAGAAAGTAAAAGTACATAACGAGCTGGAATGGTGCCAGGTGACGGACATTGCCACGAAGGAAAAGATCGAGAAGGTGCTTCTCAAAAACAGGGTTTCCTATTTCGTGAAATGGGAGAAACCCAAGCTCTTTTCCAACGAGAAGTTCGGGACATGTATCTTCTGCGTCAATCAGCTTCAGAAGGAGACGGCCGAGGAGGCCATTCAGGAGCTGGCGGAAGAGGTAAAAGGCAAGATTAAATTCATCAACCGCAAAGTGGAGCGCACTTTTTATTAAAAACAAATGTTATTGAATTAAAGAAAATACGGACATAAAAAAGCAGATACGGGAAAACCCGCGTCTGCTTTTTTGGCGTCTGTGCGTTCGTGGTTCCGAGGGAACCCTCGCTACGCCTCTTTTTTCAGATTTTTCTGGGCGGTGGAGAGCATCAGCTTGATCCGGTTGAGCTGGTTGACCTCGCTGGCGCCGGGGTCGTAGTCGATGGCTGCGATGTTGGAGAGAGGGAACCGCCTGCGCAGTTCCTTGATGACGCCCTTGCCGACCACGTGGTTCGGCAGGCACGCGAAGGGCTGCGTGCAGACGATATTGTTGACGCCGCTGTGGATCAGCTCCACCATCTCGCCGGTCAAAAACCACCCTTCGCCGGTCTGGTTGCCGATGTTCACAATCGGTTTCGCGTACTCCACGATCCGGTAGATGCTCACCGGCGGCGTAAAGTGGCGGCTCTTTTGGAATGCCGAGGCAGCGGCGCCGCGCAGTCTTTCCAGAGCCCAGATTCCCGCCCGGGAGACGAGGGCGGCCTTGCGGGAGGTGCCCAGAGAGTCCGCCTTGTAGATCTGGTTGTAGAAGCAGTAGAGCATGAAATCCAGCAGATCCGGCACGACCGCCTCGGCGCCCTCGGCTTCCAGCAGTTCCACCAGATGGTTGTTGGCGGCGGGGGCGAATTTTACCAGAATCTCGCCCACGATGCCGACTCTCGGCTTGCGCATGTCTTCATAGACGGGGATCTCGTCAAATTCCCGGATGATATCGCGGCACATTCTCTGGAAAGTGAGAGGATTCATGTGCCTGCCGGAGACAAAAGCGCGGCATTTTTCCACCCATTTGCGGTGCAGGGCGTCCACGCTTCCGGGTTCTTTCTCATAAGGGCGCATGCGGTAGACGCAGCGCATGAAAATGTCGCCGAACAAAGCGCTGTAGGCGGCGCGCAGGAGCAGCTCCGCGTTCAGATGGAAGCCGGGATTCGTCTCGATGCCGGCCAGATTCAGCGAGATGACGGGGATCTGGGACATGCCCGCCTTCTCCAGCGCGCGCCGGATAAAGCCCACGTAGTTGGTGGCGCGGCAGCCGCCGCCCGTCTGCGTCATGATCAGGGCGACCTTATTCAGGTCGTACTTTCCGGAGAGCAGGGCGTCCATAATCTGTCCCACCACCATGAGCGAAGGATAACAAGCGTCATTATTGACATATTTCAGACCGACGTCGACGGCGTGCCGGTTGTCGTTGCCGAGCACTTCAAAGTGATATCCGCAGGCTTCAAAGCCCGCCTGCATGATCTCGAAGTGGATCGGGGACATCTGCGGGCAGAGAATCGTGTAATCTTTGCGCATCTCTTCCGTGAAGGCTACCTTTTCGATGGCGCTGGAGCGGATCACGCGCTGCTTGTGCTTCTGTTCCCGCACTTTGATGGCGGAGAGCAGGGAGCGGATGCGGATCCTGGCCGCGCCCAGGTTGTTGACCTCATCAATTTTCAGACAGGTATAGATCTTGTCGGAGCCGGACAGGATATCGTTTACCTGGTCCGTCGTCACGGCGTCGAGGCCGCAGCCGAAAGAGTTCAGCTGGATCAGATCCAGATCGTCCCGGGTCTTGACGTAGCTCGCCGCAGCGTACAGCCTGGAGTGGTACATCCACTGGTCGGAGACGATGAGCGGGCGCTCCGGTTTCGCCAGATGGGATACGGAATCCTCCGTCAGAACGGCGATGTTGTAGGAGGTGATCAGCTCCGGGATGCCGTGGTTGATCTCCGGGTCGATGTGATAGGGTCTTCCGGCCAGCACGATGCCGCGCACATGGTGTTCCTCCATGTAGCGCAGAACCTCCTCGCCCTTGTCGCGCATATCCTGTCGGGTGCGTTCCTGCTCTTCCCAGGCGGCTTTGGCCGCGTCCATCACCTCGGTGACGGGCAGCCCGGTGAATTCTCTGGCGAGAGCGGAAGTGACCGTCTGAAGATCGCGGAAGGACATGAAGGGATTGCGGAACACGACTTCGCCGCGGCCGATCTCCTCCACGTTGTTCTTGATGTTTTCCGAGTAGGAGGTGACGATAGGGCAGTTATAGTGGTTGTTTGCCTCGTGGAACTCGTCCCTCTCATAGAAAAGCGCCGGATAGAAGATAAAATCCACCTTCTGGCTGATGAGCCAGGCCACATGGCCGTGCGCCAGTTTGGCCGGGTAACACTCCGACTCGCTGGGGATGGACTCGATGCCGAGTTCATAGATCCTGCGGTTGGAGGCCGGAGACAGTACGACCCGGTAGCCCAGTTTCGTGAAGAAGGTGAACCAGAACGGATAGTTCTCGTACATGTTCAGGACTCTCGGAATGCCGACCGTGCCCCGATAGGCCTTGTCCGGGGACAAGGGCTCGTAGTGGGAGAAGAGCCTCTTCAACTTATAGTCATAGAGATTCGGGACGCCGTTCTCGTTTTTGGTTCTGCCGAGTCCGCGCTCGCAGCGGTTGCCGGAGATATACTGGCGGCCTCCCGTAAACTTGTTGATGGTGAGGCGGCAGCTGTTCGTGCATCCCTTACACTTCGCCATGCTCGTCTCGAACTGCAGATTCCGGATCTGTTCGATGCCGAGCATCGTGGAGGCCGCGCCTGCCGTCTCACCGGAAGTATAGCGCTCCCTGGCGATAAGGGCCGCGCCGAAAGCGCCCATGATGCCCGCGATGTCGGGGCGGATTGCCTCACAGCCGGCGATCTTCTCGAAACTTCTCAGGACGGCGTCGTTGTAGAAGGTGCCGCCCTGCACTACAATGTTTCTGCCCAGCTCCGAGGCGTCGGAGACTTTGATGACCTTGAACAGGGCGTTCTTGATGACGGAGTAGGCCAGTCCGGCGGAGATATCCGGGACGGAGGCTCCCTCTTTCTGAGCCTGTTTCACCTTGGAATTCATGAAGACCGTACAGCGGGTGCCGAGGTCGATCGGGTGCTGCGCGAAGAGCGCAGCCCGGGCGAAGTCGTCCACGCTGTAATTCAGGGATTTGGCAAAGGTTTCTATGAAAGAGCCGCAGCCCGAGGAGCAGGCCTCGTTGAGCTGCACGCTGTCCACCGTCTGATTCTTGATCTTGATGCACTTCATATCCTGTCCGCCGATGTCCAGGATGCAGTCCACGTCGGGATCGAAAAACGCGGCGGCATAGTAGTGCGCCACGGTCTCCACCTCGCCGTCGTCCAGGAGAAAAGCGGCCTTCATCAGCGCCTCGCCGTAGCCGGTGGAGCAGGAGCGCACGATCCGGACGCCCTCGGGGAGAAGAGAGTAGATCTCTTTCAGAGAGCGTATCGCCGTCTTCAGGGGACTTCCGTCGTTGCTGCTGTAAAAGGAGTAGAGCAGGGAGCCGTCCTCGCCCACAAGAGCCACTTTCGTCGTGGTGGAGCCGGCGTCGATGCCCAGGAAACAGTCCCCTCTGTAGGAGGCGAGATCCGCCGTGCTCACATGATGGGCGTTGTGACGGCTGCGAAAAGCGTCGTAGTCCTCTCTGGAGGCGAACAGCGGTTCCATGCGCTCCACTTCAAATTCCATTTTGATATCGGAGGAGAGCTTTCCGACCATCTCTTCCATGGTATAGGCGACTTCCTCTTTGGCGTTCAGCGCGGAACCGATGGCGGCGAAAAGATGGGAGTTGTCGGTGTCGATGATGTGTTCCTCGTCCAGCTTCAGCGTGCGGATAAAAGCCTGCTTCAGCTCGGATAAGAAGTGGAGCGGCCCGCCCAGAAAGGCCACGTGCCCGCGGATCGGTTTGCCGCAGGCGAGTCCGCTGATCGTCTGGTTGACGACGGCCTGAAAGATGGAGGCGGACAGATCCTCCTTGGTCGCTCCCTCGTTGATGAGAGGCTGGATGTCCGATTTGGCGAACACACCGCATCTGGCCGCAATCGTGTACAGAGAGTGATAATTTTTGGCGTATTCGTTGAGACCGGAAGCGTCGGTCTGCAAAAGAGAAGCCATCTGATCGATGAAAGAACCCGTACCGCCCGCGCAGATGCCGTTCATGCGCTGTTCCACGTTGCCGCCCTCAAAGTAGATGATTTTGGCGTCTTCGCCGCCCAGCTCAATCGCCACGTCCGTGACGGGAGCATAGGTCTGCAGGGAGGTGGAGACGGCGATTACCTCCTGCACGAAAGGCACGCCGAGATGGTTCGCCAGCGTCAGACCGCCGGAACCTGTAATCATCGGGTGTACCGTTACGTTGCCCAGTTTGCCGTAGGCCTTGCCGAGAAGATCGGACAGCGTCTCGCGTATATTCGCAAAGTGACGCTGGTAATCGGAAAAGAGTATCTGGCTCCGTTCGTCGAGCACAGCGATCTTCACGGTTGTGGAACCGATATCAATTCCAAGCGTATATTGCATTTCACACATCTTCGATATCACTCTCCGTTTTGTACAAATCGACTGAATCAATGATTATCCTGACAGATTTATTCATTATACGACACGATTTTGCAAAAAGCAATCGGCTAATTGCTGGAAACCCGGCCATTTATTAAATTTTTATGACTTGCCGTTTTTGCGGCCGGGCGGCGTTTACATTTAAAAAAAGGAATGTTAAAATGTATTCAGTTTGAAAGGCGAAAATACATTGAGGTGGCGAAGAGTATGTCTATGAGTCCGTTTGAGCGCAGATTCGGCAGATATGCGATCAAGAATCTGTCTTTTGTACTGGTGCTGTGCTATGCCGTGGGATATCTTTTGCAGATGTTTGCCCGGAGCAATATGCTGATCTTTTATCTGACGCTGGACCCCTATGAGATCCTGCACGGGCAGATCTGGCGGCTGTTTACCTGGATCCTGATTCCGCCGCCGTCCGGCAATATCTTCTTCACGCTGATCATGCTGTACTTCTATTGCTCGATTGGCACGACGCTGGAGCGGACGTGGGGTACTTACCGCTATAATGTCTATCTGTTTCAGGGAATGCTCTTCACGATTGCGGGCAGTTTCCTGCTGCTGGGCTATCACTATCTCTTCCACGGGGACGTTCTGGCGGCGATGGGCGCGGAGGAAGCGCGGAGATATTTCCTGTACGCCAGCCAGTATTTCAGTACTTACTATATCAATATGTCGATCTTTCTCGCCTTTGCGGCGACTTTTCCGGACGTACAGGTGCTGCTCATGTTCATCATCCCGATCAAGGTTAAGTGGCTGGGCGTGATTTACGGCGTGATCCTGCTGTTTGAGTTCCTGCAGACGGGTGTGGACGGCAAGTTTGCCATTGCCGCTTCGCTTATGAATTTTGCGGTGTTCTTCTTCACCTCGCGGAATATGATGCATATGAATCCGAAGCAGATACACAGGCGGCAGGAATTTAAGCGGGATGTGCGCAGGAATACGGGGATCACAAAGCACAAGTGCGCCATCTGCGGCAGAACCGAGGTGGACAGCCCGAATCTGCAGTTCCGCTTCTGCTCCAAGTGCGACGGCAACTATGAGTACTGTGAGGAACATCTGTACACGCACACGCATGTGAAGAGAGGCTGACGGGCATGGACAGGGAGAAGGAGATCCTTTTTGCAAAGACGCTGGAACAGGTGAAGAGTACTGCCAGAGCGCAGGGGAGCTGTATTTCGGAGGAGGCGGTGAAAGAGGCTTTCGCGCCGCTTGCCCTGAGTGAAGAGCAGATGAAGCTGGTGTATGAATATCTGCACAAGAGCAGGATCGGCGTCGGCGGGCCCGTGGATCCGGACGAGTTTCTGGCGGATGAGGAGAGAGACTATCTGGAATCGTACCTGGAGGAGCTGCGCGCGCTGCCGGAGCTTACGCCCGGCGAGCGGGAAGCGCTTGTGCTCTCGGCCATGGCGGGAGACGCGGACGCGCAGAGCCGGCTGGCGCAGGCTTATCTGTCTCAGGTGGCTGAGATCGCCAAACTCTATGCCGGGCAGGGCGCGTATCTCGAGGATCTGATCGGAGAGGGCAACGTGGCGGTGGCGGCCGGCGTCACGATGCTGGGCGCGATGGAACATGCCTCTGAGGCGGAGGGAATGCTGGGCAGGATGATCATGGACGCGATGGAGGAGTACATCGCAGAGAATGCGGCCGAGAGCAGCAAGGACAGGAAGATAGCCGACAAGGTCAACAAGGTGGCGGATGCGGCCAGGGAACTGTCCGGGGAACTGCGCAGGAAAGTGACGGTCGAGGAACTGATGGCGGAATCCGGCTTCAGCCGCAGGGCGATCGAGGACGCCATCCGTCTGAGCGGCGGCAATATTGAAGATCTGGAAAGCAGCAGTACGACCGAATGAGGCGGCAGGATGGGAGCGGCGATATGGCGACGATGGCAGATGCGCAGAATGATGATTACAAATACTATATGCAGGATACCGCTTCGCTTTATCTCGGCGCCAGGTTCAGCTATGCCGAGATTCTTGCGCAGGAGGCGGTCAGTTTTAAGTACAGGAGTATCATAGAACATTACATTTTGAAAGATACCGTTCCGGAGACGACGCTGGAGAGCCAGCTGTACTACATGACCGCGGATCAGTTCTCGTACAGGACTTACAGGCAGCTGAAGGCGAGAGTGAAGGTGTGCGTTCTGGAGCAGAAGAAAAGGCTGTTCGGCGGCGTGAGGACGGAATATGTCTCCAGAGTGATGAAGCTGGACGAACTGGTATCCATGAATCTGGCGCAGAAGAAAAAGCGCGGCATGGTCGTGCAGGAGCTGATCCTGTCCAAACTCGCGTTGATGGCGTTCAATGTGTAGATTTTGTCGCAAAATGTAGAAAAGCGCGATGAATGACAGATATAATTGCAGGAAGGGTATTGCTTATCGCGGAATTATTTGATAGACTGACATTGTCAGACAAAAAATGTCGACAAAATGGCAGTAAAATTCCCTTTTTACACCTGAGCAGGCAGAGACGAATCTTTCGTCTCTGTCTGTTCTTTTATGCATGATTTGTTTTTTTGTGTGCTTTGACTTTACGAAGTTTTCCCAAGAGTGGTATACTTGACGCAGACTCGGCAGTCCGCGGCGCCAGAATCGCGCTGCGATAAGTTTCTTTGTGAAAGGAGTTTACATGAAAATGGAGATAGAACAGCTGCAGGCGTATACTTTGCTGGAGAAGAGACAGATTAAGGACATCCGTTCGGTCAGCTATCTGCTCAGGCACAACAGAACGGGGGCGCGGATCGCGCTTCTGTCGAACGATGACGAGAACAAGGTATTCTACATCGGTTTCCGCACGCCGCCCGAGGACAGCACAGGTGTGGCGCATATCGTAGAGCATACGGTTCTGTGCGGGTCGGACAAGTTCCCTGTGAAGGACCCTTTTATCGAACTCGCCAAAGGTTCGCTCAACACGTTTCTGAACGCGATGACCTATCCGGACAAGACGGTCTATCCGGTCGCGAGCTGCAATGACAAGGACTTTCAGAACCTGATGGACGTTTATCTGGACGCGGTGTTTCACCCGAATATCTATCACGAGGAAAAGATTTTCCGGCAGGAAGGCTGGCACTATGAGATGGAGGATGCGGCGGACGAGCTGACGATCAACGGCGTCGTCTACAGCGAGATGAAGGGAGCGTACTCCTCCCCCGACGACGTGCTGTGGAGAGAGATTATGAATTCTCTCTATCCGGACACGGCCTACGCGGTGGAGTCGGGAGGAGATCCGGATGTGATTCCCCAGCTGTCCTATGAGGATTTCCTCGCGTTTCACAGGAAATACTATCATCCCTCCAACAGCTATATCTATCTGTACGGCGATATGGATATGGCGGAGAAGTTAAAGTGGATCGACGAGGAGTATCTGTCGAAATACGACGCGCTCGAGGTGGATTCCGAACTCGCGACGCAGCCTCCCTTCTCCGGGACGGCGCAGATCGAGCGGGAGTACCCGGTCATGGAGAGCGAGTCGGAACAGGACAACACCTATCTTGCCTATAATTTTGCTTTCGGCGTGCAGCCGGACAGAAAATTCTGCTGCGGCTTCGCGGCTCTGGCGGATATTCTGTGCATGATGCCCGGCGCGCCGGTGAAGCAGGCGCTTCTGGACGCGGGGATCGGCACCGACATCAGCTGCGTGTATGATACGGGAGTCAAACAGCCCTATCTGTCGATTGTGGCGAAGAATGCCAACGCGGAGCAGAGAGACGATTTCGTCCGTATCACAGAGGAGACGCTTTCCGGACTTGTCAGGGAAGGACTGGACAAAAAAGCGCTTCGGGCGAATCTCAACAACAGCGAGTTCCGCTATCGGGAAGCGGACTTCGGGTCGCGTCCCAAGGGTCTGATCTATGGCCTGAACATGTTGGAGACATGGCTGTATGACGATGCGGCGCCCTTTGCCAATATCGAGCTTTTGGAAGTCTACCGGGAATTGAAACAGGCGGTGGACACGTCCTATTATGAGGAGCTGATCGGCAGATACCTTCTGGATAATTCGCATAAGAGCGTGGTGGTGGTCAGGCCGGTGCGCGGGCTGACCGTCGTGAAGGAGAAAAAGCTGGCGAAGGAACTTGCAGAGAAGAAGGCGGCTATGAGCGCGGAGGAGATCGCCGGCATCGTGGCAGAGACGGAGGCGCTGCGGCGCTATCAGGAGGAGCCGGATCCCGCCGAGGCGCTTGCGAAGATCCCGCTGCTGTCCAGAGCCGACATGAAGCGGGAGGCCGCGCCCTATTATAATGAAGAGAAAAAGGTGGGGGACACGGTGCTCCTCTGCCATGATATCTGCACGAACGGCATCGGGTATCTGCGTTTTCTGTTCGATCTGCGCCAGGTGCCGGAAGAGCTTTTCCCCTATGTGGGAATCCTGAAGCTGGTGATCGGTCTCGTGAATACGGAGCATTACAGTTACAGCGAGCTGTACAATGAGATCAATCTGCAGACGGGAGGGATCGCGCCCGCCGTGAACACTTACACGGATGCGCGGGATTTGTCGAAGTATCAGGCGACTTTCGATCTGAAGGTCAAGGTGCTGTACGAGAATCTGCCGCAGGCGTTCGCCCTCGCGCGGGAGATTCTGACCGCTTCCGATTACACGGACACGAAGCGGCTCGGTGAACTGATTGCAGAGGGACGTTCCTGCATGCAGGCGGATATGATGTCGGCGGGGCACACGCTGGCGTCCGGCAGAGCGCTGTCCTATCTGTCGAAACCGGCCGCCGTGCTGGAGCACATCAACGGCATTCCATTTTACCGTCTTCTGGAACGGCTGGAGAAGGACTTCGACGGCTGCAGCGAAGAGCTGGCTGCGAATCTCGGCAGAGTCGTCCGTTGTCTCTTCCGCCCGGAGAACCTGATGGTGGATTACACGGCGGAACGGGAAGGGCTTGCCGGAGTGGAGACGCTGGTTGCTAGGCTCAAGGAGGCCCTGTATACGGATCCGGTGAGCGGGGAGGGGTATGACCCGAAACCGGAGCGGAAGAACGAGGGCTTCATGACGTCGGCGCAGATCCAGTACGTGTGCCGCGCGGGCAATTTCGAGAAGAAGGGCCTTCCGTACACCGGCGCGCTGAAGGTGCTGCGGGTGCTCATGGGCTATGATTATCTCTGGTCTCAGGTACGCGTCAAAGGAGGCGCTTACGGCTGCATGTGCAGCTTCGGCAAGTCGGGGGACAGCTATTTCGTCTCCTACAGGGATCCGCATCTGCAGAATACGATCGACGTGTACAGTCGGGCGGCGGACTATATCGCGCATTTCGAGGCGGACGAGAGGACGATGACCCAGTATGTGATCGGCGCGGTGAGCGAAATGGATATGCCGATGACGCCGGCGATGAAGGGAACTTATTCTCTGACGGGATACCTGACGCACTATCCGTATGAGGAAGTGCAGAGGGACAGGGAGGAACTGCTCGACACAGATGCGGACACGATCCGCGGCCTTGCGAAGTATATCGAGGCTTTTATGGAAGACGACTGTCTGTGCGTGGTTGGCAGCGAGGAGAAGATCAAGGCAGAAAGCGCCCTGTTTGCGCATACGGATTATCTTTTTCACTGATTTTTGCAACCTTTGACCGGGCCGGAAGGTATTGTTTATAAAAGGAACGGATCTTTTGGCGGCAGATCCGAACGGTGAGACAAGGGAGGAAAACCTATGAAAAGGATATTGCAGAAAAGACGGAGAAAGCAGACGGCGGTAAGTTTCGCGGCGGCGCTTGCGGCGATCCTGCTTGCGGGCTGCGGCAGCGCCGGCAAGTACGATCTGGCGGCTGATACGGCCATGCCGGAGGCGGCGACAGACGCCGCCGCGGCAGAGGCGGGATACGGTCTGTACGACAACGGGGCGTATGCGGTGGAGGGAAGAGCCGACACGACCCCAGCTGCATACAATGCGGAGACGCCTGAAGAGGAAAGCGGGAACCCGGGCGATGCGCAGCTCTCAGAAGAGAGCGCGCAGACGGCGCGCAAGCTGATCCGGACAGTGGATCTGTACACGGAGACGGAGCGGTATGACGAGCTGCTGAGTGACTTGGAAGTTCAGATCGCAGACCTCGGCGGTTATGTGGAATACCGCTACCAGTACAACGGCAATCAGTATGACAACCCCGATTTTCAGCGCAGGAGCTGTAATCTCACGGTGCGCATTCCCGCGGACAGGCTTGATGAATTCATCGGCAGAGTGGGCGAAGCTTCCAATATCGTCAACAAGGAAGAGCGCGTGGAGGACGTGACCCTGCGGTACGTGGACATGGAGAGCCATAGAAATTCGCTGCGGGTGGAGCAGGAGCGCCTGACGGAACTTCTCATGCAGGCGGAGACGGTGGAGGATCTGATCGCCATAGAGTCCAGGCTGTCCGAGGTGCGCTACGAGCTGGAGAGCATGGAATCCCAGCTGCGCACGCTGCAGAATCAGGTGAGTTACAGTACGGTCAACCTGAACGTGCAGGAGGTGAAGCGGCTGACGCCTGTGGAGGAGCAGGGGATCTGGGGCAGGATCAGGCAGGGACTTGCGGACAGTTTCTACCACCTCGGCCTGGATCTGCAGAATGGCTTCGTGGGCGTGATCGTCAATCTGCCCTACATTGTCTGCTGGCTGATCGCGCTTGCCGTTCTGGTTCTCGTGTTCAGAGCGGTGCGGAAGCTGTACCGGAAGCGCCGCGCAGGGAAAGCGCCCGGGCGGTTCGGAAGATTCCGGGCGAAGAAGGCGGAGCGGAAGACGTCCGCCGCCGGGGAAGAACGGAGCGCAGACGGAAGCGGGACAGAGACGCAGGCGGAAGAAAAATGCAGCGCCTGTGCCGCGGACGGGCAAGAGGAATAGACGGAAAGGGCATCTATGGAGAATACAAAATTCAGATCCGGGTTTGCCACGCTGATCGGCAGACCCAACGTGGGCAAATCGACGCTGATGAACGCACTGATCGGACAGAAGATTGCGATCACCTCGAACAGACCGCAGACCACCAGAAACCGTATCCAGACGGTCTATACGTCTAAGGAGGGACAGATTGTTTTTTTAGATACGCCGGGGATCCACAAGGCGAAAAACAAGCTGGGGACTTATATGGTGAACGTGGCCAGGCGCACCATGTCCGACGTGGACGTGATCGTGTGGCTGGTGGAGCCCACGGACTATATCGGCGCGGGGGAACGGCACATCATCGAGCAGCTGGGAAAGACGAAGACGCCGGTCATTCTCGTCATCAACAAGATTGACACCGTGAGGAAAGATCTGCTTCTCACTTATATCGACGTCTACAGCAGGCAGTATGATTTTGCGGAGATCGTGCCGGTCTCCGCGCTGAAAAAAGACGGGCTGGACGTACTGCTCTCCTGCATCATGAAGTATCTGCCCTATGGGGAGCCTTTTTACGACGAGGATACGGTGACGGATCAGCCCATGCGCCAGATCGTGGCGGAACTGATCCGGGAGAAGGCGCTCAGGTGCCTGGAGGAGGAAGTGCCTCACGGCGTCGCGGTGACGATCGAGGAGATGAAGTTTCGGAGACACATCGTCGATATCGAGGCGACGATCATCTGCGAGCGGGAGTCCCACAAGGGAATTATCATAGGCAGGCAGGGCGCTATGCTCAAGAAAATCGGCTCTCTGGCGAGGCCGGAGATCGAAGATCTGGTGGAAAAACAGGTCAATCTGAAGCTGTGGGTCAAGGTGAAGAAAGATTGGCGGGACAGTGATTATCTTCTGAAAAATTTCGGCTACGATCCGAAAGATACAGAATAGAAACAGGCGATTCTGCGAACCCTAAAACTAGTCGTTGAGAGAGGATTAGGGGCGTAAGATGAATGAGATAAATTACTGGGACAGATTTATGGCGACGGGAAAGATCGACGATTTCCTGGCATATAGAAATGCGGCAAAAGACGCGCGCGCGCAGCGCGGTGAGAGCGGACGGGAAACGCAGAAACAGGCGGGAGAACATTCTCATGCAGGAATTTACACAGATTACGGGAATGATTTTAAAGGCTGAACCGATCGGCGAGTACGACAGGAGGATTGTGATACTGACGACGCAGATGGGAAAGATATCCGCCTTTGCGAGAGGGGCGCGCAGGCAGGGCAGCAGGCTGCTGGCGGCGACGAATCCCTTTTCCTTCGGGGAGTTCAAAATGTATGCCGGGCGCAGTTCTTATACCGTCACGGAGGCGGCGATCAGCAATTATTTCGAGGGCTTCCGCGAGGATTTCGAGGGCGCCTGCTACGGGATGTATTTTCTGGAAGTGATGGACTACTACACCAGGGAGAACAATGACGAGAAGGAGATGCTGAAGCTGCTCTACCAGTCCCTCAGGGCTCTTCTGCACGACGGGATTCCGAACAGGCTGGTCCGCTACATATTCGAGATGAAGGCGATGGTGTTAAACGGCGAATTTCCCGGAATGCCCGCGGAAGGGGAGTGGGAGGAATCCACTGCCTACGCGGTTTCCTATATTATGGACGCGGGCATTGAGAAGCTGTATACGTTTACCGTGACGCCGAAGGTGCTTACACAGCTTGGGCAGATCGCGGACGACTATCGAAGGAGATACACGGACCGGCCGTTTAAAAGTCTTGAAATTGTGGATAATCTTTAATATAATGGAATGCGGTATGTGAGCGAATCAGAATGGACCGGAGGAAAAAAGGAAATGCAAAGAGGAAAAGCGGCGCTGCTGATTCTTGCGGTATTCCTCGGACTTGCCGGCTGCGGAAACGGGGAGGCGCGGAATGTGTCCTCCATCTCAATCGGCAAGGACGGAGCGATCGCGCATAAGATCGTGGGCGGTTTTGAGCAGAACTACTACGAGGAGGGCGAACTGACAAAGCTGGCGGAGGACAGAGTGACGGAGTACTGCGCGGACTATGGCGGCGACAGCGTCAAGCTGGAATCTGTGGAGGAGAAGAACGGGAGCGTAACGATCAAACTGCAGTATGCGACGGATCGGGATTACAGCGGCTTCAACCACAGAGAGCTGTATGTAGGGCCGCTGACAGAGGCCGGCGTGCAGGGCTATCCGTTAGAAGGCGTCGCCTTCGTCTCGGCGGACGGCGAGCCGATGGAAGTGGGCTATATGGAAGAGCAGGACCAGAAAAAGATCGTAGTGATTGCTACCAAGCCGTCGGAAGAGCTTCTGGTCACTACTTACGGGAAGGTGCTCTATATCAACCAGAGCGCAGACAGCGATCTGGATGTCACCTTTTACGGCAAAAACAGTGCGCTGATTTCCCATCCGGAAAACGGGGCCGCGGATGAAAGCGTGCTGTCATACATCGTATTCGAGTGAGAGAAAGCCATATCAGTCACAGAGGCGATCATCATGCGCCCCATTCCGAAGCGTTCACGCGGCAGGGGAGGGCATGAAGTCAGTATAATTGTTCATATTAAATAACCGCCGCTCAGGCGGAAGAAGACGGAGAGGAAATCACTATGGAAAAGACAATGGATAAGATTGTGGCGCTGGCGAAGGCGAGAGGATTCGTATATCCCGGCTCCGAGATCTACGGCGGGCTGGCGAATACATGGGATTACGGCAATCTCGGCGTGGAGCTGAAAAATAATGTAAAGAAAGCCTGGTGGCAGAAGTTTGTCACGGAGAATCCCTACAATGTGGGCGTGGACTGCGCGATTCTGATGAATCCCCAGACCTGGGTCGCGTCGGGGCATCTGGGCGGTTTCTCCGATCCGCTGATGGACTGTAAGGAGTGTCACGAGAGGTTCCGCGCGGACAAACTGATCGAGGACTATGCGGCGGAGAACGGCATCAAGTTTGAGGAGTCCGTGGACGGCTGGAGCCAGCAGCAGATGAAGGATTTCGTGGAGGAACATCACATCCCGTGCCCGACCTGCGGCAAACATAACTTTACCGACATCAGACAGTTCAACCTGATGTTCAAGACGTTTCAGGGCGTCACCGAGGACGCCAAGAATACGGTCTATCTGCGCCCCGAGACGGCGCAGGGCATCTTTGTGAATTTCAAGAACGTGCAGCGCACATCGAGAAAGAAAATCCCTTTCGGCATCGGGCAGATCGGCAAATCGTTCCGCAACGAGATCACGCCTGGCAATTTTACTTTCCGCACGAGAGAGTTTGAACAGATGGAACTTGAATTTTTCTGCGAGCCCGGGACGGATCTGGAGTGGTTCCGGTATTGGAGAGGATTCTGCCGCGACTGGCTGCTTTCCCTGGGCATCAGGGAGGAAGAGATGCGGCTGCGCGATCACGACCCGGCGGAGCTGGCGTTCTATTCCAAGGGCACGACGGACATCGAGTTCCTGTTCCCCTTCGGCTGGGGCGAACTGTGGGGCATCGCGGACAGAACGGATTACGATCTGACGCAGCACCAGAACACCTCCGGCGAGGATCTGTCCTATTTCGACGATACAAAAAATGAAAAATATGTGCCCTACGTCATCGAACCGTCGCTGGGCGCGGACAGAGTGGTGCTGGCTTTCCTGTGCGCGGCTTACGACGAGGAGGAGATCGGCGAGGGAGACGTGCGCACCGTGCTGCACTTCCATCCGGCGATCGCGCCCGTCAAGATCGGCGTGCTGCCGCTCTCGAAGAAGCTGAACGAGGGAGCGGAGAAAATCTATGCGCAGCTGTGTAAGAAATACAACTGCGAGTTCGACGACCGCGGCAATATCGGCAAGCGCTACCGCAGGCAGGATGAGATCGGCACGCCTTTCTGCGTTACATATGATTTTGATTCCGAGACGGACAACCGCGTCACGGTCAGATTTCGCGATTCCATGGAGCAGGAACGCGTGGCGATCGCAGAGCTTGACGCATACTTTGCGGATAAATTTGATTTCTGATCAAAACATTACTGAGGGAAAGGATAGAAGAACGAAATGAAACCGTATGGCGTAAATGAACTGCGCAGGATGTTCCTTGAATTTTTTGAGAGCAAGGGACATCTGAAGATGAAGAGCTTTTCGCTGGTGCCGCACAACGACAACAGCCTGCTGCTGATCAATTCGGGCATGGCGCCCCTGAAGCCGTATTTTACGGGGCAGGAGATTCCGCCGAGAAGGCGCGTCACCACCTGTCAGAAGTGTATCCGAACCGGCGATCTGGAGAATGTGGGGAAGACGGCGAGGCACGGTACCTTTTTCGAGATGCTGGGGAACTTTTCTTTCGGCGATTACTTTAAGAAAGAGGCGATTTCTTGGTGCTGGGAGTTTCTGACGGAGGTGGTCGGCCTGGATCCCGACAGGCTCTATCCTTCCGTCTACGAGGAGGACGACGAGGCGTTCGAGATCTGGAACAAGGAGATCGGCATCGCCCCGGAGCGGATCTTCCGCTTCGGCAAGGAGGACAATTTCTGGGAGCACGGTTCCGGTCCCTGCGGCCCCTGCTCGGAGGTGTACTATGACCGCGGGGAGAGGTACGGCTGCGGCAAGCCGGGCTGTACCGTGGGCTGCGACTGCGACCGGTACATGGAGATCTGGAACAACGTCTTTACCCAGTTCGACAACGACGGCAAAGGCAATTACACGGAACTGATCCAGAAAAATATCGACACCGGCATGGGGCTGGAGAGACTGGCCTCCGTTGTTCAGGACGTGGATTCCATCTTCGACGTGGACACGGTGCTCGCGCTGCGCACCAGGGTGTGCGAGATCGCGGGCGTGGAGTATAAGAAAGATTACGACACGGATGTGTCCATCCGTATCATCACCGATCATATCCGCTCGGCGACGTTCATGATCTCCGACGGCATCATGCCTTCCAACGAAGGGCGCGGCTATGTGCTGCGGCGCATTATCAGACGCGCTGCGCGCCAGGGCAGAAAACTGGGCGTGCAGGGGACCTTCCTCTCCGATCTGGCCGGCACGGTCATCGAAGGTTCCAGGGACGGCTACCCGGAGCTGGAGGAGAAGCGGGAATTCATCTTCAACGTGCTGACGCAGGAGGAAAACAAATTCAACAAGACCATCGATCAGGGGTTGAGCATTCTCGGAGAGATGGAGGAGACGCTTGCCCGAAACGGCGGCGGACAGCTGGACGGAGCGGAGGCTTTCCGGCTGTACGACACCTATGGATTCCCGCTGGATCTCACGAAAGAGATTCTGGAGGAAAAGGGTTTCCGCGTGGACGAGGAAGGTTTTAAAGCCTGCATGCAGGAACAGAAGGACAAGGCCCGCAAGGCCCGCAAGGTGACGAATTATATGGGCGCGGACGTGACCGTCTACGAATCCATCGATCCTTCCGTCACCACGGAGTTTGTGGGATATGACAATCTGACATACGATTCCAGAGTGACGGTGCTCACCACCGAGACGGAACTGGCGGAGGCGCTGACGGACGGCGAGACCGGTACCGTGATCGTGGAGCAGACGCCTTTCTACGCTACCATGGGCGGCCAGGAGGGCGATATCGGCGTGATCACCACGGCG
This sequence comes from uncultured Lachnospiraceae bacterium, assembly GCA_947626775.1. Taxonomy (GTDB): domain Bacteria; phylum Bacillota; class Clostridia; order Lachnospirales; family Lachnospiraceae; genus UBA3282. Next base: position 1,560 of record CANQTL010000022.1, on the reverse strand, counting down.
GATGGAGAATTCCGCGTGGAGAGTACAATCAAACTGCTGGGCGGCAAGGTCGGACACATCGGCAGGGTGACGCGGGGAATGTTCAAGACGGGCGACGCCGTGACGCTGTCTGTGGACAGGGACAGGAGAAGCAGTACCTGTAAGAATCACAGCGCTACGCATCTGCTGCAGAAAGCGCTGCGGGAGGTGCTGGGCAACCATGTGGAACAGGCCGGTTCCTATCAGGATGGGGAGAGAACCCGTTTCGACTTCTCCCATCCCGCGGCGATGACGTCCGAAGAACTGCAGAAGGTGGAGCGGCTCGTCAATGAGAAAATCGCGGAGAATCTCTCCGTGCAGACGGACGTCATGACCATAGAGGAAGCAAAGAAATCCGGCGCGATGGCGCTCTTTGGGGAAAAGTACGGCGACACGGTGCGCGTCGTCTCGATGGGAGATTTCTCCAGAGAGCTGTGCGGCGGCACACATGTGAAGTCTACGGGAATGATCGGTTCTTTTAAGATTCTGTCCGAATCCGGCGTGGCGGCAGGCGTGCGCCGGATCGAGGCGGTGACGGGAGGCAATGTGACCGCTTACTATCAGAAGCTGGAGGAAGAGCTGAACGCTGCGGCGAAGACGCTCAAGACGTCGCCCGCGAACCTGGTGGAGCGGTGCGAACATTTGATGGCGGAGATAAAGGCGCTGCAGAGCGAGAATGAATCCCTGAAGAGCAGGGCGGCGAAAGACGCTCTGGGAGATGTGATGGACCAGGTGCGGGAGATCAAAGGCGTAAAACTTCTGGCGGCGAAAGTTGCCGGGGTGGACATGAACGGTCTGCGGGAGCTGGGAGACCAGCTCAAGGAGAAGCTTGGCGGGGGCGTGGTCGTCCTGATTTCCGACAGCGAGGGCAGGGTCAATATGATCGCCATGGCAACCGAGGACGCGATGGCGAAGGGGGCTCACGCGGGCAATCTGATCAAGGGGATCGCGGCGCTTGTGGGCGGCGGCGGCGGCGGACGGCCCGGTATGGCTCAGGCCGGCGGCAAGAACCCTGCGGGCATTGACGGAGCGCTGGCAGAGGCGGCGAAGGTGCTGGAGGGGCAGCTCGGATAGGAGACGGGGCCCCGCGTCCGGGGTGTCCTGGATGCAGCCGGAAGCGGCTTTGGAAACGCGAGAAAATTTAACAGTTGACTCATAACCAAATTGTGGTATAATTTACATTGTGTGTAAAGAAAATAACCCGATCAGTCGAAATGCTTGTCAGGGACTGAAGGGAGGTCAGGTGCGAGAATGTCGAACGTAATCGTGAAAGAGAACGAGACTTTGGACAGCGCGTTGCGTCGTTTCAAGAGAAGCTGCGCAAAGGCGGGTATCCAGCAGGAGATTCGTAAGAGAGAGCATTACGAGAAGCCCAGCGTAAGACGCAAGAAGAAGTCCGAAGCGGCTAGAAAACGCAAATACAACTAAGATCAGGCAAGGCAGACTCAAAAGAGATTTTGAGTCTGTCAGACTGTCGACAAAGTGGTTCTGGGATGTGCATCCCAGAACCATTTTTCTGTTATTGATTGAATTGTGAGCAAA
>CANQTL010000021.1 GCA_947626775.1 uncultured Lachnospiraceae bacterium | reverse complement strand
GCCCTGTCCAGATGGACGTCCATCTGCGGATACGGAACGGATATGCCGGCCTCGTCCAGGGCATACTTGACCTGCTCCGTAAGCCGCCATCTGCAGTCCCAGTAATCTTCATTTTGCGTCCAGCAGCGCACGCACAGCCTCACCCCGCTGTCTGCAAGCTCCTGCACCAGCACGCTCTGTTCCCGCTCTGCGAGGACCGCCGGCTCAGCCCTGAGAACGCCGAGAAGCGCTTCCCTGGCCGCACGGATATCGGCGTCATAGGAGATCGAAACGGCGATATCCAGTTTGCGCTCTCCCAGGGCGCTCATATTAATCATACAGCCGTTGGCGAGCGCGCCGTTCGGCATGACGACCACATGATTGTCCGGCGTCGTCAGCTTAGTATAGAAAAGCTGAATCTCCGTGACCGTCCCTTCGTGGCCGCTGTCGTCCGCCTTGATATAATCACCCACCCGGAAGGGCTTGAGCAGAAGAATCAGAACCCCGCCCGCAAAGTTGGACAGGCTGCCCTGTACCGCGAGACCGATCGCCACGCCGGCGGACCCCAGAATTGCCGCCACACCGGCCGCATCCAGTCCGAACTCCGACGCGATCATAAACAGCAGCACAATATAGAGAACCGCCTTGATAAAGGAGTCCAGGAACTGAACCACGCCCACGTCCGCATTGCCTCTCTGCAGAGAACGGCGCACGATCCTGCGCGCCAGCCGGATGAGCTGCACGCCGACCGCAAAGACGATAAGCGCCATCAAAACCTTGCCCCCGAACCGCAGGGCATTTTCGGGGAGCTGCCTCAGATAAGTCTCCAGCAGCCTCTGTTCGGATGCGATCTGTTCCGCTTCCATAATCCGTTCGTTCCTCCCGTCTTACTCTCCTTGTGCCGCCGTTTCTCTGCTCCCACGTTCTACGAAGGTTCCTTCTTTGCGGAAACAGCCCCTGCCGTCTTCCTGGCGGTCGAAGGCTTGCGGCCTGTCTTCTTCGCCGTCGGCCCGGCAGATGCAGTCTTCCTGGCGGCAGGCTTCTTCTCCGGTTCCTGGCCGCCCTGCGCCCGCTCGATTTCCTCCAGTCTTCTCTCGGCCTCTTTCGCCTTCTTCGCCATCTCCTCGGCTATCTTTGCCCGTTCTCTGGCCTCCTCGGCGGCAGCCTTCGCCAGCTTCCTGGCCTCGGCGGCCTCCTCGGCGATCGCTCTGGCCTTCTCCTCAGCTATCCTGCGCTCCTCCGCCTCTCTGATCCTGCGCAGTTCCTCGGCGCGCATCCTGTCGATCTCGGCCTTCTCCTGCGCCGTGTAAGGCGTGTAGGAAAATATGCTCACGGAGAGCGGCGCGCTCACCATGTCGATGGCGTAGGGCTTGCCGTCCCACTCCGCCTCAACCGTATTGCAGACCTTCCTGTTCACCGTACCGCTTCCACCGTAAACAGCGGCGTCGGTATTCATGATCTCCCTGTATTTTCCCTCGTAGGGCACGCCCACCCGGAACTCCTGCTTCACATTGGCAAAATTGGCCACGATCACAAGCGCCTCTTCCGGCCTGTCCGCCTTGCGCAGATAAGAGAGCATACACGCGTTTGGCGTGATGCAGTTGATCCACTCGAAGCCTTCCCACGAATTGTCCTTCGCATACAGCGCCGGCTGCGAGACATACAGTTTATTGAAATCGGCGATCAGGCGATTGAGTTTCGCGTGCTCGTCCACCTGGAGCAGTTCCCACTCCACAGCTCTCTTCTCGTTAAACTCATCGTACTCGCCGATGTCCTGCCCCATAAAGAAGAGCTTCTTGCCCGGATGCGTCATGTGATACGCGTAGGTCAGCCGCATATTCGCAAACTGCTCGTCTCTTCCGCCGGGCATCTTGCCGATCAGCGTCGCCTTGCCGTGCACCACCTCGTCATGCGAGAACACGAGCATAAATTTCTCGCTGTAGGCGTAGATCATACTGAAGGTCAGATCGTTGTGCCGCCCGGAACGGAAATAGGGATCCGTCCGGATATAATTCAGATAATCGTTCATAAAGCCCATATTCCATTTCAGATCGAAGCCGAGCCCGTCGTCGTCCAAAGCTCCCGTGACTTTGGGCCACGCCGTAGACTCCTCCGCGATCATCAGCACGCCCTGATTGCGTTTCTTCATAATGGAATTGAGATGTTTTAAAAACTCCACAGCCTCCAGATTCTCATTGCCGCCGTAGATATTTGCCACCCACTCTCCGTCGTTCTTGCCGTAATCCAGGTACAGCATGGAAGCGACCGCATCGATGCGGATGCCGTCGGCATGGTAGCGCTCCGCCCAGTACAGCGCGTTGGCGATCAGATAATTGCGCACCTCCGGCCTGCCGTAATTGTAGAGCAGCGTTCCCCAGTGCGGATGGAAACCCTGTCTCGGATCCTGATGCTCGTACAGGCATGTGCCGTCGAAACCGGACAGCCCGTAGGTATCCCGCGGGAAATGCGCCGGCACCCAGTCCAGAATCACACCGATCCCGGCTTTGTGCAGTTCATTCATAAAGAACATGAAATCCTCCGCCGTACCGTATCGCGACGTCGGCGCATAGTAGCCGATCACCTGGTAGCCCCAGGAGGCGTCCAGCGGATGTTCCATCACCGGCATCAGTTCCACGTGCGTATATCCCATCTTCTTCACATACTCGATGACCCTGGGCGCGAGCTCCCGGTAATTATAGTATTCCCTGCCATCCTCCGGTTTCGCGAAAGAGCCCAGGTAGATCTCATAGACATTCATGGGCCTGTCTTCCGCCTGAAACCCGGCGCGGTTTTTCATCCATCCGGCGTCCTCCCACCGGAAGCCGTCTATCTTTCTGACAATCGAGGCGCTGTCCGGGCGAAGCTGCTGTCCGAACGCATAGGGATCGGCTTTCAGAAAAGTCAGACCGCCTTTCGCCTTGATCTCGTACTTATAGCATTCTCCTTCCGCGACGTCCGGGACAAACAGCTCAAAGACGCCGGAATCCCACAGCCTGCGCATCTGATGCGTCCTGCCGTCCCAGCCGTTGAAATCTCCCACCACGCTGACGCGCATGGCGTTGGGCGCCCAGACTGCAAACAGCGTGCCCTTCACACCGCCGATCGTCATGACGTGCGCTCCCAGCTTCTCGTAAATCGTATAGTGAATACCCGCGTTGAACTTCTCGGTATCCTCTCTCGAAATCTGCGGCGGATAATTGTAGGCGTCCCGCACCTTTTTCAGAGAGCCGTCCTGCGCCTCCACGATATACTCGTAATCCGGAACCTTCTTTCCGGGGAGCAGCAGCGCAAAATACCCCTCCTCGTCAGCCAGCTCCATCTTATAGCTCTTGTCCCCTTCGACAAGCTGCAGGCGCACGCTCTTCGCACCCGGCTGAAACGTCTGCACGAGCACGGAACTGCCCGTCACGTGCGCGCCCAGCATCCGGTGCGGATCATCGGATTCGGAATACACAATTTCCTCTATTTCGGGCCAGTTCATCAGCTTATACAATTTTTTGTTCATGTCTTCTCCCTCTCACATGTTTTGTCAGTACCAGAATCCCTTCCTCAGACTCAGGGTTCTATCCTGTGGATCAGCAGACCGCTTCTGAGCTTCGGCTCAAACCAGGTAGACTTCGGCGGCATCAGTCCGCCCGCGTCGGACACGGCAAAGAGCTCGTGGATATCGGTGGGATACATGGCGAACGCAGCCCTCGCGTCGTCGTGTACACGCCGCACAAGCTCGTCCAGACCTCTGATGCCTCCCACAAAGTCGATGCGGTCGTCCGTTTTCGGATCCGAAATGCCGAGCACCGGCGCAAGCAGCTCTCTCTGCAGCACTGCCACGTCAAGATCATGGGCTGCCTCTCCCGTATACTGTTCCTCCCTGACCCGCAGGCGGTACCATGCACCGCGCAGATACATGCCGATCTCTCCTTTGCGCTTCGGCCTGTACGGCGTCTCTTCCGCCTTCGCGACGTCGAAGATCTCCCCGACGCGCGCAAGGAACGCGTCCTCGGAATATCCGTTCAGATCCTTCACCACACGGTTATAGTCCATGATCATCAGCTGATCATCGGGAAAGAGTACCGACAGAAAATAATTGAATTCTTCCTGTCCCGTATAGTCCGGGTGCGACTTCCGGCGCATCCCGGAGACTCTGACCGCCGAAGCGCATCTGTGATGTCCGTCCGCAATATAGACCGTCTCCACCTGTGCAAATTCCTGCCGGATCCTCTCTACGGCAGCCTCGTCGTCGATCACCCATAGCCTGTGCGTGACGCCGTCATCCGCCGTAAAATCATATACCGGCCTGCCGCGCATCGCCTTGTGTACCTGTTTCTCAATGCCTTCGCGCCGGCGGTACGCCAGAAAAATCGGCCCGGTCTGCGCGCAGCACACATCCACATGCCGGATGCGGTCCGCCTCCTTGTCCGCTCTGGTATTCTCATGCTTTCGGATGATCTGGTTTTCATAGTCGTCCACCGACGCGCAGGCGCCGATTCCGACCTGGGAGCGCCCGTTCATCACGAGTTCGTATACATAGTAGGCTTCCTTCCGTTCTTCCAGAAACTGGCCTTCATCCAGCATTTCCCACAGCATATCGCGCGCCCGCTCGTACACCTCGGGCGCATACATGTCATAGTCTGCCGAAAACTGCGTCTCCGGCCTGTCGATCCGCAGAAACGTGTAGGGATCTCCCTGTACTTTCCTGTACGCCTCTTCCCTGCTGTACACATCATAGGGGAGCGCCGCGATCCTGTCCGCCAGATCCGCCCGCGGTCTGATCGCCCGAAACGGTTTGATATTCGCCATAACTTCTCCTGTCCGGTATATCATCTCTGCGCAGGCCGGACAGCGCCGTCCCGCACTTACATTTATTTCATTTTAACAAATAAGCCTATACAGCACAAGCGCGAAGTGGTAAAATATAGACGCAGTGGAAAAACAAGCGCTGCGAAGCAGCATTTGTTTTTCCTGCGTCTATAACGAGCAAGCCGTCTGCGAAGCAGACAGTGAGCGCGTCAGCGCGTGCTTGCGAGTATAACGAGCAGCCCGTCTGCGAAGCAGACAATGAGCGCGTCAGCGCATGCTTGCGAGTATAACGAGCAGCCCGTCTGCGAAGCAGACAGTAAGCGCGTCAGCGCGTGCTTGCGAGTATAACGAGCAGCCCGTCTGCAAAGCAGACAATGAGCGCGTCAGCGCGTGCTTGCGAGTATAACGAGCAGCCCGTCTGCAATATTGAAACCAAAATTGAAACCAAAAGGAAGTGTACACAATGACCCCGGAAAACAAACAAATTCTCGACCGCATCAACGCCTACGCCGAAGACGTCCTGGCAGACATCGATCCGCAGAAGACGCCCATATCGTTTCAGCTGGAGAAGCTGAAACCCATCATGCAGGAAATTGCAGACGAAAAAGGCATGACCCTCGAAGACCTGTTCATCCTCTACATGGATCTCGCCAGCGAGGCGTCCGTGGAGGCGGAGAAACGGCTGCAGGCTACGCTCGACGACGAGAAAGACCCCGGGTTCTCCCAGATCGCCAACCGGCTGAACTGAACAGGCGTTTCACGGCACATGACAAGAGCGCGGACCGAAAGTCTGCGCTCTGTTTACGTTTCAGCTCGTTACACGAGCAATACGCCAGATGTTTTTATATGGCTATTTGACTACCCTGACTCTGAAAACGCCCTCGATGGACTGCAGTTTGCGGATAATCTCTTCGGAAGCCGGCTCTTCTATGTCGAGCATGGTGTAGGCCACCTCGCCTTTTGATTTGTTCATCATATCGGTGATATTGATTCCGATGTCGCCGAAGCACGCCGTAAATTTCGTGATCATATTGGCAATATTCTTGTGGAAGATCGCCACGCGCCCCGCCTGTGCGCAGACGCCCATATCGCAGCCCGGATAGTTCACGCTGTTGACGATATTGCCGTTCTCCAGATAGTTCTTCAGTTCCTTGACGGCCATCACCGCGCAGTTGTCCTCGGACTCCTCCGTGGAAGCGCCCAGATGCGGGATCACGATACAGCCCTCCTGCCCCGCCGTCACCGCGTTCGGGAAGTCGGACACATACTTGCGGATCCTGCCCGACTTGATTCCGTCGAGCACCGCCTTCTCATCCACCAGAAGATCACGGGCGAAATTTAAGAGGATCACGCCGTCCTTCATCTGGTCGATGGCCTCTCTGCCGATCATCCCCTTCGTGGAATCCATAAGCGGCACATGGATCGTGATGTAATCGCATTCCGCATAGATCTCATCCACGTTCAGCACATGCCTGACGTCGCGGCTCAGGTTCCACGCAGCGTCCACCGATACATACGGATCGTAGCCGTACACTTCCATACCCAGATGTTTCGCCGCGTTGGCCACCCTGACGCCGATGGCGCCCAGACCCACGATGCCGAGTTTCTTGCCCTCGATCTCCGTGCCGGCGAAATTCTTTTTCGCCTTCTCCGCGTTCTTGCCGACATTCTCATCCGCCTGGTTTTCCTTCACCCACTCGATACCGCCGACCACGTCGCGAGCTGCCAGCAGCATACCGGCAATCGCCAGTTCCTTCACGCCGTTGGCGTTGGCGCCCGGCGTGTTGAACACGACGATTCCCTTCTCGGCGCATTTGTCCAGCGGAATATTGTTCACGCCCGCGCCTGCCCTCGCGATGGCGAGCAGACTGCCGGGAAGTTCCATGTCATGCATGGCGGCGCTGCGCACCAGAATGCCGTCCGCCTCGTTCACGTCGTCCGTCTTTACATACTGATCGCTGAACTTCGCAAGACCGACTTCTGCGATCGGATTTAAGCAATGATATTTAAACATTCTGTTTCCTCTTTTCTGTCTTTCTATGGATATCACTTGTTATTTTTCTCAAACTCTTTCATGAAAGCGACCAGTTTCTCCACGCCCTCCGTCGGCATGGCGTTGTAGATGCTCGCCCTCATGCCGCCCACGGTGCGGTGTCCTTTCAGATTCACGAAACCGGCCTCCGTCGCCTCCTTGATGAACTTCGCGTCCATTTCGTCATTTCCCGTCACAAACGGCACGTTCATGATGGAACGGTCCTCTTTTCTGACCGTACCCCTGAACAGCCCGCTCTCATCCAGATAATCGTAGAGAATCTTCGCTTTCTTCTCGTTGGTCGCCTTCATCGCCTCCAGGCCGCCGTTCTTTAAGAGCCACTTGAAGACCTTGCCGCATATGTAGATGCCGTAGCACGGCGGCGTATTGTACAGAGAATCGTTATCCGCATGCACTTTGTATTTCATCATGGTGGGAGTGCCGGGCAACACGTCGTCCGTGAGCAGATCCTCTCTGATGATGACCACCTGCGTGCCCGCGGGACCGACATTCTTCTGCACGCCTGCATACACCATACCGTACTTCGTCACGTCCATGGGCTCGGACAGGAAGCAGGAAGATACGTCCGACACGAGGATCTTTCCCTTTGTGTTCGGCACCGTATGATATTTCGTCCCGTAGATCGTATTGTTCTCACAGATGTAGACATAGTCCATATCGTCCGTGATCGGCAGATCGGAGCAGTCGGGTATATAGGAAAACGTCTTGTCCGCAGAAGACGCCAGTTCCACCGCCTCGCCGTAGATCTTCGCCTCCGCGAATGCTTTTTTCGCCCACTGGCCGGTCAGAATGTAGCCCGCCTTGCGGTTTTTCATCAGGTTCATCGGCACGGAGGCAAAGATCAGACTCGCGCCGCCCTGCAGGAACAGAACCTTGTAATTGTCCGGAATACCGAGCAGCGTTCTCAGATCCGCCTCGGCCTCCTTGATAATAGCGTCGTAAGCCTTGGACCGATGGCTCATCTCCATAACCGACATGCCGGTTCCCCTGTAATCCAGCATTTCCTCTGCGGCCTCGCGCAGCACTTCCTCGGGCAGAACCGCCGGACCCGCTGAAAAATTATATACTCTAGCCACTTTTCACTCCTCCAATAGTATTCGTAAATTTATAGAACAACAAACATTTTACCTTTTTCGCCTGTCTAAGTCAATTACAACCGCAAAATTTTCATATTCCCGCCCTCTCGGCGTCGCGGATCAGTAAAACATGACGACCGGCGTGCCCACCTCCACGCTGTCGTACAGCTCTGCCATCACCTTCCCCGGCGTGTTGATGCAGCCGTGAGAGCCGTTTGTCTGATAGATGGTTCCGCCGAACTTGCCGCGCCATGCCGCATCGTGAATACCGATATTGCCCTTCACGGGCATCCAGTAATTCACGTGAGACGCATAGCCCGGCCCCCGCAGGATACGGTTGGTCTGCTTGAGATACACATAATTCACACCCGAGGGCGTACCCATCCTGCGGGAGGTATTGCCGGTCACAACGGGAGTTGAGATCTTCTGTACGCCGTTCACATAGTAATACAGCATCTGCTCTCCCATGTCCACCTCAATGTAGGTGCTGCCGATGTCGTTTTGTCCCTGCACGAGCGCCTTCTGAGAGTAGACGGGCTCATGAAGTTCCTCCCTGCCGCTCAGAAAAGCTTCCGTCAGGTATGCCGTCTCCGCCTCCCGGTCAATCTTATTGCCGTAAGTGCCGCCCTCCACCGTGACGATATCCCCTCTGGTCGCGCAAAACTGCCGCTGTGCGCCCACCGTGTCGTAGCGGTCGGCCAGGGCGTCGACAAATTCCTCGACCGCGCCCTCACGCAGTTTCAGATCACCGTTTTCGTCCGTGGCGAAACTGCCGTCCTCCGCAAGTTCGATCCAGTCGCAGACCACCGAAGCGTCCACCGGGACCTGTTCCTCTCCCATCTGATAGACGATCCCGCACTGCTGAAAGCGCCGCACCTGTTCCCACAGCCTGAGCGTCTCCTGCATCGGCGCGGTCAGCGTCAGGTCGTGGTAACAGCCCTCCTCCAGAAGCGACACTTCCTCCCGCGACTGCTCTATGGCTTCCACGATCACAGCCCGCGCCTCTTCGGTATCCAGCACCTGGGTCCTCTCATTCAGAAGCTCATAGCCGTGATCCGTCCTGATAATCGCAACGTCGCGCTCCTCATCGGTCTCTTCGCGCTCCACTGCCAGGAACGGGATCTCATCGATGATAAGTTCCAAGGCCTGCCTGTCGTAGGACACGACCGGGTTCAGCTCTCTGCTGTCTCCGTGATACAGGCTCTCGATCCAGATCCACGGATTCTGCTGCTTCTGGTAGATCTCCAGCGCCTTGATAAAATCAAACTGATAGCCGATCTCTTCCGCCGCAATCCTGTAGGAATTGCCGTCCTTGTCGAAAACCGTAAGGCCGTCATAGGAAAAATCCCGCACCAGATCCTCGTTTACTTCCTCGATGCTCCTCCCCGTACAGTACACATTATTGATCCAGGTACCGTAGGCAAACGCGTTATGGTAATAAATAGCCAGCCCGATGTAAGTAGCCATCAGGCTGACCAGAACGATACATAGGATGATCGCCAAATGTTTTAATACTGTCTTCATAAGATGCTTCCGGTCACTTTTCACTCACGTCTTCTTCCGCATGTCTGTTCCTGTGCCGTCATTCTCTCCGGGCCAGATCGTCCGCGTCAAAGGCCTCGCTGATCGGCGCGCCCGCCGGAACCATCGGAAATACCTTGTCGTCCTCCGGGATGATGCAGTCTAACAGGACGGGTTTCTTCATGGCGATCGCCTTCTCGATCGCCGGCGCGACCTCCTCGCGCTCCGTCACTCTGATCGCCTCGCAGCCGAGACCCTCCGCAACCTTACAGAAATCCACCTTGTCGTTCAGGACCGTCTGCGAATACCTCTTTTCATAGAAAAGCGTCTGCCACTGGCGCACCATGCCGAGCACATGATTGTTGATCACCACCTGGATAATCGGTATGTCGTAGCGGCTCGCCGTCGCCAGTTCGTTCATATTCATGCGGAAACAGCCGTCTCCTGCAATATTGATGCAGATCTTATCGGGCCGTCCCACTTTTGCGCCGATGCAGGCTCCCAGACCGTACCCCATCGTTCCCAGACCGCCGGACGTAAGCAGCGTTCGCGGCATGGAATACTTGTAATACTGCGCCGCCCACATCTGATGCTGTCCCACGTCGGTGGTGATCACCGCCTCGCCCTTCGTGATCCGGTCGATCTCTTCTATGATATAGGGACAGGAGAGCGCCGAGTCGTCATAGGACAGAGGATACTTTTCCTTCAGTTCCATAACATGTGCTATCCAGTCGCTGTGATCCTGCTGTTTAAGCCTGCCGTTTAAAGCCGTCAGCACCTCCTTCAGATCCCCGACCACCGAAACATCCGTGTGAATGTTCTTGTTGATCTCCGCCGCGTCGATATCGATGTGGAGCACTTTGGCGTGTTCCGCAAATTTCTTCGGATTGCCGACTACCCGGTCGGAAAACCGCGCGCCAAGCGCGATCAGAAGATCGCACTCGCTGACGCCGAAATTGGAGGCTTTCGTGCCGTGCATACCGATCATGCCGGTATAGTACGGGTCATGACCGTCGAAAGCGCCCTTCCCCATCAGCGTATCGCATACCGGCGCATCCGCTTTTTTGGCAAACTCTCTGACCTCCCTGTACGCGCCGGAGATCACCGCTCCGCCGCCCACGTAGACAAACGGCTTTTTTGCCGCTTCGATAAGCCCAAGCGCCGCCTCCAGCGCCGCCGTCTGATCCTGTCTCTTCACGGGAAACTCTTCCACGGGCTTTCTCTCATACTCGCACTGGTTCGCGGTCACGTCTTTCGTGATGTCCACCAGCACCGGGCCTGGCCGTCCGCTTCTCGCGATGGCAAACGCCTTGCGCAGCGTGTCCGCCAGGATATTGACGTCCTTCACGATGTAGCCGTGCTTCGTGATCGGCATGGTCACGCCCGCGATGTCGACCTCCTGAAAAGAATCCTTCCCCAGAGAGGGCAGATTGACGTTACAGGTGATCGCCACCATCGGTACGGAGTCCATGTAAGCCGTGGCGATCCCGGTCACCAGATTGGTCGCGCCCGGGCCGCTCGTGGCCAGGCACACGCCGACCTTCCCCGTAGCTCTCGCATAACCGTCCGCAGCGTGGGCCGCGCCCTGCTCGTGCGACGTCAGAATGTGGGTTATTTCATTACTATGTTGATACAGCGCGTCGTATACATTCAAAATCGTTCCGCCCGGATAGCCGAACACGGTGTCCACTCCCTGTTCCTTCAGACACTCCACGACGATCTGCGCACCTGTCATTAACATACTCTGTTCCTCCTGCTCTCTCATGATCTCCCCGGAATTTCCAGGATCGCGCCCCGGTTGCCGCTCGTCACCATCTCACGGTATCTCGCCAGATATCCGCTCGTCACCTCGGGTTCTCTCGGCTGCCATTTCGCTCTTCTGGCCGCCAGTTCCTCATCGGAAACTTTCACGTTCAGCTTCAGATTCGGGATATCGATGCTGATGATGTCTCCCTCCTCCACCAGCGCGATCGGACCGCCTACCGCGGCTTCCGGCGATACGTGTCCGATGGATGCGCCGCGCGAAGCGCCGGAGAATCTGCCGTCCGTGATCAGCGCCACTTTAGAGCCCAGCCCCATACCGGCTATGGCGGAGGTCGGGTTCAGCATCTCACGCATGCCCGGGCCGCCCTTGGGACCCTCATAGCGGATGACAACCACGTCGCCCTCTTTGATTTGACCGCCTTTGATCGCGGCGATCGCGTCCTCCTCGCACTCGAATACCCGCGCCGGGCCTTCGTGCACCATCATCTCCTCCACCACGGCGGAGCGCTTCACCACGCTGCCGTCCGGCGCGAGATTCCCTTTCAGCACCGCCAGACCGCCCGTCCTGCTGTACGGATTGTCCACGGTTCTGATGACCTCGGGATTGAGGTTTACCGCATTCTGAATATTCTCGGCCACGGTTCTGCCCGTCACCGTCATGCAGTCCGTGTTCAGAAGCCCGATATCCGCCAGTTCCTTCATCACGGCGTACACGCCGCCGGCCTCGTTCAGATCTTCCATGTAGGTCGGCCCCGCCGGCGCCAGATGACAGAGATTCGGCGTCCGCTCGCTGATCTCGTTGGCGTAGGAAATATCGAAATCAAAGCCGATCTCATGGGCGATCGCCGGAAGATGCAGCATGGAATTCGTAGAGCAGCCCAGCGCCATATCCACCGTCAGCGCATTCAGGATGGCGTCCTTCGTCATAATATCTCTCGGGCGGATATTCTTCTCAAGCAGTTCCATCACCGCCATGCCCGCATGCTTGGCCAGCTTGATTCTCTCGGAGTAGACCGCCGGAATCGTGCCGTTGCCCCTAAGCCCCATACCGAGCGCCTCCGTCAGACAATTCATGGAGTTGGCGGTATACATACCGGAACAGGAACCACAGGTAGGACAGGTCTTCGCCTCAAATTCTCTCAGCTCCTCGTCATCGATCAGCCCTGCCGCATGGGAGCCCACCGCCTCAAACATGGAAGACAGGCTGGTCTTCCTGCCGTGTACATGCCCCGCGAGCATCGGACCGCCCGAGACGAAAACGGTCGGTACATTGATGCGCGCCGCCGCCATGAGAAGCCCCGGCACGTTCTTGTCGCAGTTAGGCACCATGACGAGAGCGTCGAACTGATGCGCCAGCGCCATACACTCCGTGGAGTCCGCGATCAGATCCCTCGTCACCAGAGAGTACTTCATCCCGATATGTCCCATCGCAATACCGTCGCAGACCGCAATCGCCGGGAACACCACCGGCACGCCGCCTGCCTCGGCCACGCCCAGCTTCACCGCATTGACGATCTTGTCCAGGTTCATATGACCCGGAACGATCTCATTGTAGGAGCTGACGATGCCGACCATCGGCTTGCCCATCTCCTCCTGTGTAAATCCCAGCGCGTTGAACAGACTCCTGTGCGGCGCCTGTTGAACGCCCGTTTTCACATTGTCGCTTCTCATAATCCTCTCTCCTTTTTCTTTCCTGAATCGTAACTGTCATACAGCCTGAAAATATCCTACCAAGCGCCGCGCGCTTTCGCAGCGGCCGGTTTCGCCGTCAAAAATAACGCCCGTTCCCCGGTCCGCCCTTTAACGCCGCGCATAAAAGACAAAGCTTTCGTTCTCGTATACCGCCTGCATCTCTTCCTCCAGATACGCATACGGCACATCCTGTCGGGTGAGATAAAATTTCCAGGCATCCGCAGAGGAATCCAAAGCCTCAGCCGTCTGCTCCGGCACAAGGAGCCGTCTGTCGAGCAGCACGCAGTCGGCCTCCTCGATCCGTGTCGTCAGCCGGCCGGCCGGATCGTCGTCCATATCCAGACCGTACAGATATTTGAGCAGATACTGCTGGTCGCAGTCCGACACCGCGATTTTATCATAACACGTGATATCAACTGCGCGGTACGCCTCCCCGATGGCCGTCTCCCTCGCGCCGTAAGGCGTGTTCTCAAACGGCAGGAACAGAGCTTTTACCAGAAGGAACAGCCCCAGCGCCGAACACACGGACGGCGCATACCGCCTGATCCGCGCTGCCTTCTCTCCCCGCAGACACGATACCGCCTGCACGGCAAGCCATGTACACAAAAGCGCCGTCACCGCGCCGAAATAGGAAAAGACACGGTAATACGGCAGCGCGCACTGGATGATCAGCATAAGCGGCGTCAGAACGAAGCTGACCAGAAGATACCACTCCATAATACCGCCCCGGCGCACGGCAATACGGTACGCAAGCAGCGCAACACCAAGCACGGACGCTGCGGCCAGCAACCAGCCAAAGCCGCCGTAATAATAGTCAAACAGCTGCCGGATATAGACGCCGAGCCGTGGCAGATAGCCGCTCCGTTCCACGCTCTGGATGTAGGGAGACGCCAGCATATACGCCATTCCCGTCTTCAGCGCCGTCAGGGGCGCATGCAGGATGATATTGATATGTCCCGCCGCATAAAACGGACCGTCCGCCGTCTTGGACAACAGGTTCGAGCCGATCGCCAGCCATATCACCGCATACAGGCCAAGCGTACACAGGGCGCTGACAAGCGACGCCGCAATCAGCTTCCCCGTTTCACCAAAACGCCCGCCGCACATAAGAACCAGCCCGCCCGTCACACACAGCGGCAGCACAAAATAGATACTGCTCGGCAGCGTGTACAGAGCCCAGACAAGCGACAGGCCAAACAGCAGATAATATCTGCCCGCTTTCCCGCCGCATGAGACAATCTGATCCAGCGACCAAAAGGCCGTCAGACAGAGAAAAGCCGCCAGCGCATATCCTCTTCCCTGCACCGCCATCTGGTTCACCAGATTCATGGCGGCGAACAGAGCGGGCGAAAGCAGCGCAAATCCTTTCGGAAAGCATTCCCTGCCAATCCGGTACAGCAGAATCAGACTGCCGAGACTTGCCAGATACGAGACGCCTCTGAGCCCGACTGCGGAATTTCCGAACCAGTCCAAGACCGCCGACAGCACCGAGTACCCCACATGGTTGTTGGGTAACGGCCAGTGGATCGCCGCGTATACCGGCCCTCTGCTGATAAAATAATAGTAAGTGTACAGTTCGTCGTACCACGGCGTCAGCGCAGACAGCCGCCAGCCGTAATATACTGCCAGTCTGCACAGAAGCAATAAGAAAACGATGGTTTCTTTATCCGGCTGTCCCCGCCGCCCGCTCTGTTTCATAACAAGTGTTTTTGATATTTTCACAGCCTATCCGATCCTCGCTGCGAGCAGATCTCCCATCTGTTTACAGCCCACCTGGCTGCAGCCCGCCGACATGATATCGACAGTGCGGAACCCTTCCTGCAATACCTGTTTTACCGCATGCTCGACGGTGTCCGCCTCGCGGTCCAGATCGAAGCTGTAGCGCAGCATCATCGCCGCGGAGAGCACCGTCGCAATGGGATTGGCCACATCCCTGCCCGCGATATCGGGCGCGGAGCCGTGACTCGGCTCATACAGGCCGAATTTCGTGTCGTTCAGGGAGGCGGAGGCCAGCATGCCGATGGAACCAGTCACCATGCTTGCCTCGTCGGAGAGGATATCGCCGAACATATTCTCCGTCAGAATCACGTCAAACTGCGCGGGATCCTTTACAAGCTGCATCGCGCAGTTGTCCACCAGCATATGTTCCAGCGTCACTTCTGGGTAGTCCCTCGCCACTTCCTCCACAACGCTGCGCCACAGTCTGGAAGAATCCAGCACGTTTGCCTTGTCCACGCTGGTCACTTTTTTCCGTCTCTTCATGGCGATGTCAAAGCCCTTGACGGCGATCCTCCGAATCTCCTTCTCATCATACACAAGCGTATCCACCGCCTTGCGCACGCCGTTCTCCTCGGTGGTCTTCCTCTCGCCGAAATAAAGCCCGCCTGTCAGCTCCCGCATAATCATCATGTCAAAACCGGCAGCCGAGATTTCCTCCTTCAGCGGACACGCGCCGCGCAGCTCGCTGTACAGCACCGCAGGGCGCAGATTGGCAAAAAGATTTAACGCCTTTCTGATCGCCAGAAGCCCCGCCTCCGGACGCAGATTCGGCGGCAGCCTGTACCACGGGGACGTCGTCGTATCTCCGCCGATCGATCCCATCAGCACCGCGTCCGCGCTCTTCGCCGTCTCGATCGCCTCGTCCGTCAGCGGAACGCCGTATGCGTCGATGGAAGCGCCTCCCATCAGAATATCCGTGTACTGCATCGTATGTCCGAATCTGTCCGCAACGGCGTTCAGGACTTTCTTAGCCTCCGCCACGATCTCCGGCCCGATGCCGTCGCCCGGAATACATGTGATTTTCAGTTCCATATCCCTGTTCCTCGCTTCCTGTCGTAATCGCAAAATAACACTTCTCTATCATAGTCTATTCCCGGACAAATTTCAAGCCGTTTCTGCGGCGCAAAAAGGCGGATCCACAACGATCCGCCCCGTTTTAATCTATTTTCTTTTTCGCCGGTTTCCCGATTACTTCGCCGAAAAGGTCTTCTCGGCAAGCAGTGTGCCGTCCGCCGCAAAATAGCGTACCGTAACCGTGCAGGCGCCGGTCTGTCCCACCATCTGGTCAAAAGTCTCTACCTGTTCCCCAAACGTGTCCGCCTGATTGTCGATCTCTGCCGCCAGCATCTCGCCGGCGTTGTCAGGGAGCTCCGTCTCCGCATTGAAGGTAAACTCCATGGTGAAGTCATTGCCCGTCACGTCGTATTCGATGCCAAGTTCCTCGCCGGCCATAGCGTCAAGCGCAGCCTCAAAAGCTTCCTTGGCATCGGGATCGGAGAAATAATCCTCCAGCGTCTGGCCCGCAGCGGCCTCTGTCCCGTTCTCAACCTCGGCTTTCGCCTCTGCCTCTACGTCCTCGGCAGCCTCTTTTGCCTCTGCCTCAGCCTCCTCGACAGCCTCTTTCTCAGCCTCTTCCGCCGTCTCCGTCTCGCTTGCGGCGTTTACATCTGACGCGTCGTCAGGCCCCCCCCCACATGCCGTAACGGACAGGGTCAGCGCCATGGCAGCCGCGCAAGCCATAAATTTCAGTGTTCTTCTCTTCATAATCTTTCCTCCTCCCGCTCATAAGAGCTTTCTGTCTGAATGATACTGCAAACTGTGTGATCCCACACAAAATGCAATTATATACTCCACCCCCCCCCTTTTGTCAATGGCTATTCCAAAACTTTCGCAAAAAACCCGGAAATATCGCAAAATGAATGTAAAAACAAAAAACAACGCCACAGGATCTTCCCATGGCGCTGCCCGTATCTGTGCGTACACCGTCTGTGCCGCTCTACTCCGTCTCCGCCTTCTCAATCTGCGCAACCGCGGATTTCTGCATCGGAATGCGGCAGTTCTTGTTGCTGCCAAACTCCACGATAATCGTATCGTCTGTGATGTCGATCACGATCCCGTAAAATCCGCTGGTCGTCAGCACACAGTCTCCGACGGTCATCTCGGAGAGCATCGCGGCCATTCTCTTCTGTTCCTTCTTCTGCGGCCTGATCATGATAAAATACATAAATGCCACGATAATGACAATGTAGAGAACCATAACCATCATACCGCCGCCCGCAGGCGCCGCAGCGGCATCGCCGGCTGTCAATAAAATATTCATCCGTCTTTCCTCCCTGTCTCAGCACATAGCTTTTATTTACACAACACTTGTTATCTTACCGTGAATATGTGCGTCTACTGCCTATCATACACAAAACGCCGGGATAAGACAAGCCCTTTCTTCCATTCCCGCATCAATTTTACGGAATTTTCAGTCTTGTTCTCCCGCCTGCATACCCGCCAGCTTGCGCTTCTTGTAAGCGGTGAACGAGCCCTCGTCTAGGGCGTCCCGTATCTCCTTCATCATCGTATTGTAGAAGTACAGATTGTGCAGCACACAGAGCCGCATCCCCAGCATTTCCTTCGCCTTCAGCAGATGCCTGATATAGGCTCTGGAATATCTCGCGCAGGCCGGGCAGCCGCAGCCCTCCTCGATCGGCCTCTCGTCCAGCTCATACCTGGCGTTGAAGAGATTGATCTTCCCGTGATTGGTGTACAGATGACCGTGTCTGCCGTTTCTGGTCGGGTACACACAGTCAAAGAAATCCACGCCGCGCTCCACAGCTTCCAGAATATTCGCCGGCGTTCCTACCCCCATCAGATACGTGGGTTTATCCTGCGGCAGATACGGAACCGTCTCCTCTATGACATGGTACATCTGCTCATGGCTCTCGCCCACCGCAAGGCCGCCGATCGCGTAGCCGTCGCAGGGAATCTCCGAAATCTTTTTCGCGTGCCCGATCCGGATATCGTCGTAGACGGCCCCCTGATTGATACCGAAGAGAAGCTGTCTTCTGTTGATTGTATCCTCCATCCCGTTCAGTCTGTCCAGTTCTCTCCTGCAGCGCTCCAGCCATCTCGCGGTGCGCGCCGCCGAATTTTCCACATACTTCCTGTCCGCCGTGCTGGCCGGGCACTCGTCGAACGCCATCGCGATCGTAGAGCCAAGGTTGGACTGGATCCGCATACTCTCCTCCGGCCCCATGAAAATCTTCCTGCCGTCGACGTGCGAATGAAAAAATACGCCCTCCTCCCGGATCTTCCGAAGACTCGCCAGGGAAAACACCTGAAATCCGCCGGAATCCGTCAGGATCGGCCTGTCCCATGACATGAACCTGTGCAGGCCGCCCAGCTGCCTGATAATGTGATCTCCGGGCCTCACATGCAGATGATAGGTGTTGGAAAGCTGCACCTGAGTTCCGATCCTCTCCAGATCCTCCGTGGACACCGCACCCTTGATCGCGGCCGCGGTTCCCACATTCATAAATACGGGCGTCTGGATCGTTCCGTGCACCGTCTCCAGCTGCGCCCGCTTCGCCCTGCCTTCTGTTCTGATAATCTGATACATAAATTCCTGCCCTGCTATCTATCGCCCGCCGCTCTTTTGTCCCGGCGGCGCCTCTCTTCCCGCCGGATTCCGGTAACGCCTACAGATATCTGTCCCAGAACTCCTCCAGACAGATCCCCTCGTCGTGCATGATCGTGGCCGCCTCCCTGCCTACATAGCGAAAATGCCACGGCTCGTACTCGATACTGGTAATGTATTCCTTGCCCTCCGGATAACGCAGCGTGAACCCATACTCGCAGCTGTGCTCCGCCAGCCACTCTCCCGCCTTCGTCTCCCCGAAGCCCTCGTTGAGGGCGTCGTACATATCGCATGTGATATCGAGGGCCAGACCGACCTGATGCTCGCTTGCGCCGGGCACGGTGATGACCTGGGACGTGCGCTTGTACGCCTCCATATAGGAGTATCCCTGCCCCATATATTTCTTGATTCTGGCGTTAAAATTCATCTCCTGCCTGGAATCGGTGCGGTACGGCGACTTGATCACCAGATTGACGCCGTCCGCTTTCGCCGCTTTCATCATGGCGAGCAGATCGCCGATGATCCGCTTGTCGCACATCATGTTGTCCACGATCGTGCCCAGTTCAAAATCGTATTCCTCCGGGATCGGGTGCTGCTTATTGATCAGAACCAGCCGCCAGTCCGAGGCGTCGAATCCATACCCGGCCTCCTGCGTCTCCTCCTGCCCGCTCCCCGTCTGATATGCCTCCTGATTTCTGAGAATATCGTCGAGCGTGTAGGCAGCGTCCTCGCCGCCTATATATTCCTGCTCCGTCAGGGTGTACTCTTCCTCCTCGTCTTCCACGCGGCCCGCCTCGCCCGTCTCCTCCGCCAGAGAGACGTCCGAGTCGCCCGAGACGACGGCGCTGTAGGTTTCCTGCGCCTTGATAAAACCGGTTTTCTCCGCGAACACGGCAAAGGAAAAGCTGCAACTGCTCATAAAAAAGAGTATGACAAACCCGATGCCGGCATACCGCTTCGTATTGGACGCAAAATATCTACCTATATAATAGGCGCCAAGCACGACCGACATGACCGCGAGACAGGGATACCGGAGCAGTTTATTCTTTTTTGCGATACTGGTAAAATAGGAAATTACTCTTTCCCGAAATGTCTTCTGCATGAAGGACCTCAAATCTTATGTAACAAACGCGCGCACGGAACTCTTCCTGCGCTCTGCCTTCTAATATCATAACATATAAAATTTATTTGTACAGCTATTTTATGTAAATTTATAAAAAAGACCGGCAAAAATACTTTGCGGCAAAATATTTATTTCTCTCCTGTACTATGGTATACTGCGTATGGATACAGGCGCTCATGCATGATTGTGATCCATTTTTTGGATATGGCGTGTTATTTATTTATGCAGGATATCCTGCATAAATGATTCTGATAATTTCATATTTTAGTTTTCGTTTTTTAATTTTGTCAGAATTCGCTAGTATTCATTGTATATATTCTGTCAACAGCGCCGCTGCGGCAGGAAGCGCCGTCTCACAATCAGAAAATCTTTGAGCACAGGAAAGGAAAATCAATATGGCAGGTTCCTCTTATGGAAACATTTTTCGGATTACGACCTGGGGAGAATCCCACGGCGCAGCGCTGGGCGTCGTGATCGACGGCTGCCCCGCCGGCGTCGCGCTCGACGTCTCGGACATTCAGGCATATCTGGACCGCCGCAAGCCGGGGCAGACCCGGATCTCCACTCCCCGCAAAGAGGCCGATGCGGCTGAAATTCTGTCCGGTCTCTTCGAGGGACGGACAACCGGCACTCCCATCTCGATACTGGTACGCAACACATCCCAGCGCTCTGCGGACTACAGTGAAATCGCGTCGTATTACCGTCCCGGCCACGCGGATTACACGTTTGACGCCAAGTACGGCTTCCGCGACTACCGCGGCGGAGGCCGCTCCTCCGGGCGGGAGACGATCGGCAGAGTGGCCGCCGGCGCCGTGGCTGCCAGACTGCTCGACGAGTTCGGCATCCGGCTCACCGCCTACGCGAAATCCATCGGACCGGTTGAAATCGATATGAACCGCTTCGACAGGCAGGCGATTCTGACGACGCCTACCTGTATGCCGGATACGGAAGCGTCTGCCAGAGCGGAATCCTATCTCGACGACTGTATGCGAAACTATGACTCCGCCGGGGGCGTGATCGAGTGCGTCATAAGCGGCGTTCCCGCCGGTCTGGGTGATCCGGTCTTCGGGAAACTGGACGCAGGCCTCGCCCAGGCGGTCATGTCCATCGGCGCGGTCAAGGCCGTGGAGATCGGCGACGGCGTAAAATCCGCCTCATACCGCGGCTCTGAAAACAACGATCCTTTTCGCATGAAGGACGGCAGCGTCGTGAAGACAACCAACCATGCCGGCGGTATTCTGGGCGGCATCAGCGACGGCTCGGACATCATTCTCCGCGCCCACGTGAAGCCGACGCCTTCCATCTTCTCGCCCCAGAAAACCGTCAACAGACAGGGAGAAGAAATCGAAATCGCCATCAAGGGACGGCATGATCCCGTCATTGTTCCCCGCGCCGTGGTGGTCGTCGAGGCGATGGCTGCGGTCACGATCGCCGACGCCCTGCTGATGAACGCAGGCGCCAAACTGGAAAATTTAAAAAAGATATATGGCGTCTGACCGCCATATATCTTTTTTTAGCGCCGCAGCTTCTAATTGGTGAGATAACTGCTGATACAGTACAGCGTCTGACCGTTATAATTCACTCTCGACCAGCCTACGTCTTCGTTGATCCCCGTCCGCGTCACATACTCTCCGTTGTGCAGTACGGCGACCACGGTCGCATCGGGATTCGTCACGCTCGGCAGCGCCCGCAGATTCACTTCGATCTTGGCCGTCATCTGCTCGTTTCTCTCTGCGAACCTGGTCTTCAGGCCGTCGCCGCTCTCCGCGCCCTCCCGGGCCTGCGCGGGCGGCTGATACTCCAGATCCGTCGTCAGGTAACTGGACACGGCGTACACGGTCTGCCCGTTGTAGGTAAGCCTGGACCACCCGCTGTCGCTGACGCCCGTTCTGGCGACGGTCTCCCCGTTTTGCAGCGTATAGACAACGGTGCTGTCCGTCCCCTGGCTCGGCGTATCCCGCAGATTCGTCGAATCCTTGGCCGTCACCGTCTCATTTACTTCCGCAAAGTCCATCGGCGCTTCCCCGCCTTCCTGCGCCTCCAGCGGCGTTTCCGCGCTGTCGGAAGCGGGCGTCTCCCCGGCATCCGCGCTCTCCGTTCCGCTCGCGGAACCATCCTGTGTGTTCTGCTGTGTCTCTTCTCCCTGTGCTTCCGGCGGCGAAGTCTCCTCTTTTGCCTTCCCCTGCTCCGACTTGGCATCGGCCACATCTGCCGCGCCCGCCGCAGAATCTTCCCCTGCCGCCTGCAGTTCCTGTCCCGCCGGCTGCTCTTCGGCCTTCTCGCCGATCTGCTCTTCCGACTGTGCTTCCGGTTTTCTCTCGGCCTGTTCTTCCGGCAGTTTTTCTGTCAGTCCTTCTGTCTGTTCTTCCTGCACCCGCACAATGTCGGGCGTTTCGCGATCGCTCCTGTCGGTCAGGACAATGGCCGCAATGACCACAGCCAGGAGCAGCAGCGCGGCTGCGGCAGTCGGAATGACCAGCCTTGCGCCGACCTTCTGAAGGAATTCCCCGTCCTCGTCGTCATCCTCCTCGTCATAGCCGCCGTCGGATTCGTCCGTCTCCTCTTCCTCGTCTCTGTCACGGCTTTTGTCTTCCCCGTCGTCGTCCAGATCCAGAACCTCTTCCTCCAAGTCTCTGTCTTTCACGTTCCGCCTCCTTCCGCATCCTCTCAGGCGCATTCATAACAGTAGTTATTCAAAAATTGTCGAGAAGTTCCAGATAGAAGCTGTTGTAATCCTCTCTCTTCTCCTTCATGAACTGAATCGCCGTCTTGGGATGCTGGTTCAAAAGTCCCGTCAGAAGATAGGGCACATCGTAGCCCCACACAACCCCTTCCCTGCGCAGCGGCATAATATAGGCTTCCACGAATTTGAGAATCGGGTTGATCCTGTATTTCGGATTTTTCAGAAAGCCCAGGAGCAGTTCGCTCGGGCAGTTGCCGCAGCCGCGCCCCATGCCGCTCACCGTTGCGTCCAGGTAGCTTACGCCCTTGATGATCGCCTCTGTCGTATTGGCGAACGCGAGCTGCTGGTTATTGTGCGCATGAATGCCGACCTTCTTGCCGTACTTGTCCGCGATCTCCAGATATTTCTCGGAGAGCCGCCGCACCTGTTCCGGATAGAGCGAACCGTAACTGTCCACGAGATAGATCGTCCCCACGCTGCTCTGACACAGAAGTTCCAGCGCCGCGTCGATGTCCACGTCGTTGGACTTGGAGATGGCCATGATGTTGACCGTCGTCTCATAGCCTTTCTTCGTGCAGTCCTCGATCATCTCCACCGCGGCCGGGATCGTGTTGATATAAGTAGCGACGCGCACCATATCGATCGGACTGTCCTTTTTATTCAGGATATCTTTCTTAAAATCACAGCGTCCCACATCCGCCATCACGGAAATCTTCATATCCGTCATGTTATCTCCCACGATCTCGCGGATATGCTTGTCGTCGGTAAACTTCCATTTGCCGAACTTGTTGACGTCGAACATCTCCTTCGACGCCTTGTAGCCGAACTCCATATAGTCCACGCCCGCGCTGACATTCGCCTGATAGAGCGCCTTCACGAATTCGTCGGTAAAATAAAAGTCGTTGACAAGCCCGCCGTCGCGCAGCGTGCAGTCCACAACCCTGATATCCGGCGCGTAGGACATAAGCGTTCTCTCTTTTGTCTTCTTTTCCATCGTTCTGTTCTCCCTTCTCTATTCCACAACAATTTTTCGGAAACTCTTCTTTCCCTTTTTGACAATAAACTCGTCTGCCGCGATGGCGTCTCTGGTGTAGGCCGCCTTGACATCCGTCACTTTGCCGCCGTTCACAGACACGCCGCCCTGCTCTACCGCGCGCCTCGCCTCGGAGCGGGACGCCGCCAGACCGGAGGCAACCAGAATCCCCAGGATATCAATACTGCCGTCCGCAAACTGCTCTTCCCTAAGGGCGGTTGTCGGCATATCCTCCGAACTTCCGCCTCCGGCGAAAAGCGCTTTCGCCGCGGCCTGCGCTTTCTCCGCCTCCTCCCTGCCGTGTACCAGGGCCGTGAGTTCATAGGCCAGAATCTCCTTCGCCTGATTGAGCTGGCTGCCCTCCCAGCGGTCCATCTCGTCGATCTGTTCGAGCGGCAGGAATGTCAGCATCCGCAGACATTTCAATACATCCGCGTCAGCCACGTTGCGCCAGTATTGGTAGAACTCGAAAGGAGTGGTCTTGTTCGGATCAAGCCAGACCGCGCCCTTCTGCGTCTTTCCCATCTTCTTGCCCTCGGAGTTGAGGAGCAGCGTGATCGTCATGGCGTAGGCGTCCTTGCCGAGCTTGCGGCGGATCAGATCCGTACCGCCCAGCATGTTGCTCCACTGATCGTCGCCGCCGAACTGCATGTTGCAGCCGTATCGCTTGTAGAGCTCCAGAAAATCATAGCTCTGCATGATCATGTAATTGAATTCCAGGAAGCTTAACCCCTTCTCCATCCGTTGCTTGTAGCACTCCGCCCGGAGCATGTTGTTGACGCTGAAGCAGGGCCCGATATCGCGGATAAAATCCACATAATTCAAATCGAGCAGCCAGTCCGCATTGTTCACCATAAGCGCCCTGCCCTCAGAGAAGTCGATGAAGCGGCTCATCTGCTTCTTAAAGCACTCGCAGTTGTGCTCAATCGTCTCCCTCGTCATCATGGCGCGCATGTCCGTCCTGCCGGAGGGATCGCCGATCATCGCCGTGCCGCCGCCGATCAGGGCGATAG
Organism: uncultured Lachnospiraceae bacterium; assembly: GCA_947626775.1. Classification (GTDB taxonomy): domain Bacteria; phylum Bacillota; class Clostridia; order Lachnospirales; family Lachnospiraceae; genus UBA3282. The sequence continues at coordinate 31,517 of CANQTL010000021.1, read as the reverse complement.
GCTTGTTGCCCGCCTCCTGCAGCCTCTTCATCAGGCACAGCGCCATGAAGTGGCCGACGTGCAGACTGTCCGCCGTCGGGTCGAAGCCGATATAGAACACCGCCTTGCCGTTGTTGATCAGGTCGCGGATCTCATCCGCGTCCGTGAGCTGTGCGAGAAGTCCTCTCGCCTGAAGTTCCTCGTAGATACCCATAGTTGTGATTTCCTTTCTAAAATAATAATTCTCCGCACGGTGAGCTTTTCGCAGGCTTTCCTGCTCCACTCTTCGCATAAGCAGACTCGGGATTGCATCCCTCGTTCGCGTTGCTCGTCGTAAACCCTGCTCTTTGCTCACTCGTGCTCCGCACGGTGAGTTTTTCGCAGGCTTTCCGACTCTGCTTATGCGCGCAAAAAAGCCCCATCCTGAACATAGGACGAGGCCATAGTCTCGTGGTACCACCTAATTTCACAGACAGCTCACACTGCCCGCCTCAACGAGTACAATCGGATGCTCCGACACAATACTCTCCTGCTGTAACGCGCATTCCGCGTCGCGGCCTACTTGACTGCCCGTTCTGCCGCGCGGCTCCAAGATGTATTCGCAGAAGACTTCCCGCGCGCCTCTCATCAGCCGGCTGCTTTCTGTGCGTTCCGCAATCTGCTACTTGTTCTCTTCATCGCCTTTACGATTTAACTGTATTCTAATGTAGCGGAAACTTTGCGGTTTGTCAACCACTAATTCCGGTTTTTCCCTGTTCTCTTTCTCATTCTGCAATTTCTCTTAACTCAGATCTTCTCCATCATCTCGTTTACGATCGCCTTCACCTGATGGAAATCGAACATATCGTACGCCTCCTTCAGTTTCTTCATGGATGCGTTTATCTCCGAGCCGAAATTCCTGCCCGCCAGCTCCGGCACCAGCTCGTCCGTCACCTTCATATTCATCCTGTCCAGCTCGGTCTTGAGATTCTGAAGCATTTCCGCAGTCAGCATCTCGATCTCCTTATCCGCAAGATCGTCCTGCGCCTCTTCCTCGCTGAATTTGCCAATGCCGGTCAGATAATTTCTGACTTCCTCCAGGATTTCCTTGAATTTATCCAGATAGCCGTTGAATTTCCGGTTGATTGTCTCCACGTCCCCGGCCTTGCCGTCGAACTCCAGCTCCTTGAAGAGCGCGGAGACCTCCATCGCCCCGATACTCGCGCTGGAACTCTTGATCCCGTGTACGTCGGTGGTGAAGAGCTGAATATCTCCCGCTTCCAGCAGTTTCGGGAGCAGATCGAGATACTTCACTCCCTCCGTATAGTAAGTGTTGAGGATCGCGGCGTAGGCGTCCTGATTGAAGCCGATATTCAGCAGTCCCTTCTCGGTATTCAGTCCTCCGGGCGGCAGGGCCGCGGCTCCCGCGGCGGGCTGTCCCCCGTCCTTTGCGCCGCCGTTGTCCTTGGCGTCGACATGCTCGATCAGCTCTTCCGGCAAAAATTCCAGCAGACATTTCTCCAGATAGCGCCGTTTGATGGGCTTCGCCAGATACTCCTGGAACCCGAGCGCCAGCATCTCCTCCCGCACAGTCGCTCCGTTCTGCGCCGTCAGCGCCACGAAAGGCAGTTTCTTGTAATATGCCTCCTCCCTGGCGCGGATCGCATGCAGCACTTCTCCGCCGTCCATATCCGGCATGACCATGTCCATCAGCACCAGATCGTACTCTTCTTCCTCGATCTTCCTGATACCGTCCTCTCCACAGGTCGCGACGGCGATATCGATGCCGTACTTGCTGAAAATACCGGCCGCCACCTTCAGATTCACCGCGTTGTCGTCCACCACGAGGACACGCGCTTTTCCGGCGGTAAAGGTCTCCTCGTTCTTCTGTCTGTAATCCTCTTTCTTCCAGCGGTGATTCAGGACCTCCGCTATCAGCAGGCAGGACAGCGGCCTGTGGATCGGCCTGCACTTGTCAAAGTTCCCGTACACCGCGTCGGAATCAGACAGGACATACGTGTATTCCCCGCACTGATAGAGGGAGATGATATTAGACAGATTCTCATAGACATCGTCGGTGAGGAAAATAAAATCAAACTGACGGTCCTGTACCGCCTTGTCAAATCCATAATAAGAAGAACAGTACTGCGGGCGCACGTCGAATACGTCCATGATCCCCTGCCACTTCGACACGCTGAAATCGTCTCCCGCATAGATGAGCACCTTCGGCTTCTTCTCCTCCTCCAGACACACCATAGGCGAGCCGTCCACGATCTTCTGACGGAAGGTGAAGGTCGTGGAGAGACCGACGTTCTCAATACTTTCCACCCGGATACTGCCCTGCATCATGGCGAGCAGTTCCTTACAGATCGTGAATTTGAGCCCGATGCCCTTCAGATTGCTGGACTGCCTGGAATCGTAGGTATCGTACATGCCGAAGAGGGACTGTATATCAATCTGCGACAGGCCGCGCCCCGTGTCCGCGACCGTACAGTGGAAAACCGCCTCTTCCGTCTCCTCGTCCCTGTCGCATTTCACCTCCAGGATTACCCTGCCGCGCGTCGTAAAATCAAGGGAGATAAAGAGCAGATAGAGGAAAATCTGCCTGACCGTCACGCTGTCCCCGTACAGCCGGGACGGTATAGCGCCGTCGAACTTGACGTCCAGATACAGTTTCTTCTTCTGCGCCTCCTCCGAGATGGTCCGCAGGATGCCCTGCAAAAGCTCACCGGAGCTGTATTCCTCCTCAATCAGACGGGTATCCCCCGCGTCGAGCCTGGCATAGGTGAGCACATCGTCTATGATTGTCAGAAGATCGTAGGCCGCACGCCTGACCGTGCCGATCTCTCCCTTGGCCCCGCCGTCCTGATCGCCCTTCAGCATGAGCTCCGAGAGGCTGATGATGGAGTTCATCGGCGTCCTGATTTCATAAGAGATATTCTCGAGAAACTGCCGCTTTGCCATCCCCATATCCGCAATCTTGCCGCTGCTGACGGCGATTTTGCGCCGCTGTCTGTCATAGAACCATTTCTGCGAAAACACGAGGGCGGCGAGCAGGATTGCCGTGCCTATGAACGAGATCGACAGATCGGTAAAATGGAATACCTGATCCGCCCGAAACACAGAGCCGTCATAGGGATAGAAGACGCTGCCGTACAGGAAGCACTGTTCGCAGGCAAACAGCACCAGCAGGACGCCGAGAAGCGCGCCCTCCAGGACAGAGCACATGATCAGTATGTTCAGGACGAACCACATGACCGCCAGTCCGTACACCACATAGCCCTGCCGCAGGACGACCGGGATCGCGACGCCGTTCAGAATCAGCAGCGCCAGAATGGCCGTCAGCCTGGCTCTGCCCGTGCGCAGCTCCAGGACCAGCAGCAGGATGCCTCCCAGCGCGACGAAAGCCATAAAGATCCCCATGCGGCCCAGATCGTCCATCAGTATGGCGATCGGCAGCATCACAATATTCTCAACGATAAGCGCGACAAGCAGAACGATCAGATTAAACTCTCCCAGTTCCATGTCCCGCTGTCTTTTTGCAGACAGGCTGTTCCCCTTCATGCTCTTTTCCGTCTCCATCTTCCCCGTCATGCCGTCCGGCCCTCCTGGTCGGACACGTAGACTACCAGATCCTCAGGCAGGCATTTGCGCAGTATCTTCTCGAACTTGTCCCGCTCGATAGGCTTGGATATGTACTCGTCAAATCCCGCCTCCAGAAACATCTCCCGCGCGCCGCTGACTGCGTTGGCGGTCAGCGCCACCACCGGAACGGTCTGTAGTTTCGGATCTCCCGTCGCCCGAATATTTTTCAGGGTATCAATGCCGTCCATCTCCGGCATCATATAATCTAACAGAATCAGATCTGTCGGCGTCTGTCCAAGAAGCCGCAGGCATTCCTCCCCGCTGGCCGCCACCGTGACCTGTGCCTCATAGCGCTGCAGCATGCTCGATGCGACTTCCAGATTGACGATATTGTCGTCCACCACCATGATATGCGCGTCGGGGCAGAGGAACCGGCCCGTATAATCCCGCTGGCGGATCATGCTGTTCTGTCTGCCGCGCAGAAGCGCGTCTAGGTTCAGACAGTTAACCGGTCTCGCAAACGTCAGTCTGACAAGCGGATCGTCAAGAGTGATAATATCCGAGCCGATCAGCACGAGGGACTGCGGCGGCAGCATTGCCTCCAGCTTTGTCTTGAGCGTCTCATAGCGCTCCGCCGCAATCATAATATGCGTGTAGCTCTTGTCCGTACACTCCTGCAGAAACAGTTCGTCGGAGGTCGCCTGACAGAACGGCGTCTTCCTGTCGTGGAGCGCCTTGGCGAACATACTGCTCTGCATGGTGGTATTCTCATAGAAAAGCACGTTGACGCCCGAAGGATCCTCTTGGTCGATCAACTCCCTGCCCGGCACACAGCCCTGCCGCACCTGAAACGTATAGACGCGCTCATGCCCTGTCTCCTCCATGTGCATGCTGCCGTCCAGAAACCGAAGCAGACGGCGTAAGATCGGCTCCTTTCCGCCGTCTTCGCTCTCCTGTGCGCCGCCGTCCTTTGGCGCCAGCTGTTCCTGATAAGAGTACAGGAAACTGCCTGTCGCCTCAATCTCCACCAGCAGAAAAATCTGCTCCCCGTCGGCGTCCTCCCTGCCGACCCGCAGCAGAATCTGTCCGCTCTGCATGGACTTGGCCGTGCCCGTGACGGCATTGACGATTATCTGACGCACAAGCGCCGTGTCGCCGATCAGCTGCTCCGGCAGATACGGCGCGATATCCGTGAAGAATTCCAGATTATAGTCGGCGAACCGCACGGAGATCAGATTGATCATCTCGTCAACGATGTCGCCCACGTAGTAGGGCTTGTTCCGGATCTCGGGATCGATATTGTCCAGTTTGGAAAAATCCATAATCTCATTGGTGATCGACAGAAGCGCCCTGCTGGAATTGGTGATATGAAAGGCGCTGTCCTTAACGCGCTCGTCTACATCCTGCTCCAGCAGAAGTTCCGACACGCCCAGGATCGCGTTGAGAGGCGTCCTGATTTCGTGGGACATATTGACTAAAAACATATTTTTGGCATAGTTGAGCTGCTCCGCCTGCCGCTCCGTCTCGATCCGTCTGGCGATTTCGCGGCGCAGAATCTTCGTGCGGAAGAATGTCGTCACCCCGCAGACAACCCCCAGAACGGCAAGCGCCGCCGCGATCCTGACAAAAAGTACGGTACTGTACTGCCCGCCGTTTACAGACGTCAGCCGGTTGACCCGCATCCGTATCCCGTACATGCAGGCGGTCATCGCCGCGGCGTCCGCCAGAATCAGCAGAACCGCCCACCGCCCCCGGAACAGAATCGCCGCATAGGCGATCCCCAGCAGGAAATAGATTGGGAAGTCATACAGCGCAAAGGGCACAAAAGCGGAGGTGGCCGGAAGCAGCACAAAAAATATCAGGAAGAAATAGAGCGCCGCCGCCCGTCCCACCTGATGAGATACAGCCTCCAGATACATCATCACAAGCGTCAGCACGACGCCGGCAGACAGCATGAGCGGAACACAGGGCCGCAGGCGCAGCATCCAGGTGAAAAAAGCCAGAAAAGCGCAGACGCCCAGGCTGAGCAGCATCGATACCCGGAACAGCAGCTGCTGTTCCGGAAGCTCCATGTCGATATATTGATTCCATCTCTGTCTCGCCGTCATACCCGGTTATCCCTTCCCCAAATATCAGCCAGCCACATTTCTCACGTCGTTCTCCACCGAGAGAAAAACGTCGACCACCGCCGGGTCAAAACTGGTGAACTTCATAAATTTAATCTTCATCATCGCTTCCTGATGGCTGAAGCGTCTGCCCTCCATACCGATGCTGCGCAGATTGTCGTAGGTGTTGACAACCGCCAGAATCCTCGCTTCCAAGGGGATTTTCTCCCCATCCAGCCTGTCGGGATATCCTTTGCCATCCCATCTCTCATGGTGGCTGCGGCACATATTGTAGGCATAGTTCAGGAAATTGTTCTCGCCCGCGCTCAGCTGCGTCACCTTGGAAAGCATATCCGCCCCCAGCGTCGTGTGCGTCTTGATCGCCTCGTGTTCAAACTCGCTGTCCCCGCCCTGGCGCGCGTCGTTGAGATACTGATCCGCGATACACAGCTTGCCGATATCGTGGATCTTGGACGCGAAACAGATGGTGCTCCCGTCGTCCGCGCTCAGGCTGAACTTGCCGCTTCTCACCATAGCGCTCACCAGGATATCCATATACTGTTCCACCCGTCTGGCATGATCCCCGCTGAAGCCGTCGCGCTTCGTCATCAGATCCACAAACATCGCGACGATGGAATACTGCAGCTCCAGATTCTTCTTGTTCTTCTCCTGTACGAGATTGTTCAGGGAGTGGTTCATCTCCGCCAGTTTCCTGCGCTGCGTCAGAAGCTGGATCTGAATATCCACCCGCTTCTTCAACAGGTTTGCCGTATAGGGTTTCCTGATATAGTCCATGGCGCCCAGATTATAGCTCTCCAGCTCCGTGGTGTCGTCGTCCTGCGCCGTCAGGAAAATGATCGGAATATTCACCAGCTTGGGGATGTTCTTCATCTCCGAGATGACCTGGAATCCGTTGACATTCGGCATATCCACGTCTAACAGCACCAGATCCGGCAGCTCCGGCATGTCGTTGAGACATTCCAGCGCCGAGATGCCGGAAGAAACGGGGATCACCTCGTACTCCTCCTCCAGCGTTTTTCTCGCCATGATCAGATTGGCCATGTTGTCGTCTACAATCATCACTCGATACATAATCGTTACCTCTCCTGCTTTATGTTTGCCCGAAACCGCCGCCGTTTACCGGTTCGTCATCAGCTTGTTCATCGCCTGGTTCAGACCGTCCACCGTCAGCTTATACATCGGGAACATTCCCTTGATCGCAGTCTCCGCCTCCCGCCAGGGCGCATGTCCCGGCGCCATCTTGGGATTCAGCCACACGATCTTCTTGTAGTGGCGCTTCATCAGCATCAGCCAGTCCATGCCGGACAGCCCGCCGTTCGGTCCCCTGTAATTGCCCGTCGTGGAGTACAGCTCCTCCGGGGCCATCGCCGCATCCCCCACGATGATCACCTTGTAGTCGCTGTCCAGATTGCGGAACATCCACTCCGTCTCGATCCAGTCCCCGTTCTCGCACTCCGGCGTGTTGTACAGATTGGAATAGATACAGTTGTGGAAAAAATAGGTCTTGACGTCCTTGTAGTGGTTGGACTTGTGCACGGAATGAAACAGCTCGTTGAGGAGCGTCGTGTACGGGATCATCGTCCCTCCGGAATCCATCAGAAGAAGCAGCTTCACCGCGTTCTTCCGCGGTTTCTCCATCACAATCTGCAGACAGCCGCCGTTGTTGCAGGTGGCGTCAACCGTGCCGTCGATGTCCAGCTCCGTCTTAGGGATATCCAGCCTTGCTGAGAACTGTCTGAGCTTCCTGAGCGCCACCTGAAACTGCCTGTTGTCCAGCACTTTGTCATTGCGGAAATCCCGATATTTCCTCGCGCCGACAACCTGGAAGGCCGACTGATAACCGGTCGTGCCGCCCACTCGGATGCCGCCCATGTTGCCGCCCATATTGCCGAAGGAAGTCTTTCCCATCGTGCCGATCCAGTAGCTTCCGCCGTTGTGCTCCTCGTCCTGGTCCCGCAGTCTGTCCTTGAACTTGTTCTCCACGTCCTCGCTGTCCATGTTGATGACCTCCTGGTTCATCTCATGGCGCATCTCCTCGAAGACTTCCTGCATCTCCGGCTTATCCAGCCAGCGCATCATATTCTTCGTGATCTCGTTCTCTGACTGTATCCCCTTGAATACCTCGTCGAACGCCATGTCGAACTTGTCATACTCCGTCTCCGACTTCACGAGGATCATGCGCGACACATAGTAAAACTCTGTCAGGCTGCTGTGGCACAGTCCCCGGTTCAGCGCGTCCTGCAGTGTCAGCCACTCCCCAAGCGACACGTCGAGTCCCTTTTCCTTTAAAGTGTAGAAGAATTTACTGAACATAGCCGTCCTCCTACAGATTCTTTTTGCTCTTTACCGTCTCTAAGTCCTCGTCCTTCTTGACTACCACCCCGATAAAGGGAAGTTCTTCCCGCAGTCTGTCGGTGGGGATGCCCCCGATCTGCAGGGCGTTGATCCAGTCGATCAGCTCCGAAGTGCTCGGCTTCTTGCGGATATCCTTCATCGAACGAATCCAGTAAAACACCTCCATCGCGTCGTGCAGCAGCTTCTCCTCCACATGGGGATAATGCGTTCTCACGATCTCTTCCATCAGCGCCTGATCCGGGAAGTCGATATAGTGGAAGATGCATCTTCGCAGGAAAGCGTCCGGCAGTTCCTTCTCCGCATTGGAGGTAATGATTACGATAGGGCGGTGCTTCGCCTTGACCGTCCGCTTCGTCTCATGGATATAGAATTCCATCTGGTCCAGCTCCCAGAGCAGATCGTTGGGGAATTCCAGATCCGCCTTGTCGATCTCGTCGATCAGCAGGATCACCTGTTCCTCGGACTCAAAGGCCTCGCCCAGCTTGCCGAGCTTGATATAGTGCGCGATATCGTCCACGCCCTCCTCGCCGAACTGCCCGTCGTACAGCCTCTGGATCGTGTCGTACATATACAGGCCATCCTGCGCTTTCGTCGTCGACTTGATATTCCATATGATCAGTTTCTTTCCAAGGGAATTGGCCACCGCCTGCGCCAGCATGGTCTTGCCGGTTCCCGGCTCGCCCTTTACGAGAAGCGGCTTCTCGAGCGCGATGGCGACGTTGACGCTCGCCAGGAGCTGTTCGGATGCCACATAGTCCGGTGTACTGCTGAAGTTCTGATTCTGTCCGCCCATTTTTACGATCCTTTCGGTCATTTTATGTTCGTTTGAAGATTTCATTTCTTGCTTTACCTATAAATGTATGTTACGATATTTCAGATGTAAAAGCAAGAACTTGTTGCAAGAATCACGGAGGCGAAACGCATGTCAGAAAATCGGAAAAACCGCACCGGAACCGGCCTTTCTTTCGAGGTATTTCCGCCGAAAAAGGATGAAGAATTTGAGAACGTATATCAGATCCTCAGAGAGCTCGGCTCGCTGCACCCGGACTATATCAGCTGCACTTACGGCGCCGGCGGCTCCAGGGCCGGCAAGACGATAGAGATCGCCTCCTTCATCCAGAAAGAACTGAAAATCGACGCGGTCGCGCACATCACCTGCGTCGGCTTCACCAGAACGGATCTGGACGCAAACTGCGCAGCTCTGAAAGAAGCCGGCGTGAGCCATGTTCTCGCCCTGCGCGGCGACCGTCCCCAGGCGATGACGGACGAACAGTACAACAGGCGTGAATTTCACTACGCCTCGGATCTTGTCCGCTACCTGAGGGAGCATACGGATCTGACCATAGCAGGCGCCTGCTACCCCGAGAAACACTTCGAGTCGCCGGACTTCGAGGAAGATCTGCGCCACCTGAAAGAGAAAGTGGACGCCGGCGCAGGCTCCCTCATCTCCCAGATGTTTTTTGACAACGACTATTTCTACCGTTTTCTGGACAGAGCCGCAGCCGTCGGGATCCGGGTGCCGATCCATGCCGGCATCATGCCGATCACCACGGCGAAGCAGCTGGGCACCACCGTCTCCCTGTCCGGCTCCTCGGTTCCCAAGAAGCTGGCCGATCTCATCGCGACCTACGGGGACGATAAAGAGGACATGCGCAAAGCCGGCATAGAATACGCCGTCGATCAGATCCGCGATCTCGAGGAACACGGCGTGGACGGCATCCACATCTATTCGATGAACAAAGTAAAGACGACCACAGATATCTGTCATATGCTGCGGTCGTCCCTGTAAATCAGCCCTCTTCTTCCCATGGAAGAAGAGGATTTTCTATTTTCTTGTCGCGAAGCATCAGGTTCCTTACTGCCTCGTCCGCCGGCTGGCCTTCAAACAGAATCGCGTTGACCTCCTCGATGATGGGCAGCTGTACGCCGTACTTCTTCGCCAGCCCCATCGCCGCCTTGGCGGAGTACACGCCCTCCACAACCATCTTGACCTCGTCCATCGCCTGTTCCATCGTATAGCCCTGTCCGATCAGAATACCGGCGCGCCGGTTGCGCGAATGCATGGAGGCGCAGGTGACGATCAGATCCCCGATCCCCGTCAATCCGTAGAAAGTCTCCAGCCTGCCTCCCATCCTGACGCCAAGCCGCCCGATCTCCGTGATCCCTCTCGTGATCAGCGCCGCCTTCGTATTGTCGCCGTAACCCAGCCCGTCGGCGATACCGGCGGCCAGCGCCACCACGTTTTTGAGCGCCGCGCCCAGCTCAATGCCCAGCACGTCGGGGCTGATGTACACGCGAAAGACTTCATTCATAAAAATATTCTGCAGATACTCCGCCGTGGCCTTCTTCTTCGCTCCCACCACGATAGTGGTCGGCAGGCCGCGCCCCACTTCCTCGGCGTGGGACGGCCCGGACAGCACGGCGATCTCCGCCTGCGGAAGCTCCTCCTCGATCACCGCGGACATGGTCATCAGCGTCTTTTCCTCGATGCCCTTGGAGGCGTTGATAATCAGCTGCCCTTCCCGCACGAAGGGCGCGAGACTGCGGGCGGCGCTTCTCGTGTGGGGCGACGGCACCGCTAACACCAGCACATCCTTGTCCGCCGCAGTCTCCTGCAGATCGGTGGTGAATTCCATGTCTTCCGGCAGCTTCACCCCCGGCAGCTTCTCCTTGTGCTCGTGCTCCTTTTTAAGCATCTCGATCTCCGCTTCCACGATGGACCACACCGTCACGCTGTGCCCGTTCTTATACAGATTCATCGCCAGCGCGGTCCCCCAGCTTCCAGCTCCTATGATACCGATTTTAGCCATTTCTCTCACGCGTTGTCCTCCCTGTCTGCCGTTTCGTTCTCTTCCCTCTTCCTATGGCTCAGATAAGTCTTGCGCTCCGTGCCGGCAAGCAGCCTTTTTATATTCTCCCTGTGTTTCCAGTATGCCATGACTGTCAGCAAACCTGTCACAAGATACAGCTCGATCAGATGCGGCTGCGCCATGCCGAAAGTCCCCCTCTGCCCCAGCACGATCATCTCCACAAAAAATCCCGCATACAGGACCAACGATCCCAGCGACACATAGTGCGTCGCAAAGAAGATGCCGAAGAACAGCACGACCGCCACCGGGATGAAGTACGGGTGGAACGCGAGGATCATGCCCGCCGTCGCCGCGATGCCCTTGCCGCCCTTGAAGTGCAGATAAAAGGGAAAGTTGTGCCCCAGGATCGCGCCCGCCGCCGCATAGATCTTCAGAAGGTAGATCATATCCGGGTACGTTCCTCCAAAGAGCAGATCGGCGGTCACGATCGCCAGAATACACTTGGCGATATCTCCGAACAGCACCAGGATGCCGGCCTTGAATCCGAGCACCCGCAGGGTGTTGGTCGTCCCCGCGTTATGGCTGCCGTAATCCCTGATATCGATTCCGTGCAGCTTTCCGTAGATATAGGCCGTCTGAAACAGGCCAAACACATAACCTATCAGCAAACATATGATCCGTTCCAACTCTATCTGCCTTCCTTCCTCTCCCGTATAATGAACTTGAAAGGCGTCCCCCGAAAGCCGAACGTCTCCCTGATCTGATTTTCCAGATACCTCGTGTAGGAAAAATGCATCAGTTCCTTATCGTTGACAAAAATGACAAAAGTCGGCGGCTTCACCGCCGCTTGGGTGATGTAGTACAGACGCAGGCGCTTGCCCTTGTCCGTGGGCGGCTGCTGCATCGCCACCGCCTCCGCCATGATCTCGTTGAGCACGCCCGTCGCCACTCTCATCGAGTGGTTTTCGCTGACAATATCGATCGTGTCGTACAGCCTGTTCAGGCGCTGCCCGGTCTCCGCCGAGATGAACAGGATCTCCGCGTAAGCCATGAAGGAAAGCGTCTGCCGGATCTTCTTCGTGTACTCGTTCACCGTCTTATTGTCCTTCTCGACGGCGTCCCACTTATTGACCGCAATGATCGTCGCCTTGCCGCGGTCGTGGGCGATTCCCGCGATCTTCGCGTCCTGCTCCGTCACGCCCTCCGTGGCGTCGATGACCAGGATCACAATATCCGCCCGCTCTACCGCCGCCACGGTGCGGACGATCATATAGTGCTCCAGATCCTCTTTGACCCTGCTCTTCCTGCGCAGCCCCGCCGTGTCGATGAAGACATATTCCTTCCCGTTGTGCGTAACCTCGGTGTCGATGGCGTCCCTCGTCGTTCCGGCGATATCCGACACAATCACGCGGTTCTCCCCGATCAGCTTATTGATGATGGAGGATTTGCCGACGTTTGGCTTGCCGACGATCGCGACTTTGACGCGCTCGTCTTCCTCCTCCTCTGCGGCCTCCCTGTCGAAATGGGATATGACCTCGTCCAGAAGCTCGCCGAAGCCCAGCTTGTTGACGGAGGAAATCGGAAAAGGTTCCCCGATCCCGAGATTATAGAATTCATAGACGTCCGCCATGTATTTGTTGAAATCATCCACTTTGTTGACCGCCAGAACCACCGGTTTCTGCGAACGCCTGAGCATATCCGCCACCTTGGAATCCGCGTCGACAAGCCCCTGCCTGACGTCCACCATAAAGAGAATCACGTCCGCCGTATCGATCGCGGTCTGCGCCTGCTCCCTCATCTGGGAGAGGATGATATCTCTGCTCTCCGGCTCGATACCGCCCGTGTCGATCAATGTAAAGTTCCTGTCCAGCCATGTGATATCCGCATAGATGCGGTCCCTGGTGATCCCCGGCGTATCCTTGACGATCGATATATTTGCCCCGGCCAGGGCGTTGAACAGCGTGGATTTGCCCACATTGGGCCGCCCCACCACCGCAACGATCGGTCTGGTCTTTCTCCTGCTCATCTCTCACACCTCTAACATCGCGCGCACTAAATCATGTCCGCTTGATTTTACAATATCTATCTTTACTTGTAAAGCCTTTTCCATCTGCCCAACCGTCACGTCGTCCAGGAAATAATCTTCGCCGCTGCGCAGCATATTCTGCGGGAGCAGCAGCCTTCCACCCAGAGGCCTGCCCCTGAGCTGCCCTATGATGTCCCGCCCCGTCAGAAGCCCCGAGACGGTGATCTGCTCCCCGAAGAAATCGTTGGTGATCGCGTACACGTGAATCACAAGAAGCGGAAAACGCTCCGTCATCCGGCGCGCCATGTCCGCGAGATAGGGATAGGCCAGTCTTCCCGTGGCAATCGACAGCTCTCCCCGGCGCTCTTCAAGCTTCCCCGGATCCTTCTCCAGACTCTCCATCGCCTCGTCGAACTCGTCCAGGAAAAGACGCAGCATTCCCACGCCGTTCTCAAGCTGCAGATAGCCGTCGTAGCGCTCCGCCTCCGGCAGCGGCTCGCCCGCCAGCTCATACCACTCGTCCGAGGCGTGCACAAAATGCAGGCCGTATTTCGGATAGAGCCTGTCCTGCCAGCCGTGGATACACGCAAGAACCTTCCTGGCGTCCTCCCTGTCAAAAGGCTGCAGGGGATACAGCCCGTCCCGGAATTTCGACAGGCCCACCGGCACGACGGACACGCTCTCCAGCTGCGGCAGATAGGCCGTCAGATCCGATATGCTGCGCTCCAGTTCCGCCCCGTCGTTGACTCCCCTGCACAGAACGATCTGCCCGTTCATGGCAATGCCGGCCTCGCAGAGCCTGCGCACCTGTCCGAGCGCCTGTCCGGCGAAGCGGTTGTTCAGCATCATGCAGCGAAGCTCCGGGTTGGTGGTCTGGAAGGAGATATTGATCGGCGACAGCCTGTAGCGGATGATGCGGTCGATATCCCGATCAGACATATTGGTCAGCGTCACATAATTGCCCTGCAGAAAAGACAGGCGGGAATCGTCGTCCTTGAAGTAAAGCGTCCTGCGCATCCCCCTGGGCATCTGATCGATAAAGCAGAAGATACACTTGTTCCTGCAGGAACGGTACTCGTCCATCAGGCCGCTCTCGAAGACAATGCCCAGATCCTCGTCGTATTCCTTGTCGATCTCCAGAAGCCATTCCTCGCCGTTCTTCCTGCGGATCAGCACCTCCACATACTCGTCCTGCGTCAGATACTGATAATCAAAAATATCCTCAATCGCCTCTCCGTTGACGGCCAGCAGGACGTCTCCGGGTTCGATTCCCATCTCTTCCGCCGCGGAATTTTTCTCTATCCTCTCGATTTTGTGTTCCTTTTTAACAGGCTGTTTTTCTTTTTCGTCACGCATTCCGTCCCTCTTTGCCGCGCCAATGCCGCTGTCTATATTCTACTAGAAATTTCTTGACGTGTCACTAACGTAATGTTATAAAATAGATGTCATTACAGTTCACCCGTCAATCGACCAAGACAGGCCCATGCTTGCATGAAGGCCTGGCGAAGGGCGGATTGACGAGTCACAGGAGAGTGCCATGCCTAATACAGAACAGCTCAAAAATGCCATGCCGGTCGCTCCGATCATGCTGCTTGCGACAAGATCGGCCCTGCCTCTGGCGAGCCTGGTCAACAGCCATCTTGTAGAGTTTCGCAAGAGCCTCGACAACAATTTCAAAAATGACCCGGCGTTTCACGGATATATGGAAGACAATTACCTGGTGGAAGTGGAATGTCCCCGCTTCGGAACCGGAGAGGCCAAGGGCTCCCTGCCCGCTTCCGTCAGGGGCAAAGATGTCTTCATCCTGGTAGACGTGTGCAACCACAGTATTACCTATCGGATGAACGGCTTCGAGAACCACATGTCGCCGGACGATCATTATCAGGACTTGAAGCGCATCATCTCCGCCATCAACGGCAAGGCGCACCGCGTCACCGTGATCATGCCCTTTCTCTACGAGGGCAGACAGCACAAGCGCAATGGCCGCGAGTCCCTGGACTGCGCCTACGCGATCAAAGAGCTGATGGATATGGGCGTGTCCAACTTCATCACCTTCGACGCCCACGATCCCCGGGTGCAGAATTCCGTCCCGATCAAGGGCTTCGACAACTTCACTCCGCCCTATCAGTTCATCCGCTCGCTGCTGCGCACCGAGAAAGATCTGATCATCGACAAGGAACACACTCTGGTCATCAGCCCCGACGAGGGCGCCCTGGACAGGGCCGTCTACTTCGCGGACGTCCTGGGCGTGGACGTGGGCATGTTCTACAAGCGCCGCGATTACTCCGTGATCGTAAACGGCAAAAATCCGATCGTTGCGCACGAATTTCTGGGGGACAATGTGGACGGCAAGGACGCCATCATCATAGACGACATGATCTCCTCCGGCGGCAGCATGATCGACACCGCCATGCACTTAAAGCGCATGAACGCGAAGCGCGTCTTTGTCTGCTGCACCTTCGGACTGTTTACGGACGGCCTGCGTTCCTTTGACGAGGCCTATGAGAAATGCTATTTCGACAGAATCATCTCGACGAACCTCTGCTATCAGCCTCCGGAGCTCAAGGAAAAGCCCTACTATGTGGAGGCTGATATGAGTAAGTTCGTCGCTTCCATTATCAACTTCATGAATCACGACGCGTCGATGGCCAACATCTATACGCCCACCGACAAGATCCATCAGATCCTCGCCAAATACAACAACCGCGAGATGAGCGCTTTCGATCTCTAGGGATCAGTCCTTCGCCGCAGGGAACGTCATAACCACCTTGAACAGATCCCCGTCAAGCCGGATCTCGAAGGTGCCTCCCTGCGCCTCGGTCAGGTTCTTCGCAATCGACAGGCCGAGACCGCTCCCCTCCGTGGTTCTGGACTCATCTCCCCGGATAAACCGCTCCGTCAGCTCGTCGGGATTGCAGTTTAAGGCCATCGCCGAGATATTCTTGACGGACAGCTCGATATGGCCGTCCTGCGCAGGCGCGTTGTCTATGGTCAGATAGACTCTCGTTCCCTCCAGCGCATATTTGAAGATATTGTTGAACAGATTCTCGATCACCCGCCAGATCCGTCGGCTGTCCGCCTCGATCACGGCTTTTTTCACATTGACGTTCATGACCGCGGTAAGCCTTTTCTGCTCGAATTTCTCCGAGAACTCTCCCAGGGTCTGGTTCATCAGTTCCGTCAGATCGATCTTCTCAAAGTGCAGATTGATATTGCCGGAGGAAATCTTGCTGGCCTCCACCAGATCGTCGGTCAGCTGTTTCAAGCGCTGCGACTTCTCGTCCAGCACCTTGATATAGCCTCGGATCCTCTCGTTGTCCACCTCTTCCCTCTTGATCAGGTCCACATAGTTGATGATGGAGGTGAGCGGCGTCTTAATGTCGTGGGACACGTTCGTGATCAGATCCGCTTTCATGCGCTCGTCCTTCATGCTGGTCTCGACCGCCTCCTTGATTCCCTTTCCGATGCTGTTGACGGAGTTGGCCAGGGTCAGATTATTCCCGTGGAGCCTGTCGGTGTCTACCTGATGTTCCAATGCTCCCCCGGCAATCGTCTCGATACCCTCCACGATCTCCTGCTGCTCCTTCGCATTGCGGAAGAGAACGATCCCCACAAAGAGATCCACCGCCATCAGCACAAAGAGCGCGAACCAGCACAGAAAGCTGCCGCTGTCATGCACAAACGCAATCAGTAACAGGGCGATATTAAACAGCACAAACGCCGCATACGGGAGCCATGTGCGCAGCACGATATCGCTGTTGTCGTACACCTTCCAGCCAAACCGCGACGCCCGGCCCGCCAGTCTTCTGGCATAGCTGTTCTTCCAGAGAGTACGCGCCTTGATCCTCCTGACCAGACTGTAGAAGAAGGACATGGCGATCCAGTCCGCCAGGAACACATAAACCGCCATCAGGCCGACGCTCCATGTCCGCGCCGGTTCCGTCATGTCCGCGATCTCCCACGGACTGGTCGGATCGATGCCCAAAAGATCCGTCAGCAGCACGAAGACGCCGAGACCGATGCAGACCGCGCCGCAGGCAAGAACAAGCGCGCCCTCCGTGGGCACCGCCCTGTCAAAGGGCTGCAGGCCGACGCATCTGTTGCCTTCTTCGTCCGTGGTCCGCCCCGCCGTACATGTCAGATAGAACCAGAGCAGCAGATACAGCACGCCCGCGATCAGCGCTGCGGCCACGCCCTGCCACAGGTAAACGCCGTAATTGCAAAAGCCCAGAAAACCCTGGCGGAATTGGTCGCCGACGGGATAGGCCGTGTCCACGCCGATCCAGAACTTCGTCGTCTCCGGGTAAGCGTAATCATATCCCTGGACAATTCCCCGCACCGTCTCCTCGTCAATGCCCGTGTTGGTCTCATAGACCATATCGGCCGGATCATAATAGACATACCGCGAATGAACCGCCGCCTCGTCAGCCAGCGTTCCCGTCTTCATCAGTTCCTCCGCGCAGGCAAAGGCCGGATTGCCATCATCCTGCGCAGTCAGATTCGTAAAGATCTGCCGTCCCTCGTCCGTCTCCTGCACGATCAGATAGCGCATATTGGTGTTGTCCGCCTGATAGAAATTGTTGAATTCCAGATATTCCTTATAGTTGTAGGCCAGGCCGTTGGCCGCCGTCTTCACCTGATTGCACAGATCGTAGTAGAGGTCCCAGTCGGACACATAGTCTTCCAGTTTCCCGCCGTCCACGGTCAGATAGCGGTTCACCAGAAGATTGTTTCTCTCCAGATAGTCCTCATCTTCATCCGTATACGTCGCCTCCCCGTCGTCCGTACTCTCCGCATACGTGCCGCCGCCGTCCGTGTAGACCCACAGCTGGTTCCCCAGCACGTTGCCCGACACGTCCGTCTGATGGAGTCCGTCATCGGCACGGCTGTCGGACGCTGTGACCACGACTTCCGCGCTCCCGTCGGTACCGTCCGAAGAGGCGATGGTCAGTCTGGTTCTGTCTGACAGAAATGCCGCGGCCTGCTCCGGCGTCATGGTCTCCGTCCGCGTCTCGAACCCGTAACTCTGCCACTTTAACAGATCTTCCAGACGGTATTCCGCGGTCACATACTGCGCCGGCAGCTCCGTCTGCCGGTAGTTGTAGGCCGTCACGTCGATCACCTTGCTGCCGTCGAACCTTCCGTCCGTCTCCATCTGACCGCTCATCACGCCGTGGCGCACCACATCCGAGAAAACCCAGCCGAACATCCCTGTAAACAGCCCGGTGTCCTCATAGTTCTTCGACTGGTCGTACAGCGAGTAGCCCAGCGTGTAGGTATTCTGAAACGCGTCCACACGAAAGCCGGATGCGCCCGCCACCACGCAGACCGCGATGACCATGACCGCCAGCGCGATATGCTGTGCCAGGCCCAGGAATTTCCGCCCGGCGCCGCCGGCCTTCTTTCCCGCACGCTTTTTTCTCTTTTCTCCGGACGGTCCCGCCGCGTCTGCTGCCATGACTTCGCCGTCCGCAGCCGCCCCGCGCTCCGCCGTCCTCTCTTCCAATTCTTCCGTCCCCGGTCTGTTAGTCTCTTCTTTTCCCATCATGAACTCCCTTCCAGGCGCGGCGCCCGCGCCCGCCCTGCCGTAACCCTACTGCTTCTCTATCTTGTAGCCGACGCCCCACACCACTTTCAGATAGCGGGGCTCCTTGGGATTGATCTCGATTTTCTCCCGGATATGCCGGATATGTACCGCCACCGTATTGTCCGCGCCGATGGCTTCCTCGTTCCAGATGCTCTCGTAGATCTGGCTGATGGAAAACACCCTGCCGCAGTTCTTCACCAGGAGCAGCAGAATATTGTACTCGATCGGCGTCAGACGGACGGTCTCTCCGTCCACCGTGACTTCCTTCGTGTCGTCGTCGATGCACAGGCCGCCCACCCTGAAGAGCGCGTTGTTGTCCGCGTTGAGGTTGCCGAGCGTGGTGTACCTTCTCAGGTTCGACTTCACCCTCGCCACCAGCTCCAGCGGGTTGAAAGGTTTCGTCACATAGTCGTCCGCCCCGATATTGAGTCCCAGAATCTTGTCGTTGTCCTCCGACTTCGCCGACAGGATGATGATCGGGATACTGGAATACTCCCTGATTTTCAGCGTCGCGTGAATCCCGTCCAGCTTCGGCATCATGACGTCGATGATGAGCAGATGAATCTGCTGCTCCTTCAGAATCCGGATCGCCTGCTCCCCGTCGTACGCCTTGTAGATCTTGTAGCCCTCCTGCAGCAGATAGATCTCGATTGCATCCACGATCTCCCTGTCGTCGTCGCACACCAGTATATTAGCCATGCCCTCACCTCTCGTATCCCGGCCGCCTGCGCGTCCGTTCTTCAGTACTGTACTCATTAAAACATGGAAAACTAAAGGAATAGATGGGAAAATTTTTAACTTTTTCTTAAATTAGCAGCCCGAGAAACGCTCCCAGATTCCCTCTGCGCCCATGGCTGGCTCTGTGGGAGAACAGATAACCGCTGTTGTGACAGGTACACAGGTCCGTCGTCTGAATCTGTCCCTCCGGGATCCCCGCTTCCGTCAGGACGATCTCGTTGGCGCGCCACAGATCCAGCTGATACTTGCCGCCTCCTCTGGCGGACAAAATCTCGTCCGCCTGCCCCCGCCCGCAAAATTCCTCCGCGAACACATCGGCCACATCCCCGCTCACCTCATAGCAGTCCCGGCAGATGGAGGGGCCGATCGCCGCCACGATATCGGCGGGATCCGTGCCGTACTCTTCCCGCATCCTTTGCACCACGCACCTCCCCATGCGCGCCGCCGTGCCGCGCCAGCCGGAGTGTGCCAGCGCCACCGTCCGCCGCCTCGTATCCACGAAGTAGAGCGGCACACAGTCGGCGTAGAACGTGGCCAGCACGACGCCCGGCTCGTCGGTCAGAAGACCGTCGACGTCCGCATAGTCCCTCGGTCTGAGGATCCCCTTGCCTCCGTCCCGCCCCGACACGACCCTGAGATTCACGGTATGGGTCTGATCTGCGCAGACGATATCCTGAAGGCCGCAGCCGAGCACGCCGGCGATCCGTCTGAAATTCTCGTCCACGGCCTCCTTCCTGTCGCCTCTTGTATAACTCAGGTTCATCGTACTGTAGATCCCCTCGCTTACGCCGCCCACCCTCGTGGTAAAGAGATGGCGCACGATTCCCGTCTGCGCAAGCAGCGGAAACGTGAGATACTCCACGTCTCCCGCCCTGTTGATCTGCACCTTTCCCCTGCCTTCATGCCTGTATAACTCCATACGTCCCCCTCTTTCCGCGCACCGCAGATTCCGCATTCTTTTCTGCGTTCTTCCTGCCGCCCCGCCATCCGCCTCACCGCGGAATATAGTCGAATGCGTTTCGGATCCAGCTGACCTTCTCCCCGTCTATCGCGACCACGTCAAAACGAATCGGCGTAGTCTCCGCGCAGCCGTGCAGCATGCGATAACAGTCCGCCACGCGGCAGATCCTTCTTTGTTTGGCGCAGCCGACCGCCTCCGCCGCGCTTCCCATGCTCCCGCCGCTCCTGTATTTTACCTCGAAGAACACGAGAAAATCCCCGTCGCTTCCCACGATGTCGATCTCCCCCTGCCTGCATCTGAAATTTCTCTCCCGGATGACAATTCCCTCGGAAAGCAAACGAGCACAGACCTGTTCCTCCTTCTGTGCCCCTATCTTTCGTCTATTCATGTTTTATCCCGATTTCCTCACTGTTTGGCCTTCGCCATTTTCGCCTTGATCTTATCCATGGAGTCCACGAAGACAAGGATCTCCGCCACCACCTCGTACAGTTCCGGCGGAATCATGTCGCCGATCTCCAGGCGCGACAGCGTATCCGCCAGCTTATCGTCACGGTGGATCGGCACGTCGGCCTCCTTCGCCCGCTCGATGATACGCTCCGCCAGCGCTCCTCTGCCGGAGGCGATGACGCGGGGCGCCTCGTCTGCCGGATCATATTCCAGCGCGATCGCCTGCTTTGGTTTCGTATTTTTCTCTCCGGCCATCCGAATGCCCTCCCTGTGCGCTTATGCGCGCATGTCAAAAGACGTCCTGCTGAGCACCGATATATTTTTCCCCTGGCTCAGAATCGTCTGCAGGATCCCCTCGTCCTCCTGCGCCTCTTCCTTCACGGAAAACTGCGCCTTCAGATCATACCCCCGCCCTGCCAGCCTCTCATCCAGCAGATGGATGTGCTCCTCTATCAGGTCCAGGGTGCTCTCGTCCTGCAGTGTAAAATTCGTGTTCACCCGGTTCTGCTGCATCGTCACATAGACGTCCAGCGGCCCCAGATGCTCCATATCCAGATGCAGCAGCGCGCTCACACTCCCGTCTTTCGCCGCAAGGTTCTTCTTGTTTGTGTAGACATACAGATCGCCGTGGGCGTTGTTCCCCGCCAGTTTGAGCGGAAGCTGGACATAGGTAAACATATGGTTGAGCTGGTTCATAAAATCCACGTTGTTCTGCAGATTCTGAACGCTTCTCGCCGCCGGCGCATCCGCTTTGCCGACTTCCTGCATCGCCTCGTGCAGGCGCATCGCCTGTTCTCTCACCCGCTCGTAGAGCTGTTCCACCTTGTGCGGATCGGCCACGTCCTTCGGCTCGATCAGCCACTGCTTCCCCATCTCTTCCCTGAGCAGCGCCGAGAATTCCCTGCTGTCGAGCACCCGGGCCATCAGGCGCGCATGGGGATCGTCCGCATCGACGCGGGGCAGAAGACTGCGGATCAACGCAAGCGTCTCCCCGGAAGACATCTCTCCGTTTCCAACCCTCTGCGCCGTCTGTTCGTCCGCGCCCAGATCCCTCAGCAGACTGCCAAGCGTATTCCACTGTTTATCCGTGAGAACGGATTCCTGAAGCGCGGGCCGGCCCTCTTCCGACGCTGGCGCGCTCTCTCTCATTCCCGCCATATCGATCACGGTCTGCGCCGCGCTGCTCTTTACCTGGGCTGCCGCGTTTTCCGCCTGGGCCTGCTGCGCGCTGCCTTCCGCTTGAGCCTCCCGCGCGGTCTTAACGCCGTCCGGCGCTTCCGGCGCCGCCGTCGTGCCGTCCGCGGTCTGCGCCTGCGCTTCCTGTTTCACCGCAGCCGTCCCTTCGGCGTCCGTCTGCGTATGGCTCAGGAAAATGTCCAGTACGTTCCTGTAAAATGCGACCGCCTGATCCATCCTGCCCTCTCCGGCCAGCTCTCGGAAAATCTGCGGCAGTTCGTTCATAATCTCCTCCGCGCTCCCGACAAGCTGGTGATTCGTCTGTCGGTACTGCTCGAACTGCTCGATCGTCTCCTCCGTAATCGGCAGGCCCAGTCTCGTCATCTGTACGAGCGTCGCCGGATTCTGCGCGGGAAATTCCATCATAAAGCGGCTGATATTGGCGAGCGCCTCCTTGTCGATCGGCATTCCCTCCTCCATCATAACCGCCACCATCTCGATATTGTTGGCCGTCTCCGGCAGCCCAGCCGCGTCCAGCGCCCGCATGACGGTGGGTTCGTTTGCCATGTTGGCGTACAGCGGCGTCAGCGAGA
This sequence comes from uncultured Lachnospiraceae bacterium, assembly GCA_947626775.1. Taxonomy (GTDB): domain Bacteria; phylum Bacillota; class Clostridia; order Lachnospirales; family Lachnospiraceae; genus UBA3282. The sequence continues at coordinate 9,155 of CANQTL010000021.1, read as the reverse complement.
GCACGGAACCGTTGTTCGCCTTCACCTCGAAACTCATATTCTGTCCCAGCGCCAGGCTGATGCTCTGATCGATCCGCGCGCTGATCAGCATATTCTGCCTGAGCGCGATCTGCACGGAACTGCCGTCGCGGCTGACCACGGAACCCTGTATCGTTTGCCCCGGCACGAGACTGCGGATCTCGCTCTGGATCCGGTAGGCCCGCTCTCCCCTGGACATGGAATCGGAGACTTTCACCGTGTCCGCCGGTCTGATATTTTGGTTATCCCTCTTAAAAATATTCCCCAGATTCAATTTTTTCCCTCTCGCCCGCCTGCCGGCTCAGCAGAAATGTGTGATAAACGATCTCCGGTGGATCGGACAGGGCCCGTACTTCTGCAGCGCGTCGATATGCGCCTGGGTGCCGTAGCCCTTGTTCGACGCGAAACCGTACTCCGGATAGATCGAGTCGTAGCGCGCCATCAGCCGGTCCCTTGTGACTTTCGCCACAATGCTCGCCGCGCCGATGGAAATACTTTTGGCATCCCCCTTGATGATCGGGACCTGTCGGATCGAAATCTGCGGTATCGTAACCGCGTCGTTCAGGAGCAGATCCGGCTTCACCGCAAGCTGTGAGACCGCCTGCCGCATTGCCTCATAAGTCGCCTGCAGAATATTGATCTCGTCGATCCTCGCAGGCGCGCTGTAACCGATCCCCACGGCGACCGCCCGCTCCATGATCACATCATAGAGCTCCTCTCTCTTCTTTTCGGACAGTTTCTTGGAATCGTTGATATACAAAATATCACAATTTTTCGGAAGGATCACGGCGCCTGCCACCACAGGACCGGCCAGCGGGCCGCGCCCCACCTCGTCGATACCGCATATGTGCGCGTAGGCCGCATACTCCCGCTCATATTTTTGAAGCGCCTCACAGCGGGCGACTTCCCTCTCATAGGCGGCCAGACGCCTCCGGCCCTGTTCCACAGCCGCACGTACGCCCGCACGCTCATCCTGTCCATATTCTTCAAGCAGCGCCGGCAGTTCCTCCGGCTTTGCCGCCTGTATTCTGGCCCTGATATCCCTGATTGCTTCCGCCATCGCCCTTCTTCCTCACCTGTGCCTGATCAGTCCGAACTTGTCAAGCGGCCAGATGCGAAGCCATGCCCTTCCGATGATTTCGCTGCGCCTGATGTTGCCCACGGAAGGATCCCTGCTGTCCGTACTGTTATTTCTGTTGTCGCCCATCACAAAATACTCGTCGTCGCCCAGCCGGATCTCCTCATACGCCCTTCCCGGATTCCGGATCACTTCCTTGCCATAGTTTTCGGCAAGCACCTCCCCGTTGATCAGGATATTGCCCTCCTCGTCGATCTGCACGGTCTCTCCCGGCAGACCGATAATGCGCTTGATGTAATAGGTATTTTTCTCATACCGAAAGGGAAAGACAACGATGTCAAAACGCTCCGGTTCATGCAGTCTGTAGCTGATCTTGTCCACGATCAGATTGTCCTCGCTGCTCAGTTTCGGTTCCATGGAACTGCCGAGCACCTGTGTTCTCTGGCCCACGAAATGAATCACCAGATAGACGGCACACAGGACAAACAAAATATAGACGCTGGTGCTCAAAATCTCCTTCAACACTTTCTTCATGACGCTGTTTCCTCGATTCTGTCTTTCATCCGTTTCACCCGTATTCTCAAGAGACGTCCGCGGGCAGTTCCAGCGTGATCCTGCCGATCCTGCCGCTTCTGAAATCGTCCATCAGAACCGAAGCCGCTTTCTCGTAATCCGGTTCCTGTCCTTTCCTGTAGCATCCGCGGATCTCACATATATGCGTAAGCACCGCGAGCGCCGTATCCATGTCCCCGGAATCGCTCATCTGATATCTCCCGGCGAGCTGCTCCCTGTAATGTGACAGCAGATAGCCGAGAAGATCCGAGGCGAGCTGTGTCATCTCCAGGATCTCGTCGTTCATGGAGCCTGTCAGCGCAAGATTTCTCCCCACTTCCTCGCTCTCAAACTTCGGCCACAGAATCCCCGGCGTATCCAAAAGTTCCAGCTCCCTGTTCATGCGGATCCACTGTTTCCCCTTGGTGACGCCCGGCTTGTTTCCCGTTTTGGTACAGGCCTTGCCCGCGAAGGAATTGATGAAAGTGGACTTGCCCACGTTCGGTATTCCAACCACGATCGCGCGAATCGGCCGGTTTTTGATCCCGCGCCTTCTGTCCCGCTCGATCTTCTCCCTGCACGCTTCCCTGACAATTCCCTGCAGGGATCTCAGGCCCTGCCCGCTCTTGGCGTTCACCTCCAGCGCGTGGAAGCCCTTCTCCTTAAAATATTCCATCCAGAGCCGGTTCGCCTCCGCGTCGGCCAGATCGGATTTGTTGAGCAGGATCACCCGGAATTTATTTCTGCCAAGCTCGTCTATATCGGGGTTGCGGCTGCTCAGCGGAATCCTCGCATCCACCACTTCGATCACAAGATCGATCAGCCCCATGTTTTCCTGCATCATTCTCTTGGCTTTGGTCATATGACCCGGGTACCACTGGTAATTCATATGTATCCGTCCCTTCACGGTTACTCGATCAGCCCGATGTTCTCCCACTCCCGGGACAGCCGGAACCATGCCTTTCCGATGATATTGTCTCTCTTGACGGCGCCTATATTGCCAGATCTGCTGTCCTCGCTGCTGTTTCGGTTGTCCCCCAGCACAAAGTACTCGTCCGCCGCGAGCGTCAGTTCATGCTCCGCGATCCCGGCGTCCGCCATGCTGTCGTAACTGCCGTCCTCTTCCAGCAAGACGCCGTCCACATAGACGCGTCCGTCCCGGATCTGTATGATCTCTCCGGGCAGCCCGACGACCCTTTTCACATAATAGTGCGAGTTCTGGTTGCCGTTCGGCCAAAAGACGACCACGTCCCCGCGCTTGGGAGCCGAGAAACGGTACACGACCCGGTTGATCAGAATCTCCTGTCCGCTCACAAGACCCGGCTCCATGGAATCCCCGACGATGCTCGTCTTCATCCCCACGGAAAACACGATCACAAGCGCCAGAAAAACGACGATGACGGAGCCGATCAGCATCTCGAAGATATCCTTGATGAGCGTCGGATTCCACTTTTTTTTCTTCTGATAAAAAGTCAGTCCTTTTCTTCTCGGCATGGGATCGCTCCTCCAAGTTCACATTATATCAACAAACGCACCTAAAAGCAAATACACGCAAAAACAGATACCCCAAACCGCTTCGAGGTATCTGCCGCGCATTCTAACAGATCTCATATACCATTATTTTACAATCTCTTTGACCTTAGCCTTCTTGCCGACGCGCTGTCTCAGGTAATTTAACTTCGCACGTCTCACCTTACCTCTTCTCACAACCTCCACCTTCTCTACGTTGGGAGAGTGAAGGGGCCATGTCTTCTCAACACCAACGCCGTTGGATACCTTGCGCACGGTAAAAGTCGCTCTGCTGCTTCCGCCCTGTATCTTTAACACGGTGCCCTCGAAGATCTGGATTCTCTCGCGGTTGCCTTCCTTAATTTTGCCGTATACCTTGACGGTATCGCCGACATTAAAATCGCTGACGTTCTCTTTCAGCTGTTCCTTTTCGATTTCTCTGATAATATCGTTCATAATCTGCCTCCTATTGATATGGATGTTCTTAATACGCGCGGTAACAGAGGACCATCTTTTTCGCAACATTAACAATTTAGCATAGATCCCGGCAAATTGCAAGCAATTCTTATTCTTTTGTCTCTTTCGGAGCGTTTTTCGCCGCCATATACGCCTCGTACAGATCGGGCCGCAGCCTTTTCGTGCGCTCCAGCGACTGTGCAAGCCGCCATGCGTCCACCCTGGCATGGTCCCCCGAGAGCAGGATCTCCGGCACCCGCCTTCCGTGCCAGATCTCCGGTCTGGAATACTGCGGATACTCCAGCAGTCCGTCGTGAAACGTCTCCGTCAGGGCGGACTCGGAATTGTGCAGCACCCCCGGCACCAGCCTGGCGATGGCGTCGACCATCACCATCGCGGGCAGTTCGCCGCCCGTCAGCACATAGTCGCCGATGGAAACCTGATCCGTGACAATCTCTTCCAGCACCCGCTCGTCGATCCCCTCATAGTGTCCGCACAGAAAGATCAGATCCTCCTCCCGCGCGAATTCCCTCGCCATCTCCTGATGAAAAGTCCGGCCCTGGGGCGTTACATAGACGACCCGCGCGCCCGCCGCGCGCCCGTCCTCCCCGCAGCGCTTCGCGATACGCTCCTGCACCGCCATGCACGCATCGTAGACCGGCTGGGCCTGCATGAGCATCCCGGCGCCTCCCCCGTAGGTGTAATCGTCCACTTTACCATGCTTATCCAGCGTGTAATCGCGTATATTCACCGCCTCGACAGAGATATGTCCCCTCTGCGCGGCTCTCCCGAGTATGCTCGTGCCAAGCCCCTGCATGACCATCTCCGGAAAAAGTGTCAGAATATAAAAATGCATCTCGCCGCTCCGTTTCCCAAATTCAGATCCGGCCGTTTCGCCGTCCCGTCACAGCAGTCCGTCCATAATATGAACGGTCACTCTGCCCCTCTCGATATCCACTTTTCTGACGCATTCCCGAATGGCGGGAAGCAGCGCCTCCGATCCGTCGTCCCGCGTCACCACATAGACGTCGTTCGCGCCGGTGACCAGCACGTCCCGGATCGTGCCGAAATGCGCGCCGTCCTCCGTCACGACCTCCGCGCCGATCAGATCGGCGATAAAGTACTCGTCCTTCTGCAGACTGACCGCCTGTTCGCGCCGGATATACAGGGCGGCTCCCCTGTACTTTTCAATATCGTTGATGGAATCATAGCCCCTGAATTTGAGGATGACGTACTGCTTGAAAAATTTGACGCCCTCGATCTCCAGCTCCAGGCGTTCCCTGCCGTTGTCCAGGAAAACTTTCTTCAGCTTTTTAAAACGGCCCGCGTCGTCCGTCGTGGGGAAAACCTTGACTTCCCCTTTGATTCCGTGCGTCTGCGTGATGACGCCCACCTGCATCTCAGATACCATTGCTTCCTCCGCATCCGTCCTGCCCTGCGGCTTTGCCGCGGACAGAACAACAGCCCCACGGGATCTTCCATGAGGCTGTCCGATTAAACGATTTCAACGTCCACTCTCTTATTGCCTTTCGATGACGCAGCTTTCACTACAGAGCGGATCGCCTTGGCAATGCGTCCCTGTTTGCCGATCACCTTGCCCATATCCGAAGCCGCAACATGAAGCTCCACAGTGATATGTCTGCCCTCTTCCTTCTCGGTCACAACCACCTCGTCAGGGTTCTCGACAAGCGCTTTTGCGATCACTTCAACCAATTCCTTCATAGTCCACCTCCAAAAGCCTTGCTGCCCGCATACTTATCCGTATCGGCAATCGCTATTTTGTTATGCCTACGTTCTTGAAAATCTTGCTGACAATCTCTGTCGGCTGCGCTCCGTTATTGAGCCACTTCCTGGCGGCCTCCTCGTCAACCTTGTAGGTGCTGGGATCCGTGTTCGGATCGTACGTGCCGATCTCCTCGATGAATCTGCCGTCTCTCGGCGCTCTGGAATCCGCCACTACGATTCTGTAGAAAGGAGCTTTCTTCTGTCCCATTCTTCTCAATCTGATCTTAACTGCCATTTTTCTCTGCCTCCATGTGAAAATAATGATAAATAATTTATGAGGAAACCCTAAAACGGGAACTTCATACCGCCTAAACCGCCCATACCTCCGAACAGACCCCTGCCCTTCTTACCGCCCATCATGCCGGGGATCTGCTTCATCATCTTCTGGGACTGCTCAAACTGCTTGATAAAACGATTGACAACCGAGATATCGACGCCTGATCCCCTCGCGATCCTCGCCTTGCGGCTGGGATTCAGCAGTTTCGGGTTCTGTCTCTCCTCAGGCGTCATGCTCAGCACGATCGCCTCCATATGCGCCAGCTGCTTTTCGTCTACCATGGACTCGATGTCGCCCATCTGCTTTCCCATGCCGGGCAGCATACCGAGCAGACCGGACAGACCGCCCATATTGCGCATCTGCTTCATGCTCTCCAGATAGTCCTCGAAATCGAATCTGCCCTTCTTCATGCGGGCAGTCATCTGCTTTCCTTTCTCCTCGTCGATATCGATATTCTGCTGCGCCTTCTCAATCAGCGTCAGCACATCGCCCATGCCGAGGATGCGGCTCGCCATACGTTCCGGATAAAACTGTTCCAGATCGGACAGCTTCTCACCCATGCCGACATACAGGATCGGCCTGCCCGTCACGGCCTTGACGGAGAGCGCCGCGCCGCCTCTGGAATCGCCGTCCATCTTCGAGAGGACGACCCCGTCGATCCCGATCTTCTCGTCGAAATCCTGGGCCACGTTGACCGCGTCCTGTCCCGTCATGGCGTCCACCACGAGGAGCGTCTGATGTACGGTCACGCTGTCTTTGATCTCTTTGAGTTCCTCCATCATCTCCTCATCGATGTGGAGACGTCCGGCGGTGTCCAGGATCACCACATTGTGCCCGTTCTTCTCCGCGTGCTCCAGAGCCGCTTTGGCGATATTGACGGGTTTGTGGTTTTCTCCCATGGAGAACACGTCCACCTGTTGTTTCTCGCCGTTGATCTGCAGCTGCTTAATTGCCGCCGGCCTGTAGACGTCGCACGCGACGAGAAGCGGTTTTTTGCCCTTCAGCTTCAGCTTGCCCGCGATCTTCGCCGTGGTAGTAGTCTTGCCCGCGCCCTGCAGACCGCACATCATGATAACCGTGACCGCTTTGCCCGGCTGCAGCGCGATTTCCGTCGTCTCGGACCCCATCAGGGCGACCATCTCTTCATTGACGATCTTGATCACCATCTGCCCGGGATTCAGTCCGTTCAGCACGTCCGCGCCTATGGCGCGCTCCTCCACGGACTTGACGAACTGTTTGACTACCTTGAAGTTGACGTCCGCCTCCAGAAGCGCCATCTTCACCTCTCTGAGAGCGGTTCTGACGTCCTCCTCGGTGAGACGGCCCTTGCCTCTCAGGTTCTTAAACACATTCTGCAGTTTGTCCGTAAGACTCTCAAATGCCATATGACCGCACGCCCTTCCGATACCGCGTCAGTTCTCTGACGCTCCCGATGATTCCCGTCATTGCCGGTTTTCTCCATGCTCTTATAATTCCTGCAGGATCTCCTCGGACAATTCCTTCACCCGCGTACTGTATGCGGCCATATCCGCCGCGCCGTCCCTGTACTCTTCCGACAGACGGCTGATGCGGGCCACCTTATCCTTGATGCTCTCAAACTTCGCCACGAGACGCAGTTTCTCTTCGTATCCCTGCAGCGCCCTGTCGCAGCGCTTCACGATGTCGTGCACCGCCTGTCTGCTGACGCCCTCCTCCTCGGCGATCTCGCCCAGCGAGAGGTCGTCGTACACGATGCTCTCATAGATCCGCCGCTGGTGCTTCGTCAGCAGTTCTCCATAGAAATCATATAATAGACCCTGCTCTACGATCTTCTCCATGCCACAACTCCGGTCGGATGCGGTTCGTCGGCTCCGACTTATGCATTGTACTATATCGGAAATAAGGTGTCAAGTATTTTTCATTGACAAATATATCTTCTTATTGTCCCTTCCCTCTCAGCCGTCTCCCGGTAAACAGACACAGCGCGCTCCCGCCCACGCCGAGCAGAAACATCACAAGCGCCGCTCCCGATCCCTTGCCGCTCCCGAAGCAGATTCTGAGAATGGCCGCGTCGCCGTGCGCCGCCATGAAGGGTTCGCACACCCGGTCCACCAGAAAACCTCCCATAAACAGCCCCGCCGGTATGGTAAAAAACTGAAGCGTATTGCGGCAGGCATAGACTCTTCCCTGCAGTTCCACGGGAATGCCCGTTCTGAGAATCACGTCCAGATTGGCGTCCATAACCGGCACGAGAAGCCAGCCGGCGATCTGCCCTGCGCACCACAATACGGGTTCTCGGGAAAAGGCCAGCAGGAAATTCTCGCTCCCGAGCGAGAAGAGCATTGTGAGCCAGATCACCCGCACCCTGTCCCGGGGCCGCGGCAGGACAGAGACAAGCAGGCTGCCGGCGGCCATGGCAATCCCCGCGCAGGAGGTGACAATTCCGAGCATGGAAACGCCGCCTCTGGGATTCGGAATCACATACCCCGGCAGCGCCGCGTCAAAGGCCGACGCCGTCAGATTGACCCCTGCCATAAACAGAATCAGCCGGCAAATCAGCGGCTCCCTCCTTAAAAATGCCAATCCTTCCCGCGCGAAAGTCAGCACCGGCTCGCTTCTTCCGCATCTGCTCTCCGGGATCCGGATGCCGGTCAACAACGCTCCAAACGCGATGGCAAAGCTCCCCAGATCGACCGTTATGACGCCCGTAAGTCCTATGAGCGAATACAGCGACGTGGCGATCATCGGGTGCAGAATGTCGATCAGGGATCTTGACAGCGACCGCAGCCCGCTGGTCCTCTGGTAATCCTTCTCGGGCACGATGAGCGTCATCGCCACCTCGGAAGCCGGCTGCTGCAGCGTATTCATCAGACCGTTTATCCCGTTTATGACATAGAGCTGCCACGCCTCCAGACAATCCGCCCGAAACAGAACGTATACCAAAACCGTGCACAGGGCCGCAGCCAGATCGCAGGCCAGCATGACGCGCTTCTTATCCAGTCTGTCGGCCAGCGCCCCCGCGAAGATGCTGGCGAGCACATACGGCCCGTAGAAACAGATGGTGAGCGCCGCCGTGCTCAGGGACGAACCCGTCCTCTCATACAGCCACAGCGTCAGCGCAAACGCCGTGATACTGCTCCCAAGCTGCGAAACGCTCTGTGTGCTCCATAAGATATAAAAATCCCTCAGTGCGCATACGTTATGATCTTTTTTTGTCTTCATTGTCTTTGCTCCTTTTCTCTTTTTTCACCGAACAAGAGCAAAGCCTGAGGCTTACGGCACGGAGCCGTCCCTCCATGCAGTCCTCAGACCCTGCATGGAGCTGTCGCAATGCAAAGTATCATAATCTCGTCCTTTCCGATTATTTTCTTTGAGTATATCAAAACCGTTCTCTGCTTAAAAGAGTCTGCCGCACGGCAGACTCCCAGACTGTCGACAAAGTCCCGCACATCTGTGCGGGATTTTTCTGTGTGAAATGCCAAGAAGTATACTGTTTATGCA